>CAZBAV010000018.1:6832-29198 GCA_964489955.1 uncultured Lacihabitans sp. | reverse complement strand
ACATCCGACAATAACAGAAGACGGCAAGCTGCTATTCTTTGTTTCTGATATGCCTGGTGGTTTTGGCGGTACCGACCTTTACTACTCGGAGTTCATAAATAACCAATGGACTAACCCGAAAAATGCTGGGCCAAAGATAAATACAGCTGGAGACGAAATGTTCCCTTTTTTGGACAAGTCCGGCAATTTGTATTTTTCCACAGACGGCATTCCTGGTCTTGGAGCACTTGACATCTTTGTGGTTGCTTTAAATTTAGAGTCAAAAACTCCTTTAGGTCCTGTTAGAAACTTAGGGGCTCCTATAAATTCTCAATTTGACGACTTTGGTATTTTAACGGATCCAGAAAGACTAGAAGGGTATTTTAGCAGCAACCGAAAAAGAGGCGGAAGTGATGACGACATTTACCGTTTCACTCGTCTTGGACCACAATATGGATGTCGTGATTTAGTTGTTTCCATAAAAGATACAGATAGCAAGCAACCTATAGGAAACGCACGCTTTATGTACACAAACCTAGGACGGTCCAATGTGGCAGAGAACGTAACATCCAACAAATCCGGAATTATAACGATTTGCCTGGAAGCTGACCAAAGGTTTAATTTTTCTTTTGATATAGAAGGGTATGAATCATACTCAGAAGAATTCTCCAATTACGAATCCTCTGACTATGAACCAAGCACTCTTAATATCATGTTAAAAAAGAAGAAAAAAGAGGACGCTATCCCTATAGAAATCTCACCCAAGCGTGAGGGCCGTATTGTACAAAAATGGTCTAATGACAAAAACTCATTCAGAGTGGTTATTACCGATGGCAACGGAGAGGTCCTTGCCGGCACGAGAGTCCGCTTTATTAACGCTTGTACTGGACAGGTCCAAGAAATGATTTCCAGAAAGGACGGCACTGTTGAGTTTAGTCGGGATTTGGAGTGCGATTACGAGTTGGTTTCACTTAAAGACGGGTATAGCTTAAGCCGAGATATTATCCCAAAAACTATAAAAAAGACGATATTTGGAAAAAAGAAAGTTGCACCCGAAAGCACAAACCTCTTTAACACCAAACTATACAAAGTAGGAGATGTAATAAAAATTGAGAACATTTACTACTCTTCAGACGAGTACCAACTCAACACCTTTGCTAAAAAAGAACTTTCAACATTAGTGAAGACTCTTATAAAATACCCTAACATGGTTATAGAGGTTGCTTCACATACAGATACCAGAGGAAATGCAGCTGTAAACCAAATCTTATCAGACAAAAGGGCACAAGAAGTATATAAATTTCTTACTAAGAGTATAAACAAAAACAGGGTACGGGCTGTAGGCAAAGGAGAAACAGAGCCTGTAAATAGCTGTGGGGATGGTATTCAATGTACCGACTTGGAGCATTCTCGAAATCGGAGAACCGAGTTTAAGATTCTTAAAATGGATAAGATTTAAGAAAATCTACAATAACCTTGGGCTTTGGAAGCTGTCCTGTATGTTCAAAAGTATACCATTCTCCCTCTATGTTTGGAGGAACTGAGGGTAAAATAACAAATTGTATTGTAAGTCGCTGGTGTGAAAGCACGTGCTTTACAGGCGGCAAAACTTCCAAACTATAAGTAGAGGCTAGTTCCTCCAACATCTCTTTTGAAGCTTCTGGAAAATCAAACATGTTTGCCCAAATGTCGGCATCTCCACGTTTTTTCATAAATACACGGTCTGCCTCTCCAACTACTAAATATATAATATCTCTATCTGTAACTTTGGTTTTCTTGGCTTTAAACGGAATAACACGGTATTTCCCACTTCTGCCTGAGCTACAACCTTCATAAACAGGACATGTATCACAAGCTGGTTTTTGGGGCACACAAACAGTAGCACCCAACTCCATAACAGCCTGATTGAACAAGTCTGGCTGCACACCTTCCATTAAGCTGGAGGCTACTCCAAAAACCTCTTTTTGGGTCTTCTTATCATCTATAGGCTTTTCTATGCCGTACCACCTTGTGAAAACACGCAAGGCATTTCCATCAATTGCGGGTACCGACTCTTTAAATGCAAAAGACGCAATAGCAGCAGCTGTATAATCGCCAACCCCTTTTAATTTCCTCAAATCATCAAAAGTACTTGGGAACACCCCACCTAACTCATTTACGATATACTGAGCTGTAAAATGGAGATTCCGGCCTCTAGAATAATAACCCAGCCCTTGCCACAGCCTTAAGACCTCTTCTTCTGCCGCATTTGCTAAATCTTCTATTGCGGGATAAAAATTTACAAAACGTTCATAGTATGGTAATCCCTGGGCAACACGGGTTTGCTGTAAAATGATCTCAGATAGCCATATATAATAAGGATTAGTGGTTGTTCTCCACGGTAAGTTTCTTTTATGGATAAGATACCAAGCTATTAGTTTATAGGAAAACATATATATTTTCTAAAAAAAGTTACATTAACCAAAAACTTAACTAGTTTATAATTAAATAATTATTTAAAAAAGGCAGTAATAATTTTGGCGATAGACCCAATAAAATTATCTTTGCAGTCCTTCTTGCTAAAGAGTAGGCAAAATTAAATGTAATTTTTAACTATAAATAATAATCATCGTGACGAAAGCAGAGGTAATTTCAATTATTTCGGATAAGACGGGGGTAGACAAGGCTGTCACTTCAGCTACAGTAGAAGCTTTTTTTGAAACAGTGAAAGAACAGCTAGCAGGTGGGGAAGCCATCTACGTGAGAGGTTTCGGCAGCTTTGTAAACAAAAAAAGGGCAGAGAAGAAAGCACGTAACATTTCTAAGAAAACTACAGTAACAGTTCCAGCACATTATATCCCAAGCTTTAAACCTTCGAAAGAATTTGTGGAAGATGTAAAGCAAAAAGTGAAAATCTAATTTTATGAAAAACGGCCTTAGCCCCAAAACCCAATTACTTGTTCTACTGGTTCTAGCTGCTGGAGCCTTTGCGTTTCTGGTTTCTAGACCCAAGACAGTTGTAAAAGATGAGGTTAAGGCCGTTCAATCCACCGAAAACGGCAACAATGTGCATATGGAAAATCCGCAGGCCAATAAAATGGCTGATGATATAAGAGCGGAATATGCAAAAGACCCTAATCCACTAAATGTATATGCTGCACTTGCAGAAATGTTTTACAAGACATCTGTGTTTGATAGCTCAGCATATTATTCAGAACAAATTGCCATTGCCAACCCAGGTGGAAACACATGGCTAAAAACAGGTGACGCTTATTTACAAGCCTACAATTTGGCTTTAAATCCCGTACGAGTTACCGAATTAGCAGAAAAGGCCCGCGAAGCCTATAATAATGCTCTCAAGTTTGACCCTAATAACCTACAAGCTAAGACAAACATTGGTCTTACATATGTAAACTCAGATAACCCTATGCGGGCTATTGGGATTATCAGAGAGGTTTTAGAACAAAACCCTAAATATATACCAGCTTTAATGAGTCTAGGGAAATTATCTATGCAGTCCCAGCAATTTGATAGAGCTGTAGAAAGATTTAAAGAAGTGCTACAAATAGACCAACAATATATAGACGCCCGTATAGGTTTAGCTTATAGTTATATTGAACTTAAGAAGACCGAAGATGCACGTGCTATACTATCTGGACTACTAAAAGAAGATTTAGACCCGATTGTAAAAGATGAAATTACGAAGTCTTTGAATAATCTAAAATAATTTTGTAACTTTGCACTCCTGAAAAAAAAGATTTTATATACATATTTTAAATATTTTAGTTATGCCTTGCGGAAAGAAAAGAAAAAGACATAAAATGGCTACGCACAAGCGTAAAAAACGTTTAAGAAAGAATCGTCATAAGAAGAAATAAGTTTTTGATAAAGTAAGCAGTTATATACTGCTTACTTTGTTTATTATTGATTATACCATTTCTTTCACCCCCTAGGATTCTACCTCACACTTGAGCAACGAATTATACATATCTTCCACCCCCAAAGGGGACAGAATAGCCCTGACTCAAGATAAAAGGCTCATAGAGTATCATTTTGATGATACCGAGCATCATTTTGCAGTTGGTGACATCTATTTTGGAACGGTAAAAAAGGTTGTATCTGGTCTTAATGCAGCATTTATAGATATAGGTTATGAAAAAGATGCATTCTTGCATTATCATGACTTAAGTCCGCATGTGTTGTCTTTGTCCAAATACACCAAGGATGTTATTGCCAAAAGACCGGTAAGTCCTAAACTTAAAGGATTTAAGCTAGAGCCTCAAATTGAAAAATTGGGGAAAATTTCAGATGTTCTAGTTAAAAACCAACCCATTCTTGTACAGGTAGTAAAAGAGCCTATCTCTTCTAAGGGTCCACGTTTATCTTGCGATATTTCAATTGCGGGTAGATATGTGGTATTGGTCCCTTTTAGTAACTCAATTAACATCTCAAAAAAAATCACGAGTAAACAAGAGCGTATCAGATTACATAAACTGATGGCTTCTGTAAAGTCTGAGAACTTTGGGGTTATTGTTCGTACTGTAGCCGAAAATATGGAAGTATCGGAGCTGCAAAGAGATCTGGAGAACTGTATACAGAAATGGGAGGCTGGTATTCGTACCTTACGTAATGCTAAGCCTAGAGATATTATTGTTTCTGAGATGGATAGGGCAGCTTCTATCCTGCGTGATATGCTTAATGACGACTTTGATTCTATTGTAGTTGATGAGAAGGAATCATATGACAAGTTAAAGTCCTTATTGCAGAACATTGCTCCTCAAAAAGAAAAAATCCTTAAGCTACATAATGCAAAGGCTAAAATATTTGAGCATTATGGTATAGAGAAGCAGATAAAGTCTCTTTTTGGTCGTTCTGTGACTCTTCCAGGTGGAGGATACCTTATAATTGAGCACACCGAGGCTTTACACGTAATAGATGTAAACAGCGGAAATAAAGCCAGCACCGAAGCCAACCAGGAAGCTACAGCCCTTACTGTAAACAAGGAAGCTGCCGCAGAAATAGCCCGTCAATTACGCTTGCGGGATATGGGAGGCATTGTGGTAATAGACTTTATTGATATGAAGAAAGTGGAGAACAAAAAAGCTATCCACGAAGTACTCAAAGAAGAAATGCGTGGAGACCGCTCCAAGTATACCATTTTACCTATATCTAAGTTTGGGCTTTCGCAAATTACACGTCAACGTGTAAGGCCCGAAATGAATATCGTAACGCGTGAAACATGCCCAACCTGTGGTGGTACGGGTACTATACAGGCAAGTATAACTGTTACGGATCATATAGAAAACCATCTTGACCATCTTCTGGTAAAACAGAATGAGTCTAAGATTAGTATTATCTTGCACCCTTTCATTTATGCCTACTATAGGGAAGGATTTATCTCAAGGCAAGTAAAGTGGTTTTTTAAATATAAGCGTTGGGTAACCCTTACTAAAGACTCCACTTTGGGCATGACAGAATACCATTTCTTAGACAAGAATGGTGAAAAGATAGAGATACAAGGCTAAACTCTTCTCCCGAGACCGTATTATTATTATGGTGTTTTAAAACTAGGAACTGTATGTTATTTTCATAACATGCTCACTCTTTGTTTCCTAAATCATTCCGTTCTATTAAGCTTCATTAAGTTACCTCTGCTCTGTCTTATCCAAGAATCTGTGTTTCCCAATTACTGCATCAAAATGCTATAAAACCATATTATATCTAATTTTGGAGCACTACTTTTCTCATACCTAGAAGGTTTGATTTCAAAGAAGTATAAGCCTTAATCGGTAAAAACTGTACATTAGTCGGTAAATATGGTATTTCCTAACGAAATCCTATTTACCAAGGTCTATTTAAAAGTATATCTTTGTCTAAAGATTATCAAAAAACTATTACTTACGAACATCAAACTTTACTCAAAATGAAAGAGAACAGAAATAGTACATTTTTTTGGGCCTTCGTTTTCCTACTAGGAGGAACCATGCTCTTAATGAGGAACTTCGACTATTTGAATTTCGATTTTCCTGTAAAAATCATAAGTTGGAGGCTAATCCCTCTGATTATAGGCATAAATGCCCTGTTGAAAAAGGACTACATAAACGGCAGCGTGGCAGTGCTGGTTGCTATAGTATTCTACATTCCTGATTTCCTTACACCGGCAGAAAGAATCCAGTACTATAAACTATGGCCGCTACTGTTGGTAGGAGTAGGATTAACAATTTTAGCAAAATATCTTTTCCCGGAGAAACTGGGAGACAGCTGGACCACTCAACATTTGGACTATAACTATATACACGAAAGCAATGTAATGGCCGGCTCGTCTAAAAAGTTAACCTCTAAGGAATTTATAGGAGGTAAAGTGCTTTGTTTAATGGGAGGTTCCGAAATAAATCTAGCCGAAACAGAGCTAAAAGAAGGGGCAAACATTAAGGTAAACATTGTAATGGGGGGCGTGGGCCTAGTAGTTCCCAAAGAATGGAATGTAAAACTAGAAGTTCTACCTATGATGGGTGGCGTAGATGACCAAATAAACAAGTTCCCTGGTCATGTTGTAGACCCAGAAAAGAAACTAGTTATTTCAGGGTTTGTCCTAATGGGCGGTGTAGATATCAAGAGGGTGTAAAGTATGAAACACCCAATCCTCAAAAGCAAAAACCGGATACTGATATATATCCTACTATGGATAATACCTGCACTTATCCAATTTGTATTGGTGTATGAAGCATTTCCAGGAAAATCACGTTTCATCCTACTGGGAATTTTAATTCAGAACAGTACCTTGGCTTTTATGCTTTTGGGAGCTTGGTATGGTTTACGTTATCTAAATATAGAAACACAAAAACCAGCCCAATTTATCTCAAACCACCTAGTTTATATGCTTTTGATAGGATTGCTGTGGGTTATGGTTAGTAACTTTTTTGATACAGTCCTAATTGGAAATATGGCTAACGCCTACGCTCAAAAGGTAAAAGCTATTAAAACTTTTTTAGGCTTTTTTTCCTATTTGCTTTATGTGGCTTATATGTATTTAGATAATTATCACACCTCATTTGTAGATAAAATTAATAACGAGAAAAAACTATATGAAATTCTGAAGGAGTCGGAGTTAAATCTATTGAAGTCCCAGATGAATCCCCATTTCATTTTCAATAGCCTTAATTCTATCAGTTCACTTACACTTCTGGATCCTACCAGGGCTCAAGAAATGATTATAAAGCTATCCGACTTCTTAAGATATACCGTTAATGCCAGCCAAAACCAAGTGGTAACGCTGGAAAGAGAACTGGAAATGTGCCGGGCTTACTTAGATATCGAAAAAGTGAGATTCGGGAATAAAATATCCTTCAATTTAGAAGTAGCAGAAGAAGCCCTAGTGTATAAAATTCCAAGTATGATGTTACAAACTTTGTTTGAAAATGCAGTGAAACACGGCGTACACAACTCCGTAAATGCCGAAACTATCAATTTCTCGGCATCTGTACTAGAAGGATGGCTGGTTTTGAACATGGAGAATAGCTTTGACCCAGATGCCGCAGCTGTAAAAGGCACCAAGACTGGATTGGCAAATGTAAAGAAACGGCTCGGTTTAATTTATGGCAACCAAGCTTTAATGACAGCAGGAGCAAATGAAAATAAATATATTGTTAACCTAAACTTACCCGCCATCCATGAAAATTAAAACTTTATTGGTAGATGATGAAGAGCTTGCTAGAGCACTAGTAAAGAAGTTTATGGAAACAGAAACGGACTTTGAAATAATTGGAGAAGCCGGAGATGGTTTTGAGGCAATAAAAATGATTACCCAACTTAAACCCGACTTGGTTTTTTTAGACATACAAATGCCAAAACTTACGGGTTTAGAATTGCTAGAACTTCTAGAAGATCCACCTTTAATTGTTTTCTCTACGGCGTACGACCAATATGCCATAGAAGCATTTGAAAAGAATGCAGTAGACTACTTACTTAAACCTTTTGCAAAAGAAAGATTATTAAAGACCCTTACTAAGGTAAAAGAGAAGGTGGCTACCAAAAAGAATTCTGCCGAAGAGGTTGTGAATTTAGTAAATTACCTGACTCCCCAGCAAGAGAAAACAAGCGACCGTGTAGTTGTAAAAAACGGCAGTAAAATAGAAATAATAAAACATGAAGACCTCGTTTATCTTGAGTCATATGGTGATTACGTTTGGCTCCATAGTCAAACGGGTAAGTTTCTAAAGCAAAAAACAATGAAAGACTTTGAGGAACAACTGCCGCCTTACTTTATACGTGTACACAGGTCTTTCTTGGTTAATTCCTCGTACATACTAAAAGTGGAGTTATACGAAAAAACTTCTTACCAACTTATCCTTAAAAACGGCACAAAACTGACGGTAAGTAAAAGCGGGTACAAGACCCTAAAAGAGACACTAGGATGGTAGAGAATGAATAAGCTTACACATATCGTATGTGTTGTCAGCTAAATTTTTAATTGCCTTAATATGATCTACTATCAGTTTTCCCTCTTGCAGCTTAACACTACTTTCATAACTCATTTGGGCAATACCAGACTCTATCTCCTTATTCCGTAGCTGTGTTAGTCCATAATAGTATCTGTCTAACCTTTCTATAGCTTCGGAAGGGTTAGGAAGACTATCAGCCGTTTCTCCTTTGTCCAGCGTATCTTGGGCTGCCCCTAGCTTAGCATCTATGTAGTCCATCACCAATCTAAAATCACCTGAAACATGTGTAGTTTGGTGGTTTTGTATGTACGTTGAATAGGCAGCAATAGCTTTGAGCGTAGAATGACTAAGAAGTACAATAGCATAACTATTACTCATCAGATTTCTTTTAGATTTCGGATCATCCTTATACCGTTGAAAGGCTTCATAAAGATTACCATTACTTACAAACGCTTCTTTCCTTACCAGCTTAAAGTCAACATTTATAGGTTCTTTGCTTTCATATATAGCATTCACCGCCTTTAAGTATTCCCTATTGGAACCAATAGCCTTGCCAATGGCTTCATTTAAACCCTCTTTTTCCCACACTGGAAGAATAAAGTAGGTGGCCAGGGTAGCTAGAATAGAACCAATAAAAGTATAAAAAACCCTTTCTGCTACTAAATCAAATGGATTGTCAATGAAGACAATAAATAGAAGCATGATGGTGATTGTAATATAGATTGATGCCTGTAAGTATTTTTTGCCAAAGTGAGAGAAGCCAAGAACACAACATACAAACGCAATGGCAATCAAAAATGGCTTATAGTCTACAAAGTAGGCAATGCCAAGGGTCATAATACCGCCTAAAATAGTACCAATAATCCTGTCAAGGGACCGAGAAAGTGTAAGTCCATAGTTTGGTCTCAAAACCACTATTGTAGTAGCAATTATCCAAGATGTATTATCAGAACTGATGAGATCCTGTAATAAAAAACAAACAGCAATGGCCACACATAAACGCACAGAATGCCTGAATATGGAAGACTGCAGATTAAGATTGGACAGGAGGATTTTTAGTGAATAATCCTGCATAGTCACAAATTTGGCATCTCTATGCGGAACAATCTGATCGGAAAATACAATATTGTGGTAATGCTTATTTATAATATTGAGGGTGGTTAACTGCTTTTTCTTCATCTCCACAATATTCCTCAATATAAGGGCAGTTTCCTGTACATTGCTGGACGCTTGTCGTAATAAGGCATCTATATTTTCTTCCGCCTCCAGTAACTTAGTTTCCAGCATAGGATTTATCACAAATTCCTCATTATGCCTCAGGGCTTCGTTAAACTTTCCAAGCTCTACTATAAGTAGTTTGGTAAATTCCCGATACGGCTGCAAAAGCGGGTCGTTTCCATTAAAGAAATCCCTTGCCTGATCCAAATCATGATGGGCAGCAAGTGTGGTCTCATATAAATCTATTAACTCCCTAAAGATGAGATATTGCCTCCGCGTTTTATTGGAAGACATTAAACGACCCTGTTTATTTAAAAGTGCAGACCGCAGAATCTCGTGGTTAAAGATGAGCTTGCTTTCTAGCTTTAATAAATCACTATCCTTATTATCCCAGATTTGGGCCTCTAGCTTCCCAAAATACTCGGCCGTAAGCTCCACACAATCGGCCAAGATACTGTGCACGTGGTGGTTTTGGTAAATAAAGTGGGTTATTCCCGAAAGGGTAATATAGATTATCCCTCCCATAAAAACATAGGCCATACTCTCTGTAATACCCAGCCCCAAACCATGTATACCGTAACTAGCTACTATTGCGTACAAGCCACCAAAAGCCACCATGCTCCCCCGTAAGCCATAGGCAGAGAGCATAGAGGTAATAAAAACAAAGGCCAGCATAACAATATAATGCAACCATAGCGGCAGATCGAACAAGACTAATTGGGAAAACAACATGATAGAGCTCCAAACAAAGCCTATGATTATTCCAAATACCCGATGCCTTTGGCTTCCTTCTATATTAGGAAAATAGGCAAATAATGTTCCAGACAGAAAGGAGAACAACCAAGCATAGCTCTGGACTCTATAAGCACAATAAAAAGCCACCACTAGAATAACAGATAAGACTAGCGACTTAAAAAAATCAAACGAAAGTATATGTCTATTGGCTTGCTGGAACACCTCCCTAAAATTTCACGCAAAATTAGTTTTATTTCCGAACCAAATAAAATTTGGCACCTTAAAAAATCCTTAATACTATAGATTATATTAGAAATGTAACATTGTATAACATTGAATATTAGAGAAATTGAATTCCTTCCAAAGGCGAGCTAATGAATCCTAAAAAGTATATTCAAAATTTGGTAATGTAAACCAGTTTGTGTCTTAAATAAAAAAAATATACTTTGCCAATCCAAACCTTTATAGACTATGGACAATAGAAGAGATTTTATTAAAAAAGCAGGATTATTAGCAGGTGGTATGATGCTACCGGAGTCGGTTTACAAAGCCATGGCCATTAACCCCGAGCCTGGCTCTACCGTTTGGGATGCAGACCACGTAGTAATTTTAATGCAAGAAAACCGCTCCTTTGACCACAGTTATGGTATGCTGCGTGGCGTACGTGGTTTTAATGACCCTCGTGCTATGAAATTACCCAATGGCAATAAAGTTTGGCTTCAAACCAATGCCAAAGGTGAGACTTTTGTACCCTTTAGGATGGACATAAAAGACACCAAGGCCACATGGATGCGTGATTTACCACATTCTTGGGAAAACCAAGTGCGAGCCAGAAATAATGGAAATTACGATAAATGGCTGGCCGAGAAACAATCGGGCAACAAAGAATACAAAGATATGCCTTTAACTTTAGGCTATTTTGACAGAGACGATATCCCTTTCTATTACGCTTTTGCAGATGCGTTCACGGTTTGTGACCAGAACTTTTCTTCTTCACTTACCGGCACTACACCTAACCGCCTTTATCTATGGTCAGGAACTATACGGGAAGACAACAAATATGAAAACAAAGCCAACGTAAAAAACGAAGATATCCAATACGAGAAACTGGCAAAATGGAAATCCTATCCCGAAAGATTAGAAGAAAATGGGATAGATTGGAAAATATACCAAAATGAATTAAGCCTGCCTGTCGGTTTTGAAGGCGAAGAAGAATCTTGGCTAAGTAATTTTACGGACAACCCCATTGAGTGGTTTGAAAACTATCATGTTCGTTTCCATCCGGAATACCAGGCTTATCTTAAGAAGAGGGTCGAAGGTTTCCCTGCCGAACTAAGTTCTCTTAGGGAAAAAATTATTGGAGCCGAAGGCGAAGAAAAGAAAAAACTCGAAAACCAGCTGACACGGTTAGAAAGGCAATACCAAATAGCTCAGCAGGATATTAAGACCTATAGTTCTGAAAATTTCAAGAAACTATCGAATTTCCAACAAAACATCCATAATAAGGCATACACTACTAACCGTAATCACGAGCAGTACCATAGCGTAGAAGAGGTACAAGTGAATGAAAACGAGAAGATGTTTGTACCCAAAGGTGATGTTTTGTATGAGTTCAGAAAAGATGTAAACGAGGGTAAACTCCCTCCGGTTTCCTGGTTAGTAGCACCCCAAAACTTCTCTGATCACCCCTCCGCACCATGGTATGGAGCTTGGTATGTGTCTGAAGCCCTTGAAATCCTTACAAAGAATCCTGAGGTTTGGAAAAAGACAGTTTTTATACTGTGTTATGATGAAAACGACGGCTACTATGACCATGTTCCTCCTTTTGTAGCTCCGCACCCTGATAAACCAGAAACCGGAAAAGCATCGACAGGAATAGACCTTTTAGCTGAACAAGTAAACATCGAACACGAAAAGCAACGTCCTTACGACCGAATAGAAGATGGGCCAATAGGTCTGGGATATCGTGTACCATTGGTTGTAGCCTCGCCATGGAGCAGAGGCGGTAAAGTCTGCTCTGAAGTTTTTGACCATACCTCTATCCTGATGTTCTTAGAAAACTTCCTTGATAAACGCTACGGAAAGAAAATCAAAGAAGAGAACATTACAGAATGGAGACGTACCGTTTGTGGCGATCTAACATCTGTATTTACGCCATTTGATGGCAAACCTTTTGATGAGTTTGTGGATAAAGATAGATTCTTAAAAACCATCCGCTTGGCACGTCATAAAGATGCTCCTACTAACTTCAAAGCCTTAAACAAGCAAGAAATAGAAGGCGTGAACCAAGGTAAGTCGGATTGGATGCCAAAACAAGAAAAAGGAACCAAGAAATCTTTGGCCATCCCTTATGAGCTTTTTGCTGATGGTAGTTTGGGAGGAAAAAACTTTGACCTAAAGCTTAAAGTAGGTACAACATTTAAGGTAGGCGGAGCCCCATTCTATGCCAATGGATTAAACGCAAAAGGAGAGTTTGAAAGCCGCAATTACACTGTAAAAAGAGGAGATGCCTTGAAAGATAGTTTCCCCTTGGTTAATGGAAGGTATGACGTAAAAGTACACGGACCAAACGGTTTTTACAGGTCTTTTGAGGGAAGTAATACACCAATTTCTGTAAAACTAACGTACCCGAAATCAAGACGTGGAAAAGTATTTGGAGATATAGAAATAGAACTTACGAACCTTACAAACGCAGATGTAACTGTTCTACTTACTGATGTTTCCTATCATAACGGTGTAACAACTGTAAAGATCAAGAAAGGGAAAGCCAAAACACTGATAATGGATTTAGGCAAAAGCCATAACTGGTATGATATAAAAATAACAGTAGAAGGAGAATCCGCTTTCGAATGGCAGTATGCAGGTCATGTAGAAACGGGTAAAGAAAGTCTCACTGACCCAAAAATGGGTAACATGCTTTAGCATTTTCAAACCATTTTATTGGTTCTTTTGGCAAACATCCATGATATTAGAGGAAATTATAAGATTACATGAAAGCAGTAAAGATACTACAGGCAGGAGAGATTGGACTTGTAGAATTACCAGTACCTAATCCGGAGCCAGGACAGGTATTATTAAAGATAGATTATGTAGGCTTCTGCGGTTCGGATCTTAATACCTACTTGGGCAAAAATCCAATGGTGAAATATCCCGTAATTCCTGGACACGAAATAGGTGCTTCTGTAGTGAAAGTGACAAGTGGTGTTCCCAATCATATACAGGAAGGAATGACCTGCACCGTTAATCCATACACCAGCTGCGGAAACTGTTCTTCATGCCGGAATGGCCGTACAAATGCTTGTAAAAACAATGAGACTTTGGGTGTGCAGCGGAACGGAGCCATGAGCGAGTACATTGTATTACCTTGGCAAAAAGTAATAGTTCTGGACTCACTTAACACCAAAGAATCTGCCCTTGTAGAACCCATGAGTGTGGGATTTCACGCTGTTAGCAGAGGTGCTGTAACTAGCACAGATTTTGTTCTAGTTATAGGTTGCGGGATGATTGGTGTAGGAGCAATAGTGGGTGCTACATTACGTGGAGCTAAGGTTATAGCTATGGATTTGGATGACAATAAACTAAGTTTGGCTCGCCAATTGGGTGCAGAGTTCACTATAAACTCAGCAGTAGAAGACGTACACCAAGCTTTGCAGGAAATAACATGTGGCTTTGGCCCTGATGTAGTCATAGAGGCGGTAGGTGCCCCTGCAACCTACCAAATGGCTGTGAATGAGGTAGCATTTACCGGGCGGGTAGTATATATCGGTTACGCCAAATCAGAAATTCCGTTTGAAACCAAGCTTTTTGTACAAAAAGAAATAGACATAAGGGGTTCTAGAAATGCTACTCCGGAAGATTTTGAAGCCGTTATAGACTATCTTAAAAAGAAGACATGCCCTGTGGACCAACTTATTACCAAAATATGTAGACCAGAAGAGGCCGGAATAGAAATGCAAAACTGGGTAAACAATACCGGAAACACTTTTAGGGTACTAGTAGCGTTTTAAATGTCATAACCAGAGATGATGTAGGAGAACTATAGGTTATTGCAAAATAACAGCTTCGGGATCTTTTTTACCTTACGACCCACATTTTCTAAATTTAGAATAAAATGGATGTCACTCTAAAACATAGAAACCTGCCATATCTTTTTATGGCTCTATTGGTGGTGGTAACCTTACAAGACTATCTACTATCCGTAAGAAACCAGTATTCCTTTTACATTTCGGAGTCGGTGCTTTTCAACTCTTTTTGGCTGTGGTTTTTGCCCGCTACATTAGTATCAAGAAGGTTTGCCGGCTCGCTTTTATATTTTGTAACAATGGCGATGAGCTTACATTTCTTATTTTATACTGCTTCTGTAAGCATCATCTCTTTTCTATTTTATAGTGGGCACTATAGCCTTCCCAAAATGATGACTTACACCATCAGTAATGATTTTTACAAATATGTAATTGCGTACAGTTTAATAGGCTATTACGTGTATAGAAATGAAAAGAAAACCAAACCCCACACGCATAAGAACCTTTTGGTCCAAGTTGGCAGGAGCCGTATTCTAATACCAATAGATGATATTTTGTATATCCAAACTGATGCTCCCTATCTTACCCTTCATACCAAAAACGCAAAACACCTTCACAATGCCACGCTCAAAGGTATACTAACCGAACTGCCAGAAGTTTTCATGCAAGTCCATAAATCGGCAATTGTAAATCTCCAAAAAGTGGTTTCATACAAGTCGCGGCTAAATGGCGACTATGATATAGTCTTAGAAAACGGACAAGAAATACGCTTGAGCCGGAACTTTGCTGCAGATTTTAAAAAATCACTAATCGGCTTAGCCTAAAAAGTCATCGTCTTGGCTATTCCTGCCATTTCATAAGATTTTGTTACCACATCTTTGCATCAAAAAAAAACAAAGATGAAAAGCATATCTTCTATCCTATTGTTCCTTACCGTATTATCATGCCAAAGCCAAATACGCAAAGTTGGCGGCCCATGCGAAGGTTGCGAAGCCTTGTATGAATATGGCTCAAGGAAATTAACTCCCTCAGATACCCTCCCTTATTGGAATCAACACAAACCGTCATTACAGGTACATGGAACCGTCTATCAAAGAGATGGAAAGACTCCAGCCCCTGATGTAGTAGTCTATATTTATCACACCAATGGACAAGGGCTTTATGAAACCATAGGTGGAGAAACCGACTGGGCAAAAAGACATGGAATCCACAGAGGCTGGACAAAAACCGATGCCACAGGAAAATACATGTTCCTTACATTTCGCCCTGCTGCATATCCTGACCACTCAGAACCCCAACACATACATTTTACTGTAAAAGAGCCAAACACCATCCCCTATTACCTAGATGATTTACTTTTTGATGATGACCCTTTGCTCACAGAACACTTTAGAAAAAAGCAAAACCACAGAGGTGGAAACGGAATAGTGACACCCTTTCTTAAAAACGGAGTTTTAAAAGTAAAAAGAGACATTATTCTTGGACTAAACATTCCAGATTATGATTAAGTACATTCTAATTTTACTCCTATTGGGCCAGACTGAGTCTGTGCAGAATATAAACTTAATGAGTTCAAATATAACATGGCGTGGCACAGGTATGTTTGGTGTACAAAAGAGAGAAGGTAAGCTGTACTTTTCTCAGGGCTATTTACGATTTTCGGGAAACAAACCAATAAGCGGACACTTTCTGGTAGATATAGACAGCTTAGAGCCTAGTGATTTCCCCAACTCTGAAACCATTGCAAAACAGAATTTCACAAAGCACCTTAAATCAGATAGTTTCTTCCATCTAAAAAAACACCCCTATGCCTCTCTAAGCATTGCTAGAATAAGCAAAACCGGTTTAGCCCACGCGAAACTGACTATAAAGGGTATTACCCGAAATGTTCAGTTCCAAATAAAGCAAGAGAAAAACCTATACACTGCTAATTTGGCTTTAGACCGTACAAAATGGGGAATTAACTATAAAGGAGACCGTTTAAAAAACACGTTGGTAGATGATGAAATCCGGCTAGATATAAAAGTGGTGTTATGATCTTTTTAATGTATCCGTTTCTAAACAATGATTATACCACGATCATCTCCATATACATTTTTTATCGTAGTAAAATACTTTCTAAAAACTTGTTTTAACCCAAATTGTGAATTTAAACGAAATGAAATAGAGCAAAAAAGACGTAAGATTCAACCTACCGAGATAGGGTGGTGAAGAAATTTCTATAAATGTAAAGCACTATTTTAATGTAGTAAGTGAACTAATAGAAATTCCGACAACTTCCCAAGTTTCTACAAACCCAAAAAGATTACCTATTTTAGTGTCAAAAAAACAATCTTTTTTATGAAACTCCAGTATTTCGGACATTCGTGTTTTATGATTCATTTTGCGGGAAAAAAAATCCTTCTTGACCCTTTTATTAGTGGTAATCCTATTGCTCAGCATATAAAAGTAGAAGACATAAACCCTGATTATATTTTCCTATCACATGGCCATGCAGACCACCTGAAAGATTTGGAACAAATAGCCAAGCAATCTGGTGCACAGGTCATTACCAGTTTTGATATTATGACCAAGTTTATACAACCTATGGGTATCAGCGGTCATGGCATGAACACGGGTGGAAAGCTCAAATTAGATACGTTCTCCTTTAAGGTTGTAAATGCCGTACACTCTAGCATGCTGCCTGATAATAGCTATGGCGGTAACCCTATGGGTTTTGTGTTTTGGGATGACCAAACCTGCTTTTATTATTCTGGCGACACGGCTCTTACTTTAGACATGAAGTTAATTCCCTTAACATGTCCCAAACTCGACTTTGCTATTCTTTCACTCGGAGATTATTTCACAATGGGTTATGAAGACGCGATAATAGCATCGGACTTTATTGAATGTGATAACATTGTAGGTTGCCATTATGATTCTTTTCCTCCCATAAACATTGATCACGAAACGGCTAAAAAAGCTTTTGCTGATTCGGGTAAAACACTCAAACTGCCTGAAGTGGGTGAAGAGTTTGAGGCATAAAAATATGCAGCAGAATAGTTTCTAATTTACGTGCCTTAAAATACAAATTAGAAACTACTTTTTTAACAATATGATTTTTTTAATAAAAATTTAGTTTACATTTAACGGTAATTTAATAGGATAAAGGTATTGTAACTAACTGTGAACAATAATTTTACGACAAAATTAAAACTACCTAAATGATATGAAAAAATCTACTTTATTGTTATGTTTTCTCTGCTTTTTCCTCCATTTCCAATCTCAAGGGAGGTCATCAGGCGGATCATACGCCCGAATCGTAGACATTGAAGGGAAAGTTTTGGATGAGCAATCCCAGCCGGTTATTGGTGCAATAGTAAAGAACCTTAGAACCGGAATAGCCACCCAAACAGATACCGATGGAAATTTTAAGCTGACAGGCGAGAAAGGAGACCAGCTCGAAATCTCGTTTGTCGGTTATGATAAACTAGTCATAACTTATAATTCCCAAAAAGAGTTTAAGCTTGAGCTACAGACCTCCGCCCTGGACGAGCTAGTGGTGGTGGGTTACGGCACAAACAAAAAAGTGAACCTTTCCGGTGCGGTAGATTACGTAAGCGGAGCAGTTCTAGAAAGTAGGCCTATTGCCAACATATCCCAGGGTTTGCAGGGTATGGTTCCCAACCTTAACATCCGTTTTAATTCTGGAGCTCCCGGTGAAGCTGCAAGCATTAACATCAGGGGTATAACTTCAATAAATGGTGGGGATCCACTTATTCTGATAGACAACGTACCGGTAAGCTCTTCAGAACTAAACCGTATTTCGCCTTATGACATTGAGTCTTTCTCTGTTATAAAAGATGCATCTGCCGCTGCTATTTATGGTGCAAGGGCTTCCTTTGGAGTGATACTTATTACCACAAAATCAGGAAAAGGCGGACTAAAAATATCTTACAATAACAACTTCACTTTTAATACACCTACGGTTATCCCCAGTAAAGTGGTAGACCCTTATGTATTCTCCAGATTGTTAGAACTTTCTACAGACAATACTCCCTGGGATAACGTAAATTATTCTGAGCAGTTTTACAAGTATGCAAAAGACAGGTCTGATAACCCTAACGGAGTGCCGGGTGTACGTATAGACCCTTCTAACCCTAACTTGTGGGAGTATATGGGTAACCGTGACTGGACCCGCCATTTCCTTTCTGACTGGAACTTCACGCATAATCACGAGCTAGCCATTTCCGGATCAACCGATAAGGTAAGCTACTATTTGAGTGGTAACTTTAACCGCCAGAACTCTCCCATCACTTTAGCCGATGACTATTTTGAAAGAAAAACTATCCGGTCAAAAGTTACGTATAAACTTACCGATTTCCTTACTTTAGGAAACAACACAAATATTGGTAATAGTGTAAGAAAGCAACCTTCGCAATATAGTTTATCCGAGATTTACAATGTGTTTCCTACTTCTTATGATACCAACCCAGATGGAAGTTGGGCGAACTCAGATGCAGGACGTATCTCTGCAAGAATTGTAAATGGAGGAGTTGGTGACAATAAGCGTCTGGATCTCCAGTCCACATTTAATGCCGAGCTTAGTTTGGTAAAAAACATCTGGAAAATAAATGGAGATTATACGTTCCAGCGTAACTCTATGAATTACAACTGGTACACTAAACAATACCAGATTGGATTTGGCCCGGGTGACATCCGTACTGAAGGACAAAACTCGGCATACAGAGAGGCCGGTTTCTCATACTATAATGTGTATAACCTTTACACAAGTTATAACCAGCAATTTAATAAGCATTTCCTAAGTGGTATCCTTGGCTTTAACCAGGAAGACTATAGATATGAGTCATTTGTAGCAGAGAAAACGGGCTTAATATCTGAGTCATTTCCTACTATACAACTAGCCACTGGTATTCCATCTGTAAGCGAAGGAATAAACACATATGCTTTAAGAGGAGCTTTTTATAGATTAAACTACACTTTTGCGGACAAATATATTGTGGAGCTTAATGGTAGATACGATGGTTCTTCTCGTTTCCCGAAAGAGAACAGATTTGGGTTCTTTCCTTCCGGCTCCGTAGCCTGGTTATTGAGCAAGGAAAACTTTTTATCCTCTGTAACTTGGTTAGACCTTCTAAAAGTTAGGGCATCGTATGGTGAGCTTGGAAATCAATCCGTTTCTAACTACGGCTATCTCCCTTCCATGTCTACCTATGAGTCCGGCTATTTAATAGGAGGCAAAAGGCCACTTTCCATTTACTCTCCTGCATTGGTTTCAGATGCCTATTCATGGGAAAAAGTTAATACTACAAACGTGGGGTTAGATGTGAATGCTTTCGGAAACAAATTCAATGCCTCTTTTGACTATTATATAAGAAAAACCTTGGGTATGTTAACTCTGGGTCGTCAGCTTCCCTCTGTTTTAGGAGCATCTGAACCTAACCAAAACGCAGCAGACCTAAGGACAAACGGCTGGGAACTCTCTGTAGGCTATAGAGACAAGACCACATTAGCGGGAGATAAACTAGACTTTAGTATTAAACTAATGCTCTCTGACTCCTACTCTACCATTACCAAGTTCGATAACCCTAACAGAAGTATACTTCAGTACTATGAAGGTATGCGTATGGGCGAAATATGGGGTCTGGTAAACAACGGACTGTTTAAGTCCGAGGAGGAGATTGCCCAATTAAACCAAACCGCTATTATTCCTTGGGGAGCACTTAGTATTGTACCGGGCTGGCCTAAATATGTAGACCAAAACAACGATGGCGTTATAGACAAAGGCTACACCCTGGATGACACCAAAGATTTAAAAATTATAGGTAACTCTACTCCAAGGTACCAGTTTGGGGTTGATCTAAATGCCAATTGGAAAGGGTTTGACCTTAGGGCGTTTTTCCAGGGAGTAGGAAAACGTGACTACTATCCGAACGACTACCTGTACTGGGGTTTCTACCAACAGCCATATGGTGGTATTTATAATCACTTGTTTGACTTCTACAGACCAACTTCAGATTCTGACATAGACCGTGCTAAACATTCCTTGTCTTACTTAGCTTTGGGCTTAGCAGAACAAAACCACGATGCCGCTTACCCGATATTACAGTCTTGGATGGCAGATGTAAACTTAGGAACCCGTATAGACCAGGCTATGGGTCTGGCCATACCACAAACAAACTACATGCTAAATGCTGCTTACTTAAGATTAAAGAATTTATCTGTAGGATATAGCGTACCTCCAGTCTTTACCCAAAAACTGGGAGTTCAGAGTTTAAGGATTTATTTCAGTGCAGAAAACTTAGCTACATGGTCGGCTGTGAAGCGTTATTTTGACCCTGAAACCCTGAACCAAAACTTATATACAAACCCTGCTTCCAGTCCTTCACGGTCAGGAAACGGAATGACCTATCCTTTCCAAAAAAGTTATTCTGCAGGCTTACAAATTACTTTTTAACTATTAGAAATTATGAAACTGAATATAAAATACGGATTTCTTTTGGGTCTTGCTATGCTAGTTTGGTCATGTAATGATGATTATCTAAACAAGCTTCCGGAAACAGCAATTAACAAAGAAAACTTCTTTAGGTCACAGAATGACTTAGAGATGTATATACTTAACCTTTACAATTTCTCCTCGTCTGAGCTTTATGAGTCAGATGCCACCACAGATAATGCCAGCACCACAGGGGTAAAAGAAATAAAGACCATGATGGTGGGTAATCCTTCATCTGCTACCATCACTTCCGGATGGAGCTGGGGTAGGCTGCGTGATATAAACTTTTACTTAGAAAACATGAAAGGGGCCAACCTGGGCGATGAGCAACTGAGGCATTACGAGGGCTTGGGTCGCTATTTTCGTGCCCGTTTTTATGTAGAAAAAGTACAGCGATACTCAGAGGTTCCCTGGATAGACAAAGTGGTTACAACCGCAGATGAAGCCACGCTTATGGGAAAACGCGACACTCGGGATTTTGTGGTACAGAAGATTGTAGAAGACTTTGAGTTTGCAGCACAGCACGTTAATGCTAGTTCTGAAAGTGGTGCAGTAAATAAGTGGGTAATCTTACAGGAGTTCAGCAGGTTTGCTTTGTATGAGGGTACTTTCCGTAAATACCATAATGAGTTAAACCTGGCCTCTTCAGCTAACTCTTTTCTTACCAAAGCACATGAAGCAGCCGAGAGGATTATGAATGAAGGCGGCTTCCAAATCCATAATACAGGTAAGCCAAACGAAGATTACGCTTCCTTGTTTTTTAGTCAAAATTTAGAAGGAAATAAAGAAGTTATTCTGGCAAGATACTATACTAACAATATCTTAAATGGGTCTTCGTGGCCGGGAATGTTTGGTAATTACGAGTATTATCCACTGCGTGACCTGGTTCAGGCCTACCTCATGAAGGACGGTTCATTTTACTCGGCCAAACCAGACTACAAGACCAACTCCTTTGTAAAAGAATTCGAGAACAGGGATCCGCGTTTGTCACAAACCTATGCATTCCCCGGCTGGCAACTTGTCTATACCAGTACGTATTCACAAGGAGACGGTCTTTATATCCAACAATTAGCTAAGAACTTTTCCGGCTATCACCAAATAAAGGGGTTCCTAAATACGCTTAACCTGGAAGTTCGTAATAACATAGACATTCCTTTGTACCGCTATGCAGAAGTTCTACTAAACTATGCCGAAGCCAAAGCCGAACTAGGAACTCTTAACCAAGGCGATTTGGACAAAACTGTTAATATATTAAGGCGTAGAGCTGGTATGCCAATTATGGATATGGGCGTAGGAATAGACCCCGTAATGGCCGAAAAGTTTCCTTTGGTACAAGGTGCACAAAAAAATCTGGTATTGGAAATACGTAGAGAAAGAAGAGTAGAGCTTGCCTTTGAGGGCTTCCGCTTTAATGACCTAATGCGTTGGAAAGCAGGAAAATTACTTGAGCGTAAACCCGAAGGAATTTATTTCAGCGGTCTGGGTAAGCATGATAT
>CAZBAV010000018.1:0-6822 GCA_964489955.1 uncultured Lacihabitans sp. | reverse complement strand
TGACAGGAGACGGCGTTCCGGATTTAGTATTGTTAGCTGCATCAGAATCTATACCTGAAGTGCGGGAGTCTAACAGCTTAGGAGTAGTTTTAAGATATTATAGAGCAGGTACTTTCGGACAGGATGTCTCGGTTTTCTTAAGTGAAGGAACAAAAGGCACCGTAGGAATAGTAGAAAACCCGGGTACATTTGTAGATCCCAAGTACTATTACAGACCTATACCTCAAAGCCAAATAATGTTAAACCCTAACCTTACACAAATTTTCGGATGGGAATAATGAAAAAATATTTCATTTTAGTAATTTTTCTTTTTGTGGGAACGCATGATGCGTTCCCACAAAAATTCAGATTCGCGTTTCTTACAGATATGCATATCCATAGTGATAGCACCATGAAGATTGTAGATACGTGGTTAACAAAGATTGATAACGTTAGTTTTTTCCTAACCGGAGGCGACAATGTAGATATCGATAACCTCAGCCCCGCTACATTAAATCAGGGAACAGAACGGTACAAAACCCTGAAAAAGGTATTAGAAAAAAGAGGCAAACCTTATTATGCCGCCATTGGAAACCACGATAGACTTCCACATGGGCTAAGGAATGGCACAAACGATTTTGAGGTATTTGAAAAAACCTTTGGACAGACATATTATAGCTTCGTTCATGACGGTTGGAAGTTTGTGGTGCTAAACACCGTGGAAACCCCTAATGGCAACTACGAAATATCGGCAAAACAAATACAATGGTTAGAAAACGAGTTGGCACAAACGCCCACGAACCAAAATATCGCTGTTGTTAGCCATGTCCCGTTTCTTTCTGTTTACTATCCGGTATTAGAAGGTAAATACACAAGTGCAGATACGTTTGTAAACCAAAAAAAAGTTTTCGATCTTTTTAAAGACCATAAATTGAGGTTAGTTTTACAAGGACACATGCACTTATACGAAGAGATAAAAGTGAAAGATGTACAGTTTATTACAGCTGGTGCTGTATCAGGAAACTGGTGGGCGGGGTCATACCACGGAACCATACCCGGTTATTTAGAAGTAGAAATTGATGGTGATACATTTAATTGGAAATATAAAGATGTTAAATAAAAACATATTCATTCTGTGCTCTCTCCTACTGCCTCTCGGGCTGGCAGCACAAAAAAAAACTAAAGCCCTGATGGTTATTGTAGATGGGATTCCTGCCGATTTTCTTGAGAATACTTATACCCCACACATTGACCAGATAAGTAAAGACGGAGGTTACACCAGAGCTTATGTAGGTGGAGAAAAAGGAGGTTATTCCCAAACTCCTACCATTTCTGCCGTATCCTACAATACTATGCTTACAGGCACCTGGGTAAACAAACATAATGTATGGAATAATGCCATTACAGCACCCAATTACCATTATTGGACTATCTTCAGATTTATGCGGGAAGCAAATCCCGACAAAAAACTGGCTGTGTATTCTACATGGACAGATAACCGTACCAAACTCATTGGCGAGGGTCTCGCCCAAACCAATAGCCTAAAAATGGATTATACGTTTGATGGCCTGGAGTTAGACAAAGAGCGTTTTCCGCATGATGGGGAGTCCTTGTACATTAACAAGATTGACGAAGAAGTAGTTAAAACGGCAGCAGCCAGCATACGTAACCAAGCTCCTGATCTGGGATGGGTGTACCTGCAATATACAGATGACGTAGGCCATGCACTTGGTGACAGCGAAAAGATGAAGGACGCTCTGCAAAAGACAGACCGCCAGCTGGGTGATTTGTACCAGGCCATAAAATATAGGGAGCAATACCACAATGAAGACTGGATGCTGGTAGTGGTTACAGACCACGGCAGAGATGTGGCCACGGGGCTGAACCACGGCGGGCAGTCGGTGCGAGAAAGAACCAGCTGGATTGCAACCAACAAAAAAGACCTGAACAAGTATTTTTATGCCTACACACCTGCTATGGTAGATATTCTGCCTTCTGTAGCCCGGCATATGGATTTACAGATACCCAAAAACCAACGTTATGAACTAGATGGCGTAGCCTTTGTAGGCGGAATCTCCATTGCAGACCCGAACGCCCGCATTATAGATAACAAACTACGTGTAGAATGGACTCCCTTTGAACTGAAAGGAGATGTAAACATCCTTGTTTCTACAACCAACCAGTTCGAAACCTCGGATAAGGCAGATCTATACCAAAGCTTGGGAACATTCGATATCAGTAAAGGCAGAGCAGAGATTTCATTAACCAAAGAGTTACTGGAAGGCAAATTCTTAAAGATCGTAATTGAAGCAGAGAAAAACACGCTTAACCGGTGGATTGTGAGGTAATGATAAATAAGTAATCCTTGTTTTGGGTGTCAAAATTCCATGCATTGCGGTTTCTTACTATCAAAGGGGTGATTTTAGTAAGCCTACTTATATGTTCGGGTTCTTGTCAGCTATGCTGGTAAGGTTAGTTTCTCTATGTCACCTCGAGCACTAACGAGAGCGGTAGCTCGAAGTTAGCCTGCAAAGCTGCCGAGAGGCACTTTAACATTTATGCTCGGTTCTCGTCAGCTACGCTGGTAAGGTTCGGATTAGCATCCTCCCAACCTTACTTTTTTCTTTTCCGACTTAAAACATTATATTTGTTTATAATAGTCACTATCCTTGCAGAATTCCATGTCCCTTTAATAAGGAATCCGCATTAAAAATATCCATGAAAAAACTACCTATAACCTTACTGTTCCTTTTAGTGGGACTGTATTTGTTTGCCCAAAAAACCATATCTGAAAAAATTTCCACTACCCGCGAATTGGTAGAAAATAGATCTCCAGATGCTATAAAAGCTTTGCAAATGTTGCAAAAAGAAATTTCTAGCAGTGGAAAATACGAGAATTACACAGAATATGCTAAGCTCGTTTCCATACAATACAAGGGTAAGTACGAAGAGATGAGTGATATCTTAACGGGAATACTTAAGCAACACATAGGGAAGCTTCCAGCAGAGGTGAGTATGGAAATTGAAATACAGAATTTATGGGCTCTCTTATACACAGATATGTTTGGAATACTTACAAAAAAAACAGACAGTCTATTAGCTACTCAACCCAAGAACCATCAAAAAGGATGGTTATATTATTTCAGAGGACAAGGAAATAACGAAACGGGAGATTATGAAGCTGCTTCATTGGACTATCACGAGTCCCTTAAGCAGTTTAAAAGTTCTCAAAACCCCGAGGGTATATCCTATGCTTACTCGGGCTTGGGAGATATCCAAAGAAATACAGGTCATTTAGACAAATCAAAAGAATATTATCAAAATGCTCTGGAGTTTGCCAGGAATGCTAATTCCGTGACGGCCGAAATCAATTCTTTCTCTTTAATGGGAATTAGTTATGCTATGAGCAAGGACTATCCCAAAGCACTGGGCTTTTTTAAAGACGCATATAATCTGGCAGAGAAAGATCGCGATTTTTATAATATGGCCAGAGGTCTGAATAATATAGGAAATGGACACATGCGAATGGGTAATTATTCAGAAGCACTAGAAGCAAACAAGGCATCGTTAGGAGTTTGTCTCCAAAATAATATGGACTATGGGGCTATTGCAAATTACCTGAATATCTTCAGGATTAACACGGCCCTTAAAGACTTTAAGGCGGCTTTATCTAACCTGGACAAAGCGGCTGAGTTCATAAAAGATAAACCGTTTCCTGCAGAAGAGGTAGAATTAAAGAAAAGTTATTCCATAGTTTACGAGCAGTTGGGGGATTATAAAAAAGCCTTAAACTACTATAAAGAACATGATGGTTTAAGGAAAAAACTAGTTTCTGAGCAAACACAGAAAATGGTCAAAGAGCTACAGATTAAATATGAGACAGAAGTTAAGGATGCACAAATCCAAAAAATGAATTACGATCTAACTCTTAAAAAGTCCCAAAACAGAAATCTATGGTTAGGCTTAGGCTTATTGATTTTAAGTGCCGGTTTCTCCATATTCTTCCTTGTTTATAGAAACCGTCGCATGCGTGAACTGTACGAAAGAAACATAGAAAACTTATATGCTCCCAGATTCATAAGAAAAGAAAGTACAGACGAAGACCCAACAAAGAAAATATTTGACGAAGTAATACTTCTTCTGGAAAAGGACCAAGTATTTAAAAAACCTACGCTTTCATTAACAGAATTGGCTGAGATGGTGGGAAGTAATGAGAAATATGTATCAGGAGCGATTTCTAAATACTCAGACTCCAACTACAGTAACCTTGTGAACCTGTATCGTATAAATGAAGCGAAAAGAATTATTTACGAAAACCCAGCCACCAACCTCAATGATGTGATGCTGGAATGTGGGTTTAATTCCCGCACTCCATTTTACAATGCCTTTATTCGTTTCACGGGCATGTCACCAAAGCAATTCAAAGAAATGAAGGAATAATAGCCTAAAAACGCTGTTTTCCTGAAATAAGAACAAAATATTCCGAAATCGGAACACAATTATTTTACTTTCCTAAGTAGCAAAGAACACCTTTGTAACATTAAAAAGGAACAACCAAATAAAGGTTTGTAAAAACCTATTAAGCCATGAAAGAAAATATATTTTACCTAGTACTACTGTTAAGTAGTATGGTTCCCTTATGTGCTCATTCTTCCCCCTATGAAAAAACTAAACATACCTCTGCGGTTCAGGATTCAATAGAAATTATTGAGCATCCACAAAGTTTCGAAGTTTGTGAGGGAACCACGGTAGAGTTTAGGGTGGTAGCCGTAGCAGAAGAATGTGAGCTTACTTACCAATGGTACAAAAATGGTGATATTATTCCAGGTGCTACATCTCCATCATACTTCAGAGTTGTATCTAGTGATGACAGTGAAGCCCAATTTTATGCAATAGTAAAGGGGACTTGCGGTGAAAAAGAAAGTTATTCCGGAAGCACGTATGTATACCAACCCTTACCAGTAATTACGACCCAGCCGCAGAGTGCAACAGTCTGTAAAGGCACATCCCACACATTAACGGTAATTGGAAATAACGCAGATTCCTACATCTGGTATCACAATGGTGAATATCTCGCATTTACAGAAGAGGGGTCCTATACGATTGAGGATTTTAGCATCTCGAAATCAGGAACATATACAGTTGAACTACAAGGAACGGGCCCTTGCCGTACATTGTCGGAGCAAGCAGTGCTTCAAATGAGCACTCCAGTCCAAATCTTGGAAGAACCCATATCTCAGAGTGTTTGTGAAGGAAGCGGAGTCCAACTTAAAGTAGTAGCCTCGGGTTCCATATCTGGCTTTCAATGGCACAAAAACAACATTCCCATACCTGGAACAACTGAGAGTGTTTACAACTTTACGCCCGTCATGGCGGAATCAGGAAACACATATCATGTTACTATCAAAAGTGAATGCGGAGATGTTAATAGTGAAAATGCCATAATTACCGTAAACTCTAAACCTATTATAAACACCCAACCCCAAAGTACAACATTATGCGGAGGAGTTACGCTAACATTAAGTGTATCCGGTGTCAATATACAATCGTATACTTGGTACTATAATGACAATATTATAGAAGGTGCAAATGCAGCTTCTTACATAATAGAAAACATAAGCTCTTACAATTCTGGAACTTACTATGTAGAAGCAAATGGAATAGGTGGATGCAACACCAGGTCTAGCGACGCAATTGTACAAATAAACGACCCCATTAAAATACATTACCAACCTCAAAACCAAAATGTGTGTGAGGGTGACGAGGTATATTTACAAGTAGAACCTTCCGGTTCTATTTCTGGCTACCAGTGGTATAAAGACGGAGCAGCCATCGATGGGGCTATATACAATTCTTATGTATTTAACGCCACTCTGACCGACTTTGGAAAATACCATGTTGAGGTTCAAGGTATTTGCGGAAATATAAATAGTGATTCGGCTACGGTAACTGTCTCTCCCAGACCAAGTATAACCACCCAGCCTCAGGGTGGCAGCGTATGTATTGGCGGCTCACATGTCTTTACTGTAGTCGCTGCAAACGCAGAAGGCTATCAATGGTTTAAAAACAATGAAGTTATTCCCGGAGCCACTTCAAATTCTCTTAGTCTACAGAATATAAACCTTGAAGATGCAGCCACCTACCATGTAGTGGCACAAGGAACCTCTCACTGCCAAACGGAAGAGAACATCTCCGACAAAGTACAGCTTATAGTAAATACGCCAATTAGTGTAGGAGCACAGCCCCAAAATACAGTGGTTTGCGAAAACTCAACCGCCACATTTTCTGTTAATGCGGCCGGGACAATATCATCTTACCAATGGTATAAAAATAAAAATGCTATTACGGGTGCCACAGAAAATATTTATACTTTCAATCCTACTCTAGGAGAATCAGGAGATGCTTATTATGTACAAATAATAAGTGTTTGCGGAAACATTCAGAGTGATACCGTAAGCATCACAGTTAACCCATCACCTACTTTAACCACCCAACCACAAAGCGGTAGCTCATGTATTGGACAAACATTTACCTTTACTGCTGCCACCACGAATACCGCTTCTTACCAATGGTTTAAAAATAACACCCTGATAGAAAGTGCCAACGCCAGCACTTTAGGTCTGGCCAACGTAATTTTAGCCGATGCCGCTACCTACCACCTTGTAGTACATGGAGTAAATGCCTGTGCTGAAGAGACGGCCACTTCACTGACCGTGCAGTTGGTTGTTAATACGCCTATTTCTCTTGGTGACCTGGTACCTCACCTTACTGCTTGTGAAGGGAGTAATGTACAACTTAAAATAGCTGCTGGCGGAACCATTGACAGTTTTCAATGGTACAGGA
>CAZBAV010000017.1:18358-65239 GCA_964489955.1 uncultured Lacihabitans sp. | reverse complement strand
CGGAGTCTGACCCAAACCCATCCATTTCTACAAGCAGGGAGTTAAGGGTGTTCTCTCTTTCGTCATTTCCTCCTGGCATAGCTCCCTTTCCACGGCTACGGCCCACTGCGTCTATCTCATCAATGAAGATGATACACGGTGCTTTTTCTTTGGCTTGTTTAAACAAGTCCCTAACCCTAGCTGCTCCAACACCCACAAACATCTCTACAAAGTCCGAACCCGAAAGTGAGAAGAATGGAACACTAGCTTCACCAGCTACAGCCTTGGCCATAAGCGTCTTACCTGTACCCGGAGGGCCTACAAGAAGGGCTCCTTTAGGTATTTTACCACCCAGCTCTGTGTATTTTCCCGGTTTTTTCAAGAACTCTACTATTTCGGTTAGTTCTTCTTTTGCCTCATCTAAACCAGCTACATCTGCAAAAGTTATCTTTACCTTATTATCTGCATCAAAAAGTGCAGCACGGGATTTACCGATATTAAAAATCTGTCCTCCAGGGCCACCACCTGCCATACGACTCATAAGGAAATACATTAAACCAAATAGCACTATGATTGGCAACCATGGCCCTATAGTGTTAAGTAAGTTTTTCCTAGTTACAGGCTCTGGATTAAGTTTAGCTTGCTGTTCTACACTAAGTGAGCTATTTACTTTCCACTCTTTTATGTTGTCTAACAGACCTTGTACAGATACAATTTTATGCTCTAAATGAGGTCCTTTGGCAAATTTGTTATTTCCCAACTCAGTTTTATACTCCGGGTTTTTCAATCCTTCCGGAGTAAGGGTAATTTCGACAAGCAGTTCGCCTTCCACCAAAGAAAGCTTTTCTACTTCTCCGGCTCGTACCATTGATTCAAACTTTTGGTTTGAAACATTAGTAAGACCGCTACTATTATTGAACAAAAGCAAACCTACTACCGAAATTATCAATAAGGCCACAATCCAGCCCGACATTCCACCTGGTGCAGGATTAGTCTTTTTTTGTTGAGGCCCCTTAGGTGCCTGCTGTTTATCTTTCGACATACTATTATTTTTAAACTAATTTATTGGATAGGAGTTTTCGAAGGTGTAAGGGTATCTCCGTAATAGCTAAGTTCGGCATCCCCCCATAAAGACTCTAAGTCATAAAACTCTCTCTTGTCTTTACGAAACACGTGAACTACCACGTTTACGTAGTCCAGAAGCACCCACTCCCTATTAGAAAAACCCTCTTTATGCCAAGGAAGTTCTTTGGTATCCTTAAAAACCTGTTCATCAATAGATTCTGCAATGGCACCAATCTGCGTATCCGAACCTCCTGAACAAATAATAAAATAATCTGTGATGGCCCCAGGGATTTTCCTGAGATCTAGTTTTACAATATCAAATCCTTTCTTTTCCTGGATTCCGGTTATTATCGAGTCAGTTAATTGTAATAATTGTAAGTCCGCAACTTTTTTCTTCATTAAAAAATCTTCTGTTGTTATTTTTGTAGGCCATATTTAGGCCATGGCATTTATTCTTAAAACGCTAAATTAATTTATTTTGGTCAAACTTCATCCCAAAACTTCATTTGTAGGAAAAAAACAAATGTATCTGCCATATTGTCACTCTACTAATGACATAGCTTCTGAAATAGGACATAAAGGGGGATTTGAAAACGGCACAATTGTCTTTACAGACTTCCAGACAGCAGGCCGTGGGCAGCGTGGCACTGTATGGCAAGGGGATACTGGTAAAAATCTTATGATGAGCTTATTAGTGGATTCTAGTTTTTTAGAAGTGGCGAGACAATTTGACTTGGGCATTTGTATGGCAATATCTGCCATAGATGCACTTAAACGTTTGGGGGTAAAAGATACCATTATAAAATGGCCAAATGACATACTTTTAGGTACTAAGAAAATTGCCGGGATATTAGTGGAAAACTCCATAAAAGGAAACAGACTTCACTTTTCTGTGTTAGGGATTGGGATAAATATTTCACAAATGGAATTTGCCAATCCCCAAGCTACTTCCCTACATAAGGAGGGTTACAGCCTTATCAACCGAAACCTTCTGGCTGAGGCGATTTGCGAAGAGTTTGAAATAAATTTATTAAACTTACAGAACGGGATATCTTTAGAAAAGAAATACTTAGACAATTTTTTAGGTCTAAAGAAAGAACAACTTTTTACTATTGACGGCCAATTGGTGATTGGTAACATACAAGGAATTAACAGCCAAGGGCAACTTCTCCTAGAATCAAACCACCCAAAAAAGGTCTTTGGTATTAAAGAAATTTCCTTTGTTTTTGATTAAGTTTAGACCCTATTGAAAATGCAGGATTTGATTTTAATATCTATACACTTAGATATTGATAGCTACCATGTTTTAAAGAAAGATTACACAAAATATTTAAAGGTGATATTTTTAAGGGACTGGCCAACTGCTCTTTGTGTACTAATCATGAGAAATGTATAGGATTATTTTCTTTTAGATTGGTATTATACCCGCAAAAGCATTTTACCACCTCCAATTGTGAAAACTAAAAGTAGGAGAACGACTTAAACACTTGCTATATTGGGCTGTTGACAGATAGTTTTGGGCTGTTTTGGAAATAGCTAAGGCATATAAACGAAAACGAAAAGTGAAGTACGAAAAGTTATTGGCGACAGCCGAAAAGAAAAGGTTAGAAGAAAGAAATGATAATAAAGGATGGAAAAAGTGGGGGCCTTATTTGTCAGAACGCCAATGGGGTACAGTAAGAGAGGATTATAGCCAAAATGGTGACGCTTGGAATTATATAAGCCATGATTTATCCCGATCTAAAGCATACCGCTGGGGAGAAGATGGTATTGGTGGGATATCGGACAATAAACAACATATCTGCTTTGCAGTGGCATTGTGGAATCACAAAGACCCCATTCTAAAAGAAAGACTATTTGGCTTAACCAACAATGAGGGAAACCATGGTGAGGATGTAAAAGAACTGTATTATTATTTAGATAGTACTCCCACACATTCTTATATGAAGATGCTCTATAAGTATCCTCAGAGTGCTTTCCCATATGATGAACTTAAATCACAAAACCATAAGAGGGGAAGAAAAGAGGATGAATTCGAAATTGTAGATACTGGCGTTTTTAACAATAACCAGTATTTCGATGTTTTTGTAGAATATGCCAAAGAGACCGAGAATGATATTTGTATAAAAATAACAGCTGTAAACAGATCTTCTAAAGCCGCACCACTTACTATTTTGCCAACTCTATGGTTTAGAAATACATGGTCTTGGGGATATAAAGAATACGAAAAGAAACCCAACTTGAATGGGATAGCTAACTCGCAAGTTGAGCTTAATCACCAGCTTTTTGACCGCATGAAGCTCTACTGTCAAGGGGCATCGGAAATCATTTTTACTGAAAATGACTCTAATAGTAAGCGTATCTATGGCAAAGAAAATGAGTCCCCATTTGTTAAGGATGCTTTCCATGATTATGTAATAAAAGGAGATAAAGCTGCGGTAAACCCAAACAGAATCGGAACCAAAGCATCTGCCGTTTATGAAAAAAATATAGGACCCGGACAAACCGAAACCGTGTGTTTACGTTTTTCTGACCAAACCAATTTACAAAATCCCTTCGAAGATTTTGACAGAATTTTTACAGAAAGAATTAAAGAAGCCGATGATTTCTTCGGACTGATACAAGAAGGTGTAAACGACCCCGAAAACCTTGCCATACAAAGACAGGCTTTTGCTGGTATGATGTGGAGTAAACAGTTTTATTACTACAACATAAACCAATGGATGAAGGGAGATCCTAAAATGCCTTTTGATTTCAAAGGAAGGGATTACGTACGGAATGGCCCTTGGCACCACGCATATATGGCCAATATCCTCTCCATGCCCGATAAATGGGAATACCCGTGGTTTGCAGCTTGGGACTTGGCTTTTCATACGGTTACACTTGCTAAAATAGACCCTGCTTTTGCGAAAAGACAGCTGGCTGTAGTTTTACGGGAGTATTATATGCACCCTAATGGCCAAATACCGGCTTATGAATGGAACTTTTCGGATGTTAACCCGCCTGTACATGCTTGGGCTACTTGGAAAGTGTATGAGCATGACAAAAAAGCAAATGGAGGAAAAGGAGACCTCGTTTTCTTAGAAAGAGTGTTTCATAAACTGCTACTTAACTTTACCTGGTGGGTAAACCAAAAGGATGACGATGGGAATAATATTTTTGGTGGCGGATTCTTAGGTTTAGATAATATTGGGGTATTTGACCGTAATGCCCAAATACCAGGCGTAAAGTTACAGCAAGCGGACGCTACGGGGTGGATGGCCATTTACACCTTAAATATGCTAAGGATAGCCATGGAAATAGCTTTGGAGAGACCAGCATACCAAGACATGGCCTCTAAGTTTTTCGAGCATTTCTTACACATAGCAGAAGCCATAAATACACCAATGAACAAGTCAGGTTTAGGGCTGTGGGATGAGGAAGACCAATTTTATTACGATAAAATTTTCACCCAAAACAACCAGACTTTATTCCTAAAAATCAGGTCTTTGGTTGGACTAATCCCGCTTTGTGCTGTAGAGGTTATTGACGATGAATTACTAAACCGCTTACCTGATTTTAAACGTCGTGTAAACTGGATACTAACTAACCGCCCAGATTTGGCCAGCCTAATCTCCCGCTGGGATGAGCCGGGTAAAGGAGAAACCCACCTACTATCTCTACTACGCGGACACAGGATGAAAATGGTATTTAAGCGGCTATTCGATGAAAGTGAGTTTTTATCGGACTTCGGTATACGCTCCTTATCTAAATATCATCTAGAGAACCCGTATCACTTTAATCTGCATGGAGAAAAGCTTTCCGTACCGTACACACCTGGAGAATCGGACCTTTCTATCATGGGGGGAAACTCAAATTGGCGTGGACCTATATGGTTTCCGCTTAATTACCTCATAATAGATGCCTTACATAAGTATTCTGAGTATTATGGAGAATACTTTGAATTAGAGTACCCTACTGATTCCGGCGAAATAGTAAGTTTGAAGGACGCTGCTTTTAAGGTTTCTGAGAAGCTGATAAACATCTTTAAGGGTACCCAGGAAGGAGAGAAACCGTTTAACGGAGGTGTAAAACTTTTTAATCAAGACGAAAACTTTACCCCTTATTATATTTTTAATGAGTATTTCCATGGTGATAATGGAAAGGGTTTGGGGGCTTCGCATCAAACAGGGTGGACCGGTCTTGTAGCAGATTTAATACAAGAAGTAGGAGAAGGAAAGAAATAAGTAGTTCCGACCACCAAATGGTGAGTCGGAACAGTTGTATGTGGACTTAGCAGCAATACTATTTTTGCTCAAGGTATTCGGTTAGAAATCTTTCTGGCCGACACTCTCTTGAACCGTACTCGTCATATACTAATTTATGCTCTGTTTGTAGAGTACCAAAAGGTGTCAAATAGGCAGTAAATATTCCATCTCGGTACGTAAGTATGGTGTATGTTTTTCCGCCGTCTGTTATTTGGTAATCTATATTAAACTCTGAGCTGCTAGAATTGTTCTTGTACTTATTGGCCGTAGACTTAAAAATCCTATTATTCCAGGGATGGTCTACACCCGTAACTTTCAGCAGCACTTCATTTTTTGGCTCTTCTCCTATCCTGCAAGTGCTAATAAGGAGGCCTTCTTTCCCGGTATACACTTTACACACATTGGCTACTTCCGGTCTCTGGGCTAAAGCCGATATAGTACACATAACTATAAGCGTAAAAGAAAGGATAGCTTTCATATGTTTCTTGGTTTAAACTACTCAAAAACGGGCACTTACCTTCTCTTATTTACCTTTATGCAGGGCTTTAGACATATTTGCTGACCAGTCTGGGGCTTCTGAAGTTACATACATGGTAATAGAAACCTCACTTCCATCTGCTTTCCAAACTACCTTTGGTTGGGCTTTGCCGGGCTCAACAGTATAAATGAACTTCACACTATCTCCCTTCGGTCTCCAGCCCGCTTTGGTTCCATAAATGTTGTCGGAGCCTAAAAACGAGCTCAGAGTACCTAGTCCATACATTGCCAGCTTAATTTGCACCGGATCCATACCCATTTTAGTTAGATTTACTTGAACGTAGATCTTAGGTTTAAAACCCTCTATTCTTGTTTCGCAGTTTGGTGTAGATTTATAGCGACAATCGCTCCCTAAGCGATCATCTTGCGTTAATTCATAAAAGTTAGCAATATTACCTCCTAGGTTACTTACCATTGATAGACCCACAAACTCATTTTTTTTCAAGTAAGCCCACTGCTCCTCGCTGGCATTAAAAGTGACAGATATATCTAGCATTTTTCGGTTCAGCCAGGCATATGAGCTTTCTATTTTATCATAGACTTCTTCTTGTGCTTGCGAAAAAACAGGAAAACACAGTAAAAAAAGAGCGGGAATCAAAATGAGTTTTTTCATGATTAGTGTAGGTTTTTCTTGTCCAAAATTACAGTGGTCAACTACCAAATGAAATACTGAATTTGTAGTATTTTTTGTATTACAAGTTAAAGGAAGCAGATAGAATGAACAAGGTAATGAACTAATAACCTTATATTTGAATGTATGATAAAACCAACTAAGCTGTGAAGTATACCTATCTTTTTATTCTTGCTTTAGTTCTGTTTGTTTCTTGTGGAAAGAAAAAGCAAGCCGAAATCCCTATATACCAAAAAGAGCTTTCTGATACGATGAGAACTGTGCTAGATAATGCCCGAAATCTACGTAAAACAGACTTGCCTGCTAGCTTGGAAATGGTAAAGTCTGCAATCAAATTGGGCCACGATATAAACGATGATGCCGGACTTATCAGAGCATACCGAAACGCTGTCTTTGTGGCAGGAGCCTTAATGTACAACCCTGATGCCGCATTAGAAATCTCTGACCAAGCCGTAACTTTTGGGAAGAAACTAGATGACGCCAATACCTACTGTGATATTTACGGAATGAGAGCCATGGTCTTTCAGGTGGCAGGAAACAACGATTCGGCTACCTACTATAACAAGCTGGCTATTGAATATATGGACAGAGACACAGCTCCGGATTCGCTAAAAAATTGGCCTTTGTACCTCAATTCCGCCGATCACTATTATAAACTAGGAAACTACCGTTTAGCTATTGACTATACCAAAAAGTATCTGCACGAATGGGCAGAGGTTAAGAATGACTCCAATGCCATAAGAAGCTCGTATGGTAATCTTGCTAACTATTATATGATGTCTAAAGACACTGCCAAGTCTATAAAGAGTACGCAAAAAGCATGGCAATACAAATCACAAGGGGATACAGATTTTGAGTTAAACACGATTATGCATTCCATGTATATGAACAGAAGCATGCCGGACTCTGCTTATTTCTTTGCAAAAGATAATGTACTACTCACAACAAATTCTGGAGATTCTCTACGGTATATTGTTGCAGTTTCTGACCTGGCAGAAACCATAGCTACGATGAACTCCGTGACGCTTGCCCGTAGCCTTCTTTCACAAACCAACATAAGTAAAGCCCTAGAAATTTATAAAAAACAAACAGAGAATATCCCTCTTATAGTTAAGAGGGATTTTGCTTTACATATATCAAAAAACTACAAACTTACCCATGACAATGTCTCTGCTTTAAATTTCATGGCCAATGCTATGAATCATCAAATAAAACTAAATGAGGAACAAAATAGTCGTAAGATGGAGGAGTTTGAGTTGGAACGTCATAGGATACAAGCAGAAAACTCCAATCTCGCAAACCAGGTTAAGATGGAGTCCCAGCGGAACACCATTATGCTTCTTATTTTTTCCGTATTTGCTTTAGTAGGAATTCTATCTGTTTTGCTTATTACCTACCGGAGCAAAATTGCCATTCATAAGAAAACATTGGAGAATCTAAGAGATAACGAGGTTTGGAAAAATGAACGGTTAAAGCTAGAAGGCCAGCTAGAAGAGAGGAACCGGATAGCTCGGGAATTGCATGATGACCTGGGAGCCTCGCTAACGTCCTTGGTGCTATCTAGCAGTATGCTTAACCCCCAAAGCACCGACCTTGAACATAGCCTTGCACAGATTAAAAAAACAGCAAAAAATACTATAATTTCCCTAAATGAAGTAGTTTGGACGCTTAATAGTAAAAATGATAGCCTGCATAGCCTTTCTGCTTACATCAGAAAATTTGCAAACTCTTTCCTTTCGGAATCAAGCATTTCTATTGATTTTCATGATAGTACTGAAGACTGTGTGGTGGTAGGAGAAAAAAGACGGGCCATATATCTTACCATAAAGGAAGGTCTCCATAATATTGTAAAACACAGTATGGCCTCGAGTGTAAAAATGGTCTTATCAAAGACGAAAGATACGCTACAAATAAACCTTTCAGATGATGGGAGGGGTTTTTCTTATGCCGATGTCCAGGAAAGAGGAAATGGTTTGGGTAATATGCGTAAAAACATAGAGAGTTTTGGAGGACGGATAAATTGGCGGAATGAAAGAGGAACAGAAATACTAATTATATGTAGGTTATGATAAATGTGGTAATAGTAGAAGATAATTTACAACTAGAAGGTCTCCTGAAGCAGGCCTTGGAATCGCACCCAAATTATCATTGGGTGGCTTCATTCCATAATGCAGAAGATGCTATAGAGCAAATCCCTGATTTACTACCCGATGTGGTCCTTATGGACATAGGTTTACCGGGGAAATCGGGTTCGGAGGCTGTTGGTATTTTAAAGCCGATTTGCCCAAATGTTGAATTTATGATGTGTACCATTTATGATGAAGACGAAAAGGTTTTTGAAGCACTTGGAGCGGGTGCAAACGGCTACATCATCAAAGGAACTGACCATCACGATTTGCTGGACGCTATCCGAGAACTCCATGAAGGTGGCAGCCCGATGAGTAGCGACATTGCCCGAAAAGTAGTACGAAAAATGCATTTTGGGCAAAAAGCTAACTTAAAAGAACTCTATAAAATAACGAAAAGAGAAGAAGAAATACTAACGCACTTAGCCAAAGGTTTAATGTACAAAGAGATAGCAGACGCCCTCTTTATCTCTGAAAAAACGATGCGAAAACATATATACAATATCTACGAAAAGATGCACGTACACTCCAAAGTAGAAGCCATAAATAAGTACTTTGGCAGGTGATTTTTCAGATAAACTTCTTAATTTTGGAATAGTTAGGAGAATTTTTTTGCTGTTATCCCAAACAATTCCGTGAATATTTTATTGATAGAAGACGACACTACGCTTAATGCCAACATCTGTGAAGCATTAAAGGCAGAAGGCTTTACAGTACAAAATGTGTTTGATGGCAACATGGCAGACCGGCTCTTGCAGCGTGAACACTACGACTGTGTGGTGTTGGATGTAAATCTGCCAGGAAAAAACGGTTTTGAGATTTGTAAGGATTTCAGAAAACATGATACGCAAACTCCGGTTATCATGCTTACTGCTTTTGGAGAATTAGAAGACAAAGTGGAAGGATACGATAGCGGAGCGGATGATTATCTCACCAAACCCTTTTATATGAGGGAGCTGATGCTGCGGGTTAACTCACTCATTAAGAGAAAGAATAACAGTGTAAATACTGCCCAGCGGATATTTTTTGCAGGCGATATCACACTCAATGATTCTGAGAAAAAGGTCATGCGAAATAACATAGAAGTAACGCTCACTCCACGTGAGTACCAAATTTTGTTTAAGCTCATGAAAAAACCGGGCGAGCTGGTTTCCAAAGCCGAGCTTATTAAGGAAATTTGGGGAAATTCTGTGGATGTGAATACCAACACCATTGAGGTTTATGTAAATTTCCTCCGTAATAAACTAGATAAGCCTTTTGGTAATAATACCATAAAAACCAAAGTTGGGTACGGCTATTATTTGGATTTAAAGTGAAGAATAACGTGGGAAAATTCCTAACCCACTCTTACAGATAGATTAGTCCCATGAAAATCAGGAACAAAATATTGCTCTATTTTTCTGCTACAGTAATTTCTCTGACGATAGTTTCATCGGTCTTAGTATACTTGCTTTTTTCGGAATATAGAGAAGAAGAATTCCAGCAGAGGCAAAGTTCGAAAATTAAACTTACCATAGACTTTTTGGGTGAATACCAAAAAGACAGTGAAGAGCTTACCAAAATTATGGATAAGCTGAGCATACATGATTTTTTTGATGAAAAAATGTTGGTTTTTGACAATAACAAGGACCTTATTTATAAAAGTGTAGATGATCTTTCCATAGCACAGTATAAAGAAATCCTCCACAATTTATCTCCCGCTACTCGCTGGATTGAGACTAAGGAAGGCAATTATGACTTGATTGGCGTATACATAGAAAGTGGAAATAGTCATTATTATGCACTCAGTAAGGCGTACGACGCGTTTGGATATTCCAAACTAGATTACCTCAGGAATATCCTTGTCATCATTACACTTCTTATTTCTGCTGCGGTCATAGCTGTAACCTACTATCTATCAGATAGAATAGCCAAACCTCTTACTCTGTTTGCAGAAAAACTCACACACTATGATATAAATGAAGAAACTCCTTCGGGACTAACAATCAAGTCAACAACCTTTGAGCTGAAGTATCTTACAGAGAAATTTAACCAGCTTATTAAACGAACTAATGCTGCGTTTTCATTTCAAAAAAACACCATCCATTATATTTCACATGAACTAAAAACGCCTTTGGCGGTAATGGTTTCGGAGCTAGAGAAGGCCAAGAAAAATAAAAATAAAGATGAGATTATTGACAACCAGATTGTTCGGGCTAAGTCTTTGGGAGAAATGGTAGACGTGTTGCTAGAAATATCAAAAATCGAGTCAGGGCAACACTTGAAAACCTCACAAGTACGTGTAGATGAGCTCATATTTAGTCTGATAGAAGAGTGGGCGTATATCTATCCAAATTTCCTCTTCAATGTCCATTTTAAACCAGATGTTTTTGACGAGTCCAAACTATCGGTAAAAGCCAATAAAGTCCTGATAAAACAGGCTTTTTCAAACCTTCTTGAAAATAGCATCAAGTATGCTACAGATGGTATTGCCGATATAGAATTTGACTGTACTGGAAATCTGTCTGTTCAGGTGAGTAACAAAGGAAAAACCTTAACAAGAGACGAAAAAGAACTTCTCTTCCAATCCTTTTTTAGGGGACAAAACAATAAAAATGCTGCTGGTTTCGGATTGGGCTTAGTGCTTACTAGTAAAATAGTCCATCTACACAAAGCTACTATCAACTATAATAACCCCGCTAACGAATTAAATGTTTTCAGAGTAGAGTTTGGTAAGTGAAAGCTCATTACTGATTAATCACAATTATAGCTACTAGGTAGGTATAACTCAAGACTCTTAAGCCAATCTTTATCTTCTTTAAGCCCTTTTTAAGGTTCATATAGGTTTTTTTGTAGAAAAAATCGATTTATGAAGAAGCTCTTAGTAGCTATTATACTTTTAGGTTCCTGTAATCTAGTAGCTCAAGATACCCTAAAACTTGGACGGCTGGATTGTGAACGCATCTTTCTGGAACAAAATCTTTCCCTACTTGCAGAGAAACTGGAAGTGCCAAAAGCAGAAGCACAAGTTTTGCAGACCAAACTTTGGCCAAATCCTACTTTTACCTTCGATCAAGTGAACTTTTGGGCAACCAAAGGACAAACGGGCGGAGAGATGACCGCTGCCCCCTTGTTTGGTAAATGGGGGAAAAATCAGCAGTTTGCAGCCGAAGTAGAGCAGCTTATCCTTACTGCGGGGAAACGTAAAAAACTAATGGCTGTAGAACAAGTTTCTGTAGAAAAATCTAAAGAATACTTTGAGGAACTACTCCGAAACCTAAAGCTAGAATTACGGAGCCAGTTAACCGAACTGCAATTTTTGCAGTATAACAAAAACATTTACCAAGAGCAGATAAAGTCTATCCAAAAGCTCACTTCTGTTTACCAAAAACAAGTACAAGAAGGCAATATTCCTAGAGGAGAATATGTAAGACTTAAAGCACTGGAATTAGGTTTTTCTAAGAATATCAATGACCTTGACCAGGATATAAACGACGTTCAAAAAGAGCTGAAAATACTCATGCGTCTGCCTGCCAATAGTTTCGTGGTTTTAAATGAAGAAGGTTTTGAGAGGAATATTGCGGCTCTGGAAAGTACCCCTCTCACATTTCTTATTAGCAATGCTCACGACGCTCGTCCAGACCTTAAGCTGGCAGCACTAGAGGAAAGCTACTTTAATAGACTATATACTTACGAGAAAGCTCAAAAAGTACCCAATCTTAATCTTAAGTCAAACTACGACCGTAACGGTAGTACTATGCTAAACTTTGTAGGTTTTGGAGTGAGTATGGATCTTCCATTTTTCAATAAAAACCAAGGAAACATCCGTCAGGCACAAATAGGTGTAAAGCAAGCCAAAATTTTCTTTGAACAAAAGGAACAAACGATAGAAAATGAGATCGTTCTGGCATACCAAAACCTGAAAACCTCTACCCTTTTCTTAAAAAGTATAGAAGAGGGGTATGGACAGACTCTTGATGAGCTTCTACTGGCTTACACCAAAAATTTCAGCAATCGAAACATAAGTATGCTAGAGTACATAGACTATGTAGATGCCTATTTAGAAAACAAAAAAATCATTCTTGAAGCTACTAAAAATGTGAATGAGAAAGCCGAGGAATTGAATTACACCGTAGGGAAAGACGTGATTTAAGCTTTCTCTAAACACAAACAAATAAGATTTAACAATAAACAGATAAATACTGCTTAGATAATGAACAAAAAACATATATACTTGGCCCTTGTAGCTTTCTTGCTCAGCTGCGGCAAAACCGAAAAAGAAACTGAAGTGGTTACTAAGCCCTGTTTGGACGAGAACTTCCAAGCAAAACTTGCTTTTGTAACACCAGAATTGAAAGCAGTTTCCGAGGGAATCCATCTTACAGGCTCCATTGAATCTAACCCTGACAAAGTGGTAGATTACGTGAGTTTGGTAAGTGGCATTATTACCAAAACCAACTTCTCTTTGGGTGACAGGGTTCAAAAAGGACAAGTTCTGGCCGAACTTAAAAGTGCATCTCTAACCGAACTCCAGTCGGAGTCTCAATCAGTAAACGCCCAGATAAAAATAGCCGAGCGTAAATTGACTTCGGTGCAAAGCATGTTTGCTGACGGTATTGCCTCCCAACGTGAACTTACAGAGGCACAAAATGAACTGGAAATATTAAAGGCACAAAAGACACGGGCGGCATCAAACATGAGTTTATACAACGCCAGCGATGCCAAGGGCGTTTTCCAGATTAAGGCTCCGGCATCTGGTATCATAACGGAAAAGAATATTTCTACAGGCACACAAATAACTGATGGTACAGGTTCTCTGTTTACAGTAGCCGATTTAACCGAAATATGGGTAATGGTAAACGTTTACGCTACCAATGTACGCAATGTAGAAGTAGGTATGGATGTGAATATTACTACTCTTTCATATCCTGACGAAACCTTTCACGGTAGAATCACAAACCTTTCACAAATCCTGGATGAAGAAGCTCGCGTACTTAAAGCTCGGGTGGTTTTGCCTAATCCTAGTTTTAAATTAAAACCAGGAATGTTGGTAGATGTTACCACTAATAAAAAGACTGGAAGCGAAGCTTTGAGCGTACCAACCGATGCCCTTGTATTTGACAATAACCAAAACTATGTGGTGGTGTACAAAGACAACTGCAGCGTGGCCATCAAAAAAGTTAATGTGGTAGCAAGTAACAATGGAACTACTTTCTTTTCCGGCGATTTACAAACCACAGATCAAATTATTTCTAAGAACCAATTGCTGGTTTACGAACGATTCAAAAACATTTTAGATTAACCATGCAGAAGTTCATACAAGGCATTGTTGCCTTCTCGCTAAAAAACACGGTTATCGTGTTTTTTGCAACGGCTATGCTCCTCGTAGCCGGTATTATCAGCTACATCCATACGCCTATAGAGGCTTTCCCGGATGTAACCAATACACGGGCAAGGGTAATTACCCAATGGCCCGGACGTAGTGCAGAGGAGATTGAAAAGTTTGTGACGCTTCCCATAATGAAGCAGATGAATTCTATTCCCAAAAAAGCCCAGGTGCGTTCTATTTCACTGTTTGGTCTTTCTGTGGTAACCGTAATTTTCGATGACGATGTAGATGATTTCTATGCCCAGCAATACGCCGCAAACAGGATGCAAGGAGTGGATCTTCCAGACGGAGCCGATGCTTCCATAGAGCCGCCTTATGGTGCCACAGGTGAGATTTTCAGATATGTGTTGCGGAGCAATAAACCCATAAAAGAGCTTACCGCTATTCATGACTGGGTCGTAGAGCGGGAACTGGTTTCTGTACCGGGTGTAGCAGATGTGGTAAGTTTTGGTGGAGAAGAGAAAATCTACCAAATAAAAATTAACCCAACTGAACTGGCTAACTATAATCTCTCTCCGGTAGATGTTTTCGAGGCGGTTTCTAAGAGTAATGTAAACGTGGGTGGAGATGTGATAGAACGTGGAGATCAAGCCTATGTGGTGCGTGGTGTAGGACTTCTTGAAAGCATTGCAGATATAGAAAATATCCTCATAGAGGTACGTGGAACCACGCCAATTTTGGTAAAACACGTGGCCGAAGTTCAGGTAGCGGCAAAGCCCCGCCTAGGTGTGGTAGGACTGCAAGATGACGAAGACTTGGTACAGGGTGTGGTAATTATGCTTCGTGGCCAAAACCCAAGTGAGGTCATAGGAAAAGTAAAAGAAAAGATTGCGGAACTAAACGAGCGTATCCTTCCCGATGATGTAAAAATAGAACCGTTTATAGACCGGACAGAACTCGTAAACGCTACTGTACATACGGTAAGTAAAAACCTGGTAGAAGGTGTCTTCTTGGTGTCAGTTATCGTATTCATTTTCTTGTTTAACTGGCGTACTACCGTTATTGTGGCTTCGGTTATTCCTCTTTCGTTTTTGTTTGCCATAATCATGCTACGTATTCAAGGTTTACCGGCTAACCTGATTTCGCTTGGAGCTATAGACTTTGGTTTATTGCTTGAAGGCACATTGGTTATTGTAGAAACCGTCTTTGTAGCTATGGAAAAGAAAGCCCACCAAGTGGGCATGCCACAGTTTAACAGAATGTCTAAGTCTGGTCTTATAAAGAAAAGTGCAGGAAGCGTGGCCACGTACATCGTCTTTGCCCAGATTATTCTTATAGTAGCTTTATTACCCATCTTCTCCTTCCAGAAAGTAGAAGGGAAAATGTTCTCGCCTCTGGCTTTTACACTTGGCTACGCATTATTTGGTTCCTTGCTCCTGAGTATTACGTATGTACCGGCCATGTGTAAGGTACTTCTGACCAAGAATATCAGGGAAAAAGAAAATGTTATTTCCAGATTTTTCAATACCAATCTCTTCCGGATTTTCCAATGGAGTAATAGACGTAGAAAGGCCACATTGATAGGTTTTGTGGTCATATTGGTAATCTGTGCGGGTAGATTTATGTTTTACGGTTCAGAGTTTATTCCTAAACTAAACGAAGGGGCACTTTATGTCCGTGCTACCTTACCTAACAGTGTAAACATAGAAGAATCTGGCAGGTTAGCTAAAGAAATGAAAGCCAAACTTAGAGAGTTCCCAGAGGTAAAATTTGTACTTAACCAAGTGGGGCGTCCTAACGATGGTACAGACCCTACCGGATTTTTCAATATTGAATTCCACATTCAATTGTATCCCGAAAAAGACTGGAAAAGCAAACTTAAAAAGGATGACCTTATAGAGGAAATGCGAAAAGAACTCCAAGCCTATCCCGGCATTGTGTTTGGGTTTAGCCAGCCAATACAAGATAATGTGGAAGAATATGTAGCCGGGGTGAAAAGCTCATTGGTGGTGAAAATATTTGGAGAGAATCTCTTTGATCTCGAAAAATATGCCGACCAGGTGGCCAACAGCATAAAAGATGTAGAAGGTGTACAAGACCTTAACGTATACCGTAACATTGGTTTACCTGAGTTACGGATACAGCTCCATGATCATAAACTTGCCCGTTATGGAATAGATGTGGCAGATGCCCAGGCTGTAATAGAAATGGCTATTGGAGGTCGTTCTGCAACTAAGTTTTATGAAGAAGAACGTATGTTTGATATTCAGCTCCGTTTTGCAAAAGAATACCGTGATGACGACCAGAAAATAGGAGAAATCCTGGTTCCGGCTAAAGATGGCCGCAAAATACCTATAAAAGAGCTGGCCACCATAAGCTACATTACAGGGCCTACCTTTATCTATAGGGAAGGAAGCAGCCGCTACATAGCTGTAGGTTTCAGTATTGAGGGCCGCGACCTTGGTAGTACCATAGCTGAAGCCAAAGCTAAAGTAGATGCCCAAGTGCATTTACCAAAAGAAAACACTATGGTCTGGGCCGGAGAATTTGAGAGTAAAGAGAGAGCATCGCAACAATTGGCTGTGATAGTGCCCGCAGTGTTACTACTCATACTTTTCCTGCTTTACTTTAACTTTGGTACACTTAAAGACACACTTATTGCCGCCAGCACAATTCCGTTTGCGTTCATTGGCGGATTTATATCACTCTGGGCTACTCAAACCATATTCGGGATTTCGGCAGGAATAGGCTTCATCATACTCTTTGGGGTAAATACCATAAACAGTATAATCCTTATAGCAGTAATGAAAGAGAATCTCCGTAAAATGAACTTGAAAGATGCCATTTCTGAGGGTGTACATAGCCGAATACGCCCAATAGTTATGATTGCCCTTATGGGTTCTATGGGACTTTTACCAGCTGCATTATCATCTGGTATGGGTTCAGAAATACAGAAGCCTTTAGCCATAATGATTGTGGGCGGGCTGCTCATCTGTATGATTTTGTCACTTACTGTTCTTCCCCAAGTATTTTACTGGGCATATAGAAAAAAGAAATAGGGATTTATTTTTAGGGGTTTATAAGTATAGCTTGTTCTCTTTGAGAGCAAGCTATTTCACTTTCTAATTCCTGTTTTCCTTTACCAATTTCCCTATTTTCTCACTTATCCTAGCAGCCCATACTTGAGAAGCTTCCATGGACTCTGCTGTAATAAGAGGTAATAATTCTACTGTTTTTTTCCCTACGGGAGTCTTATAAAAAGCTATTATTTGGACTAAGTCCTCCTCTGTGTAGTACTTACTATAAATTGGAATTACAAGTTCAACCATCTCGTCCATGTTAATTTCTTTGATGATCCTTTCCCAAAGTTTAGCATCCACTTCTTGCTTCCCACCCTGAAAGTAAGATATCATGCTTTTCATTATTTGCTCGCCTTGCTTTTTTGCAGCTGTAACCTCCAGGAGTTCCCTTATTTTTTTCTCCTTGGCATTGGCCTCTTGACCATATGAAATAACAGATGATAAGACTAATACGAGGATAATTGCGACTTTTTTCATTAACGTGTTTTTTTCAAAAATAGGAAAAAGTGAGGTTAACACAGAAAATTTGGAAAAAACTTATTGATAATTTAAAGATACTTCCCATTCTGACTTCTTTATATAAGGAATAGCAGGGACAATACCCTAATTAAAAAGAGGACTCATGACGATAAAATCATAAGTCCTCTTTATTACCTAATTTTTCAGTGTACTGGTTAACAATACCACATCTTCTAACAGATGCCAACAGTTAAGTTCTCTTTTCAATCAAAAGAAGAACTTTCTCTCTCTAAAATACACAGTAACTTCTCCTTTTAAGGTGGAATCAGGAATTAATGTAATAACAGTAACCTTGTTCTTCTCTTGGTTCCTAATAACAACAGAATAGTCTACATCCTTACTAAGAGGATACATGCGTTCTGTTGTATCACATCTGCGAAACCCCTTAATAGGCTCTGAGTAATAACAGTAGTCTTGGATTCCCAAAATACCACCCTCTATTTTGCCTTTCACTCCGTATTCCAACAGCGAGTGTTCATATTTTGCAGTATAATCAAAGGTAATAGACTTACTGAAATCTGTAAGTACAATTTCCTTCTCAGACTTCATAATTAAAGCCAGCAAGACTAGTCCCACAGCGATAATGAAAAAAATAAAAGATCGTTTCATAAATGGGAATTAAATAGATTTCTTTCTTCATTATTTACCAAAATAGAATTTTCATTAAAAAAAATCTTAACCTGCCCCACCACCTTGGATTGTGGAACTACAGTAATCCTCATCTGACTTCCCTTTCCGAAACTAGAAGGCTGCTTACGGAATTTTACTGTATCTGTATAGGCGTACACTCTTCCTCGATTCTCCAGTGAATCACCTTCTTTATAAGGAATGGCGTCTAATACATAAATCTTCCCGCCTGATATTTTACCCTCCACACCGTAGACAAATTTAAAATTGCTTGTATGTTTACCTATGTATATAATCTCTGTAGGTTTACTAAAGTCCGTAATAATAAACTCAGTGCGTGTATTTCTACGTTTATGACACGAGAATAAGGAAAATGCTACTAATATGAGTATATACCTAGTCATTACAATTGTTTTTATTTTATGTAGCAACAAAGCTAAAACGATCTGCTTCTGAACTCATCCAGCCCCAGATAACTCGTTCAAAAGCTGTTTACTTATTGCTATCCAAAGATGAATAGTAAAGTTGAAATAAAAAAATAGTTACAGTTATTAAAAAAAACTATTTTAGTAACAACTGGCTTGCATACAACACTGGTAACTAACCATTAAAACTTTCGCAAAAACTACTTAATCTAGGCTTAATATCAACCAAACATTGGCGTAACATTCACAAAATACCTTTGTGAACTTTTTAAAACTAATCATTTAATGTGTAAAAAACTACTTTCTTTAATGGTTACCTTTTTGGTAATCTTGATGGGCAATACGGCTCATTCGCAAACTACAAATGCTTCTATTTCCGGGGTTATCACCGATGCAGACGGAGAGGTACTTCCAGGTGCTACAATTAGCATTAGAAACGAATCAACTGGCTTTAATACCGCCACCATTACAAACACAAAAGGAGAATACACATTCAAAGAACTTCCGTTGGGGGGACCTTACACCGTAAAGGCTACTTTTGTGGGTTTTGGGGAGCAAAACCTTAAGGGTTATAAACTAAACCAAGGGGATGCCGTTAAAATTAACTTCAAATTAATAGATGCGTCTAACTCTCTAGAAGTACTTGAAGTGGTGGCATCGGGGATTAAAAATAAAATAGAAAATATAGGTGCGTCCACCTCTATCTCTGCAAAAAACATTGCTCAACTTCCAGTGAATGGTAGAAACTTCACAAGTTTAATGGAGTTATCTCCTTTAAGTCGTGGTGGTAATGTGGCAGGGCAGTTAGGTTCATCTACTAACTTTACCATTGATGGTATGAACTCTAAAAACCCTACATCGGCAGGTGCCACCACCAGCCGTAGTGGTGCTCCATATTCTATATCTATGGAAGCTGTAAGGGAGTTTCAAGTAGTAACTAACCAATATGATGTTACATTTGGTAGAGCAGGTGGCGGTACTGTAAGTGCCGTAACTAAATCAGGAACAAATAAATTAACCGGTAGTGTATTTAATTATACAAGGGCTAACTGGTTGTCTTCTCCTTATGATATTAGAGGAAACAAAAGAACAGCAGATTTCTCTACCAACCAGTTCGGTTTTTCACTAGGTGGACCTATCATTAAAGATAAACTCCATTTCTTTGCGGTTTGGGATCATCAAGCGGATAGTCGCCCGTTAATCATTGCTGATGTTCAGTCTCCTGCAGATGAATTAAGATTTAATGTAACTACGGGTACTTTAGACAGGTTTGTATCTATAGCTAGAGATACGTACGGTACAGCTAATAGGGCTCAATATGGTACTTTTGACAAAAAAAGAAGCTCTGATGCTGGCTTTTTGAGATTAGACTGGCAGATTAACAATAAAAACTTGTTTACTATAAGAAATAACTTCACAAGTGATGTAAACAAGTTAGGTTTAGGAGACAACACCACCATTAACCTATACGAATCTTTTGGTAATGACTATAACATTGATAACAGTTTCTTAGCTTCATTAAGAACGTCCATCAGTCCTAAACTAACAAACGAGTTAAAATTACAACATCTTTACACTTTCCAAGATAGTGCACCGGGTGACGACCTCCCTAAGTCAAATATTCCTAGAGCTATAGTAGAGCGTGTTGGTTCTACACTTTCTGATGGCTCTCAAAGAAACACCAATATTCAAATTGGTGGACACCGTTTTGCTCAGGAAAAATTTAGGAATAATGTTTTCCAATTGGTAAATAACCTTTACTATAACTCTGAGAGAGTGGAATATACCTTTGGTACAGACCTAATGTTAACTAACTCTTATTCTGTATATGGTAGTGAAGTAAATGGTAGATTCCATTTTACGGAAAATACAGCCGAAGGAAAATCTGCAACGGATATGTTTGCAGAAAAAAGACCTTACGCTTACTATAGAGAAGTACCTTTAATGGGCGATTGGGGTGTAACAGGAAACATCTTTAATGCTGGTCTTTATGGGCAGTTTAAAGCTAAACCAGCAAAAGGTCTAGACATTACCGGAGGTTTAAGATTAGACTATGCTCATTACCCGTCGTCACCGCTAAATCAAGAGCTTTACAATGAACTTCAAATACGTACGGATCACAAAATCAAGTCATTTGTGGTTCAGCCGAGAGTTCAGTTAACTTGGAACATAGACGATGCCAACAGAGATATCATTAGATTTGGAGCAGGTGTTTTTGCATCAGATATAAACAACTATGTGGTAATTAATAACCTAACATTTGACGGTAAGCACTTAGCCACCATAGATGTAAGAGGAAATGATGTTCCCACTCCTAATTTTAGTCTGTATAGAAACGACTACAACGCCATACCAAGCTTAGCTCAACACCAAATACCTACTATTAACACGAACGGCCCAGACGCCAAAGTACCGGTTATGTACAAAGCCAATGCGTCATACACGAGGTTCTTAACTGATAGACTAAGGGTCAGTGCAAGTGCATTTATGACGTTAGGTCGTAACAACTACATGTATGTAGATAGAAATATGGTGGACAACCCGTTCTTCCGTCTTGAAAATGAAGACAATAGAGGAGTTTATGTTCCTTTGGAATCTATGCCGGCTAACGGTGCGGCAGACTGGAAACAAGGAAGAAAAAGTACGAAGTACGGTCGTGTACTTGAGTTAAACAGCGATGGTAAAATCAATAATTATGCGGTTGTTATTGATGCTAACTATCGTTATTTTAGAGATGGTGAAATTACAGCAAGTTATACTTGGAGTGATACCAGAGACAACACTTCTTATAACGGTAACGTAGCAAACACTGCTACTCTTTCTCTGCCCGTAAAAGATGACCCAAGAGATTTAAGTACAATGGCTTATTCTTCTAACCATTTTAATAGCAAAGTAGTGGTTTTTGGTTCATTACCTACATTTAAAGGATTTAGCGTTGGCTTCAGATACTCAGGAATTGGAGGTACAAGATATACACTTCTTTCAGGAGCAAACAGTAACGGTGACTTTGTATCGGGCACAAATGACCTTGCTTATATCTTTGACATAAATGACACGAGCGTTCCGCAAAGAGTGAGAGACGGTCTAAAGGCAATTTTAGATAACCCTAACGCTAGCCAAAGTATCAAAGATTACATTTTAAAAAATCAGGGGCAAATAGCTGAAAGAAATGGAGGTGTAAACAACTTCTATGGAACAGTAGATTTAAGAGTTGCAAAACGCTTTAACTTTGGTAAAACGCACGGTCTTGAGCTTTCTGTAGATGTTTTCAACTTCGGAAACTTACTAAGCAAGAAGTGGGGAGCTAGCTCACAATTAGGTACGCAAGCACTTTACACATTAGGTGTGCCAGCCACAGCCACTACTGCTGCCTTACCTGCGTTTGACAGAGCAAACAAACAATACAACTACAGAGTTAATACTGCTGGATTGTCAAACCCAGGAGGTAACCCATACCAAATTCAGATTGGAGCTAGATACAGTTTCTAATTCAGTTTTCTGATATGAAAAAAGCAGGTGAGAAAATCTCACCTGCTTTTTTTGTACTTTTAATTCGATTTGAAATTTATGCTCGGATAAATATTTATGATTTAAGAGAGAAATCAAAACTTCCTAAACTTTCAACCTCTCCTATTCTTATTTTTTTTGTGCTGTTTTGGAGCGTCTGAAGTACTCGTATTTTGGACTTTCCCGATAAGCCTCTGGGCTAAGTCTTTCTCCCCTAATTTTAAGAGGCGATTCCTAATCCAGTTTTTCATTTCGGGTTTATACCAAAAGAAGTACTTGTTTTGGGCTTGCTTTTCTTCTTTAGTCTTAGCTGTTTTTACAGGTTGCAGCGTATATGGATGTACCCCAGCATAGTAGATTACCTCCGCCACAGTCATAGGTGTAGGCGTAAAGTCTTGAACTTGCTCCAAACGGAAACCCATATCTTTGGTTTCGGCAGCCAAATGAGCCATATCGGCTTCTTCGCAGCCCGGGTGGCTACTTATAAAATAAGGAATAAGAGGCTGCTTTAAGCCGTGCTTTTCCTGTATTTGATCATACTTATCCTTAAACTTATGAAAGTACTTAAAAGATGGCTTCCTCATCACTCGCAGGGTGGCATCAGCTGTATGTTCAGGAGCTACTTTTAACCTACCAGAAACGTGGCGGGTTACCAGCTGCTCCATGTACTCATCGTGATTGTTATCTTTATTGTTCTTATTAAAATCGTCTACCAATAAGTCATATCGTATTCCTGAACCTACAAACGCCTTTTTCACCTCAGGATGAGCATCCACTTTTTGGTAAATTTGCGTAAGCGGCTTATGCGAAGTATCTAAATTAGAACAGATTACGGGATGTATACAACTTGGGGCTTGACAGCGGTTACAGATGCTTTCGTCTTTACCTTTCATCCTGTACATATTGGCCGAGGGCCCTCCCAAATCCGAAATATACCCCTTAAATTCCGGGTGTGCCACCAGTTCATCTACTTCTTTCATGATAGATTTTTCTGAACGGGAAGCAATAAACTTACCTTGGTGAGCAGAGATGGTACAGAAACTACAGCCTCCAAAACAGCCCCTATGCATGTTTATAGAAAACTTAATCATTTCATAAGACGGAATTGGTCCTCTCTTAGCGTATTTAGGATGGGGTAAACGGGTATAGGGCAGGTCAAATGACTTATCCATTTCTTCCTCCTCCATGGTTTTGTAAGGCGGATTAATTACCAGCGTACGTTTTCCTACTTTCTGCGTTATACGGTTGGCTTGCCATTTGTTAGACTCCACCTCCACTACCTTGAAATTAGCCGCATATTTGATTTTGTCCTTTAAACAGACCTCGTGACTAGACAATTCCACTGTGTTCCAGTCGTGGTAAGTAGGCACTTCTTCTAGCGTATCTTCCATATACGCTATCTGCTTAAGATCTTTGATGGTGTTTAACGGTACGCCCTTTTTCACCAATTGGAGTATATCTCTCAAGGGCTGCTCTCCCATACCATACACCAAAACATCGGCCGGAGCATCCTCCAAAATGGTAGGAAGGAGCTTATCCTGCCAATAATCATAATGTGTAACACGTCTTAAAGAAGCTTCAATGCCACCGATAAGAACAGGCACATCTGGGTATAGATCTTTTAAAATTTGGGTATAGACCACTGTTGCATAGTCCGGACGGAAACCCGCCTCGCCACCAGGCGTGTAGCTGTCATTAGAGCGGAGACGTTTATTGGCCGTATAGTGATTCACCATAGAATCCATACAACCAGCCGTTACACCAAAAAAATACTTAGGGCGACCAAATTTCTTAAAGTCCCGTAAATCGTCTTTCCAGTTGGGTTGGGGAATTATAGCCACTTTGAAGCCTTCACTTTCCATTATACGGCCAATAACCGCTGTACCATAGGATGGATGGTCTACATAGGCATCACCCGAGACAATGATGACATCTACTTCATCCCATCCTCTCATTTCTATCTCCTTAAGGGTAATTGGCAACCAATGGGTCACCGGCCTTGGTTTCACGGTAATCATAGCACAAAGGTAGGATGAAAACCCAATCTCCCCAAAATTAGAGGTTTGTATTTGGCAAAGCCCATTTTGTACATATGTGCCTCACCCTAAATTCCGTATTATCCTTACTTCGCCCTAATGGCTGTGACAGGATCCATACGTGCAGCTTGCAAGGCAGGAATAAGCCCTGCAAATACACCAATCAGACTGGAAATTACTATCCCAAAAACCATGTTAGATTTGGTGAGGATAATTTCCATAGTATCTATTTTTATAAATGTAGCGAAATACACTAAAAGTAAACCAAACAGTCCCCCAAAAAGACACAGAAACATCGCTTCGAACAAGAATTGGAACAGAACAAAAAAGTTCTTCGCACCCAAAGATTTTTGGATTCCAATGATGTTAGTTCGCTCTTTTACAGACACAAACATAATGTTGGCTATTCCAAAACCACCTATAAGTAAAGCAAAAAGACCAATTACAAAACCTCCTGTACGTATGGAAGCAAAAATAGTGGTCATAAATTGGGCTAAAGCCTCTGGCTGGTTTAGGGCAAAATTGTCCTCCTCCAAAGGTTTTAATGCTCGAATGGTACGCATTTGACCGCGGAGTTCACTCTCTAAGTTAGCCAGACCGTCTTCTGTATCTTTGGCTTTAACCTGTATGGTACCCGTAAGTTTGGCTGAACCGTACATACGTCTGTGCTTTAAAAAAGGAATGTAAATTTTCTCATCTGGATTTCCACCAAAATCTAGCATCTGTTTCCCTTTTTTCTCCTGCACCCCTATCACCACAAAATTCTCACCTTTAATTTTCACTTTTTGCCCTATAGGATCAGTGGACCCAAACAGGGTTTCAGCCACCTCGGCACCTATAACGGCTAATGGTGCAGCCCCATCAATTTCCCGCTCCATAAAATAACGGCCATTTACCACTGGCACCTCATTTACATCTTTGTATTGATAGGTAATACCCTGTATTAACCCACTAAAACTGCTACTTTTCCTTTTTACAACTCCCCCAGCCCATGATTGTATGGTAATAGCTTCCGCCTCACCCAGAGTGTTCTTTAGCTGCTGAAATTCCCGGTAATTACTTTGAGGTCTTTTTAGGTATTTCCACCAGGGAAACTCACTTTCGCCCATATTCCAGGGAAACTGCTGCACATAAATAGACTTGTTCCCTATGGTACTTAAACCTGCTTTTACATTGGTTTCTAAGGAATCTACCATGGTATAAACCCCAATAATAGAAAAAATACCAACGGTAACACCTAGCAGCGAAAGCACGGTCCGTAAAACGTTTGATTTCAAAGCCTGCCATGCAAACCGGATACTTTCGAATGTGAGCCTAAAAAACATCATAGGGGCGATAATCTAATTATTTTGTAAAATTGGATAAAAAAGATTGTGTTTTCATCCGTATTTTTACAGAATATCTATTTAATGTGAACTAACGGTCGATTTTAGGGATTGGCGGAAAACTATGAAATACCTACCATTATTTTTACTTACTTTTTTTGTATTGTTTTCCTGCAAAAACACCCCAAAAAGGGAAGAAAACAAGGAGCTTTTTAACCTCTTTATAGAAGACCCAAACGCCAAACCTTTCTACTCTGACCGCAAGGGCGTAATGGGCAAAAACGGCATGGTAGCCTCTGCCCATGAAGAAGCCTCAAAAGCGGGTATAGAGATTTTGAAAGCAGGCGGAAACGCCATAGATGCTGCCATAGCTACCCATTATGCTTTGGCTGTAGTTTTTCCTTTTGCGGGAAACCTGGGCGGCGGTGGATTCGCTATTATCCGGGAACATAATGGAAAAAACCACTCTATAGACTTTAGAGAAAAGGCACCTTTGGCAGCCCACCGAGATATGTTTTTGGACAAAAATGGCAACGTGATAGATGGTTTAAGCACAAAAGGACATCTGGCTAGTGGTGTACCGGGTTCTGTAGACGGCACAGTAGAAATGCATACCAAATTTGGGCGATTGGCATGGGATAAAATCCTTGCACCTGCCGTACGCTTAGCCGAAAAAGGTGTGATACTAACCGATAGAGAAGCACTTGGACTAAACAATTATAAAAAGACGTTTCTTGAAGTAAATGGTCCAAACCTTACGTATTTCATAAAAGAAAATGGCGAGCAGTGGAAAGCAGGAGACCTTCTAGTACAAAAAGACCTTGCAGAATCTCTTAAAAGGATACAAAGTCATAAAAGAGAAGGGTTTTATAGTGGTGAAACAGCAGATTTATTGGTAGCAGAGATGAAAAAAGGCGGTGGCATAATTACCCAAGAAGACCTTAATCAATATAAGTCTACCTGGAGAAAGCCACTGAGCACCGACTACCGCGGACATAAAGTCATTTCTATGGCTCCGTCATCAAGCGGTGGAGTGGCTCTTATACAGTTGCTACAACTAGTAGAACCCTTCCCACTCCATGAATGGGGATGGAATTCTGCACAAGCAGCCCAAGTAATGATAGAGGCTGAACGCAGAGTGTACGCAGACCGTTCTAAATGGCTTGGTGACACAGATTTTATTAAGGTACCTCTAAGTCAGCTTACCTCAGCCAAGTATTTAAAAGAGCGTTGGAAAGATTTTAATCCAAATCTAGCTACAAAGAGTGCTGATATAAAAGGAGGAGATGTGCCTGGTTTTGAGTCCATGGAAACAACCCATTTTTCTGTAGTGGATAAGGAAGGAAACGCGGTATCGCTTACCACTACTATAAACGGAGCTTATGGTTCAAAGGTAATTGTAGAAGGAGCGGGTTTCTTGATGAATAATGAAATGGATGATTTCTCTATTAAAGCAGGTGTACCAAATATGTTTGGCTTGGTGGGCAACAAAGCGAACGAAATAGTACCGGGAAAAAGAATGCTTAGTTCCATGACCCCCACCATAGTAGAAAAAGATGGCAAATTCCTAATGGCAGTAGGTACTCCCGGAGGGAGTACAATTATTACTTCTGTTTTCCAGACCATACTAAACGTGGTAGACCACAAAATGACTATGCAGCAGGCTGTAAATGCCCTCAAGTTTCACCACCAATGGTTACCAGACCGTACGGTGTTTGAGAAAGGAGCATTCTCTGACAATACTTTAGAAATACTGCGTAAGAAAGGATATATATTAGACCAGCAAACGGGTACATTAGGCCGTATGGATTGTGTGCTTTTACACAGCGACGGAACTCTGGAAGGAGCCTCAGACCCAAGAGCAGACAACACCAGTGTGGGATATTAAAATATGGAAGAATTTAGCAACGAAGCGGTAGACCTAGAAAACCTACCTAAATATGAAGAATTAAACGTAGAACCTATAAACAGGAAGTACTGGTGGGTAATACTTTTTAATCTTATACTTACTTTCGGCAGCTTTGCTGGTTTCGCTGTTCTAGCTAGAAAAGACATACAAGCCCACATAAAAATACCTATATTATTATCCTTCATTGGTTTCACCTTCTTGGTTTTTATAGTATTATATTGGTTTTCTTTAAAGCGGAGGGCTTTTGCTATACGAGAAAAAGACATTGTGTACAGGAGTGGTTTACTGGAGGTAAATACTACAATCGTTCCGTTTAACCGTATGCAGCATATAGCTGTACGTGAAGGTTTTATATCAAGACCTCTGGGTTTAGCTAGCATAAAAATGTACACCGCCGGTGGTGCCAACAGCGATATAACCTTGGTGGGTCTAAACAAAGACCATGCACAGCAGTTACAGGAGTTTATCATGGAAAAAATAAAAGAAGCCCATGGTTAATGCACAGCGGCAAGCCCCTCTAGGTGTTATCGTTTTTATGCTTAAGTCTTTTGTTTCTTTCGTGAAGACTTTCTTCTGGGCATTCCTGTTCTTCTTCATAAGAGCCTCTAGGTCGAGCGTGATAGAGAGCTTACCATACTTTACTGCAGGCTTGGTCATATTTATTTTATACGGTATTGTGGATTTTAGAAACTTTAAGTTTTATATCCTAAACAATGAATTTATAGTAGAAAGCGGAGTTTTTAATAAGAAAAAAGTCTCTATCCACTTAGACCGCATACAGCAAGTAAATCTAAGCCAAACTTTTCTTCACAGAATCTTAAACTTGTACGCACTTTCTATAGATACGGCAGGGAGCGAATCTAAAGAAGTAAACATAAAGGCTATAGACCTAGCAACAGCAGAGCTCCTTAAAAGTCAACTTTTGTCCCAAAAGAAAACTGTTACAGAAAATCCTACAGAAGAAGTTGAGGCTGTTTTCAAAACAGACACTGTTAGCTTGCTCAAAATAGCCCTTACATCACGTTACAGACAAACCATGTGGTGGGCTTTTGTTTTCTTCGGAGGTTTGTATAACCAAATGCGTGATTTCTTTGATAAAGAGAAGTTTAATGAAGAAATCCTAAGTGTTAGAGTGCTAGAAGTACTTGAAGCCAGTATATGGGTTTCTGTAGGCGTATTTTGTCTTATTTTCTTTCTTGCTAATCTCGGAAGATACCTTCTTAAATATCATGAGTTTAAGCTTATAAAAGAAGGAGGAAACTTGACTTTAAATTATGGTTTCCTTGGTAAAAAAACCACTATACTACACCCATCAAAAATACAGCTAACTACCTATTCCCAAAATTATTTTCAAAAAAAACTAGGTGTTCTTGAGTTTAAAATACAGCAGATTTCTAATTTCCAGCCGGATAGTGAAGATAAAACTACTATAAACGGTCAAAGTGAAATACCCGGGCTAAGCACCACAAAAAAAGACGAAGTAATAAATCTTATTTTTGGCAAAAACCCCTTTGATGGTTTGGAGAAACATGGAGCCAACTACCGCATGTTGGTAATGAAACTGCTTTTTAACGTTTTATTGCCTGTTAGTATTTTGCTCCTGCTCATGCAGGTTTTTCCTGCAATTCCCAGAAATCTGTACACATTTGCAGCAGTTTATGTAGTCTTTATGTCTTTAGCCAGCTATGTCTCTTACAAGAATTACAAGGTTCATATAGGACAGAACTTTATGGTTGTACGGTCTGGCTACTGGGATATTAAGCACGACATTATAGAAATTCATAAAATACAAAATGTAGAGGTATCCCAAAAAATATGGCAACGAAAAGCCCAAATTGGAGACCTTACACTGCACACAGCAGGTGGAACCTTACGCATTAGGTTTCAAGATTATAATTTAATCCAGAAATGGACAAACCAAGTACTTTATAGGGTAGAAACTTCTAAAAAAGCATGGATGTGAGATATTAAATCTATCTTAAAATTGGAGAGAGGTATAATTGTTAAAGCAATGTATTTGTAACTTTATACTTAAACCAAATCACTTTTTATGAAAACCAAAAGTTTTATTTTTCGTTTTGTATTGGCTTTGGGCTCATTTTTCATTTCTTCAAACTCCTTCGCCCAAAACTCTAACCTATTTAAAATAAGCGGAAACGGTCTAGAGAAACCATCTTACCTTATGGGTACCCATCATATGATTTGCTTGGCGGACTTTGCGTTTCCTGCCAAAGTAGAAAATGCTATTGCCAATACAAGCCAACTGGCACTAGAGGTTAATTTTAGTGACCCTGCCGAGATGCAATCTATGCAAGCCATGTTTACTTCGGGAAAGAAGTTCAGCGAGATTTTCACTGCAGAAGAAATAACCAAACTTTCGAGTGCTTTGTCTCGTTTCGGTCTTCCAATAGACGGCAACTCGCAATATGCAAAGGCTGTCTTGGTTTCTCTCATGAGCCAGCTTTTTGTAGAATGCGAACCTCAAAACACGAAAATAATTGACATGCTGGTAATGGGTAAGATGGCTGGCAAACCTACCGTGGGTCTAGAAACTATGGCTTTTCAGGCAACTATTTTAGAAGACATTATGACTCCAAAAGAAATTATAGAGTCTCTAGACAAAATGGATGAAAATAAACAGACGATGAAAAGCCTGCAAGCCGCATATCTGACCCAAGACCTTAAAACCTTACATGAGCTGGTTACGGACACAAAATATATGTCTGAGAAACAACAAAAAGCCATGATTGACGACCGCAATGTAAAATGGGTTCAGCCAATTTCTACAATGGCTAAGGAGAAACCTACCCTTGTAGCCGTGGGAGCGGGTCATTTGTTAGGAGACAAAGGATTGATTACCTTATTAAAAGAAGCTGGTTTTACGGTTGAACCCGTTTTAGATTAAACCCCAATTTCGTACAAGTGTAATCTTCCAATTGTGCCAAACAAAAACGCAGGTTCAGAACCTGCGTTTTTGCTGTTTAAAGATACCAATCTTTGTATCTCTTTAATGCCTCCAGATAATAATAGTCTGCATAAATAAGCGGAACATCTACCTCTGAGTTTAATGGCAAGGCTCCCACACTATGCAACAAGAGGAAACCTCCATTTTCTCCTTTCTTTGCCCTATACCCTTCACCCGCAAGCGAGTGTAAAGTTTGTTCTGCATGCGTTACAAACTTAGCTTTGTCCGCACCATTTGTATACCTTCCTAGCTCCAACAAAGCTGAGGCAATAAGAGAACCAGCCGAAGCGTCTCTTTTAGCTCTCGGGATAAGCGGGGCGTCAAAATCCCAGTATGGAACTTTGTCCTTCGGCATATTAGGATGATCTATCAAGAAATGTGCTATATTCTTAGCCAATTTAAGATATTTTTTATCGCCTGTCATACGGTGCATCATAACATAACCATATAAGGCCCAGCCCTGTCCCCTAGCCCATGAGGAACAGTCCGCAGCACCTTGCCAGGTAGCTTTACGAAGAATTTTTGCAGCTTCTAAGTCGTAATCTACTAAATGCCAAGAACTATAATCTTTCCTAAAATGGGTTTTCATGGTTGTGTTAGCATGGTTTACCGCTATTTCCTTAAACTTGGCATCGCCCCCATTATCTGTAGACCAAACCAGCATCTCAAGATTCATCATATTGTCTATGATGCTTGGGGCATTAAAATACGGCCCTTTATTCCAAGATTGGATAGCTTTAATTTGTGGTTTATACCTCGTACTTAATGACTCCGAAGACTTATTTATAATTTCTCTGTATTCCTCCTTTCCTGTTAATCTATATGCATTCCCAAAACTACAATACATCATAAAACCCAAATCATGGTTTCCTGTAAAGCTTTGGTTTGGCCTAATAACCTCCAGACTTCTCTCAGCCTCTTTTTTTACGGCTGCGTCTCCGGTTTGCTCAAATATATACCACAGTGTCCCTGGATAAAAACCTGTACACCACCACGTAATTTCGCGACTTATAAACTCTTTTTTTGCGGCATCAAAAGATTGGGGCATGCGGTCTGCCGGAGTGAGGCTTGCCATATACAAATATTGGTCTTTGGCAAAAGCAAACTCATCTTCAATAAACTTCTTATCAAGCTTTTGAGAAAACCCGTTGAATGGTAAAAATAATGAGAATAGGATAAGTTTTTTAAACATACTTAAGGTTGAATTAATCATGTCAAAGATACATAAAAAAGCATCATTGACAATCCTCTATTGATGCTCTAAAAACACCTAAAGTTTCGAACCCCGGTAATAACTCTATACTATTTCCAGCCGCATACCCAACACGGTCTTGTACTTTTGCTTGGCTAGTAATGGTTTGTCCCACTCGATAGGTTATGTTTCCGCTCTGTATGACTCCTCCAAACGAAAGGTTATTAAGAATAGTCACAGAAACAGGAATTGAACTACTTATACAGGCACCTACCTGACAATAAACTTCATAACTTGTATTAGCATTTAAGTGAGGAGTGGTGTATGATGCTCCAGTATGTACTAGGTTGTTGTCTTTACGCCACATTACTTGTCCGGAGCACCCTGTACTTACAAGATGTACAGAGCCGCTTCCACAGCGTTCGGCATTGGTTACAGAAGGTGCAGCCAAAGTACAAGCACCACTTGCTATTTCTAATAAATAATCCTCGGTCTCTCCAAAACTAGAAACGTTTGTACAAGGATCATTGGGTACTCCATTGTAAAAAATACGTATTCTCATACGGGTCTGCCCTACTCCAGAGTTTGCGGGTACTGTGAAGCTTCCTGTGGAAATAGCCCAATTAGATGGACTCCTGCTATATACTTCCTCTCCAGCCTCAAAAACCCCATTAAGGTTATAATCTATCCATATCTTTAAGCCTACATTATATTGCAGCTCCCGCTCAATTCTAAAACTATATGTAGCCGCCTTGGTTAAAACAGGAGCCGCTGCTCCTGTAAAGGAATACCCTCCGGTAGTACATTCGCTATATTTTTCCAAAATGGTAGTAGATCCAGAAAAGAGTAGTACCCCAGTTATGGCGTCTCCTTCTGAGCAATTGGTAGATGCCGGAATACAATAACATCCTGTTTCAGACCCTTTTACATAGGATAACACGAAACTGTACAGACCTTGAGCATTGGCCGCCACTACCCTATATTGGTACGTAAGACCCGGTGTGATTCCCCACTGCATATCATCAAACGTTGTAACCCCTGCCCCTACCTTACCAATGCTCCTCCAGCCTATGCCAGAGGAAAACTCTATAATGTAGCCCATTTCATTATTTGCATTATCTTGCCAGCTCAACCGTGTTCCACAAGCTATAGCCGATGCCAAAAGGTTTGTGGGAGCCGCTGCTGGCGGCCGACACTCCCAGTTGTACTGGCCTAGCAGAGCTGTTCTGATACTATATCCTGCTACCGCTCGAGATATTTGGTTTGGAGAAAATGTACTTCTACAATATCCATAACCCGACATAATATTGGTGACTGATGGAGCGTAAGTCATGTTGTTTGCGTCTGTAATAGTCCCGGTATAGCTGCAAGTACTTGCATTATAATGGTTACAACAAGGATCGGCAGGCGTGTCACATAAAAGATCACCAGCTGAAGAACAATTTGACCCATTTACCAATTCATTCCCAAAACTAGTTTCATAGGTATGAAAGAGGTTCCAATAGTGTCCGAACTCATGTGCCAGGGTAATTCCTGCCGCCATTTCCGAGTTTTTCATAAAGACATAGTTTTCATTGCGGCCGGCTTGAGGAAAACTAGTGAGTCCGTTTATTGGAAAACCAGCTTGTGATAACTCATTAGCAAAATAAACATTAACGGCATCGTCCACATTATTTAGTACAAGCTGGTGTTTTTCTGTATCTACATTCAGGCTATAAAAGTCAGTGTTATCTATATAATGGATATTACCGCAGACATAATAGGACATATTAAATCCAGTATAGAAACTATTGAGTGCTGCAAGACCCGCATTAAGATCTGCGGTAGACAGTCCACCGGTTCCATCTGAGTTCCTGATAATATGAATTTTCAATGGTACTGTTACCAAAGATGGAAAACTACTTTGGATTTGCATCTGCTTGGTCATGGCCTGCTCTGTTTTTAGCACCGTTTCCATGGCAGGTAATGAGGTCCCGCAAAAACTATGCGGACTTTGTTTCTGTGCAGAAACACTTAAAGATAAAAATATTATAAATAGTAGTTTATTTTTCATTGAATGTCAATGGTGAATTTGACCAAATATAACGACCTGAAAAACTAGTCAAGAACAAAATTTAGTTAACGGCAAAATTTATGCAATAAACAAACCTATAAAAAACAAAAGAGTTTTACACCTTTCGGCATAAAACTCTTCATATGTTTTTTTATAATATCTAACTAAACTTGCATAATATCAGCCTCTTTTGCTGCCAACATTTGCTCAACCTTTTCTACAAACTGGTTTGTAATCTTCTGTACGCTCTCTTCTCCTCCTTTAATAGCGTCTTCAGATACCCCGTCGTTTTTCAGTTTTTTCAGGTCGTCATTTGTTTCCTGGCGTACCTTACGGATATTCACCTTAGCTACTTCTATCTCTTGCTTTACTTTTTTCACCAAGTCCCTTCTTCTTTCTTCGGTAAGGGGTGGCACATTAAGTCTAATATTTTCTCCGTCGTTTGCAGGGGATAAACCCACATTAGAATTGATGATTGCCCTTTCTATATCTCCAATTGACTTTCTCTCGTACGGTTTTATCTGGATAGTCCTTGCATCCGGTGTAGTAACAGAAGAAACCTGCGACAGCGGGGTCATTGCTCCATAATACTCTACCATTACCCCATCCAACATACTTACACTGGCTCTTCCGGCACGTATTTTAGTAAGCTCTATTTGGGTGTGTTTTAACGCTCTTTCCATGCCATCTGTGGCCATGTCTAGAATTAAATCAATTTCTTCCATGAATTATATTTCTATTTTACTATTGTTCCAATGTTTTCTCCTTTTACCACCTTTAGCAAATTGCCGGGCTGGTTCATATCAAACACAATAATTGGCAATTTATTTTCCTTACACAATGTAAATGCAGTCATATCCATTACTTTAAGACCTTGCTTAATTACATCATCGAAAGTTATGGAATCATATTTTGTGGCATCTGGATTTTTCCTTGGGTCATCTGTATACACACCGTCTACACTGGTACCCTTCATTAAAACTTCTGCACCAATTTCTATGGCACGCAATGCACCACCAGAATCTGTAGAAAAATAAGGATTACCTGTTCCTGCACCAAAAATGACCACACGACCTTTTTCCAGATGGCGAATAGCTCTCCTCCTAATAAAAGGTTCGGCTACTTGTTCCATCTTTATAGCAGAAAGAAGTCTTGTTTTTATACCTTCGGTTTCCAGGGCACTTTGTATAGCTATTCCATTAATTACGGTAGCCAACATACCCATATAATCTCCTTGAGAACGGTCTATACCCGACTTTTGGGCAGCCCCACGGAAAATATTTCCCCCACCAATGACAATGGCTACCTCACAGCCTTCATCCACTACTTGTTTTACCTCTTTGGCGTAGGTTTCCAGAATATCGGGATTAATAATTTGGCTTTTGTCGCCCCCGTTTAGGGCCTCGCCACTGAGCTTAAGAAGTATCCGTTTGAATTTAAGAGACATGAGATTGCATTTTCTGCAAAGATAAAATCTAAAATCCCAAAATTAAAACTTACTTTTTGTTTAAGATAAATATACTACCCAAAATTATACCCATACCTAGCAAATGCATAAAACTTATATGCTCGCCGTCAAATACACCAGCTAAAATGGCCACCACAGGTATGAGATACGTAACGGTAGAAGCAAAGACGGGTGTGGTAATCTTCAAAAGATAGTTGTACAACACCGCTGCCAAGCCAGAGTTCAATACCCCTAAAATTAAAAAATACAGGATATGCAGTAAGTTGCTAGGATGAGAAATTTTATAAAAAAAGTCGGTAGTTAGGAGTAGCAAAAAGGCAAAAAAGGAAACAAAACCCACAGAAAAAGAACTGATTACAATAGGTCTTACATCTCTCAGAAAATTGCTCAAAATATTGGTATTTAACCCATATAAGAGAGTGGCAAGTAGAATCAAGATGGCAAATGGATTATTGATATCAAAGGAAAAACTCCCTGCACTATTAACCAACACAAGGCTACCCACAAAACCTAGAAAAATACCAACCGCTTGCATCGGCAAAATTCTTTTCTTAAAAAATAAAGCCCCAAAAAGTAGCACAAAAATAGGTGTAGTAGCATTAAGTGTTCCGGATAGCGAACTACTTATTTTTCTTCCTGCAAAACCAAAAATTATGGCAGGAATAAGGTACCCGATGAGACCAGACAGGAAAATGTACTTAATCTTATCCGCTGGCAAATCTTTACGATTTTTAATAGCCCATGGTAAAAGAAACATACCTGCAATCCAAATACGTCCTGCACCTATCTCTAAACCCGTAAATTCTACAGATAACTTTTTTATAAAAATAAAAGACAATCCCCATGCAATGGCCAGCACTATAAGGATAAGGAATGACAATTGGGCCTTGCTCAAAAAACCAATTTTTTCTGCAATCTAAACCCATTAATCTGCATTGCCTGCAATGACCACCTTGCTGTACGGATTAGTACTATGAATTATTGTTTTATTTATAGATAAATACAGCTTTGGCTAATAAAAATATGGACCAAAACAGCTTAGTCTTCGCAAAAAAAAGTCAAGAAACACCAAAAGAAAAACGTTAAGTAAGCCCCCTTTCACCTGATCTAAAACTCCAGACCATTTCAATGTATCCGCTTCTGAATCCAATCTAAAACATAATCCAAAACGGTTTCCTTTTCGGGTTCATTATGTAGTTCGTGGTAAAAACCCTCCCAAGTCTTAAATGTAACATCACCTCCGCGGAACTTCGATGAAAAATCCTTTGTGGCTTCATATGAAGTAAGTATATCCGCTGTTCCATGCATCAATAATAGTGGAATTTTAAGCTCTGACACATTTAGAAGCTGCATTTCTACTCCCCAGTCTAATATGCCTATACCAAGCTCTGCGGACACGTAATCGTGCACATGAGGGTCAGCATGGTACGCATTCACAATAGCTACATCCCTAGAAATGCCATTAACATCCAGTCCGTTCTTTTGTACTAGAGACGGAAAAACGCTGCGTCCCACTTTACCTAGAATCTTTTTTGCGGCTGGAATAGGATAGCCCGGAGCAATAGCCGGAGCAGAAACCACCACACCTGAAACTTGGGGCCGCTGGCTAAATAGGTACTTCAAAACCAGCAAGCCTCCCATGCTGTGGCCATAAAGAAAAACTGGAGCGGCTAACTGCCCTACCATGTCCAGTAAAAACTTTATCTGCCAAAGGTAATCTTCCATTTTTGGGGTATGCCCTTGTTTTCCCTCCGTTTTCCCGTGCCCAAAAAGGTCTACAGCGTATACAGAAATGCTATGCTGGTTCATAAATTCCGCAAAATGTGCATACCTCCCGCTGTGTTCGCCCAAGCCATGGACCAAAACAATACTTGCTTTCGGAGTCCCAGGGCTTACCCATTGGTTTACAAACATCTTACGATTGTCAAATGCCTCAAAAGTGTACTCTTGGTGTGCCATAACTCTTTAAATTTACAATAAAAGTACTAATATTATGAACCAAAACTAGTTTCAGCATGAAAGTTTTAGTTGTAGTAGACTCCTTTAAAGGTTCATTATCCTCGGCAGAAATAGCTTCTATTATGTCTGAAAACCTAAGGGATTTAGAGGTAACTGCACTGCCCGTGGCAGATGGTGGGGAAGGTACATTGGACATGCTGGCTGAAGGAAAAGAGAAAATTACAGTCCTTAGCCAAAATGCACTCGGTGAGAAAATAGAATCATGCTTCCTGAAAGAAGATGAGACCGCTTACATTGAGTTAGCCAACACAGCTGGTCTTACTTTAATACATCCTCAAAAACGTAATCCACTCCAGACACATACCTTTGGAGTGGGTATACAGATGGCAAAAGCAATAGAAATTGGGTGTCAAGAAATTATAGTTTTTGCAGGAGGGTCTGCCACAAATGAAGCGGGCTTAGAGGCTTTACAAGCTTTGGGTTTCAAATTTTTCGATGCAAATGGCGATCAAGTAAAAGTTCGTGGGCAGAATCTGGAACAAGTAAAGAGCTTTCATACTCCCATGCTACCAAAAGGTATAAAGTTTAAGGTAGCTACAGATGTAACCAATCTGTTTACCGGGCCAAATGGTGCCAGTCATGTTTATGCTCCTCAAAAAGGAGCAAACGATAAAGAAGTAGAACAACTTGAGAACGGCCTCCTTAATATAACAAAACTCTTCCCAGACTCCGAACTCCAAAATATACCGGGATCAGGAGCAGCTGGCGGTTTTGCAGGAGGCATGCATTTATTTTTAGATGCAGAAATCATTCCTGCCACTTCTTTACTCTTTACCCATATAAATCTAAAAAAACATATAGAGGAAGCTAGCTATATTATCACTGGAGAAGGAACAATAGATTTACAAACTCTAAACGGAAAGTTAATTTCGAAGATTATAGAAATATCTAATAATAAAAAGATAATACTTATTTCAGGAAATCAAAAAGTCCCGCTTAATTCTCCAAACATCTGCTATTCTGCACAACTGAAACAGCCAGATATGAGTACCGGCTTTGCAATGGAACACGCAGCCCATCTTTTGAGAGAAAAGACAAAAGAAATTTTAGAATTCATAAGGGAAGACAGAGAGAAATAACTAATTTCGTTCCCAATTTTTACAATATTATGGACAATATCTGGGGCATTGACCTTGGTGGAACGAAAATAGAAGTGATTGTTATTTCTAAGGAAAACAATGACATAATAGCCCGTGAGCGTATAAATACAGAAGCTTCAGAAGGTTACGAACACATCTTATCCCAAATAAAAAAGCTGATTGATACTACATCTGAAAAGGTTGGCTCTTACCCAAAAGCAGTTGGTTTCAGCACACCAGGAACCCTTGATCCAGGTACCCAAACCATGAAAAACTGTAATACTACAGCCATGAATGGTAGGCCAATGAAGAGAGATTTAGAAGAACTTCTAAATATAAGAATAGAAATGGCAAACGACGCCAATTGCTTTGCTTTAGCAGAAGCTCTGGCCGGTGCAGGTAAAGACCTCGACGCAAAAGTAATTTTTGGTGTTATCCTAGGTACTGGCGTAGGTGGTGGTGTTGTTGTAAATGGTCAAGTATTAGGAGGAAAACACGGCATCGGAGGTGAATGGGGACACAATCAATTTTACGCAGACGGCGAAGACTGTTACTGTGGCCAAAAAGGATGCAATGAAAAGGTATTTGCAGGTCCAGCTCTGGAACGATACTATCAACGTCTTTCTGGAAATAAACTTACGCTTAAGGAGATTTATGCACTGCATCAATCAGGAAACGACGCCAACGCTACCCAAACTATACGTTACCTCTGCCAGTGTTTTGGCCAGGCAATTAGCCATATCATAAACGTCTTAGACCCGGATGCTGTAATTATTGGTGGCGGTGTAGGAAATATTCCGGAAGTTTATACTTGGGGGGTAGAAAGCCTACAAAACCATATCTTTAATAATCGTAAAGTAGATACCCTTTTTCTAAAACCTAAATTAGGCGACAGTGCCGGGGTATTTGGTGCCGCCGAACTGGTTAGGTAGTAGTGAACAGTTAAAAGTGAAAAACTAAAAGTGAATAGTAAAGGCTGAAAACTGATCACTGAAAGCTAAAAACTCGAAGCTCGAAGCTCATAACTCAAAGCTGACAGCTCATAACTCAAATAAATAATATATAAATGGCAACGTGGTTTCAAGCAAAAATAAGATTTGTGCAAGAAGATGAAAAAGGTGTAGCACGCAATATAAATCAGACTTACCTCTTCGATGCGGTATCGTACACGGATGCAGAGGCTAGATCTTATCAATATTTAGCAGGAGAAGTACCCGATTTTCAGTTGGTAGGTTTAACAAAAATGAAACTTAATGACGTGTATTTCGAGGATAATGAAGCCGAAATATGGTTCAAATGCAAAGTTTCGTATATCGTGTTTGACGAAAAAACGCAAAAAGACAAGAAGGTTCCCTTTGCATTTTTACTTAATGCCGCCACTGTAAAAGACGCCTATATGATTTTGGAAAGTCGTTTAGGTTCTGTTCAAGATTATATCATTACAGACATTGGTGCTACCAAAATTTTGGATGTTATACCGTACGAAGAACAAGAAAAACCGCAGGAAATTCCGTCTAATTTAAAACCCATTTCTGAGGTTTTGTCTACCCTTCCTAATGAAGAGTAAAAAGCCCTATATATATTTAAGGGGGACCTTTACCCCTTAAATATGTCTACAACTCACAGATAATCATGTACCAAAGGATATCTCCCCCTTTTAAGTACTATTTATACAAATTCTATATTAAAGAACTCCGTACCAAAAAATATATCCCGTTAGCACGTTTTCTAAGATACTTATTTAGTTTTAGGTTTTAATATACCTCAACCTAAATCTTTTCAAAAACTGTGAATAGAAGAATAGCATTGCAGCGTGTAGCACTATTAGCTGGCGGTTTAATAGCCGCACCCACTTTATCCACACTACTAAACGGTTGCAAATCCAAAGATTCTGCTATAAGTAATTTTAGCTTCTCCAAAGTAGATTGGTCTCTTGTAGATGAAATTTCTGAAGTAATTATACCCAAAACCGATACCCCGGGAGCTAAAGAGCTTAAAGTAGTGGAAATATTGGAAGTTTTACTAGGCGACTGCTATAGCGAGACACAACAGAATCACTTTTTGGCCGGCTTGAGGACCGTAGAAGAAGAGTCCCAAAAACTAGGTGGGGATTTTGTATCCCTAAGCTCCGAGAACAAAATAAAGGTAGTGGAAATTATGCGTGAAAAGGCTAAGGAAGAGCGTGCAGCTAACGAAGCTAAAGCGGAGCTTGAAGCGAAAAGCGAGAAAAATGAAGTGAAAGAGGTGGACGCAGAAACAGGAAAAGAAAAAGAAAAAGCCGAAGAAGAAGAAGCCCCTACCCCGTTCTATAATCTTATGCGGGATTTGACCATTGTAGGTTATTACACTTCAGAGTACGGTATTACAAAAGCCTATGACTACGTGCCTGTACCTGGTAAATTCGAAAGCTGTATCACCGTGCAATCTGGGCAAAGAGCCTACTCTTAATTATTCTAACCTTAAGAACATTAGTATAAACAAATGAATATCCAAGCAAAAGGAAAAGAGTCTGTAACATACGATGCCATAGTAGTTGGGTCGGGAATTTCAGGCGGATGGGCAGCAAAAGAATTAACCGAAAAAGGTCTAAAGGTATTAATGATTGATAGAGGCCGAAATATAAAACACCGCGAAGACTATGATACAGCGGATAAAGAATCTTTTGATTTTCCGCATAGAGGCAGACTTACACTCCAAATGAAGAAAGACTATTGGGCAGGAATACGGACAGGATATACCATAAACGAAGCTACCCAAAACCTTTTTGTTAAAGACATAGACCATCCTTATGAAGAAACTCAGCGTTTCGACTGGATGCGGGCATACCATACAGGAGGAAAATCTCTTTTGTGGGGAAGACAAACTTACCGTTTAAACGAACGTGACTTCACGGCCAATGCAGAAGAAGGAATTGGTGTAGATTGGCCTATACGCTACAAAGATTTAGCCCCGTGGTACAGCTATGTGGAAAAGTTTGCGGGAATCTCGGGCGAAGCTCTAGGACTTGACGTACTTCCAGATAGTGAGTTCCAGCCTGCTATGGAGCTAAACTGCGTAGAGAAAGAGATAAAAAAAGGTGTAGAAAGCAAATTTAAGGGACGCCACGTTACTGTAGGCCGTGTAGCCCACCTTACTAAAGCAACAGAGGAGCAAACAGAACTGGGTAGAGCCAATTGCCAGTACCGAAATAAGTGTGTAAAAGGCTGCCCGTATGGAGCCTATTTCAGTACACAATCTGCGACACTACCTGCGGCACAAAGAACAGGAAATCTGACACTTATCAATGACAAAATTGTATACGAAGTAATTTTTGATGACGAGCAGAAAAAGGCCATAGGAGTACGTACCATAGACAAGAATACAAAAAAAACTGAGGAGTTCTATAGCAAAATCATTTTCCTTAACGCAGGTGCCATACCTTCTACATGGATAATGATGCAATCCAAATCTAAAACCCATCCCAATGGTTTAGGAAACGCCTCTGATCAACTTGGACGAAACATCATGGATCACCATCTTGGAGTAGGTGCAAACGGAAAATGGGAAGGCTTTGAGGACATGTATTATTATGGCAAAAGGCCGAATGGTATTTACATACCGCGGTTTGCGAACTGGGGTAAAGACAAAAGAGGATATCTTAGAGGCTTTGGCTATCAGGGAAGTGCCAGTAGAGGTGCCAAAAGCACTGGGGATAGTTTTGGAATGGAGCTAAAAAGCAATTATACTGCCTTGGGTGGCTGGAGTTTCGGGATGACCGGATTCGGTGAGACTTTACCTGATGAAAGAAACAAATTTACACTCAGTGAGCAAAAAGACCAATGGGGACTTCCAGTCATAAATTTTGATGCGGCATGGCGTGAAAATGAGTTAAAAATGCGGGTGGATATGGCAAGCGAAGCTGCCACTATGCTTGAAGCAGCCGGGCTGAAAAACGTGGGAACTTATAATAATCCTGATTTAGCTCCCGGTATAGGTATTCATGAAATGGGAACCGCTCGCATGGGAAGAGACCCGAAAACATCTGTCTTAAATGAGTTTAATCAGGTATGGGGTGCAGAAAATGTATACGTTACAGATGGTGCTTGTATGACTTCTGCTTCTTGTGTAAACCCGTCATTAACCTATATGGCTCTTACTGCCCGTGCAGCAGAACATGCGGTGAATGAACTTAAGAAAATGAACGTTTAGAAAAAGTAGTAATCTATATTTAGAGAAAAGCCCGCTGTGTATGACACAGCGGGCTTTTCTTCTCTACACCCTTACAGCTTCTATGAGTTATTGGAGGCTGTCTAAATGAAGTCAACCAAAAGAGATTTTGGCATATTAGAAAATATCTCACTGTAGTCCGATAACCTAAATCCTTTTCAATAGATAAAAGTATTTTTGGGGGAATATACCTAAAAAAGTAAATTTTCAGGAATTACCTTTCCCTGCAAAACATAATTTTCAAACGCTACTCTAATTTCTTCTTCGGGAAGAAACTCAGATCCCAATCGAATAAAATCTTCACGGGTTAGTATACTCTTATTCACTTCTACAAATGCCTTAATACTCCTCATAAAATCCTGATACGTTTTACTAGAACCATGTAAGGTCTGGATTCTTCGCTCCATAAAAGCTGCAAAGAGAGCTCCTCTATTATACGGTAGAAGTTCATAATGCTTGCTTTCCCAAAAGTGCTTCATTATATCATCATTATGTGTGTGGTTCACCGGATTATTGATTAGTTTATTATATGTTTCTTTAACTTGCTTTTCTTTATAATCTTTATCTAAAAGTCCACCTTCTGTTAAAAGATGCCAAGTTGTAAACTCCGTAAAACCTTCATTAAACCATTGGTTATTCTCTCCCATCGAAATATTTCCTGCTCCTATGTACCTGTGTACGATTTCGTGAGAAATAGTGTTAACAACCGAAGGCGAAGCCAAAATGGTATCTCCCGAATACTTAACATGAAAACCCCACTTAAAGGCCGTTCCAGAAATATCATGATACGTGATATCCTGAAATTTAGAAGCCACTAGTGAATAATAATTCCCCTCTAAATTGCCCCAAAAATTAGTCATTATCGGTAGAAAGGAATCAAAATACTTCATAAAACGATCCCTGTTATAAGTCGTATTTTGATCATATCTCAACACCACATAGTTGGTAATTCCTCCTAGTTCACGGGTTTCCACATGCAGGTCTGTAGCTCCTGTTAAAAGAGCATTCATAACGTCTGAATAAGATAAAACCACCCTTTTATTTGGTTTTAAGGTAGGACTTCCGGTAAAGAAAAGCGGGAAAGCTTGGCGTCCCTTTAATTTCACAGATACCAGAGATTTCTTTTTCAAATCCTCATCAACTTGGGGAGTAAGAAACAGTGTATGTGACAACGAAAAGAAGTAAGTATCAGTAGAGATAGGCCTGAACATCTCGCCAACTACCCTTTGCTCTGGCTTATGGGTATCTATAATATCATACTTTATTTTTACCGGTTTGTTTTGTGGGTGATAAAACGTAACTGAATTGTTGCCTTCATCTATCCTAAACTTTACAGACGCCTCTAGCTTCGTTAGACTTTTTATTAAATCTTTCATACCTCCGTAAAATTCGCTTCCGTACTTAAAAGTAGTACTATCTTTTACCACAGGTTTATATGTGAGATTAACGTGCAATACTTTGGGCTGAACCTCAAACTCATACTGAAAGGATATATCTGAAGCAAATACCGACGTAATGGATAAGAGGGAAAAACAAAAAAATCTAAACATGACAAAAAATACTCTACTTTTTTCAACATTCACTGTAACAAATCTAACACCATTGCATCCAATATTCAAAAATTAAAAAATCATGAAAAAAATATTGATTGTAGTATTACTATTGGTGGCTAGTATAGGTCATGCACAAACAGCTTTTAAAGTAAGTGTTGTGGGAAAAGGCGAGCCTGTTTTACTTTTTCCGGGATTTACATGTCCGGGTGAAGTTTGGAATGATGTCGTAGCTGAGCTCTCAAAGAAAAACGAGTGTCATATATTTACTTTCGCAGGTTTTGGAGGAGTAGCACCTATAGAAATGCCTTGGTTTTCTAGTATAAAAAGCCAAGTCTTAGATTATGTAAAACAAAAACAACTCAAAAAGCCTACAATTATCGGTCACAGCTTGGGTGGCACATTAGGCCTTTGGCTTGCAGCTACTGAGACCACCACATTTAAAAAAGTAATTGTTGTTGACGGGCTTCCCGGTGCCATCGCTCTTATGAATCCTTCGCATAAAATGGGAGATATTATCCCCTACAATAGTCCTCAGAGCAAAGCCCAGTTAGAAATGGACGACGCAGCTTTTGACCAAATGACATCTCAAATGGCTTCATTTATGTGTCTAAAAAAAGAAAAGCATATTCTTATAAAAGACTGGATGAAAAATTCCGACCGAAAAACCTATGTATACGGCTATGTAGACTATCTAAATGCTGACCTTCGCGACGAAATTGCCAAAATCACAATACCCGTAACGGTACTTGCTGCAGCTTTTCCTACTAAAGCTTTTGTACAACCTAACTACGATAAGCAGTTTGAAAAACTACCGCAAACTCAGATTGAATACATTGAAGATACGGCACATTTTATTATGTTTGACCAGCCCGATATATTGCTACAAAAAATAATGAAAAACATGCCATAACCAATGGAGGAACTCTTTAAAAGCTTATACAACTCCGAATACCAACGTATTTTCAGGTTGTGCAAGGGCTATTTCAATGCAAACCATGAACTTGCCCACGATGCCACCCAAGAAGTTTTTATGAAAGTGTGGGAAAACCTACATACGTACAGAAAAGAGGCCCAGCTCACTACTTGGATATATCGTATTGCCATCAATGTTTGTCTATCGCATGTCCGTAAAGCCTCTTTCAGAAACGAAAAAAATGTTGATTTTCCAGAAGTACCAGCTGAATTTGCAGATACGGAACAAGACCACAAACTCAAGAAAATGTACGATTGCATCCAAAAGTTGGAAGACCTAAATCGGTCTATTGTACTTATGATGCTAGAAGGAATTAGTTACACGGAGATTGCCATGGTTACAGGCATAAATGAAGACACTCTGAGAGTAAAAATCCATAGAATAAAACAAAGTTTAACCCAATGCGTATCAAAATGAACAATTTCGAAGAATTAGAAAATATATGGGGAAACCAAAAAGATAGTACACCCCAAAAACAAGCCGACAAAGCCCTTTCTGATGTAAAAGAAAACACCTTACGTATCCAGCGGGGTTTCCTAAGTACTATTGGGATATTGTCTCTGACAGTTCTAATCTTGTTGGTTTACGCAATTACTTATAAAGCGTATGAACATGTCAGCTTTTTTGCAGGAATAAGCACCATGATCGTACTTTTACTTGTAAGAATAAGTTTGGAATACTCAAGTTACAAGCACCTGAAAACCTTAGTATATTCCCAAACTATCCATTCTTATGCCAGCCAAAATGAAAAATTTTATAAGAAAAGAAAAATGGTAAACTATATCCTCACCCCACTTATTTTTATAGGATATTGGGTTGCATTTGCTTCTTTACTACCCTTGTTTAAAGCTAACCTATCGCATGGTTTTTATGCATATATTTTAGTCAGCGGAGTAGTAATCTTTTTCATCTTAGCTTTCATTATTTATAAGAGTATACAAAAGGAAGTAAAAATCTTGAAAAACATGCAGCGGATAATTCTGGCAGTAAAAAACCCTTAATCCATTTTTAGTATACAAAAAAACTAAGCATCTAGCTGCGGCCACCATTTCCTTGGTGTGCTGCAGCTATCGTGAATTCTAACATTTTATATAGGTATGGGATTTTATGCTGAAGCCTGAAGTGAAGGAAATCTCATAAATATGGCATACACATATGAACAGGCTTACAAGCATAGAATACTGCCAGAATTCAAAAAATCTAATAAAAGGTGAATAAATAAACTTAAGTAATTTTCAATAAGAACTATGCCTTAGCAGAAGGTTTACAAAATAAAATATTCTTAAGTGTTACACAAGTGAAAACAAAAAACTTACAAAACTGCATAATGCAAAATAATATCCATATAATACAATAAAGACATCATACTAAGATTATTTTTTTAATTCCATAAAACCAACTAGCTTGCATCAAATTTACTATTTGGGTATACATTATGCGTCGTATTTTTGTAATTGTATCAGCAGCTTTATTGGTCTTCACCTTACTGCTTTCTATATATCTAGACCCCAATTATTACATCATTTTTGGAGGTGTGCTTTTCTTTACGGTAATGGGTTACTATGATATGTACCAGAAAAAGCATTCTATCAGCCGTATTTATCCTGTATTTGGTCGTCTAAGGTATTTCATGGAAGAAATGAGACCCAAGATTTACCAGTACTTCATCGAGTCTGATATAGATGGTCGCCCTATAAATCGTATTGACCGTTCTACAGTATACCAAAGAGCAAAAAGAGAGCCCGATACTATGCCTTTTGGTACACAACTAGATGTGTACTCTGAAGGTTATGAATGGCTGGCACATTCTATGGCTCCAAGAGATTTCCATAAAATGGACACAGACCTGCGTGTCACTATTGGCAACAAAGACTGCGAACAGCCTTACTCTTGCAGTATTTTTAATATTTCGGCAATGAGTTTTGGTTCCCTTAGCCGTAATGCAGTAGAAGCTATGAATGGCGGAGCTGCCATGGGTAAATTTGCCCACAATACGGGCGAGGGTGGTTTAAGTGAATATCACCTAAAACATGGTGGTGACGTAATCTGGCA
>CAZBAV010000017.1:0-18348 GCA_964489955.1 uncultured Lacihabitans sp. | reverse complement strand
TCCTGCTTCTAAAAACACGCCGGAAATTGCCCGTGCCAGAAATATAGAACCTGGCACTTTGGTGGCTTCTCCGCCTTTCCATAAGGCATTTAACAATCCGCTTGGTTTGATAGATTTTATCAAACAACTACGTAAGCTTTCTGGTGGAAAACCGGTTGGTTTTAAGGTTTGTATTGGTCACAAAAGTGAGTTTATAGCTATATGTAAAGCTATGATTGAGACAGACACCTATCCTGACTTCATCACTGTAGATGGTGCTGAAGGTGGTACAGGTGCCGCTCCTCAGGAATTTTCCAATTATGTGGGTGCTCCGCTTCTTGACGGACTAGATTTTGTGGTAAATATCCTCAGAGGTCTAGATATCAAGAAACATATAAAAGTTATAGCAGCGGGTAAAATTACTTCGGGCTTCCATATTGTACGTGTGTTGGCTTTAGGTGCGGACGCTTGTTACTCTGCCCGTGCCATGATGATGGCCGTTGGTTGTATCCAGGCTCTTCTTTGTAATACCAACAAATGCCCAGTAGGTGTGGCTACGCAAGACCCTAGTCTAACTATAGGTCTGGTAGTAGAGGACAAAATAACCCGTGTGGCCAACTATCATAATAATACTGTAAAAAGCGTGGTAGAGCTACTTGGAGCTACAGGACTGGACGAAATAAAGAATCTCACACGTTCTCATCTTTACCGCAGAATTTCGTTCAACTCCATGCTTACCTATGAGGAAATTTTCCCTACTGTGAAACGAGGGGCATTCTTAAATGAAGAATCCATACCTTCTAAGTATATCCCTGATTTTAGGGCTGCAAGTTCCAGCTCTTGGGGTCATATTAGTGTAGGTACATGGGGAGATTGATGATATTATAAAGCCAACCGTACGGTTGGCTTTATTGTTTAATACCTCTACTTTATCAAAAGAAAATATAGTAGACAACCATATCAGCGACATTGGATTGTTCAAATAAATAAAAAATGGGCTATCTTTTCCGACAGCCCATTCCATGAATTTATTGCAAATAATAACTTTTAGAAACCTACTTGTAAAGTAGCTCCGAAGCTTAGTGGTTTTCCCAAATGGATTCCCCCAAAATTATACGCATAAGCTATATACTTCTTATCGTTAAGGTTTTGCCCCCAAACACTTAAGCTATACTTTTTATACGACGCACCTATACGGGCATTTAACATTCCGTAGCTGTCCTGAGAAATCTGATTCTTAAGATCAAAGAATTGCTTACCAATAATCCTCCAGTCTACACCTGCATTCAGTTTCAGATCATCACTTACAGGATATTCATATTGAGCGGTAAGATTAGATGTAAAATCAGGCGTAAATAAAGGACGGTTTCCTTCAAACTGCGTGTTTGTTTCATCGTCTTCCATTAGCAAATTATCGTATCTCGCATGCGTATATGCAAAAGTATATCCCACTCTGAAATTCTTAGTCACTACGGCCTGAGCTTCTACCTCGATACCCTTGCTGGTCAATTCTCCAGTGTTTTGGGTTACGGTCAAACCAAGTGGCATGATAAGCATAGGCACTTGTGCATTATTCACTTTTATCAAATAAGCCGCAGCATTTAAGCTTAATCTATTATTAAAGAAAACGCTTTTAGAACCAACTTCGAAATTATTGCTGTACTCTGGCAAGAATTCAAAATAGTCTGTAAGGGCAGCGTCTCTAGATAAGCCACCAGGCCTAAAACCTCTCGTGTACGTTCCATAAAGGTTTGTATTAGCATCTAGTGTATAACGTAAACTAGCCGATGGCGAAAACGCATTGGAATTACCTTTCATACGCACGGAAGACGAACTGATCTGGTCTGGACTCAAAATCATGGAAGCTTCTGAATCTAATGTATAATTTTCGTAATCATAACGCAGACCTACTTCAAGTTTTAAATCTTTATGAAGATTATACCCCGCCTGCCCGTAAAAAGCTAGGCCTTCGTTTTTAGCCTTATCTGCACTGATAGTCATAAAATCGGTCATTGGTGAACCTAAGAGTCCTGCATCTGCTCCATAATATGTGCCCTGTTTAGTAGGACTATTGCTGGTATACAAAAATGCCCCTGCTGCCCAACTTACTTCTTGATTTTTGGTTGGACTAACCCTAAACTCCTGCGTCCAGGTTTCTGATTTATTCCATTCCTTACCATAATTATTGATAATACTCATGGCATCCAAAGGAGAGAAATCTGCATCTATTGGGTCTTTATAATATCTATGATTTTTCTGGAAAGCCGTGATAGACTGGATTGCAACACTTCCTGGACTATAATTAAGATTCAAAGACGCATTAGTTGTGTTATCTACCATTTTTGTAATAGCATTCTGGTTCAGTTTATACGGATTCTCAAACGCATCCCCAATCACAAGTGGAAAAGCTCCATTATTTCTGTTATAAACTTGCTTTAAGTTTATTGTAGCAGAAAGATTATGAAGGGGAAGATACTTTAGATAAGCGTTTCCTGAGGTCAGATTCTGCTTATCATAGTGCGAATTATTGAATGTATTTGTATAAAAACCGTCTGTCTTGTGTACCAAACCAGATACGCCGAAAAACACTTTGTCTTTTACCAAAGGAGTCCTCAAGGCCACTTGACCTCTATGGGTTCCAAAGTTTCCGGAGGTCCACTGCACACTTCCCTCTGTAAGGTTTGTAGGTTGTTTTGTGATGATGTTTATCACACCACCCATGGCATTCCTTCCGTATAAAAGCCCTTGAGGCCCTCTTACCACTTCAATTCTCTCCACATCCCAAAGATCAGGAATGTATGAGTCTAAGTTAAACTGACTGACCCCATCTACATACGTACCAATAGCCGGACTATAAGAAGTGTTAGCAATACCCCTCACTGACACCACATTACGGTTGTCTCCAGGATTTGCCGCATAAAAAGATGGTACCACTCCACTTAAATCCTTGATATTCCAAATGTTTCTTTTGTTAACTTGCTCCCCAGATAATACTGTGATACCTGCAGGCAAATTACGTACATTATCTTCTGTTTTAGAAGCTGTAACTACCACCTCATCCAGACTGTTATCGCTGTAATCTAAGGTAACCACAAGCTGCGATACTTCATTTACAGAAACTACTTTGGTTGCAAAACCCACACCCTGAAACTGAATTCTAGGATTGGTTTGCTTAACCTCACTAAACACAAATTCTCCATTCTCATCGCTGATTGTTATCAGTGCTGTATTAAGAACAGATACCGTAATAGCGGGAATAGGCTTTCCCGCAGAGTCTTGGACTTTTCCTTTGATTGCTGCATTCTCAGCGAAAGCCACAGAACAGCTAAGGAGCAAAAACAGACTAAAGATTGTTTTTTTAAGCATATTAAATTTTAAAAACTAAAATATTTAACTAAAAAAACAACGCCTTTATGTAGAACAAAATTCGTATTTATTGATATTTATTTACCCAAAAACGCACTCCATTGATAGCCAAGCGAATCTTATCAAAAAAGATTGTTATTAAAATTATAGCTTCTACCAACTTACGATTTTAACAAATCCCGATAAAACTATGCTGGTAATTAATTTTCACCATAAATGCCTATATGAAACATAATTGTATAACTCGGAGCCCCTACCCTCGGAATGCTGGGTATTCGGATATTATTCTGGATAAAACTGGAGTAAAGATGAATGACATTGGTGTTCAATCCAACCGACAGGTTATTTCCCATACCATCGCAACAAATCACCATATTTATAGGTGTGACTGCAAGCGATTCACTAAAAAAATAGGGAAAAACACCACAAGCGTCAGTCCCCAAAATACGTTGCACTATATTAACAAAGAAAGGGGGATTTCCTCTGTCCCCCTCTATAAGTCCTCATTTAAAAAAATAGGCACTAGGCTACAAACCCCGCACTTACCATACCTACCTCTTTGGCTTCAAGCATAGAACTACCTGACAAATATACATCTATGGCACGGGCGGCTTCACGGCCTTCGGCAATAGCCCAAACCACAAGAGATTGTCCTCGACGACAGTCACCCGCAGCAAAAATACCTTTTTCCGACGTATGGTAGTTTTCCGTATAGATATTACCACGCACATCTAATCTTAAATTCTCTATGAAGTTTTCTGGCCCTGTAAAACCTATAGCAAGCAATGCCAAATCTGCCTTCATAACACGCTCAGATTCTGGGACATCACGGGCTACCATTTTACCTGAAACCAAATCCCAAATCCGGTCTACTAAACGTATTCCAACGAGATTTCCATTTTCATCGCCAACAAACTCTTTTGTTACCGTAGCCCAAAGCCTTTCGCAACCTTCTTCATGTGATGAAGATGTACGCATCATGAACTCAAACATAGGCCATGGTGTACTTGCATCACGCTCTGCAGGTGGCGTCACTCCATGAGCTAATTGCGTGATAGCTTTAGCTCCTTGGCGGTTTGCTGTGCCCACGCAGTCTGCACCGGTATCACCACCGCCAATTACGTACACATCCTTATCAGTTGCTAAAATCCTGGCATCAGAGTAAACTTCTGCTCTGTGGTTACGGGTTTTATCAACCTCAAAGCCTTTATTTTCTAAAATACTTTGGTTCTGTTGTGTGAGGTAATCCATGGCCCAATGCACCCCCTTCAAATCACGGCCGGGAATATCTAAGTCGCGGGGAATAGTGCTACCTGTAGTAAGCAAAACCGCATCATAGTCTTCTTTTAGTTTCTCTAAACTATAATTTACTCCTACGTTAACTCCTGTTTTAAATTCTATCCCCTCTTGATGTAAAACCTCTATTCTACGGTCTATTACATAACTTTCTAGTTTAAAATCAGGAATTCCGTAACGCAAAAGTCCTCCAAGTTGGTCGGATCTTTCTAGTACGGTTACGTTATAACCAGCTTTATTTAGCTGTGCGGCAGCAGCCAAACCCGCTGGTCCAGAACCTACTACAGCTACTTTTTCTTCCAAGCGTTTTTTTGGTGGCTTAGGTATTACCCATCCTTCCTCATAAGCCTTTTCTACAATAGATTTCTCTATGTATTCTATAGCCACTGGGTTCTTATTGATACCTAATACACAAGCTGACTCACAAGGTGCAGGACAAATCCTACCCGTAAATTCAGGGAAATTATTGGTACTATCTAATACCTTAAACGCATATTCCCAGTTACCTTCATATACGGCATCGTTAAACTCAGGAATGTTGTTTCCTAGCGGACAGCCGTTATGGCAAAAAGGCACACCGCAGTCCATACAGCGTGTGGCCTGCTCTGTAGTTTGCAGCGTATCAAAAGGAAGTTCTACCTCTTTATAGTCCTTCTTTCTTTCATCTACAGCTCTTTTTTGAGCTGCTTTTCTTTCTATTTCTAAAAAACCACTTGGCTTTCCCATTGTTCTAAAATTTTTCTTTGTAGAAAAAAAACTACTCTAGTAAAACTAAAATATTTATTTTCAATACATTAAACCAATTTAAGAGTATTCTATTGCTCTCATCTAACCCATTCAAGTAGTGAGGGGTAATTAAGACCTATTTACTACCTGACTCCCTTCATCAATACAGGACTAACTATTGTAAAACCTTATACAGCAATCTTTTCTCTTTGTTTTAAGATGATATTCTTATAATCCCTAGGGAATACCTTCACGAAGTGATCTACCTCTGATGCCCAATGCTCTAAAACATAATGAGCTACATCACTATTTGTGTTTTCGTGATGCTTACCAATCATTTCTTTTAGCATTTCCACATCTTCTTCCCACAGCTCATCTAGGTCCACCATCTCGGTATTACATTTTGTAGCAAAATTCTTATCTGGATCGTAGATAAATGCAACTCCGCCACTCATACCTGCTGCGAAGTTCCGACCTGTAGCACCCAAAACCACAACTGTACCGCCAGTCATGTATTCACAACCATGGTCTCCCATTCCTTCTACTACTACTTTAGCACCAGAATTTCTCACGCAGAAACGCTCACCGGCCATTCCTCGAATATATGCTGTACCAGAAGTGGCACCGTAAAAAGACACATTGCCTACAGCCATATTCTCAGACGCCACAAAAGTGGACTCCTTAGGCGGATACACGACCAGTTCTGCACCACAAAGCCCTTTTCCGAAATAATCGTTGGCATCTCCTTCTAAAATAAACTTTAAACCTTTGGTAGAGAACGCTCCAAAAGACTGTCCAGCCGTACCATAAAACTTATTGGTGATAGTACCATCTGGTAAACCCGCTCCTTTATAACGCTTCGAAATCTCATTAGAAAGCATTGCACCAATAGAACGGTTAAGGTTGTTCACCCGATATTCTCCCTGCACAGGAAGCTGATATTCTAATGCCTCCTTTGCATTTTCTATCAAAGTCCAGTCCAGAACTTGGTTAATACCATGATCTTGTTCTTCTTGCTTGTACAAAGCCACATCTGAGTCTGCATCTTCCCTGTATAATATTTTTGAGAGGTCTAGATTCTTCAATTTCCAGTGGTCATGCGTATTTCTAGCCACCAAGTGCTGGCTTTGTCCCACCATCTCATTTATGGTTCTAAAGCCCAGCTCGGCCATAATTTCACGCACCTCCATAGCCATATAAGTAAACATATTTACCACATGCTCTGGCTTGCCTGTAAACAAAGCCCGTAGTTCTTTGTTTTGTGTAGCTACACCTACTGGACAGGTATTAAGATGGCATTTTCGCATCATAATACAGCCTGTGGCCACTAAAGCAGCAGTAGCTACTCCATATTCCTCGGCTCCCAAAAGCGTAGCCACTACGATATCTCTACCGGTACGAATTTGACCATCGGTTTGAACCGTAATCCTGCCACGTAGTTTATTTTTTACCAATGTTTGGTGCGTTTCTGCTAAACCCAACTCCCACGGCAGACCCGCATGACGAATAGATGATAAGGGACTGGCCCCTGTACCTCCATCATAACCAGAAATTAAGACCATGTCTGCATGGGCTTTGGCTACTCCTGAGGCTATGGTACCTACTCCCGCTTCTGACACTAGCTTTACGGAAATCCGTGCTTCTCTATTGGCATTTTTTAAGTCATATATGAGCTGTGCCAAGTCTTCTATAGAGTAAATGTCGTGATGCGGCGGTGGAGAAATCAAACCTACACCTGGCGTACTGTGCCTTACTCGGCCTATCCAGTCGTCTACTTTATGACCTGGTAATTGGCCACCTTCACCTGGTTTTGCACCTTGTGCCAGCTTTATCTGTAACTCGTCTGCATTGCTCAAATAGTACGAAGTAACCCCAAAACGTCCGGAAGCAACCTGCTTAATCCGTGAGTTTAGGTTATCCCCGTTTGGCAAAACCTCATACCGCACTTCGTCTTCTCCACCTTCTCCCGAATTAGACATCCCGCCTATACGGTTCATAGCAATAGCCAATGTGGTATGGGCTTCCCAAGAGATTGAACCAAAAGACATGGCTCCTGTAGCAAAACGCTTTAAAATATTTTCAATAGGCTCAACTTCTTCTATAGAAATTGGTTGTTTTCCCTTGAATTTCAGCAAACTCCTTAAGGTCATGGTCTTATCGGCCTGCTCATTCATGATTTTGGTATATTTCTTAAATAAACCATATCCTCTTACAGGATCTGTAGAGCGGCCCGACTCTTGAAGCAAATGGATAGTATCTGGATTGAAAAGGTGTTTTTCTCCTCTGTGCTTCCATTGGTACACACCACCGACTTCAAGCTTTTTAACACTATCAATAGGAACTTTAGGGAATGCCACACCATGTCTTATCAGACATTCTTTGGCAATCTCAGCAACTCCAATACCTCCAATACGAGACACGGTCCCCGTAAAGAATTTGTCAATGACCGTTTGACCCAAACCAAGGCACTCAAATATCTGTGCACCGCGGTACGAAGCCAAGGTGGAAATTCCCATTTTTGAGAATATCTTAAGTAACTCCTTATTTACGGCCTTTATATAGTTTTTGTGCAAAGTCTCATCGCTGTGCCCACCCGCTACCATGCCTTTAGCATTCATGCTAGAAAGGGTCTCAAACGCTATGTATGGACATATACCTGACGCTCCATAGCCTATAAGTGTCGCAAAATGGTGCGTTTCCCAAATATCTCCACTTTCTACCAAAAGACCCACTTTACCTCTTAAACCTTTGCGGATTAAATAATGATGTACTGCCGCCACTGCCATAAGTGATGGAATAGGTGCGTGGTCGGAGTCTATAGCACGGTCGGAAAGGATAATAATTTCGAAACCGTCATGGATAGCATCTTCTGCATACCTGCAAATTCTGCCCAAAGCAAACTCCAGCGACTGAGCCGGGTTTGGCGAGTCGGCATTGAAATAAATATTTATAGTTTTGGCTTGGAAACCCTCGTAATCTACAAAACGCAGCTTATCGAACTCCTTTATTGTTAAGACTGGTTGGTTTAGCTGCACCTGTCTACAATGCTTAGGAGACTCTGAAAGTATATTTTCAGAAGCACCAACAAAAGAAATCAATGACATGATAGACCGCTCACGGATGGAATCTATAGGCGGATTAGTCACTTGGGCAAAAAGCTGCTTAAAATAGGAAGACATATGCTGGCTCTGCTCAGAAAGTACCGCTAATGGAATATCAATACCCATAGAACCTATAGCTTCCGCTCCCGAACTTGCCATTGGAGCTAAAATCATACGGAGATCTTCTGTGGTTAAACCTGCTGAAATTTGTCTTTTCAACAAGCTTTCTTCACTATATTTAGTGTAGGGGCGTATAGACTCTGGCAAATCATTTATCATGATTTTATGTTCGTCTAGCCACTGTTGGTAAGGGTGACGTCCGCAGATTTCGGCTTTCAACTCCTCATCCGGTATAATCCTCCCCTCCTCCATATTTACCACAAACATTTTACCAGGCTGTAAACGGCCTTTGTACAAAACGTCTGCGGGATCTATATCCAATACGCCTGCTTCGGAGGCCATAACCACCGTATCATCTTTTAATACCCAGTATCTGGATGGCCTAAGTCCATTTCTATCTAAGGTAGCCCCAACAATTTTACCATCGGTAAAAGATATAGAAGCCGGGCCGTCCCACGGCTCAATAATAGACGAGTGGAACTCATAAAACGCCCTCCTCACGGGATCCATGGCAGTATTCTCTTCCCATGCCTCAGGAATAAGCATCATCATCACATGGGGTAAAGACCGCCCCGAGAGATGTAGTAACTCAATGGCATTATCCAAGTGTGCTGAATCTGAATTTCCACGCTCACAGATAGGTAAAATCATCTGCATTTCTTTCTCTGTAAAAAACTCAGAATAAAGCGATGATTCATTAGCCCGAATCCAGTTTACATTACCTTTTACTGTATTAATTTCTCCATTGTGGGCGATATAACGGAACGGCTGGGCCAGCTTCCAAGAAGGAAATGTATTGGTAGAAAAACGCGAATGCACGATAGCAAAAGCCGAAATAACATCGGGCTGAGTAATATCAGGAAAATAATACTTTAACTGGTCTGTAGTAAGCTGGCCCTTGTAAGAAACTGTTTTACTACTTAACGAACTGTAATAAAAACTATCCTCTGATCCTCCCACTGACTCATGTATAAGCTTGGTGGTAATTTGTCTTAAGACATAAAGTTTACGTTCGAACGTAATGGTATCGTAATCTCCTTTTTTTATAAAAACCTGCTCTACCCAAGGCTCCACAGAAAGTGAACCCTGCCCTAACGTTTCGTTTTGCGTAGGGACTTTACGATATCCTAAAAGTGTAAAGCCTAGTTTCTCTATTTTACGGTTTATAATCTCTTTACAGTCTCTCCTTTGCTTTTCATTGTAAGGGAAGAAAATCATCCCTAAAGCGTACTCGCCGAATCTTGGAAGACGGAAACCCAACTCCAAACATTCATCATACAAAAATTCATGTGGAATCTGGAGCAAAATACCAGCTCCATCACCTGTATTGGGGTCACAACCGCAGGCTCCGCGGTGATCCATACGTTCAAGCATAGTTATGGCATCCGCTACAATCTGGTGCGATTTCCCTCCCTTCAAATGTGCCCTAAATCCTATCCCACAAGCGTCGTGTTCAAAATCGGGCGAATAGAGTCCTTGGGTTGAATATTCTTTCATCTAAACTGCCTCAAAAAAGTTATATTTTATATTAGAATTTTATACCACTCAATAGCAATTATCTGGTATAAAAAAGTACATTTTCGAAATATATCAGTTGTTAATTTCGGTTTAATCAATTTTATCAAAATTTTATACCGACAATAAAGATTTTATTTGTTTTGCTCTATTTTCTGTAAAAATTATACAATTCAGAATTTGCCGAAAAAACCAGAGGACAATTTTTTTTTGAAACAAAGCAGTATTGTGCATATATTTGTTTTAAACAAATTACGACGTAAACGGGTAACAGACTATTACCTGTTTTGGGATTTACACATGAAAGTACCGGACAATATTCTCCCCTTATCTCTTTTAGCCGCCATTTTGGGTGTAATTCTTATTATTTTAACCTCCACAGCCCTATCTGGCCTCAACATCAGAACTATAGCACTCATTTTTGGGTTCATACTCTCCCTGTTGGGCGTAACGGGTATATTACACCACTTTTATTATAAACGGAAGTAGGTTATTGCATTAGCGTGGGCTACTTTTGTACTTCAAATGGGGCATTACTAGCTCTTGTGTAACTTCTATTTTCTAATGAAAAACATAAAAGTAGGAACCGTGCAGAATAGCTGCACTGGAAACATAGACGAAAATCGCCAAAAAGCTGTAGCAGGCATACGTGAAGCTGCCGCAAAAGGTGCACAGATAATTTGCTTACAGGAACTTTTTACTTCTTTGTATTTCTGTGACGTAGAAGATCACGAAAACTTTAAACTTGGCGAAAGTATCCCAGGTCCTACTACCGATATCATGCAACCTCTTGCTAAAGAACTGGGTGTTGTAATTATTGCTTCGCTCTTTGAGAAAAGAGCCCAAGGTCTTTACCATAACACTACTGCTGTTTTGGATGCAGATGGCTCATATTTAGGAAAGTACCGTAAAATGCACATCCCTGATGACCCGGGATATTATGAGAAGTTTTATTTCACTCCGGGAGATCTTGGATATAAAATCTTTGAAACCAAATTTGCCAAAATTGGTGTACTCATCTGTTGGGATCAGTGGTATCCCGAAGCTGCAAGGATTACCTCACTTATGGGTGCAGAAATCTTATTTTACCCTACTGCCATCGGTTGGGATTTAGATGAAAAAGACCCTGTTATTAACCAAGAGCAGCATGACGCTTGGGAAACTATCCAGCGGTCACACGCTGTGGCAAACGGGCTCTACGTTGTATCTGTAAACAGAGTGGGTATAGAGGCCAACCAAAAATTCTGGGGTGGATCTTTTGTGGCTAATCCTGCTGGAAGGCTACTGTACAAAGGCTCACATGAGAAAGAAGAGGTAAATGTACAGGAAATAGACCTTGATCAAACCGAATATTATAGAACCACCTGGCCTTTCCTCCGTGATAGGCGAATAGACTCATATAGCCAAATCACTAAGAGGTTCATTGATAAAGATTGACCGTTAACTAAGTTTATATTCCCAAATAGGGAATTTCCTAACTACTTTGGCAAGAAAAAAACGTAATGAAATATCTCTTGCTACTTGTTTCTATGCTTGCATTATCATGTTCAAAGAAAGAGGACGTAAACTTAGCTTGTGTAAATGAGGCAATCTCAAAAATGGGGTCTTGTATTGACCGTGTTAACCAATACGAGTATCGCGGAAAAACGGTATTCTTCTTTGAAGACGGCACGTGTGCCGATGGCATTTCTTACCTCGTAGACAGTGAATGTAAAACCATCTGCGAATTTGGAGGTCTTATTGGCCATACTGGACAAGGTTGTCCCAATTTTGATACCGAAAAGAAATTCATAAAAGAAATCTGGCGACGTTAAACTGGAGAATGTAGCAGTAACCGTGCTAATCCAATATTTCTATGTTACGACTTAGCTCATTACCCTTATCATCCACTACAGTCAGACGGTAAACCCCAGTTCTGGCATTTACCGGTAATTCATGAAAATCGCTGGTTTGCCCCAAATATTTACGTCCCAAATACCAATGTAATGTGGCATTAGGGTTGCTATGAGCTACTTTGAAAATTACTGGCTGTACTTTACTCTCGAAGTCTTTGGTGAGATATATTTTACTATCTCCTTTAGGGTAAATAAAATCCATGGCATAGGCTTGCCCGCTTATACAATCTGCCCTGAATGGGGGCAAAACATGGTAGTCTGGATTCTTCGTTTTATAATACCACTCCATCACCGGAGGCAGTACAAACCACGCACGGGTTTCAATATTAGCCACATCTTCACAACTACTATTTACCCGAAAACGCCCAGTAGGATCTAAGTGTACCAGTTTATGGTAACTACACGCCGATATCTCGTTTTTGGTTACAGGCACATGCTGCGTAGTTTGTGGACAATGCTGGGCCGCCGGAAACCCACTTTGCACACAAATCGCTTGGGATTTCAAGTCTTTGTCTGGAGCAGAAAAAGGAACGGAACGCGGTAAGCCAGAGAACACGTCAAACATAATTGGAGCCGCACTTCCCACACCCGTAAGTAGAGGCCTCCCTTCGCCGGTGGCGTTCCCCACCCAAACCCCAACCACAAATTTTTCGGTGGTTCCTATAGCCCAAGCATCTTTATTGCCAAAACTTGTTCCTGTTTTCCACGCAATAGGTAGTGAGGAGTCATAAAACCTCCAGTCTTCGCCTTCTTCGGGGCGGTTCACGTTTTGCATGGCTTCATAGGTAAGATAAATGGCTCCCGAACCCACAATATTTTTCTTCTTGGTACGCTTACCAAAATCACTTTTTTTATCTGCAAAGAGATTAAGTCCAGAAAACTCCCCACGTCTGTATTCCCCTTTACTTTTTTGATAATATTTCAAGGTGGAGGTGAGTGCAGCATAGGTCTGGCATAAATCCCAAAGGTTACTTTCTGCCCCGCCTAAAATAAGCGACAAGCCATAATGATTAGGGTGTTTATTTATATCTCTTAATTTATATTTCTGGAGCTTTTCATAAAAGTTATACACACCGTACTGTTGTAACATCAAAACGGATGGAATATTTAGTGAACGTGACAAAGCTCTGTGTGCAGGCACGGCTCCGTCATAGCTCAGTTCAAAATTCTGAGGAGTATAACCCGATATTTGAGTAGGAATATCCGGCACTAGTGAATTAGGCAAAAGCATACCTTCATCCAACATGGATGCATACAATAGTGGCTTCAGGGTGCTTCCTGTACTGCGGGGAGCAGTTATGATATCCACGTCTTTTTGGTGGTCATGGGTGGTTGGAGCATTACCTATGTAGGCCAAAACGTTTCGGGTTTCCACATCTACCACTAGCACGGCCAAATTGTATATTTCGTTTTGTTTGTACTGTTGGTAATAGTTGGCTGCCAGGTGGTTTATACGTTCCTGAAGGGCGATATCTAGTGTAGAAATAATGCGTTGTCCTTTATTGGTTTTCACCATTTTTTCTAACAAATGAGGAGCCGTTTGCGGTAAATCATAAGGTTTTTGCGGAAGGGGCTCACCAAGTGCCAGCTCATAAGTGAGCTTATCTATTTTCTTTGCCTTATAGATTTTTTCTAACAAGCGATTGCGTTTATTGAGTAAACGCTCTTGGTTTTTACCGGGATAAATTAAGGCTGGAGCATTAGGCAAAACAGCTAAAGTGGCTGCCTCCGCCCACGAAAGTTGATGAGGTTTTAAGCCATAATACCGCCAAGCAGCCATTTCTAACCCTACCACATTGCTCCCAAAAGGTGCATGTGACGCATAAAGCTCCAAAATCCTATTTTTAGTATGTCTAAACTCCAAACGTGTTGCGAGTATGATCTCTACTACTTTTTCGGCATAGGTACGTGACTTATTTTTTCTTGATAAACGTATAACTTGCTGGGTAAGCGTACTACCGCCTCTCACCACCCGACCTTTTTCCCGGTTTTGTAAGAAGGCATTCCATACAGAAACCGGATTAACCCCAAAATGGTGGTTAAAATGCTGGTCTTCGAAAGCTACTAAGCAGGTTTTGAATTTATGAGGAATACTATCTGATTCAGGGAAACGCCACTGTCCATCGTCCGCAATTTTTGCACCCAAAAGTGTGCCTTCTGAGCTTTCTACCACGGTAGAGTAAGGCTCAGAAAACAACGTGCGGGGTAAAGAAAAATAATAGACTAATGCCAACAGTAAAAAAGCTACTGTTTTTTTCTTATTAGTCTTTATCCATGCTAAGAATTTGCTTACTATTTTTCTCGTAAAACTTATGCTCCCTTTGGTTTCTATCACGAATATACAGCCAAATACTATAAACCCATAAACGGTTTATTATCCATAAGAAATTTCACAAGGGCGGCCGTGTTTTTTACTTTCAATTTGGCTAGAATATTCTTGCGGTGAGTTTCTACAGTACGTACGCTAAGGAACAGTTTTTCACTAATTTCAGGATTGGTAAGTCCTTCCAGAATATACCTGCAAATTTCTATTTCACGGCTAGAAAGAACCATTTGTCCTTCCTTATTTCGGGGAAGCACCATGTCTAAATTTATTTCTTTGGTAACATAAATATTTCCTCTAATAACCTCATCAAGTGCCTCATAAATTTCTTCTTCTCCTGCATTTTTAAACAGATATCCATGCACGCCTACTTCTAACATCTTTTGCACACTGGACTCGTCCGCCAGCATAGATAAAACTACAATTTTAACATTGGGATACTGGGAAATTATATTCTGAGCAGTATGATAGCCATTTAGAACGGGCATGTTGATATCTAAAAGTACAATATCAATTTCTTCTTTCTCCAAGATGTGTAACACCTCTTCTCCGTTTCCTGCTTCTGCTACCACTTGGTATTCTTCAGAGGAAGACATAAGATATTTTAGACCATGTATAAAAACTTTATGGTCATCGGCAAGTAGTATTCTTTTCATTTAGGTTTTAGTGTTTTTTCAGGAATTGTTAAGGTTGCAGCCAATCCCATTCCCGGACTGGTGTCTAATATTATCTCACTATTTATAGTCTGTGCATGGGTAAAAATATTACGCAGGCCATATCCTTTCGTGTTATTGCCTGAATCAAACCCTTTTCCATTGTCTTCATAAAGTAAAACCATACTACTATCTCGATAAACAAGAGAGATAATTACCTCTGTAGCTTCTGCGTGTTTTAGCGTGTTATTCAATAACTCCTGGCAAATTCTGTAAATGGCAAACTGCACTTGCTTATTGATTTCTAAGTCGCCAATATCTTCTGCAAGCTCAATCTTTATATGGGCAATACGGCTAATATTACGAATCAAGTATAACAAAGAAGGAACCAACCCATTCTCATCCAACGTTTTTGGACTAAGATTATACAAGATATTCCGCAGTTCAGATATGGCTTCGTCCAATAGTTTAGTGGTGCTTTTGTATACCTCTTTATGTTCCTCCGATATCCCTTTTGATGTAGCCTGTAAATAATGTTTAAGAGATGACAATCTGCCGCCCAAATCGTCATGCAAGTCTATGGCAATACGCTTGCGTTCCTTTTCCTGGGAATCAATCATAATCCTCATCTTCTCCATTTGCCTGTTGCGTATTCTTTTACCAAACAGGTTTACCAAATAAACTATAAGAAACACCCCGAAACAAAATGCTAGTACAGAAAACCATACTGTCTCCCAGAATGGCGGAAGAATAATTATCTCAATAACTATTCTTTCTTTAAGGTCTTCCGTTACTACTTTTAACTGGTAAACACCTGGTTTCAAATAAGAATATCTTATTTCTGCCCTCCCAAGGGAGGTCATAGGAGACTGGTCGTACCCCAACAACTGGTAAGTAAAACGGCGGTTCTTGCCGCTTCGAATATCCAATGGAGTAAGTTGAAATCCCAGAGTATTCTGCTTGTAATTTAATTCTAACTTCTCTAATAAAATGGGATTACTATCTAAGTAAGGAACATCGTTTATCCAAACCCCGGTTAAAAATGTACGAATTTTATCTTGTCCAGTAACAAATCTTTTAGGGTCAAAAAAACTGAGGCCATTTGAACTCCCGGTAAGCATCCAACCATTTTGCAGTGTAGTTAGGGTATTTCTATTTAAGATATTGGCCTGCAGTCCATCGGTTTCGTCATAGTTTCTGATTTTATGTGTCACAACATCAATTTCAAATAGTCCATTATTGGTATTTACCCAAATATTCCCCTCTTTATCCTGCTTAATATCAGAACAAAATGCCTGTAACAAAGGCTTAGCAGAAAGCTCCAATGTAGTACAATCAAACGTATATAAACCAGAACTCGTAGCTAAGAATAATGTATTTCCTACTTTAACAGATTTGGCCACATCGTATGGCGTACGAGATAGCTCCTTAACTATAGCAAAACTGTCCTTCTCTCTTTTTACCAAATAGAGATTAGTGTAAAAGGTTTGTAAAAGGGCCGTATTATCGTCTATAAAACCAAAATAGCTTACATTAAACCATTCCAAGCTATTATTAAAACCATCGAAAAGCTTAATAGACAATGTAGAATCTATAGTGGCCAGCCCTCTGGTAGTAGCTAGCAAGACACGTTTTTTCACCTGATCTTCCGCAAAAGAATTGATGGTAAAATGTTTACTCCCGATCTTTCTGATTTGGCTGTTTTGGGGGGAATAAAAATAAAATTCCTTTTCGGTAGCCTCTACCAATATTCCTTTTTGCATTACAGGGATTAGCCGAAGGATACCTTTCTCTTTCAACACACGGCTTTTAATTCTCTCTATCTTTTTTTCATACACCAAAATCCCCCCGTTGGGTGTTCCTGCCAAAACACTGCCGTCTGAGGTTTCTAATATCGCGGTTATGCTATTATCTCCTCCAAAAGGGCCAGCTTCTTCTTTCGTATATTTTTGGTTAAAGAAACCTCCCTCCAGGTTTGCATAGTCTACTCCTTTACCACTAATTCCTACATACAGGTTAGCATTACCATCTATGAGCAGCTTAGAAATGTGGTTCCCAGAAATACTTTGGCTAGATTTTAAGCTATACTTATACTGCCCTATAAATTCTTTTTTTTCTAGGTCAAACAGCATCAAACCGTCTCCTTCTGTTCCAATAAAAAGCCAATTCTTATATCGCTCAATACAGTTAGCAGCAGTTGACAGAGGATAAAGTTTTTGTTCAAGAGTATAGGGGTTTAAATAAATTAACCCTTTTCCCGTACCTAGCCAGGCTGAAGAATCGCCCTCTACATATACTCCGTTTAGTTTTGTCCCCAATTCCAGAAAGACACTCCGCTTCACCTTTGTTCCTTCCAGGAAATGCAGATTCCCTCCATCTACAGAATTGTTACTAATTATCCATTTAAATGGTTTCTGGCTATCCTTAAAAATATGATTCTGTCCGTTTGTTTTGTCTGTTATCTCTAGTAGGGTTTTGTTGTAGAGATAAAAATGTCCAGCCGCATGAAGCCACAAGCCGCGAGAGTCCTCGAAAGTTGGATACGCATAATAATGGGCTCCATTAAAAAACTTACTGTGATGTGTAAAAACTCCTGTTGTATAATTATATTTAGAAAGCCCCATTTGTGTACCTACCCACAGCCCTCCGTCTTTTGCCCCGAGAATATTTACTACATAATTTCCTTTAAGATTTAAGCTGTCCCTTTCTTGGTTATGATAAACCACGCTGCTTGTTCCATCAAAACGATTGAGTCCATTAAAAGTACCAATCCACAGAAACCCGAGGCGGTCTACGTAAAGTGAAGTTATGTTTGGGTCAGACAAGCCGTCTTTATATCCTAAATGATGAAAATACAGTGCCGACGTAGATTGGCCCCATGCTCCAATACACGCAAACATAATAACAACCCAAAGTGACCATCTAGCCATTACCTTTCTTATTCTATGCAAAGCTACTCCGAAAAAAACACCTTTCATATACCAAAAAAGGTGTAATCCTGCCCAGCCCGCAAAGTAAAATACACCTTTTCTGGTATTGCACAGCTCATACCGTCACTCTAATTTTGACCTTTCTTCCCTATAACAATAATAACTAACCTCTTTTAGAAACTGAATTATGAAAAGATTTTTATAGGCATGAAAACACTTTTAAAATACCTAATCTGGGGTGCAATACTATTTCCACTGGTAAGCTTTGCCCAAAACCTCGAATCTATTGCCACAAAAAAACCTCTAGCATTTAGCGGTTCACTAGATATACGTACCATTGGCTATTCTGCTAAAGGAATAGACCCGCGTAGGAGTCCCTTTTCTTATATCATTAGCGGAAGTCCCACGCTGTCTCTTTATGGGTTTACCATACCAGTTTCATTT
>CAZBAV010000016.1:60161-66155 GCA_964489955.1 uncultured Lacihabitans sp. | reverse complement strand
CGGTCATACTTATTTCATGACCATGTTAAAAAATAAACCGCTTAACGGTTGGGTTTCCTTGGCTGTAGATGCAGAAAGTGCCGTATTTTTTGATCCATTGACTGGAAAAGAAGGGCAGGCAAATGTGCGTAAATCTGGAAATAATACGGAAGTTTATATTCAGCTTAAACCAGGCGAATCGCTCATTCTAAAGACGTATGATAAAAAGATTTCCTCAAAGAATAAGTGGAAATATTATACTTCTGCAAGTAATGAGATTGTGCTTTCTAAAAATTGGGAGTTAATTTTTCCATACAGCCAACCTGAAATTAAAGAAATGTTTCAGTTAGATAGTTTAACGTCTTGGACAAACCTTAAAAACCCGGATTTACTCCGAAACATGGGTACGGGGAAATACGCCAAACGATTCAATTTTGGGAAGAAATCTGGAACTGAATATCTTCTTCAACTTGGTGATGTTCGTGAAAGTGCAAAGGTGAAAATTAACGGAGTAGAAGTTGCCACGTTGTTCTCTGTTCCCTTTGAAATATACATCGGGGAATATCTTAAAAACGGTGAAAACCTAATAGAGATAGATGTAACAAACCTTCCAGCAAACCGAATTAGAGATTATGACAAAAGAGGCGTGCAGTGGCGTAATTTCCATGAAATAAACTTTGTGAGTATTACCTACCAACCCACGAAATTTGACCATTGGGAAGTAATGTCATCTGGACTTTTAGGCGAAGTAAAGATTGTGGAGGTTTCATTTCAAGAATAGTAAGTTTTAACTTTTATAGAATCTTATGTTTAAATACCTATTTATTTCAGCAGTTGTATTACTAACCTCTTGCTCAAGCACTAAAGTGGCAGAGCAGCCTGTTTATTTGTTTTCTTATTTTAATGGGAATGGCGATGGCCTTCATTTGGCTTATAGCGAAGACGGTAAAAAATGGGAGGCTCTGGGCAGTGATTCCATTTATCTTAAACCCGAAATTGGTAAAGATAAGCTGATGCGTGATCCAAGTATTGTACAAGATGATGCAGGTACTTTTCATATGGTCTGGACTACCGGTTGGTGGGATCAGGGCATAGGTTATGCGTCATCTAAGGACTTGAAGAACTGGTCAGCTCAGCAGAATATTCCGGTGATGGAAGCATTCGAAGGTACAAAAAATGCATGGGCTCCTGAGCTTTTTTACGACAAAAAAGATAAAACGTTTTACATATTCTGGGCTTCTACCATTCCGGGAGCTTTTCCAGAACTGGCAACGTCTGAAAGTGAGAAAGGCTTGAACCACAGAATGTATTACGTAACTACCAAAGATTTTAAAACATTTAGTGATACCAAGCTGTATTTTGAGCCAGGTTTTTCGGTGATTGACTGTGCCATTTTGGAGAAAGACGGACAATATTATATGTTCTTGAAAAACGAAAATTCTAATCCTCCAGAGAAGAACATTCGTGTAACTTCAGCCTCTCAGCCGTTTGATTTTCCTACGGAAGTTTCTGCCTCCATTACCGGAAACTATTGGGCGGAAGGTCCTGCTCCGTTACAAGTTGGAGATTCGGTTTATGTGTATTTTGATAAATATACTGAGAAAAAATACGGAGCAATCCGTTCAAAAGATTTTAAAAACTGGGAGGATGTTTCAGATGAAGTAACCTTCCCGAAAGGCATTCGTCATGGAACAGCTTTTGCGGTAGATAAGAAAGTTTTGGAAGGCTTGAAGTAGTTGGGACCCGTACGATGTTTGGCCATCTACCAAATAGTTTTATACCAAACGGTTAAAATATTCAAGTATATGAATTGCCCCAAGTTGTACAGATGCTCTTTTGGGAAAAAAACAGATGCTTTGGTATGAAGCCAAAGCATTAGCTTTTTTTGTTTATTTCTCTTAATTTCGGGTCTTATTCAAGAGAACCTAAAAAATTATCTACTTCGCTTGAGTCTTAATATTTAAATAAGGATTGCCCATCATGTTTAATTTTGTATTTTTTAAGAGGGATTCTAAAGAGCTCATAGAACTTATTTTACTTATAGTCGGTCTCTCCTTTGCTGCATTTATATCCTTATACAATCTTGATCACATACCCATTATCGTTTGGGATGAAGGGAGGAATGCTGTTAATGCAATGGAAATGTACTTGAATGGCAACTTTATTTACACTACTTACAATACGGAGGTTGACGATTGGAACACAAAGCCTCCATTACTAATATGGTTGCAAGTGGCTTCTATGCATATTTTTGGCCCAGGTGAATTCGGTTTACGCTTTCCTGTGGCTCTCAGTGGAATAGGAATAGCGATATTGTTAATGTGGTTTTCTAAAAGAGAGTTTAAATCGTACAGCATTGGTTTTATTGCGACTCTTTGTCTTTTTACATGTAAAGGTTTTATAGAAATACATGGATTACAAACAGGGGATTTTGATGTGCTTTTAACCTTTTTCTTATTGGCATTTCTGTTTCATTTTTATTTCTACTTAAAAGACTATAACAAGATAAACCTCATAATCGCTTTCATTTGTTTTGCACTAGCTTTGCTGACTAAAGGTGTAGCAGCTTTTTTTTACCTTCCGGGACTTTTTATTTTTGGACTTTTCTCTGGTAAGCTGTTGCCAACAATCCGTACTTTAGATTTCTGGAAATATTTATCAATTCCGGTCATTATAGCATTATGCTATTATATTATAAGAGAAAAAGTCACTCCCGGATATCTTAAACTAGTTTGGGATAATGAGCTTTTCGGAAGATATATGGTGGTAAATGAGGATAATAGTGGCAGTGGGACTTCGTATATTGATTATCTGAAAGGGTATAGGTTTGGAATAACTTTGCTCATTATAAGCGGCTTATCACTACCATTGTCTTTATATTTGAAAAAGAATGTAAAAGTGGTATTGTTCTTATTTTCGGTACTTATCTTTTTTATGCTGACCATTTCGGTATCTAAAACAAAGTTGTACTGGTATGTAATACCTGCGTATCCACTTTTCAGTATATTAGTAGCAGTCACATTAAATAGACTAGGGAGTCTTTTTACAAAGTCCTTAAAAATAAAAACGATTGTATCCACGGTTGTTGTCCTTGCAGTTTTTTATAGTAGTTTTGTAGGGGTGGTAAAAGAAAAGTTGTCACCGCCGGATATTGGTTTTAAGGAACGTTTCTTTTTTGTGAAATTGCTTAGAGATGGGATAAGAAATGACTCAAAAATTGACACTTCATTTCATTATATAGATTTTGAAGACTATAAACCCCATTATCTCTTTTACTCGTACATTCTTGGATACTTTCCCAAATTTGAAAAAATCGGAAACTTGGAAAGCCTAGATGGGTTAAAAGTTTGTGCTGGTCTGGAAGAGGTGAATAAGTATATATTAGCAAACTACAAGAACACAGTGAAACTAAAAACCGAAGGGGAGTATGTCTATTACCATGTTAGAAAGTAATATTTAGTCTATTAATGTGGAAGGGTTATCTTTACGGCTTTCGAATAGTAAAACGAAAATATGGCTAGTCAAGCTTTGGGTATGCCTAGGTTTATCTTTGGCATACCCAAGCGAGGTAGACTTACGCCTTCCTCACAAATTCAGATTTTAAGCCCATAGCACCAAAACCATCTACTTTGCAATCAATATTGTGGTCGCCATCGGTAAGGCGAATGTTTTTAACTTTTGTGCCTGCTTTGATAGGTTTCGGAGCACCTTTAACGGGTAAATCTTTGATGATAACTACCGAGTCGCCATCCTGAAGTTCGTTTCCGTTTGAATCTAAAACTTTGACAATTCCTGTTTCTTCAGCTGCTGGCGTCTCTTCCGGGTTCCACTCATAAAAGCATTCCGGGCAAATCAACAGACCATCTGAAGGATAAACATATTCGGAACTGCATTTGGGACATGGAGGAAATTCTGACATTCTAACTTTGTTTAGTAAATAACCCAAATTTACGGATATTTTTTGATTAAATTTAGACTTGAAATAGCAGAATCAATTAGTAGATGTCAGGTTTTATAGATCATTTTGAGATAGACGAACTCTCTGCCACCCCAAAATACCGGCAGCTGGTAGATGCCGTGATTCAGTCTATAAAGAGTGGAAAACTACAGCAGGGCGAAATGATGCCTTCTATAAATGAGCTCAGTTTTCATACAGATATATCGCGTTTAACGGTAGAAAAAAGTTACAATGAGTTAAGAAAATTAGGTATTCTTGAAGCATATCAGGGTAAAGGTTATTTTGTAAAATCAATTGATATTCAACAGGATTATCGCATTTTTCTGATGTTTAATAAGTTAAGTTCGCACAAGAAAATTATTTACGATGCATTTGTGGAAGAACTCGGTGATAAAGCCTCGGTGGATTTTTATATTTATAACAATGACGCCCGAATGTTTTGTAAAATATTAGACAGCAAACCGGATAATTATACCCACTATGTGATTATACCCCATTTTGTAGACGGGGAAAAGTCTGCTATAACTGCTATCAATAAGATACCGAAATCTAAGCTCATTTTACTGGATAAAAAGTTGCCTGAGATTACCGGAAATTATGGGGCAGTGTATGAGAATTTTTCTCGGGATATTTACCAGGCACTTTTTCAGGTGCTGGATGCACTGCAAAGGTTTTCTATGATAAAGCTGGTGTTTCCGGAGAATAGTTATTATCCCAAAGAGATCGAAGAAGGGTTTATTTCGTTTTGCCAAAGCTTTGTATTCGAGCATAAAGTGGTGTATAATTTAGAAGATGAAGAGGTGAATCCCGGCGATGTGTTTGTGAACCTTATGGAAGACGATCTTTTTGATCTTTTGGAACGTATAGAGTTGAAAGGATTGATGTTAGGCGAAGACATTGGGATTATTTCGTATAACGAAACCAAAGCAAAAAAGTACATCATGAATGGTTTGACAACCGTCTCTACTGATTTTGAGAGTATGGGCAGAAAAGCAGCTGAGCTCGTACTGGATAATACCAAAAGGCATATCGAGAATCCGTTTCAGATAATTATGCGTCAATCTCTTAAATAAATGGAATTTCGTCAATTAGAATATTTTCTGGCAGTAACAGAGACGCTGAGTTTTGGCAAAGCTGCCAAGAAGCTCAACGTATCACAACCGGCTATTTCTAAACAGGTAAAATTACTTGAAGAAGAATTGGGAACGCTGCTTTTCGATGAAACCCAAAAGATTAAACATAAGCGAACGGTACTAACCGCCGAGGGAAGTTATTTTTTACTCGAAGCATCTAAGATTATTAAACAGAGAAGGGAAGCCTTAGAGGGATTGCAACGGTTAAAAAGTAAGAAGAAAACCGTTATTATCGGACTCTACAAAATGCTGCCAAAGAACATCCTGAGCGGGGTTCTGACTTTGTTAAATTTTCCTGATTATGAGATTAAATTAGTAGAGTTTGATACGGTTAAGCAAGTAGAAGAGGCTGTAGATCAGGGAAAAGTACGGTTGGGAATCGTGTTGGCAAGACATCAACCAGAAAATAGCTTTTTGCTCAATGAAGGGCATTTAGAAGTATACTTTTCTGAGAACCATTCATTTGCTTCTTCCGGCGATGTACGTTTTAGTCAGTTGAAAAATGAAAATGTGGTACAGTGCGACCTTCTCCCAGACTTTGAGGTAAACGGACTATCTTCCTATGAATTGAATCTTTCGCTCATTGAAACAGGTAACGGAATTGGTATATTTCCAACTTTCTATCCCCATAATTTAGTCTCCAAAAAACTACATTCTTCCAGTTCCCAAACGGAAGAATTTCTCTGTTATCAAATTCTACTTTATAAGCAGGGAACAAGATCTTCTCTTGTTCAAAGGCTTCGAGATTTATTATAACTTTAAGTTATTGAAATAATTCCAAATTAATATACTTGAATTCTGTTTAGGATAGTAAGTGTAGGATAGTTGGCAGACTATTTATAGTGATTTTTGCATAGTACTATTCAAATGTACTTTTGTACAAAATCAACCTAATCATATACTTATGCAAACCATTCTGGGAAT
>CAZBAV010000016.1:0-60151 GCA_964489955.1 uncultured Lacihabitans sp. | reverse complement strand
ATCATTTTTCATACCATCGGCGGGATTTCGTCGGGTAGTTTTTATATGCCTTTCAAAAAAGTAAAGGCCTGGGCATGGGAAAGTTACTGGCTGGTAGGAGGCTTTTTTTCATGGCTGATTGTACCGCCTCTGGCGGCTTGGATAACTATTCCTGACTTCGCTGAAATTATCAGTAACGCTGATTTTGGCATAAAATCATTGATTTATTCACTGGGTGTACTTTGGGGAATAGGCGGCTTGACCTACGGTTTAGGCGTTCGCTTTTTAGGCATGTCACTGGGTAATTCCATCATCTTAGGAACGTCGTCAGCTTTAGGTTCTCTGGGGCCAGCGTTGTATTATAACTTCAAGCCGGTAGAAGGGAAAGAGTCATTTGGAGACATGTTAACCTATAGCGGAGGCCAGGTAGTTTTACTTGGTATTTTGGTTTGTCTTATCGGAATTTTCGTTTCGGGCAAAGCCGGAATGTTGAAAGAAGGCGAACTTTCGAAAGAGCAAAAAGAGAGTTCTACTTCTGAATTCAGTTTCTTGAAAGGAGTAATCATAGCAGTAGTTTCGGGTATTTTGAGTGCATTTTTCAATTTCGGAATTGAAGCCGGAAAACCACTTGCAGACGTAGCGGTGGCAAACGGCCATAATCCGCTTTTTCAGAATAACGTAACGTATGTGGTGCTGCTTTGGGGTGGGCTAACTACCAACTTTATCTATTGTTTGTACTTGCATTTCAAAAACAAAACCTATACAGATTATACCAATACAAACACGCCGATTGTTAAGAATATCCTTTTTGCCGGACTTGCCGGAACTATGTGGTATATCCAGTTTTTCTTCTACGGAATGGGCGAAAGCAAACTGGGTAACGGAGCCAGTTCATGGATTTTACACATGGCAACTATCATTCTTACCGCCAACTTCTGGGGATTATACCTGAAAGAATGGAGCGGCGTAAGCAAGAAAACATTCAGAACATTTTTACTGGGAATAGGATTGATTTTATTATCTATTTTCTTAGTGGGAATTGGAAATTCGATATAATGTGTAGAGACGTAAAATTTTACGTCTGTTTTAGAGCCACAAAATTTTGTGCCTCTAAAAAGCAAACGATAACAAATTGATTTAAAAACAACAATATAAAAATGGAATTCAAACACGTGAGTTACCTTTGGGACGAAGCAAAAGCTGCCCAAATCACAGACGAAGTAGATTTATTTATTTACCGTTCAAACCTTCTTGGTGCTGATCTTAGATTGACCAACTATGGTGGTGGAAACACATCGGTTAAAATCAAAGATAACGATCCACTTACCGGAGAAGAAGTAGACGTAATGTGGATTAAAGGTTCAGGTGGAGATATCGGTACGTTGACAAAAGCAGGCTGTGCAGCTTTGTATTGGGACAGATTAAAGGCTCTTAAAAACGTGTATAGAGGCATTGAGTTTGAAGACGAAATGGTGGCCCTTTTTAACCACTGTATCTTTGATTTAGCATCAAAAGCTCCGTCTATCGATACGCCATTGCACGGATTTTTACCTTTCAAACACATAGACCATCTGCACCCGGATGCGGCCATTGCCATTGCAGCTGCCAAAGACGGTAAGAAAATTACAGATGAGCTTTTTGGTGGAGAAATAGGTTGGGTAGGTTGGAAAAGACCAGGTTTTGACTTAGGATTAGAGTTGAAAGCGTGTTTGGATGAAGCGGCCTCAAGAGGAGTAGCTTTGAAAGGAATTATGTTAGGTTCGCACGGATTATTTACCTGGGGCGACACTTCTTACGAAAGTTATGTAAACACACTTCAAGTAATTGAAAAGTGTGCAGAATATATTGAAAGCAAAACCGGAAATGTTTTCGGCGGAGCTAAAATTGAGTCGCTTCCTGAAGCTGACAGAAAAGCTCAGGCGGCAGCCATTGCTCCGGTGTTGAGAGGCTTCTGTTCATCAGAAAGAGCCATGATTGGTCACTTCACAGATGATGAAAGAGTACTTCAGTTCATTAACTCAAATGACTTGGAGAAACTGGCTCCAATGGGTACTTCTTGTCCGGATCACTTCTTACGTACCAAAATCACGCCTTTGGTTTTAGAACTTCAGCCTAACGAAGATTTAAGCGGAACAGACGCTGTTAAAGATAAATTAACTCCGGCTTTTGAGGCGTATCGTAAAATGTACACCGAGTACTACGAGACATGTAAGCATGCCAATTCGCCTGCTATGCGTGACCCGAATCCGGTGGTAATTCTTTATCCGGGCGTAGGTATGTTTACGTTTGCCAAAGATAAAACTACGGCTCGTTTAGCATCAGAATACTATGTAAATGCTATCAATGTAATGCGTGGATCTGAAGCTATTTCTGAGTACACGGCTCTTCCTCGTCAGGAGGCCTTTAACATTGAATACTGGTTATTGGAAGAAGCGAAACTTCAGCGTATGCCTAAGCCGAAAGCATTGGCAGGAAGAGTAGCTTTAGTTACGGGTTCTGGTGGTGGAATCGGAAAATCTATTGCGAAGAAATTTGCTCAGGAAGGTGCTTGTGTAATTCTGAGTGACATTGACGAAAGCCGTTTAAATGCTACGAAAGAAGAGTTTGTGAAATCATTCGGAAAAGATGCAGTAGCAAGTACTATTCTTAACGTAACCAACGCAGACAGTGCCACAGCGGCTTTTGCAGATGCAGCTTTAGCGTTTGGCGGAGTGGATATCGTGGTGAACAATGCCGGAATCAGTATTTCAAGATCAATTGAAGACCATACTTTAGAAGAGTGGGATAGACTATATGACATTCTTGTAAAAGGACAATTCATTGTTTCTAAAGCGGGTATTGCCGTTATGAAAAAGCAGGGAATTGGCGGAGATATTCTTAATATTGTATCGAAGAATGCGGTAGTGGCTGGGCCGAACAATCCGGGATACGGATCTGCGAAATCAGCCCAGGCTCACTTATCAAGATTAATGGCGGCTGAATTAGGCAGCTCAAAAATCAGAGTGAATACCGTGAACCCTGATGCCGTAATTGCTGACTCAAACATTTGGGCTGGCGGATGGGCCGAAGGTCGTGCAAAAGCGTACGGAATTACGGTGGAAGAACTACCGGCATATTACGCAAAACGTACCTTATTAAACGAGGTTATTCTGCCGGAAGATATAGCAAATGCTTGTTTAGTTTTCGTTAGCGGACTATTGAATAAAAGTACAGGAAACGCCATCAATGTAGACGGTGGAGTTGCCATGGCGTTTTATAGATAAGAGTTGTAGCAAAGAAAACTTTGAAAATGAGTGTAAAACAGTTTTCGAAGTTTTCTTTGAAGGAATAAAAGTAATAGACTTCATATAACTAATTGTTCCTTATACAGATTTTAGAGGCCGTTTGAGCCTGATGTAATCGGCAAAAGAGGCTTTTCTAAAATCTATGTTTTTGCCGCAGCGGCGGACCGCCCTACTTTTTCAAAAAAGTAGGAAGAGAAAGTGATTAAGAATTACATCAATTACCTCGGAATTTATTCCGGGGTTTATACAGAATCAACATGATACTAGATAAAAAACATATAGAAAATCATAACAGTGACGAGCTAAGCGGTCACGCTAAAAGACTGGAATATGCCAAGTCTGAAATAGCGAATGCAGATGCTATCATTGACAAACTAAAAGCATTTCAGATTGCCATCCCTTCATGGGCTTTGGGTACAGGCGGTACACGTTTCGGGCGTTTTCCGGGCGGTGGAGAGCCGGGCACTTTAGAGCAGAAGTTAGAAGATATTGGTCTTCTTCATGCTTTAAACCAATCTTCAGGTGCAGTTTCTTTACACATTCCCTGGGACATTCCTTCGGATTATGATGCATTGAAAAAACTGGCTGCAGACCTGAATCTTACGTTTGACGCCATGAACTCAAACACGTTTCAGGATCAGAAAGACCAGAAATACAGCTACAAGTTTGGTTCGTTACAAAACGTAGACAAAAATGTACGTCAGCAAGCCATTGAACATAACATCGAAGTCATTAAATACGGCGAAGCTTTAGGTTCAAAAGCTCTTACGGTTTGGTTGGCAGACGGTTCAAGTTTTCCGGGACAACTGAACTTCAGAGAAGCCTATAATAACACGTTGGCAAGTTTAGAAGAGATTTACAAAGAGCTGCCTTCTGACTGGAAACTGTTTTTAGAGTACAAATCTTTCGAACCGAACTTCTATAGCACTACTGTGGCAGACTGGGGACAATCGTATTCGTACGTAAATAAATTAGGCGAAAAAGCGTATACTTTGGTAGATTTAGGACACCATTTACCTAACGCAAACATTGAGCAGATTGTAGCTCTTTTGTTGAGAGAAGGTAAGTTGGGCGGTTTCCACTTTAACGACTCAAAATACGGTGACGATGACTTAACGGCCGGAGCTCTTAAGCCGTATCAATTGTTCCTGATATTCAACGAATTGGTAGAAGGAATGGACGCTGCAGGACTGGATCACGCTACTGGTTTAGGCTGGATGATTGACGCATCGCATAACCTTAAAGATCCTTTGGTAGATTTACTGCAGTCTGTGGAAGCTATCAAAATTGCGTATGCACAGGCACTTTCGGTGGATACTGCGGCTTTAAAAGCGGCTCAGGCAAACAGTGATGTAGTTGCAGCACAAGAAATTTTACAACACGCTTTCCGTACTGATGTGCGTGCTTTAGTGGCTGAGGCGAGACTTCAGCTTTCGGGAGCAATAAACCCGGTGAAGTTGTATAGAGGTATAGATGTAAGAAGTCAGCTGATCTCAGAAAGAGGTTTTCAGGTGGCGTCAGGACTTTAATATGAAAGACGTAGTATTAATTTACGATATTGGGAAGACCAATAAAAAAGCTTTTCTTTTCGACGAGAGCTATAGCATCGTGTGGGAAAAGAGTATTTTTTTAGAAGAAACGGCAGACGAAGACGGAGATTCTTGCGAGGATCTTCCGAAATTAACGGCCTGGATATATGAAGTTTTTGAAGAAGTAAAAGGGCTTTCAGATTTTAATCTGAAGGCTCTGAACTTTAGTAGTTATGGAGCAACGCTGGTTTTTTTAGACGGGAACGGCAAAGTGCTTACGCCGCTTTATAATTACCTGAAAGCGTATCCTGAAGAGCTGAAAGCTAAGTTTTATCAGGATTATGATGGAGAAGAAGAGTTTTCGAGAAGAGCGGCTTCTCCGGTTTTAGGAAGCTTAAACAGCGGGATGCTTATTTACAGAATGAAGCACGAGAGAACAGCCGTTTTTCCGTATGTAAAACGCATTCTTCATTTACCCAACTACCTGAGTTTTTTGTTTTCGGGAAAGAAAGTAACTGATTTAACCAGCGTAGGTTGCCATACCAATCTTTGGGATTATTCAGAAGGAAAATACCATAGATGGCTGGAAGCCGAAGATGTTCTGCGTTTTTTAGGCAAAGTGCATCCGGCAGAAGAGCCTTTTAAGCAAGAAAACGGTTTAGCGGTGGGAATCGGTTTGCATGATTCTTCTTCGGCTTTGATTCCTTACTTAAAGACTTTTCATGAACCATTTTTATTGCTTTCTACCGGCACGTGGAGTATTTCTATTAATCCGTTTAATGATCAGTCATTAAGTCAGGAAGAGCTGGCAAACGACTGCCTTTGTTATTTAAAAACAAACGGACAAGCTATAAAAGCATCTAGACTTCTTTCAGGTCTTTTTCATGAGCAGCAAAGCGAGCGGATTGCAAAACATTTTGGAGTAGAAGCAAAACAGCTTTTCAATCTGCCTTTTAATGCCTCTAGTTCTGTTAAACCGCTTGATTTAAGTAATTACGTGGTACAAAATCCGCTGGAAGGTTTTGAAAGAGAAATAGATCAGGAAACTGCCGGAGAAGCCTATCATCAGTTAATTGCAGATTTGATTGCCTTACAGAAATTGTCTACTGATTTGGTTTTGGAAGGAACGGCTGTAACTAAGATTTTTGTAGACGGTGGTTTTGGCAAGAACGATATTTTTATGAAGATGCTGGCCAATGTGTATCCTCATTTAGAAGTTTATACATCTGAAGTTCCGCAGGCGTCGGCTTTAGGAGCGGCTTTGGTGTTGCATAATGACTGGAATACCAAAGATGTTCCATCTGATTTGATTCGGCTAAAAAGTGCAAGGGCTTAATTAGGCCCTTTGCCTATTGATTTTGCATACTCTGATGGTGAAATATTGTAGACTTTTTGGAAGGCGGATAAGAAATACTTGTAGTCTTCCATACCCACCATACTCATAACTTCCGTCACCCGAAACTTTCCGTTAGATAGTAATTGTGCGGCTCGTTTTATACGTACATCCCGGATAAACTCTACTACAGATTGGCCCGTAATGTTTTTCAGTTTTCGATAAAATGCAGATTGGCTCATATTAGACTCTTGTACCAAAATCAGTACACTAAACTGTTCGTTTGTAAGGTTTTGCTCAATAATTGCCATTGCATTTTCTATAAAAATGCGGTCTGAATCAGGGACTACAGCAACCTTCGGTTCTAATAATACTTGCTTATGATAATATTCCCGAACCTTTCTGCGGTTAGCTAAAATAGCGAGTATTTTAGACACTAAAAGTTTGGGATTAAAAGGTTTAACAATATAATCGTCAGCACCACTTTCAAGACCTTCTAACTCATGCAGAGCCGCTGCCCTAGCAGTAATAAGAACCACGGGTATATGTGATGTCTTCGGAGCTTCTTTAACTTTGTTGCATAGTTCTAGACCATCCATTTCGGGCATCATGACATCACTTAGAATAAGGTCAGGAGGGTTTTGTCCGAGGTGGTTTAACGCTTCTTTTCCGTTTATGGCAGTTAGGATTTGTAAATAAGGACTAAAAAGGTCCGTAAGATATTTTCTCAGGTCATCATTGTCCTCTACTATAAGGATTTTTTCTCCAGTAAACTGCGGACGTATCTGTTCTACTACCACATTTGGAGTGTAAGTTTGAGGAAAAATCTCTTCCTTTGGCTTTTCTACCAGGCCGCTTGATATCGGGAAAGATACGGTAAACTCAGAGCCTACTCCCGGTACGCTATTTACAGAAACTGTGCCACCATGCATTTTGGTGAAGTCCCGAACTAAAGACAAGCCAATTCCTGTACCTTTATTCTTTGGAGTTGCCTTTTTTATAGCTTGGTAAAATGGTTCGAAGATGTGTTTTATTTCGTTTGGAGCAATACCTTCTCCGGAGTCCTTTACTTGAATAAAAAGTAAATCTTCTTGCCATATTTTCAGGCTTATGGTGCCATTATCTGGGGTATGTTTAAATGCGTTTGAAAGTAAATTGGTTAAGATTATTTCCAGTTTTCCCGGATCAAAATTCATGTAGAGACTTTTAATCGGGCTATCCAAATTATACTGGATGTTTTGCTCCCCAGCTTTAATCTTAAAAATCAGGAAAATCTCTGTTATAAAATCAATAATGTCCGCACTTTGTAGCTGTAAATCCAAGTTTCCGGCTTCTATTTTTCGGAAATCCATGAGTTGGTTTACCAAACTAAGTAGTTTGTTGGCCTGTTTGTGTACCAACTCGGCTTTTTGTTTGGTCGGAGAGTCTGGTTGAATGGCCTTAAGAACCTCTTCGGCAGGATTTACAATGAGTGTAAGCGGAGTACGGAGTTCATGAGAAACCTGTGTAAAGAAATCTAACTTCATTTCTGCAATTTCGGTCTGCTTATCATGCTCCATTTGTTCACGAACCATTTTTTCTTTTAAGGCCCGCTGTCTTCGAGTGATATTTTTATACCAAACCAATGCGGTCGCAAGAAGTGCTGTATAAAGTAAGTAAGCCCACCAGGCTTTGTACCAAGGCGGTAATATTTTTAAATGCAAAACAGCAGGCTGCTCTGCCCAAACGCCATCTCCATTATCGGCCTTTACCATAAATTTATAATCCCCTGCTGGTAAACTGGCAAAGGCCACCATTCTTTGTCCTTCAGGAAGCGGAACCCAGCTTTGGTGGTAGCCTTCTAATTTGTAAGCATAATGTTGTTTTTGAGGATTATGGTAGTTAAGACCTACAAAATCTATAGAGAAATCATTCTCTGAGTCCTTTATAGTAATAGTACTTTCCTTTCCAAATGGGCCATTAATTACGGCTCTCGGATGTTCGCTGTCCTCAGGAGAAGAATCATAACTTACTATCCTTAGCTGGGTAATTTGCATTTGGGGAGGGTAGGGGTTGGACTTAATCTCGTTTGGTTTAAAATAAGTAATGCCGTTTATTCCGCCAAAAAATAGTGTTCCTTTTGGGTCTTTGGTAGCCGCCCCCACTTTAAAGGAATTGCTTTGGAGGCCATCTGCCACATCATAATGCAAGTAGGTTTTCTTCTCGGGGTCAAAGCGGTACAAGCCTCGGCCGCCAATCCAAATTTCGCCATTTTCTCCCTCCAGAATACTCTCTACATTGTTTTCGGGTAACCATTTATCGTAGCGAATTATAGACTCTTTCCCATTTATAGTCTGGATTAGGTGAAGGCCACCTCCAATGGTTCCTACCCAAATATTTCCTTTTCGGTCCTTTAGAAGAGGCCAGGTATAATTGAATTTAAGACCGTCTTTATCATTTGGGGCAAAGTTGAAATGTTTTGCCACTTCAATCTTCTTGCTATTGTATTTTAGTTTAAAAACGCCTGCGTTACGGCTGCTTACCCACATATTTTCACCATCTGGCATTAAAAAAGTGAGGTTGTCGGTAGGGAGAGGAGAGTTTCCTGTACTAAATGTAGTGATGGGGTTTCCAGTTTTATCGAAAACGAAAATTCCTGCATAAAAGGTGGCTATCCAGATGTTTCCTTCTTTGTCTTCCACCACAGAAAGGGGTTCAATTTGGTTAAAAGGACGTTGCCCGGGTACGTCAGGCAATTTTCGTAAGTTCATACTACTCTTATCCAAAATATATATGCCATCCCAGCGGGTAATAACCCAAAGTGAGCCTTTTTTGTTGTCATAAAAATTAGAAACACTTACATTGCTTAAACCACCTGGGCTGGTGTTGTTAAGGAGGTTCCGGTACGTTTTTGTTTGTAAGTCATAGCGAGAAATCCCGTTTCGGGTTCCAATCCATAGGTGTTCGTTTTCAGAGTCTTTAAGTATGGTGTTTATGTAGTTATCTGCTAAAGTTGGAGAAGCGTTCGGATTTCTTTTTAAATGGAGGAACGGCTTGGCCAGGAGATTTAGCTTATTTAGCCCGCCAGCGGAGGCCGCTATCCAAAGATTGTGGAATTGGTCTTCGAACAATTGATGCACACGGTTAGAGTTTAAACTGTTTCCTTGTTCGCCTTCTGCCGCAAAAATTCTACTTTGGAAGCTTAGCGTGCCATTAGCCTCTGTTTGCAAATTCTGTATCATGTGCAAACCAAAGTTTGTTCCCACCCAAAGTCGTTTACTAGAATCCTCAAACAAACAATTTATAGATGCAAATGAACCTTGTAAATGGGTAATATGTATACCATTTTTTTGATCCAATAGTCCTACCTGGTTGGCAGATGATATCCAAAGTGTAGAGTCAGGTTTTAGAAACAGTGCATTTACACTCGGCTCTTTCCATTCTGTAATTTGTCTCGGTATGTATTTTTCATTTTTTCTTTCCAATAGCCATAAACCTTGGCCTTGTGTACCTACCCAAATACCTTTTTTTATTGCTCTTTCTACTTTGTGTACGGGAGGTTGACTGGTAGTTTTAGTAGTTTGTATTTGTTGGATATCTTTTATTTGGTCATTCTTATCAAACTGTATAATAAAGACTCCTTGCACACGGGTCCCTATTACAAGGATGTCATTCGCTATACTGGTAATAGACCGAGGGGATATATTACCCAACGTTTTTTGCCATTGGGGCTTCGTTGTTCTTTCCGTTATACTTTTAAAAGAACCGGTAGAGGGGTCAAGGAAAAACACCCCTTGCTCTTCCGGGGCAGCCCAAAGTGTTCCATTTTCGGATATATGGATGTCAGAAATTCTATTGTTATACAGTCCGTTAACATTGGCATTCGGTAGTTGGTAGTTTTTTATACCATAGCCATCATATCTGTCCAGCCCGTTATTGGTCGCAATCCAGATAAAACCATTAGAATCTTGTAACACGTCTACGGCGTCACTATGTGCCAGACCCTGGTTTACGGTAATGTATCCAAACTTAAAAGGAGTTTGTGCAAAAGGAGTAAAAACTACTCCTAATATAAATAGGATACTTATGCCTAGCCGTTTTATCATTTATTTAGGTTGAAAGAAAATGGTGTTTGGATTGGAACCAAAATTATCCAAGGGACAGCCAGTAGAAATTTCAGGGCTTACCAAACTTCAATGCAAGTTAACACTATGTTTCTACATGGGTCAAACTAAATCCATTTAAGGATGAAACATTTTTAGGAAAGCTTTCTGGACATATACTTTCCCACGATATATAGTGCCCCATATCAGGATCGTAATTCAATACAATAGGTTTCAGATTTAAGTTGTTTATAATGAGTTATTTGGTTGTATTTTATTTTGCGTTTCTTCCTGCTTTCTGTCGAAAATACCCCATTATTTAGACGATTTTGCCCCTAACCATCGCCTTAATTAGTGTTTTAATTTTGCACTATTCAAATAAAATATTTTGCTTTTGGGTGTCGTGTCCAAAAAAATGTCAGATAGACACAATGGCGGACCGCCAATATCGAACGCCAAAATATGGGACTTTGACCATTAAAATATTCAATCAAATGACAAAAACTCTACTATCCAGTAATGTATTGAAGAGCATTAAGGCTAAAGCGATTTTGCCAGTTTTAATCGGAGGTGTACTTTCTGCAGGAGATGCAAACGCCAAAGAATTAAACGGGCTGTTTATTGCGGGGTCTTCAATTACCTCTTTAAAAGTGCCTTCTTATGTTTTAAACAGAACTATAGAAGGAAAGGTAAGCGATGAAAACGGGGAGGGTCTTCCTGGCGTAAATGTAAAAGTTGTAGGAACAAGTTCTGGAACGATGACAGACGCCAACGGTAAGTTCAAAATCTCTGCGGCAGACACAGAAGTAACTCTCTCTTTCAGCTCTATTGGTTACGGAGAGCAGAAAGTTGTAGTAAGAGCCAATCAAACTGTGGTTGATGTGGTGTTACAGGTAGACAGCCAGATGATGAGCGAAGTGGTTGTAGTTGGTTATGGTACGCAAAAACGGTCAGATATCACAGGTTCTGTGGCTTCTGTCCCTAAAGAGCGTTTATCTCAATTGCCGGTTACCAATGTTATGCAGGCCGTGCAAGGTTCTGTGGCCGGGGTTACCATTACCCAAGGGTCTTCTGTTCCTGGATCACAGCCCGGAACCTTAGTGAGAGGACAAAACTCCATTAATGCAGGTACAGGGCCTTTTGTGGTAGTAGATGGCATTCCGTTAAGCAAAACGGGAGGTTCTCTAAACGATATTAACCCCAATGACATTGAGTCAATGGAAATTCTTAAGGATGCTTCGGCTGTTGCCATTTATGGTACTAATGGAGCCAATGGCGTAATACTTATTACAACTAAAAGGGGAACCACTGGCAAACCAACGATCCGTTATAATAATTATGCCGGAATTGAGGAGTTTGCCCACGTATTGAAACCTAGGGGCGGACAATCTTATGTACAGAAATATGCAGATTGGTTGAAACAAACAGGCCAAACTCAAACTCAAGCGGTGCCTAACTATGACGAGTTAGAAAATTATAACGCCGGAATAGAAACAGACTGGTTAGATGTAGCTACCAGAACAGGGTTTATCCAAGACCATAACCTTAGTATATCCGGCGGAACTAAAGACGTTAAATACTTTATCTCTGGTGGGTTAATGGACCAAAAAGGTGTGGTAGAGGGATACTCTTACAAAAGGGCAAGTTTCCGTTCTAATTTAGATGCAGACCTGACTGATTTCTTAACAGTGGGTACATCGTTATTTATTGTAAACAACGACTATGGAACAGGAAGGGCAAACCTTCTTAATGCCACTGCTATGAGTCCATACGGTCAGGTATACAACGAAAACGGTTCGTATAAAACACACCCTATGTTTCCAGAACAATTATTCTTGAACCCAATGTTAGGTTTAAGTACAGACCGTGCGGATAAAAACACCAATATAAACGGAAATGTCTACGCCGAACTTAAACTAAACAGCATTCTTGAGGGATTGAAGTTCAGGTTTAATGGAGGGTATTCATTTTTGCCAGCTAGAAGAGGTTCGTATGTAGGACGTGCCGCATATGACCTAAACGGTACTGCTACTACCTTTAACTCAGAAACAAACAGTTATGTTATAGAGAACATCCTTTCATGGGCTAGAGATTTTGGTAAACATCATGTAGACTTCACAGGTTTATACAGTGCCCAACAACGTAAATATTGGCAGGCTGAAGCCCGTGCAGTAGGTTTTGTAAACGATGAGCTTTCTTACCATAACTTGGGTGCAGGAGCTACTCAGTCGGCATCTTCTTACGCAGACAGGTATGCTTTAAACTCTCAGATGGGAAGGATAAACTACTCTTATGACAGCCGTTATTTATTTACGTTTACGGCCCGTCGCGATGGTTCATCGGTTTTTGGTGCTAATACGTCTAAATACGGTATTTTCCCTTCTGTGGCTTTGGGATGGAACATTGCCAACGAAGCCTTCATGGCAAATGCCAAAAACATTACCAATCTTAAATTAAGACTCTCTGTAGGTGAATCAGGAAATGAAGCCATAAGCGTTTACCGTACCATAACCACAAATGGTACCAACCGTTTTCCATTTAACGGAGTTTCTACAATTGGGGCATTGGCATCTAATCTGGGAAATGCAAACTTGCAATGGGAAACTACCCTAAGTAAGAACATCGGTGTGGACTTTGGATTCTTTGGAAACAGGATTAATGGTACAATAGACGTATACAGAAACAACTCCAAAGGTCTTTTACTACTTAGAAATCTGCCGATAATAACAGGATACTTTAACGTATTTGATAATCTAGGAGAAACCCAGAATACCGGGGTTGAGGTTACACTAAACACTAAGAACTACAGCAAAAAGGATTTCACCTGGGAGAGTACTCTAATCTTCTCTGCTAACAAAAACAAGATTGTGGATCTTTACGGAGATAAGAAAGACGATCTAGGAAACAGATGGTTTATAGGCCAGCCTATAAGTGTGATTTATGATTATGAGATGACTGGGGTTTGGCAAAAAGGAGAAAACGCAACAGAGCACGATCCGGGTGCACAGCCAGGAGACTTAAAGTTTGCCGATTTAAACGGTGATGGAAGGATTACCCCGGATGGAGACCGTAAAATCCTTGGACAGACAGCTCCTAAATGGACTGGAGGTTTGACTAATACTTTTAGTTACAAAAACTGGAGCTTGAATATCTTTATTCAAACCGTACAAGGTATTACCCGTAACAATGCAGACTTAAGTTATGCAGATGAGTCGGGCCGTAGAAATACACCTATTGACGTGGGTTATTGGACAGAAGAGAACCAAAGCCAAACTCGCCCTTCATTGGCATTTAGAAACCCTAGAGGTTATGGTTATGCTTCTGATGCAAGCTATACACGCCTTAAAGACGTAACGTTAAGCTACAAATTCGGAGAAAAAGCTCTTGAGAGAATTGGACTTGGCAGCTTAAATATCTTTGCCAGCGGAAGAAACCTATACACTTTCACCAACTGGATTGGTTGGGATCCTGAAGCTGTACAGTCTACCAGAGGTTCTGGAGATTGGTCTAACAACTACCCGCTTACTAGGTCTTATGTTTTAGGTCTGAATGTAACACTCCGTTAATTTTAAACTTTAGAATACAATGAAAAAATTAATATATACATTGCTTATTGCCACTGTTATAACGGCGGTTTCATGTAAGGACGACTACCTAGACGAGAAACCTTACTCGGCATATACTCCAGTTACGCTAAAGGATGCTTTGGGTTTTGAAGCCTCTCTGGTAGGTCTTTATAACCACCTGAGTACCTACTATTCTTGGTCCGGAAGGCAGGGGTGGCCTAGCTTACCAGTGGTAGGAACAGACGTGGCAAATGCCACAGCTAACCAGGAAGGTGTAGAAATTCCTTACTATAATTACAATTTGCTTACTCCGCAAGATGCTGGAGCAGCACGTATTTGGGACCGTAACTACATCATGGTAAACAATACCAATATTATCATAAATAGTATAGAAGACCCGGCTCTTTCAGGTCTTACAGATGCAGCTAAAAGCAAAATAAATGCAGAGGCGAAATTCTTTAGAGCTTATGCTTACAATAACTTGGTTACGTTCTTTGGAGCAGTACCTTTGGTTACAGACGCTATCACCAGCCCAAGGACAGACTTTACAAGAACTCCTGTGGCACAAATAGATGAAGTTATTGTAAATGACTTGGTGTTTGCGGTTCAAAACCTACCAGATATTGAGGAAGTACCTACAAACTCCAAAGGTAAACTATATGGCAGAGCCAACAAGTATATGGCCATGCAGCAGCTAGCAGAAGTATACCTGAGAATAGGTAAGCCAGACCTTGCAGAAGTTCAGCTAAAAGCCATTATCAGTAGTGGCAAGTTTAGCCTTATCAAAAACAGATATGGCGTAAAAACCTCACAGCCGGGAGATTTTTATTCAGATATGTTTGTGTATGGAAACCAACGCCGGGCACAGGGTAACACCGAAGCCATTTGGGTAATGGAGCAAGAGAACCCGAACACAGTTGTAGGTGGGATAACAGATAATCCCCAACAACGTAGAAACTGGGTAGCTCAGTATTATGATGTGCAAGGTATGACGTTAGCAGACTCATTAGGTGGGCGTGGAGTAGCTCGTTTAAGGATTAGCAACTGGGTAGCTTATGGCTTGTTTAAAGATGGAGATGTAAGAAACTCTAAGCATAACCTACGCAGGAAGTTCTACTACAATAACCCTGCAAGACCAGATCTTTATGGAAAGCCGGTTCCGTACACAGGGCCAGACACCTTGCATAAAATTGCACCGCATATCACCAAATGGAACCAGTTTGATCCGAATGACACATTTGGTTATGCCATGATTAAGGACTTTATTCTTATGCGATTGGGCGAAACCTATTTGTACTTAGCCGAGGCACAGGTTTTACAAGGAAAAACAGCTGATGCCGCAGCTACATTAAATGTATTAAGGCAGCGGGCATTTCCAGAATATCCGGCCAAAGGACAGATTTCTGCAGCCGATGTAACATTAGATTTTGTTTTGGACGAAAGAGCACGGGAGTTAATAGGAGAGGAGGATCGTCGTAAGACACTCATCCGTACCAAAACTCTGGTAACTAGAACTCTTAGGTTAAACAGTAATAACCCTGTTAACCCTGTACAAGGTCTGAAAGACATGCACATGTTACTTCCTATTCCTCAAAGAGAAATTGAACTTAATAAAGACGCAGTTCTTGAGCAGAATCCGGGGTATTAATAGCACTTTATATCTGTCCCTTTCGAAGGGACAGATATAAATGTTTTAGAAAAACGTATATTGCATTTTTATAAAAAATCTCAAAAGTAATATTGGGTAATGATAAGAAAAATCATTTTGTTTATTTTGGTTTGTTACACTTCGGGTTACGCCCAAACTACCAAAGAAGAAGTAACCGCAATCATCCATAAAGTAAACCAGCACTGGCAGAAAAATAACCCCAAGCATGGAGACTCGTTCTGGCATAGAGCGGCCTACCATACAGGAAACATGGAAGTGTATTTTCTTACGGGAAACGAAGATTACCGAAAATATTCTGAAGCCTGGGCCAACCACAATGAATGGAAGGGGGCTAAAGAAGCGGATAAATCAAAATGGCTGTATTCTTATGGAGAAACGGATAAATTTGTTCTTTTCGGAGATTTTCAGATTTGTTTCCAAACCTATATAGACCTATATAATCTAGAACCAGACGACAAAAAAATTGCAAGAACAAAAGAAGTAATGGAGTACCAAATGGGTACACCAAAAAACGATTATTGGTGGTGGGCAGACGGTCTTTATATGGTAATGCCTGTAATGACCAAAATGTACAAACTTACTGGAGATAAGCTTTATCTGGATAAGCTGTATGAGTACTTTGCTTATGCAAACAGTATTATGTACGATAAAGAAGCAGGCCTGTATTACCGGGATGCCAAATACATTTATCCTAAACACAAAAGCTTAAATGGCAAGAAGGACTTCTGGGCTAGGGGAGACGGATGGGTTATAGCTGGCTTAGCCAAAGTGCTGCAAGATTTACCCAAAAAAGATAAACACAGAAAAGAGTATATTAAGATATATAAAAACATGGCTAGGGCTATAAAGGCTTCCCAACAGCCAGAGGGATATTGGACACGTAGTATGCTAGACCCACAGCATGCTCCAGGACCAGAAACCAGCGGAACAGCCTTTTTTACCTACAGTATCCTTTGGGGAATTAACAACGGGTATTTAAGTAAGAAGGAGTATTTGCCGGTAATAGAAAAATCATGGAAATACTTAACAGAGACTGCTTTACAGACAAATGGTAAGATTGGCTATGTACAACCTATCGGCGAGAAAGCTATTCCCGGGCAAGTGGTAGACGAAAACTCAACGGCAGACTTTGGAGTTGGGGCATATTTGTTGGCGGCAAGTGAGATGTACAGGTTTTTAGATAAGAAAAAATAATATTTACAGGTAGTCTTATGATGATAAAACGCATTTGCATAAAAGTATTTGGGGTCTTTCTAATTTGCTTTGGCTTTCAACTAAAAGCACAAAAGAGTACTACAGATAGGGAAATATGGAGTGATGCACTTTACAGAATGTCAGCTCCTATTCTATCAAACATGAGCGAGGGAAAACTCCAACAAAACATGTTAGTAGAATTAAGCCCTACCTGGGATGGACGCGATAAAGGGGTTACCTATATGGAAGGTTTTGGCCGTTTGATGGCGGGTTTAGCTCCCTGGCTTTCATTACCAGACGATAATACTACCGAGGGCAAAAAGAGAAAACAACTTAAGGACTGGGCTTTAAGAAGCTATGTGCATGCGGTAAATCCAATAAGTCCGGATTATTTACTTTGGAGAAAAGAAGGACAGCCTTTAGTGGATGCAGCCTTTGTGGCGGAGAGTTTTTTAAGAGGCTATGACGCTCTTTGGGTTCCACTTGATGCAGAAACAAAACAACGCTACATTACTGAGTTTACCCAACTACGGAGAGTAGATCCTCCTTATACCAACTGGCTTTTGTTTTCTGCCACTGTGGAAGCTTTTCTTAAAAAAGCGGGTGCACCAGCAGATGGATATAGAATCACCTCGGCATTGAAAAAAATTGAAGAGTGGTATGTGGGAGATGGCTGGTATGCAGATGGAGAAGACTTTGCATTTGACTATTACAACAGCTTTGTTATACAGCCTATGTATGTAGAAGTTCTGGAAGTTATGACAGAAGCGGGTACCAAGAGCGTTTGGAAAGTGAATAAAAATGACTACGCAAAAGCACTGGGCCGTATGCAACGCTACGGCAGTATTCTAGAAAGATTAATCTCGCCAGAAGGTACTTTCCCTGTATTTGGCCGTTCTATAACTTATCGTACAGGTACTTTGCAACCTCTCGCTCTTTTGGCTTGGAGACAGCAATTGCCTAAGGAACTTACAAACGGACAGGTAAGAGCAGCTATGACGGCAGTAATTAAAAATATGTTTGGCGATAATCGTAACTTCAATAAAAACGGATATTTAACCTTGGGTTTTAACGGATCTCAGCCTAAAATTTCAGATTGGTATACCAACAATGGGAGCTTGTATTTGGCTTCCCTGGCTTTTTTACCTTTGGGTTTGCCTGCTACCCATCCATTTTGGACAGATGAAGCCCAATCTTGGACCTCTAAGAAAGCGTGGGCTGGGGAAGATTTCCCGAAAGATCATACCTATCACGATAAGAAATAGTCATGAAAAAATACCTCTTAGTATTCTTCTTCTTGAGTTTAGGGCTTCATGCTCAACAAAAATCCTTTACACCGGGAGAATTGTGGCCTGACAATGACGGTCAGCACATAAATGCCCATGGTGGTGGGATTTTATATAAAGATGGCATCTATTACTGGTATGGGGAAATAAAAGGAAATAACTCTAGGGCGGAGGTTGGAGTAAGTGTGTATTCTTCCAAAGATTTGTATAATTGGAAAAATGAAGGAGTTGCTCTAGCCGTAAGTGAAGACCCTAATTCTGATATCGTAAAAGGATGTGTAATAGAACGTCCCAAGGTTATATATAACAAGAAGACCAAGAAGTATGTCATGTGGTTTCACTTGGAGTTGAAGGGTAAAGGTTATGCCGCGGCTAGGACAGCTTTAGCTATAAGTGACAAGCCTACTGGGCCTTTTGTGTTCCAAAAATCCCTGAGACCTAACGCCGGAAAATGGCCGCAAAACTTCAAAGAAGAGTGGAAAAAGCCAGTGGTGGGTGAAGACTCGCTAAAGTGGTGGACGCCAGATTGGTACAAAGCGGTAAAAGAGGGACTTTTTGTAAGAAAACATTTGGAAGGTGGACAAATGGCCAGAGATATGACACTCTATGTAGACGATGATGGGAAAGCCTATCATATCCATTCCGCAGAAGAAAACCTTACGCTAAACATAGCTGAATTATCAGATGACTACCAAAGCTTTACAGGGAAATACGTTACTCTTGCTCCGGCTGGACATAATGAGGCTCCCGCTGTTTTTAAACAAGATGGATGGTATTATATGGTGGCTTCAGGTTGTACGGGATGGGACCCGAATGCGGCACGCTCTTTCCGCTCAAAATCAATGTTGGGATCTTGGGAGCAACTTAAAAACCCATGTGTAGGAGAAGGAGCCGAACTTACTTTTAATTCCCAAAGCACCTATATTCTTCCGGTGGCAGGTAAAAAGAATGCATTCATTTTCATGGCCGACCGATGGAAACCTAAAAATCATATAGATGGTCGTTACATTTGGTTACCCATTCGGGTAGAAAATGGCCAACCCATAATAGAATGGAAGGACAAATGGAATTTGGACGTATTTAAAAACTGAATTCTATAAATCATACAAGATAGGAAGCCCAAGCTCACACGGAGTTTTGGGCTTTTTTTATAGTTAATTTTGATAGAATTTGTGAAGTAAATGAGCTAATTTATAATCTGGTTTATCTACTCTCTCACAAAGGCATATCCCTTGTACATCAGCTAAAAATTTCCTAAATTGAAGTTATGAAACAATTATCAAAAGATTTTAGTACCGATGGCAAAGCTGTGTTTTGCAATGGGAAAGCGATTCCCAATTCTGATCCAGATACGTTTAATATCCCGCTGGACTCTATTTATTTTGCTTACGATAAAAACCAGTTATACGCTTTAAGTTCGTCAGCTGAAGGCTTACAAATCTGGACAGACGTAGACATTGAAAGTCTGGAGTTTTTTGCTCCGGAAATAAAATATCAAGGCAAAAAGGGCGAGGACTTGTTTCTTCAGTCCGGTACTTATTTCACCGATAAAAACCACCTATTTAGGTTCAATTGGCATTTTATAGAATATGTAAATCCTCAGGGTTATACGCAGTTACAAGCCGAATTACAGGAACGTAAACCCAATTCTGATGCTTGGTGGAATTGGTCAGAGGAGTATTACAAATCTTTGAAACATATCTCTAAAAATATCTATTCTGATGGCAGCAAGATATTCTTTTACTTCGAAACCGGGCAGTACTTTGACTATCCATTTTCTTTTGGGCTAGGACAGCACATCTCTTATTTTTCTGTGATTCCCGGTGTAGAGATAGATACCCTGCAAATTCTGGAAGGAAATTATTTAAAAGACCAAAATAAGGTCTATCATCTGACCCGGAAAATTACTGCAGATACTTCTACTTTTGAGGTCATTCAAGAGGACTTTGCAAAAGATAAAAACGGGGTATGGTATAATGGATATTACTGCAAAGAAGATATTGATTTGGCTTCTTTCGAAATTATCCGCTTGGAGGCAGGCGTATACAAATACTACTTTGCCAAAGATGAAAAAGCAGTGTATTCTACACAGAGAAGCACCAGAATAGAGAAATACAAAGGCTACTCGGATCTATTGGTAAAACTCAAAAAATCTGACCCGCAAAGCTTTGAAGTTATCAATCATATTTGGGCTAAAGATAAAAACAATGTTTACTGTGACGGAAGAATCTGGAGTGCTATTGACCCTGAAACTTTTGAGTTTTTATTTGTCTTAAAAGATAGAGATACCAGCTTTGCTAAAGACAAAAACAGTTTGTATAATACCAATGGCAGACGGGTTGTAAAAGGAATAGACGGACAAAGTTTTGTGATGCTTAATGAGCATTGGGGAAAAGACAAAAATGTAGTCTTTAATTTCAGGACAGAAAGAATAGCGAAAAACCTTGATGTAAAAACGTTTGAAGTGCCAGCGGAGGATAAAACATCAGACCAAGAAAGCCTAGAATAGATTTTTTAAGATTGTCAAATTAAGTTGAAAGCAAATTACTAGAGATAAGTTAATAGGATGCTACACTTGAATACTTTCGTAAGATAGGCTGATTCACAACTCTGGATAAAACGTATACATCTTCTGTGCATTTAACCTCCAGATGTGCCAGGAATGTTTTGGTATACACATTCAAGGCCGTTGATAGTAAATGATTCTCCATGCCATGAATTTACGGGTTATTATGATTCGAAATCTTCTTTTGACCAGATCTTTGACTTATGATTAGTTATAATCCTAAATTCCATATTATGATCTAGGATTATTCGAGACCTGAAAAAATAGATCTGTTTCCTATTCATTCAACTAGGTTCTTTTAGGAAATTTAAAAGGCGAAAAATCGGGCTTGTGGGTACATAAGAACCAATATTTATCTGGGAATTAAGTAGAAGGTATAGTCAGATTCTGAGTAGGAGAAATAAAAATATTTCTATATGAAATGGCACTTCTCTTACCGTTACTACATCTCCTGGATACAAATATGAAAACTATTACTTCCTAAAACAAAAGAGATGCAGCAAAACGAATCTCTTATGTTTTTTTATGTGACCTAACAGACTATGAAAAGTCTCAAATCCAAAATTAATAGTGGAGCCAGATACCACTTAATTAAACGGGGCGTAACCGAAAAGCCTGATGAGTAGGAATTTAAAACACACAATTTTATGAAAAAAAATCTTGCTGAATTTATTGGAACATTTTGGCTAGTTTTTGGGGGCTGTGGAAGTGCAGTCTTGGCTGCTGGTTTTCCTGAAATAGGCATTGGTCTGGTGGGAGTATCTCTCGCTTTCGGTCTCACAGTGCTAACTATTGCTTATTCGCTGGGTCATGTATCCGGGGCTCATCTTAATCCTGCCGTGACATTTGGTTTATGGATGGCAGGAAGAATCAGTTTTAAAGAAGTAGGGCCTTACATTGCTTCTCAAGTTTTAGGGGCAATAACCGCAGCGGGCTTTTTGTACATCATTGCCACCGGAAACGGAAGTGACATAGGTGGGTTTGCAGCAAACGGCTATGCAGAACATTCTCCTGGAGGCTATAGTTTACAAGCCGCCATACTTACAGAGTTTCTGATGACATTTATTTTCCTGATTATCATTCTGGGAGCTACAGATAGCCGTGCTCCTAAAGGTTTTGCAGGGCTGACCATTGGTTTTGGACTCACTTTAATTCACCTTATAAGCATTCCGGTTACGAATACCTCAGTAAATCCAGCGAGAAGCATCAGTCAGGCCATTTTTGTGGGCGATTGGGCCCTTACTCAGCTTTGGATTTTTATTTTAATCCCAATATTGGGTGCTTTGGCGGCGGGAATGGTGTATAATATTTTCAAATCCGAAGATTAGTTTCCTATCAGGGCAAGTCTTCAAAATTCTTGTCCTGATTATTTATCTAAATAGTTTCAATAAATCCCACCATTTTTTCACATGTCAGAATCAGTGTTAACAAACTGTTGGCACGTATTGTCAGGACCTTTGCTGTTTGATAAAGAAAATTAAAATTATAATAAGCAGAGTAAGAGGTACTATTAAGTACCAAAAAAGTCGCTTCTGATATTGCTTTGCTTTGGAATAATTTTATGCTTTAGAGACCGAAGTAGAGAGTTCATAATAGCTACCCAATGCATTTTTGTGGATATACCGATAATTCAGAAGTGGAGAGATTTATAGGTATAGAGAGAGTAATATTTGTTGGGAAAGAATCAGTCTAAAGATCTTAAACAAGAAGCAATCAATAAGTTACTAATTTTAATCCAAAAAATGTAGTAGCAGTATTTTTGGGTTAGGCTCTCAGTTTTAAAGTAACGCCGTAACTCATTTGTCTCAATACGTTTCGGTATTCTCAGTAGTTGGGTTAAGATAATTTGCATTGTACTTTATTGATTTTGATTAGTTTCTTTTCGGACCTTCAATTCTGTTGTATAACTTGGAATAAAGGAGTGCTTCTTAGTACCGTAAAAATTAAAGCCATTCAGAAATAATATAATTTACCAAATAACCTGTCACTAAATCCTAGAAACAGAGATATTAAGTTGTTTGGCTCAAGTTTGAAGTAGTTTTCCACATCTTACAGCTAAACAAAACTACACTTTGTAGATGATGTAAACGACCTAGGTGTGGCTGTAAGCTCAAAAAATGAGATGATAGATTTTTAGTTGAGAACAGAGGAGTTAAATCAAAAAAAATACCTCATAAAATATTAATAGACAGTAATCTATGTGTATTTTTTTATGAATAGAATTTAGTGAACTTTTAAACTTTCTGATTAACGTATCGCATATTGGGTTTTTTCTGTAATTTAGCCTCAGTAATTCTACATCTTAAAACGTTACTACAATCTTATTTAAAATACACAATGGAAAAGAACAAGGTCTCCCTCCATCGGATTTTGACCGCAAGTCCTGAGAAGGTGTTTAAAGCATTTACGGATGCAGATGCCATAGCCTCCTGGCTGCCTCCTTATGGTTTTGTATGCCGTGTTCAGAGCATGGATGTGCAAGTGGGTGGGAAATACAAGATGTCTTTTACTAATTTCACCACAGGCAGTAGCCATTCTTTTGGTGGAGAATATATTGAGATTATCCCCAATAAACTTTTAAGATATACTGATGTGTTTGATGACCCTAATTTACAGGGAGAAATGATTACCACTATTGAGCTGAGAGAGGTCTCATGTGGGACAGAACTGATTGCAACACAAGAAGGAATCCCTGCTGAAATACCAGAAGAAATGTGCTATTTAGGGTGGCAAGAATCCCTAGAAAAGTTAAAACGTTTAGTTGAACCAAATATCCCTGACGCTTAAACAATAATAAAGTAATGGCGAAACAAATTTTTATCAATTTAGCAGTAAGAGATCTCCAAAAATCAATGGACTTTTATACTGCACTGGGCTTTACAAACAACCCTCAGTTTTCTGACGAAACTGCAAAGTGTATGGTCTGGAGCGAGAACATTTTCGTTATGATTATGAATCATGAAAAGTTCTCATCTTTTGCAACCAAACCCATTGCGGATACTCAAAATACACTTGCTGGGCTTTTCTCATTGTCTACAGACAGTGTAGAAGAGATGGATAATATTATGGGGAGTGGTCTTGCAGCTGGTGGAAGAGAGCCAAACGAAGTAAGGGATTACGGCTTTATGAAGCAGCGTACTATAGAAGATTTTGATGGACACACATGGGAAGTTTTCTTCATGGATTTTTCTAAATTCCCGGCAGAATAAGTAATACTATGGCACAAATAAATCCTTATTTACATTTTAACGGAAATGCAGAGGAAGCATTTACGTTTTACAAATCGGTATTTGGCGGGGTGTTTGCAAACGTGGTTCGTTTTAAGGATATCAATATGGGAGATAACCCTATACCAGAAAGCGAAGCAGAGAAGATTATGCACATTGCCTTACCCATTGGCAAGAATAGTGTATTAATGGCCAGTGATACTCCTGAATTCATGGGTAGACACAATGAAAAGGAAAACAGGAGTAAAATATCAATAAGTGCTGAAAGTAAAGAAGAAGCAGACCACTTGTTTAACGGACTTTCGGCAGGAGGACAAGTAGAAATGCCTATTGCAGAAAGCCCTTGGGGCTCTTATTTCGGAATGTTTAGAGACAAGTTTGGTTTTGAATGGATGGTAGATTTTGATCCTAGATACAAAGGGGAAAGCTAAAACTTCTGAAAGGCATATACTTTTTGGCGTCATTTTTCTAAAGAAATGTGGCTTTATAATAGACAGAACAGTACTCCATTTTGGAGTAGAAAAAGAGTTAGCCTGAGATATCGAAAAATTAAGAAAATAGTTTGTACTAAAGTTTGATTTTGAAAAAGTATCAAATAGATAAAGTCAATATTTGACGAATAGTCTTTTGGTCGCCGCTTTTTACATGTACTCAGACTTTTTTGAGGTCTTTTAGTCTTACATACATACCTATAATTTGACAAATTATACCTATTTTTGGTACTTTGTGTACAAATGACACTTAAGCATTAAACATATGAAATTCCTAGTATCAAGCATTTTTCTTTTATCTATTGTTTTGAGTGCAGAAGCCCAAAAGTTAAAGCCTTTTAAAAACCCGGTTGCACTTCAAAGAGCAGACCCTTTTGTGGCACGTGCAGATGACGGCACCTACTATTTTATAGCCACGGTACCAGAATATGACCGTATAGAAATAAGAAAATCTAAAACCATAAATGGGATTACAAATGCTAAGCCTGTGGTGGTTTGGAAGAAGCATGAAAAAGGAATTATGGGCAATCACATCTGGGCACCAGAGCTGCATAGAATTCAAGGAAAATGGTATGTTTATTTTGCGGCAGGTTCAGCAGAGGACAAATGGAAAATAAGAAAATATGCTCTTTCTAATCCTTCAAAAGACCCAACTCAGGGCACATGGAAAGAAGAAGGCGAAATGAAGAGCGAACCTAATATTTTCACGTTAGATGCCACCACTTTTGAACATAAAGGACAGCTTTATCACATCTGGACAGATAGGGCTCCACTAGAAAAAACAAACACGAGTTTGTTCATTGCTAAAATGAAGGATCCTATTACCATTGATTCTAAACAAACGGTTATTACCAGCCCGGAGTATGATTGGGAAACGCGTGGACATAGGGTTAATGAAGGACCGGCTGTATTGATTAGAAACGGGAAAATATTTGTCACATTTTCTGCAAGTGCCACAGACGCTAATTATTGTATTGGCTTGCTATGGGCAGACGAAAACGCAGACTTGCTTGATGCAGCGTCTTGGCATAAACTTCCTGAACCTGTTTTTTATACCAATGAAAAACTTAAACGTTTTGGGCCAGGTCACAATAGTTTTACTAAAGCAGAAGATGGTAAAACAGACTTAATGATATATCATGCTCGGGACTACAAAGACATTAATGGTGAACCATTGTATGATTCCAACCGTCACACTAGGGTAAGAGTTTTAAATTGGGCCAAAGATGGCATGCCAGATTTCGGTCAGGACCTGGACGATAATCAAACTATCAAGAAGAAGTAGTTTGTGTCAGAAAAATATCACCGCAGGGTCTGTGGTCATTATCTGGTTAAAGTTTTTAATCAAAAGGTTAGGTTTCTGTAAGCTCAGTCTGACAGAACCTAAGCTTCTTGAAAACTTGTTTTTGATTAAGAATCAGTGTTAGAAATAAATAGAGATGACGTTCGGTCTAGCAATTTAGATTAATCGATATTGACGCGAAGTTGTATTTTTTGTAGAAAATCAGCTAATGTCTAAGTAAAACTCCAGACGAGATTACATCACTCTTTCATACAATAGTGCCGGGCCATCACATGCGGCTGAGCCACCTGAAATTTGTTGGCCCGAAATAATATAAAGAAGTTCTACACTCCCAGTTGCACATGTTTGACGTAATATTTCACCATTTAGATAGGTGAGCTCAAAACAGTCATTATCGTTTATTTTTACTAATTTATAGGTTCCAGAGGCGGTATATTTATCTTCCTGATTAACACGCTCTTTGTAAAAAGTGCCGTTTTTCTCAAATTGGTAAAACTCCTGATAGCTCATATCTTCCCCTTGGGTAACTGAATTCACGAAGCCCCCTGTCATTTGCACCAAAACCCATTTTTGAGGAAAGGCTTTCTGTTCAAAAGGCTTTGGATCAGACTTGCCACAGCCAAACGCGATAATTATAAGTAGAAAGAGTAGCTTTTTCATAATTTTTAGATTCTTATGTGAACTCCAAATTAGGCACACTTTGGAATTGATTACCTTTATTGAAAGACAAAAATTAGCTAACGGTTTATAAATTGTGTTTTCTGAGTTTGGTAATCACTTTTTAACATTTGTAAAGTTTTATTAATTTTTTTCTGAGCAATTTTGCAGCATAGAAAAAGAAAAATAGTATGAATTGGGTTATTTTAGTGATTGCAGGTTTGTTTGAGGTAGGTTTTACTTTTTGCTTAGCAAAGGCAAAAGAAAGCACGGGTTCAGACTCCTATTTATGGTATACAGGTTTTGGTATTTCATTGATAGTGAGCATGGTTTTATTGATTAAAGCTACGCAAACTTTGCCATTGGGTACGGCTTATGCGGTTTGGACAGGAATAGGAGCGGTAGGAACAGTTTTAATGGGGATACTATTCTTTAAAGAGCCAGCCACCCTGATGCGACTAGTTTTTATTACTACACTTATAGGCTCCATCATTGGTTTAAAAGCTGTATCCTCGCATTAATTAAGTAGGTACTGTATTAACTTTCACAAAAACTAAAGCATTTTAAACAGCTTTTGCAGGCATTCCATTTCTGGCATCAATCGTAACGACGACCATATTTAGCAATGCCTAGGAAGCGGATGAATTTACAATTTACACGGTTAGCGGTTTTTTAGGATTTGTTACAACTAGGCATGAGTCTCAGATTAAACCGTGAGCTTGATGTATAGATTAGAGGTTTTTCTTCAATACGATGTATAATTCGAGGTTAATATCATTTCTATCTCAAAAATCTGCTTCGACACTTTTTGTCAGGAAAATACAAAGTCTTATTTTTAGCATAAAAAAGACCAACAGATGTTTAGTCGCAGAAATTTTCTTAATGCATCGCTTTTAGGTGGATTAACTTTGACTAGTTCCTTTGCTAGAAATACGGATTCATTGAAGCCTATAATTCCTTCGGCGTTAAAAGCAGGAGATACAATTGGCCTTGTATGCCCGGCTCACCCCATTGTTTCACAGGTAGATTTGGACATTATCCGCGAAACGTTACAAGCATTGGGTTTTAAAGTAAAGATTGGAAAACATATTGACAACCGTTATGGATATTTGGCGGGAAGTGATATGGAAAGAGCTACCGACTTGCTCGCAATGTTTAAAGACAAGTCGGTAAACGGCATATTAGCAATTCACGGAGGGTGGGGGTGTGCAAGAATTTTGCCGTATTTGGACTTTGAAATAATAAAAAACAACCCGAAAGTTCTCATTGGTTACAGTGATATAACAGCCCTTTTAAACGCCATTTATACCAAAACAGGCTTGGTAACTTTTCATGGACCGGTGGCGTCATCTACATGGAACTCCTTTACTGTTAGTTATTTCAAGCAGCTATTGATAGAAGCTGAAACACTCTCTTTACAAAACCCAATTAAAATAGGGGATAACCTAGTACAAACTCAGGACAGAATACAGACGCTTAACCCGGGGAAAGCTAAAGGAGTTTTAGTCGGAGGTAATTTAACAGTTCTTTCTGCTATGGTAGGGAGTCCATTTTTGCCAGATTTTAAAGGGAAAATATTATTTCTTGAAGATGTAGGAGAAGCCGTTTATAGGATTGATCGAATGCTTACCCATTTAAAGATTGCAGGAATTTTACAGCAAATTTCCGGATTTGTATGGGGAAAATGTACCAAGTGTGAACCTTCTGAAGGTTATGGCTCACTTACTTTTGACCAAATTTTTGACGATCATATTAAACCTTTGGGCATACCCGCATTCTCAGGCTCCATGATTGGGCATATCACCGATAAATTTACGATACCTGTGGGAGCGGAAGCGGAAATAGATGCAACATTGGGCACTATAAAAATAACAAAGCCAGCCGTAAGTAAGTAGCAGACAAAAGAGCTGTGAGCTTACAGCTATTTTATATGAGGTTTAAGATCCGTTTTTTTACAAGCAATTAGTATCTTTTTTTGCATCAAAGAGCAGTATAGTTTATAAAATCCGAAGTAATTCCATTTCAAAAATCAGGGTGCAGTTGCCACCAGATTCAGGAGTAAGGGGTTCTAGGCCGTAACCAATATGAGGAGGAACGTATAGCTTCCATTTACTTCCAACGGGCATTAGGCTAAGGGCTTCTATCCAAGCTGGAATTAATTCGTAGACAACAAAGACTTCTGGCTGGCCCCGTTTGTAGGAGTCATCAAAGACCGTCCCGTCTGTAAGGTATCCTTTGTAATGGCATAAAACTTGGCTTCTCAGTTGCGGAATAGCTCCTGTGCCTTCCTCAAGAATCTCATATTGTAAACCAGAGATATTGGTTTTCACTTCTGATCGTAATGCGTTTTCAGCAAGAAAAGCCTGACCTGCCTGCAAATTTCTACTTGCCAATTCTTTGTTCCACTTAGTTTTCTTGTTTGTCTTTGCCATATTATTGGATAGTATATGGCAAAGTTACGGCGTTTCTATCCTTTTTTCCGCAGTTTGCATACGTATCCGCTTTTTTTAGTAGAAACTTACTTGGCCGAGTTATGAAAGAAAAGGCAGCTTAAACATTGTTTAGGCTGCCTTTTAAACTTCTTTAAAAACTTGTCATTAATCAGTAACCACCACAGGTTTTATGCTTCCATCGGCATTGAACTCCATTTTGTCAATGGCCACTTCGCGGTGGAAACCAGCTGCACGGCCCATCTTTATTCCGTTTGGTTTACTAAATCTGTGGTAAACTATGTACCATTCGTCTTTTCCGGGAACTTGTATAACTGAGTTATGGCCTGTTCCGTAGATACCTAGTGTAGGATCTTTTTGTAAAATAAGGTTATTTCCCGGAATAGTCAGCGGGCCCATTGGCGACTGTGATGTGGCATATCTTACCCTGTAGTTTTCACTGCGGGTATCATCTTCTGACCAAAGGAAATAGTACGTTCCATTTCTGAAAATCACAAATACACCTTCGCGGAAACTTGCGTCAATGTTCAATGTTTTTAAAGTATTCTTCTTTATAGAAACCATATCTTCATTAAGCTCTGCCACGGCCAGATAGCTGTTTCCCCAATACAAATAGCTTTTGCCTGTTTTAGGGTCTGTAAATACAGCGGGGTCTATTTCTTGTCCTCCTTTGATGCCTTCAGGTCTAAAATCTATAAGCGGTTTTCCAGAATCTACAAACGGTCCTGTAGGTTCATCAGCTACGGCTACACCTATTTTTTGTGCCGCTGTGAAATAGTAATAGTATTTGTATTTTCCTTTTACTTTCTTTTCGGTGATGGTCGGAGCCCAAGCATTACGGTCTGCCCATGAAACATCTTTCTTTAAATCAAGAATTACACCTTCGTCTTTCCAGTCTTTGAGGTTTTCGGAAGAAAAAGTCTTGAAATATGTACCGGACCATGAGTCAAACCCATCGCTGGTAGGATACATGTAGTATTTTTTATTTTTCTCAGACCAAATAATATCTGGGTCTGCATAGTATCCCTCTAAAACCGGATTCTTGCGAGCAGGTAGTTTTATTCCCTCTGGCGTTCCCCACTTTTGGGTAAGTCTTTCCAGTTCCCTTTGCGTTATAGGGATAATGGTTCCGTGACGGGGATGGAAATCCATGCTGATGTTTTGGTCTATTACTTTAAAAACATCTAAATCTTTGCTCTCCGTAAATTGGTATTTTCCTTTCATGTATACATCGTACATGAGAATGTAAGTATCAGAATGGTTCAGTTTAAATACACCAGATCCCTCTACAGCCTCGGGTGTTTGCTGTTTATATCCCGGTTGCTCTATCCACTTTCCGGAGGCAAGAGAATCTGTCAGTGCCAGACGTATTCCTTTTTTCTCTTCTCCCTCGGTTTTGTAAAACAAGTAAAACAGCCCATTTTTATTAATAATATCCCCGTCAATACAAGACTTCCCATTTTTAGGGGTAAAAAGTATCTTAGGCTCTCCTTCTAAATCCGTAAAATCCGCATTTGCATAAGCGTAGTAAATTATATCTGGCCCATCACCATGCTTCATAGACCAATACACCATATATTTTCCTGCGGCAGGGTCAAATACAGTTTGGGGAGCCCAAACCCGCTTTAGGTTTTCTTGGCCTTTATATTTCTGCTGGATATGAATAATGCTCGAGGTCCAGTCTACCAAATTATTCGATTTCAGTAAAATCATAGCTCGGTTAGAATCCCAACCCTTAGAGGACGTCATGTCTGTAAGAACCATATAAAATGTTCTTCCGTCTTCTCCTCTCAAAATATGCGGGTCTCTCACTCCTCCTGTGGAGCTGATCTTTTTTGAGTCAATAACTGGTTTATTGTTGTTCAGAGTACGGTAATTGTAGCCATCTGTACTTATGGCGTAGCATACAGCTTCATCTTGTACTTTGTTTCCATTAAAGTAGGTGAAGAGATAGCCTGCATAATCTTTGTCGGCTGGGCCAAAACGGTATCCATCTTGGGCGAGTGCCGTAGTGCAAACAAGTGTTAATATTAGAATAAGTGACTTTATCATAAACTTAGTTTTTCTTAATTTTTATAACCGAAAAAGAATAAGGAGGAAGCTTAAGATTTAAGTCTTCTCCCACTTGGATGTCGGAAGTAACGACCTTGGCTTCCTTATCTTCTAGTCCACCGGTTAGTGTAAATAACTCGGCTTTCCTGTTTTTGTATTCAGCGGATGGGATTTTTACAGAAGAGCTGATTTCCACAGGAAGCAGGTTAGCCAGTTTTATTATCAGTTCGTTATCGTTTGTGACTGCTGATACAGCAAATCTTTTCGCGTGGTGTAGGTTGGTGCTTTGTACCGTGCCAGGGATGTAGTATTTACCTGCATGGTTACCAAAAAGTTTTTGTACTTGATAGCCGACCGTCGGTTTTACCTCTGTATTATTGAAATAAATCAGGTCAGGATTCCATTGGGTATATCCCTCTTTTGCCAAAAGCGGAGCGTAAGATGTCATAGTAACCACATCTGCGTTTCTCTCCAGGTTAATCAGATAAATGGCTTCGCTTAAAGCTGTTTCCAGATTATTGTGTCTTCCCGGAATGTGAGCGGCATACTCTCCCAAATAGACCTTTGACTTATCTTTATCATAACTGTCATAAAAGTTTTGGTTGTTTAAAAACCAGCCAGGCGTTTGATAATAATGCTCATCTACCATATCTAGTTTCATTTCGTCTGCCAGTTTCCAGCCTTCTACATAGTCGGTTCCTTCATTAAAAGGCCCCACTGTACCTATAACGGTTATTTCTGGATATTTCTTCTTTATGGCATCATGTATTAAACGAAAACGCTCTTCGAAAATATCGGTAATAAGATCTTCATTGCCTACTCCAATGTATTTTAGGTTAAAGGGATTTGGGTGTCCTGCTTCAGCACGTTTTTTACCCCAAAATGTATTGGCATCTCCGTTAGCATATTCTATAAGATTAAGTACAGAGTTTACATATTCATCCATTTGCTCAAGCGGAATTCCACCCTGCTGCCCGCCTATGGCACAACCATGGTGAGCAGAGTTTTGACAAGGGACTCCTGCAGGAACTATCGGAATAGGTTCTGCACTGATATCTTCGCAAAATTGAAAATACTCAAAGTATCCCAGTCCCGCTGTTTGGTGGTAACCCCACATGTTTCTTTGAGGCTTGCGGGCTTCCAGGGGGCCTATGGTATTTTCCCATCGGTACATATTGGCAATACCGTCACCATGGGCAACACAGCCTCCCGGGAAACGTACAAATCTTGGTTTTAGGTCGAATAGAGTTTGTGCCAAGTCAGCACGGAGTCCGTTTTTCCGTCCTTTAAAGGTCTTTTGTGGGAAAAGTGAAACCATGTCTACGTCTACTTTTCCTGTCTGATCTGGTACAATAACTAATCGTGCTTTGTCTTCATTTTTTACAACCGAAATAACCGAAGTATACTTTTTCCATTGGGTAGTAGTTTTGGCAATCTTCGTGCTTCCTAGAATCTCACCTGATGAGCCCACTAACTGTATAAGTAAGCCTGTTTTTTTAGGGCTACGAACAAAAACAGAAAAATCATACGTGTCACCACTTTTTACAGGAATACCATCAAAACCTTCGTTTGATAAAGCCCCGCCTTTTTTCCTAACTATCAAAGAAGCGTAGTTTTTATTGTTGGCGTGTATGGGGTTAACAGAGTCTATAGTAAAAGTAAGGTCCGCATTTGCACTCCAGGCCTTATAGCTGTTCCAGTTTTTGTCACGCCCTTCTTTATCAGCTGGATGGTACTCAAAACCCCGATTTTGGACTAGCTCTGCATAAATACCTCCGTCTGCGGCATAGTTAATATCTTCAAAGAAAATACCCAGAAAGTTCTCGCTAATTTTCTTTTGCTGGTTCAGGTCAAGAGACACTGATACAGCCACAGGATCTTTAAACAAATCTTTAGAAAGTGCCAGTCTTTCGGCTTCCAGGGTTCTGTTGGCGATAGAAATTTTATATGAATTAATAAGGTTTTGTACCTCTTCATAAGACACTTTCAGCAGAGTTCCTTCTTGGGAGCTTCCAGCAATCGTAAATTTTTGTTTTTGAGTCTTCAGTTCTTGTGCCTTAGAAGGCGTACTGAAAGCCTGCCAATCCGCGGTTTTTGCTTGGTAAAATGTTCCGTTTTTGTCTTTCCAATATAGTTGATATTGATTATCTTCAATCCTTACTTCAGGGTTTAAGCAAATGCCTGTTTCAGTTATGATAGGATATGTCTGCCTTCCCCAATACACCAAATCTTTAGAGCTAACGTGCCCGATGGCTCCGTCCGTTTCATTTAGTGACCATACCAAATGCCAAAGGTGGTCGGTTCCTTTAAACAAATATGGGTTAAACATTTTCTTTTGAGAGCCCCACCTGCCATAATCACATTTAACAAAACTGTGTTCGGGGCCTATAGCTACCCAATTGGTTTTGTCTTGGCTCCATGCGAAATGTAGTCCGTTGTGATTGTCGTTTTTGATCGTAGAGTATGCAAAAAGGTAGACAGAGTCTGGCTTAGTTGCTTTTACCTCAAAGAAACCCAGTAAAATGGGCAGCAAAAATATTAGCTTAAGTTTCATAGGTTGAACATCTTAATAAAGTGTCAAATATACACAATATATTAATATTAAAAAACTATGGGCTGTATAAGGTTTTAACCTAGATTATGCATAAACCAAGTTTACACAAAATTAGGGTTTCCAGTTTACCACCTTAACTTGTTGAGCAGGGGTTTTGGTTTGGCCTTCCAGATCCGCTTGCTCAGATTTTTGCACATATATGCTTAGGATTTTTTTGTTTTTCCAGAGCTCCGTATCAAAGCTCGGTTCCCAGGAGCCTACATTATCCGGTAGAAGATCTACTATTTCCCATTTATTACGCTTAAGGTTTTTATTGATAGCAAGTGACACCTTACTACGTCTTTCTTCATCCCTAAAAATTATAACCGCTCCATTTTTGAACGCTCCTATGACCTGTGGACGGGAAATAGGAATACGTTTTGTACCTACACCGCTTAGACTAAAAGAAGTTTTCCGGAATCCCAAATTCTGTGACTCCCACTTGTTGCCCAGGTTATAGATAATGCGGTACTGTGGCACATCGGAGTTTTGGTCACGCCAATAGGTAGCTATAAAAGGGCGACCTTTTTCATCGGCAAACATAGAAGTCTGGTTTATGAGCTCGCTCCGTTGGGGAATATCATAGATGTATTCCGCATTTTTTGCATTTATGGGCAAGGTGTACTTCTCTCCTGTAGATTTCTCCCAGGTTTTACCGCCATCCAATGAGCGGGCATAGCACATATCGTGATTGGTAGCTACGTCAGGAGTTTCCCGCCATACCCACGAAATATGTATTACCCCACGACTATCTACAAAGCTTTGCCAATACGCATTGCGTTGTCTTTGCCCGTCTATAAGATTATTATGTAGTTGTTCCCATTTCTTTGTGCTGGTGGTATAACGGTTTATTACAAGGTTTCCCCGGCCAGACGCCCCATCTCGGTACATAAAGAGCAAGTCTCCATTTGCCATCCTAAAAAACTCCGGATAGGTAACATTGTTTTCGTTTAAAGCCGTCATGCCAATTTCTGGAGTAAACTCTAAAGAGAAGGGAGCTAGGCTTTTTGCATAGCGGAGCTTATGTCCGTGGTGTCCCCAGGAGATATGGACAAAACCATCACCATCTACCATAATACTAATAGAGCAGTGGGCATCTTTTGCGTCTCCTGTAAAGCCGGTCGGTCTAATCTCCCACTGGTCGTTATTGATATTCCTTTTTCCTACAAGCACATTGCCTTGGGCATCATAATAGGATATTAATTGGATGTCTCCATGGGTAACCAACGAGTTTTTACGGAAGATTACGGTGTTTACAGAGTTTTCTGCCCACCCTTCCCCCACAGCAGAAACTTGTACTTTTTGGGCTTGGCTAGCTGCCGCTGACCATAGGATAAGAAATATTGTAATACGAATCATAATAGATTAGAAAGAGAAAACCCGGCAGGCGGGCTGCCGGGTTAGATTTTTACAAAAACTTATAAACAGTAGTTGTTTTATATGTTTCGCCTGGTTTCAAAGCTGTACTTGGGAAACTCGGCTGGTTTGGAGCATCTGGATAGTGCTGGGTCTCTAAACAAAAACCTGTACGGTAAGGATAGTTTAACCCATTTTTGCCCGTGTGTTTGCCATTCATAAAGTTTCCGGAATAAAACTGTATAGCTGGCTCTGTTGTTAGAACTTCTAATTGTCTACCAGAACGTGGCTCTGTAACTTTGGCAACAGACTTTAGGGTAGTAGAAGAATCTGCAAAGATCCAGCAATGGTCATATCCTTTACCAAATTGAATTTGTTGATCTTCATTGTTAATTCCGTCCCCTACACGGGCTGCTTTAGTAAAATCAAAAACAGTTCCGCTTACTGGTCTCAGTTCTCCTGTTGGAATCAGTGTTTCGCTTACCGGTAAATATCTGTCAGCATTTAAAGTAAGTACATGGTCCAAAATTTCTCCTCCTTTTATTCCGGCAAGATTAAAGTAAGCATGATTAGTAAGGTTTATCACAGTTTCTTTATCTGTAGTAGCCTCATAATCTATCTTAAGGGCATTGTCTTTTTGTAAAGTATAAGTCACCGTAATACTCAGATTTCCAGGGTATCCCTGTTCTCCGTCTTTAGAAAGATAAGTTAGTTTTAACTGTGGCTCTTCACCATCTGCGGGAGTAGCTTCCCACAGAACTTTATCAAAACCTACTTCTCCACCATGTAAGGAATTGGGGCCGTCATTAAGTGGAAGCTGATAGGTGCTATCTCCAATGGAGAACTTTCCGCCAGCGATCCTGTTACCATAACGTCCTATTATGGCTCCAAAATACGGGCTTCCTGCTACATAATCTTCTACGGTTTCATAGCCTAGAGTAATGTTTTCGTAAACGCCATCTTTGTTAGGAGCAGTCCAAGAAGTGATAGTACCACCATAGTTAGTAATCTTCACTTCCATTCCATTATCATTTGTAAGGGTATATAGCTGTGCCTTTCTACCATCGGGCAGGCTCCCAAACTCGGCAACGGTTATACTTGGGCTCTCATTTTTTTTACAAGAAGATACCATCATGGCTATAAGTAAGATTAAGGGGACAAAATAAGTTTTCATTCTTTATACAAGGTTAAATATTTACCAGAAAATATAATAAATCAGAGCAAAAATACCTAAAACAGCAGCAGAACCTACTACAAACGGGGTTTCTACTTTGAACCATTCTTTCTTAACTTCCAGAGCTTTCGGACTGTCTTTTCCTTTGTTCTCCCAAAGGCTAATGGCCACATGCAGAACCACACAAATCCAGAATACAAATCCCATTCTGTTTAGGAACGGCATTTCGGGGAATTGGTATTTGAAGAACGCAGAAAGTGGAATACTTAATAATGCGGCAGCAAGAGCTCCTTTTGTTCCGGCTTTCTTCCAGAAAAATCCTAATAAGAAAATACATAGTATACCCGGTGATATAAAACCTGTGTATTCCTGAATGTATTCAAAACCTTGCCCGAAGTTTATTAATAGCGGACTAAGAATTAATGCAATTACAAACGAAATGATAATTACGATTCTACCATATAATACCGTTTGTTTCTCTGTCATGTTTTTATTGAAAAACTTCTGATGGATATCTAACATATATATAGTAGATACTGAGTTTGCTTTACCTGCAAGGCTGGCTACAATGGCTGCTGTTAAGGCTGCAAAAGCTAAACCTTTTAAACCTGTAGGAAGAATGTTCATAATTACCGGGTAAGCATTGTCTGGTCTAACCACACCGTTATCTGTAATTCCGTTAACAATGGCAATGTCTGCATTTTCTTGGAAAAGTACATAGGCTGCTAAACCTGGAAGAACTACGATAAAAGGCATAAGCATCTTTAAGAATGCCGCAAAAAGAAGACCTCTTCTAGCCGTATTTAAGTCTGCTCCTAAAGCTCTCTGCGTAATATATTGGTTACAACCGAAGTAGTTAAAGTTAACAATCCATTGACCACCGATTATAAACATCATGATACCTGGCAGCTGCTTGTAGGCATCGGTTTGTCCACCTTTACCGTCATGAACAAAAAACTCACCTTCCTTAAAAATCATATGAAGATGCGAATCTGCTTTTTCCTTTATAAGGCTTAAACCTTCGAAAATACCGCTTCCACTTCCTACTTTATCAGAAAGTAAATCTAAAGCAAGATATGTAGTAGCTAAACCACCCACCACTAAGCACACTACCTGTATTACGTCTGTATAACCGATTACTTTCATACCACCCAAGGTAATGATTACCGCAAAAACGGTTAAGAACACTGCACACGACATGAAACTAAAGCCCGTCATTTTTTCTAAGCTGATACCACCCAGATAAATAATAGAAGTTAGGTTAACCAAAATATACAAGAATAACCAAAACACGGCCATAATGGTGGCCAGCCTGCCGTCGTAACGCATTTGGAGAAACTGCGGCATGGTATAAATCTTGTTTTTAAGATACATGGGCAGGAAATATACCGCTATGGCAATTAGAGATATTGCCCCTATAAGTTCGTATGCAGAAATGGCCAATCCAAGCTGGAAAGCCTGCCCGCTCATTCCTATAAATTGCTCTGCAGAGATGTTTGAAGCTATAATAGAAGCACCAATAGCCCACCAAGTAAGTGAGCCTTCTGCCAAGAAGAAGTCTTTGCTGTCCGCTGTTTTAGATCCTTTGTTTTTGTAGATCCAAATACCATATGCAGAGACGATAATAAAATATGCCAGAAAAATTCCATAATCCAGCGTTTCTAGTCCTAAGGTCATAATGTTTAGTAAGTTGGGTTAAGAGATATGAACGATAAGTTATTACCGTTACTGGCTTTGCTTATTATTCATTGTTAATTAAAACTAGCAACCTTGACCGTAATACGCATTTTTGCCATGCTTACGCTCAAAGTGTTTCATTCGTAAGGTATCTTTTATGCGTTCGGTATTTGGGTTTATTTGCAAAGTCAAGTAAGCCATGCGTGCTACTTCTTCTAAAACAGCTGCATTGTAAACTGACTTATCTGCGTTTTTTCCCCAAGTAAAAGGACCGTGATTTTGAAGAAGAACCATTTCTACTTCTTTATGTGAAAGTCCTTTTTCTTTAAATACATCAAAAATCTGATTCCCTGTTTCAAACTCGTAATCTCCTTTGATCATCTCGTCTGTTAAAACGGGAGCACAAGGTATGTCCTGATGCGTATGATCTGCATGTGTAGTTCCAAAGATAGGAATATCTAAACCTGCCTGAGCCCAAGCTACAGCATACGTGCTGTGCGTATGGGTTATCCCGCCTATATCTTCCCAGTTTTTATACAACTGAGCATGTGTTTTTGTGTCTGATGACGGTCTCATTTTACCGTCTACTACCAGTGCGTCATAGTCCATAATGACAATGTCTTCAACACGAAGACTTTCATAAGGTACACCGCTTGGCTTTATAGCAAAAACAGCTTTTTCTCTATCTACAGCACTTACATTACCAAAGGTAAAAAGTACCAGTCCTAGTTTGGGCAACTGCATATTTGCCTCAAAACATTCTTCTCTTAGTGACTTGTAAATGTCCATATACTATAAATCCGTGGGGTTAAACCCCACGGACATTAAATTATTTGAATGCAACGTCATTAAAACGGATTTCGTTTTTCAAACCTTTGATAGTAGTATCTTTGTCTATTACCAAAAGTTCAATTCCTAACATTTCTGCAAAGTCTTCTAAATACTCTGTAGAAAGGTTTTGGCTATACACCGTATGGTGAGCTCCACCACCTAAAATCCAAGACTGAAGACCTACTTCCATGCTTGGTTGTGGTTTCCAAAGTACACGAGCTGTAGGTAGTTTAGGGAATTCCTTCTCTACTTTAACGGCCTCAACAGTATTTACTAATAAACGGAAACGGTTTCCTAAGTCTATTAATGATGCGTTAAGTGCATTACCTGGGGCTCCGTTAAATACCAATCTTACCGGATCTTCTTTTCCGCCAATTCCTAATGGATGTACTTCACAGCTAACAGTTCCTTCTGCAATAGAAGGACAAATTTCTAACATGTGAGAACCTAGCACCATTTCGTTACCTGGCTCAAAATGATAGGTGTAATCTTCCATGAAAGAGTTACCGCCTTTCATTCCGCTAGCCATAAGTTTCATAACGTGAACCAAAGCCGATGTTTTCCAGTCGCCTTCACCACCGTAACCGTAACCGGCTGCCATCATACGCTGAGAACCAATTCCCGGAAGTTGACGCATTCCGTAAAGATCTTCGAATGTATTTGTATACGCTGAAAACCCGCCATCTTCTAAGAAAGATTTTAAGCCTAACTCAATTCTTGCGGCTTCAATAAGTGAATCTCTTCTTTCTCCTCCTTTAAGCAAAGCGGCTGTAAGAGCATATGTATCCTGGTATTCCTGCATTAATTTCTCAATTTCACTGTCCGAAACCTGATTAATTACAGAAACTAAGTCACCTACTGCAAACGTATTTACCGAGAAACCAAATGTGCTTTCGGCAGCTACTTTATCGCCATCTGTAACGGCTACCTGACGCATGTTGTCGCCAAAACGAGCTACACGCATAGTTTTCATTTTGTAAACACCCGCTGCTACTCTTGTCCAAACGTTTATACGCTCATGAACATTAGCATCTTCCCAGTGGCCTACCACTACTTTACGTGGCATTCTTAACTTAGACATGATGAAACCAAACTCACGGTCACCGTGTGCCGACTGGTTCAGGTTCATAAAGTCCATATCTATGTCTGCGTATGGAATATCACGATTGAACTGCGTATGTAAATGTAAAAGTGGAAGCTGAAGTGTATTCAAGCCTCTGATCCACATTTTTGCTGGAGAAAATGTATGCATCCATGCAATGATACCCACACAATTAGGAGTAGCGTTTGCTTGCTTGCAAATTTCCAGAATTTCTTCAGGCGTTTTTACTACAGGTTTAAAAACCACGCTAACTGCAATGCTCGGAGAGTCATTTAAAGCTTTAGCGATAACTTTTGAATGTTCGTCTACCTGACGTAAGGTTTCTTCTCCGTAAAGGTGCTGGCTGCCAGTGACAAACCACACCTCAAATGATTTAAGATTAAGCATTGGTTTCTATAAAGTTTCCTAATTTTTGATATTTGCTATATAATTTCTGATACACTTCTACATAAGCCGGTCTTGGGGTATATTCTTCATCAAAACCAGAGCCCATTTTTTCTTGAGCCGTTTTAACATCAGGATAAATACCTGAAACAACCGCAGCAAACATAGCCGCACCTAATGCACAAGCCTGCTCTGAAGCGGCTACCTTAATAGGCATATTTAATACGTCTGAAAGGTTTTGCATTACAAAAGGAGATTTTTTTGCTACTCCACCTATGGCTATCACCTGATGAATTGGCACTCCTTGTTCTATAAATCTATCTACTATGGCTTTAGAACCGAAAGAAGTAGCTTCAACAATGGCTTTGAATAGTTTTACAGCATCGGTACTCAGATTTAAACCCGTAAAACCGGCTTTTAAAGTATGGTTAGCGTCTGGTGTACGGCGACCGTTAATCCAGTCGGTAGCTACCACGTCATTTTCTGAAACAGGAAGTTTAGCAGCTTCTACAGATAAATAAGGTAAAACTTTATCTGCCAGCTTATCTGCCTCCTCATCTCCTAAGATAGAACGTACAGGTCCGGTTATCAGTTTTTGGAACCAGGCATAATAATCTCCATAAGCCGACTGTCCGGCTTCCATTCCTAAGTAACCCGGAACTACAGAACCGTCTACCTGACCGCAGATACCTCTTACAAGAGTGTCTCCCATTTCTTCATTTGGAGCAATGAGAATATCACAAGTAGAAGTACCCATTACACGCACAAAAGTATACGGTGTTATTTCTGCACCTACTGCACCCATGTGACAGTCAAAAGCACCAACGCCTATGATTACATCTTCTGAAAGACCCAGTTTCTGAGCCCATTCAGCAGAAAGTGTACCCATGGCCTGGTCTGAAGTATACGTGTTTCTGAAAAGTCTTTCTCTTAAACCTCCTAAAAGTGGGTCAATTGAAGTTAAGAATTCTTCAGAAGGCAAGCCTTCAAACTCTTCGTTCCACATGGCTTTATGCCCTGCTGCACAACGAGAGCGTTTTATTTCAAGCGGATTTGTGTTTCCTGTTAAGATGGCCGAAATCCAGTCGCAATGTTCTACCCACGAAAAAGTAGCTTCACGAACGGCCTCATCTGTACGGTATGTTTTAAGAATTTTAGCCCAGAACCATTCTGAAGAGTAAATTCCACCTACATACTTCGTAAAATCAACTTCTGACTTTGCCGCAGCTTCATTCACCTCATCCGCCTCTTTATTAGCCGTATGGTCTTTCCACAGAATAAACATTCCATGTGGATTGCTTTCAAAATCAGGTAACAACGAAAGGGGTATTCCTTCCTGATTCACAGCCACCACTGTAGACCCTGTAGTATCGATAGAAATTCCTTTCACCGAAAGCTTCTGCTCAACAGAAAGCCCGGCCAACGCTCCAGAAATTGCCTCCTCTATTGACTCTAAATAGTCTTTAGGATGCTGTCTGAACTGTGAAGTGGCAGCATCGCAAAACTGTCCCTGCTTCCATCTTTTGTAATAACTAACAGCAGTACCTACTGCCTGTCCTGTTTCTGTGTTTACCACAAGAGCCCGAACCGAATCCGTTCCGAAGTCTATGCCGATGGTGTATTTTTCATTCATCTTTTTAATATTTCAAAGTGTCAAAAAGACACATTATTTGCTTTAAAAAAGAGCTAAAATCAGAGAGTAAATTATGATTTCAGCTTCGCTCCAGATACAAAATAATGGAATGCATTAAACTGCTTTTGGTATTTATCTTGGTCTAACTTATATAAAATGGCCTTTTTAGTCGCTGATTCTTCGCTTTTTTCACCAGTGGCTATAAGAAGCTTGGTAGAGAGTATTTTCCGACTAAAATTTCTTCGGTCTAATTTCTCTCCATAAATCTCCTCATACAATTTCTGTAATTGCGGAATCGTAAACTTTTCGGGAAGCAACTCAAATCCGATCGGGTGTAGAGCGGCTTTATATCTTAGCTTTTCTAGAGACATTTTTACCATCTCATTGTGGTCAAAAATAAGGTCAGGTCTCCGGTCTAAGTTAATCCAATATGCATTGTGTGATTTAGCCGAATCCTGATTATGAGCCTTTATATTAATTAGGGCAAATAAACATACCGATACTGTTCTCTCAACCGGGTCTCGATTCACTTCTCCAAAGGTCTTTATTTGCTCAAAATAGATGTCTTTCAGGCCTGTTAACTCAAAAAGAATCCTATTTGCCGCTTCTTCTAAACCTTCTTCTCTCTGCACAAACCCTCCCATCAAAGACCACTTTCCTTCTTCGGGTTCGAAATTCCTTTTAATTAGCAGTAGCTTCAGTGCTTCTCCATCAAAACCAAACACAATACAGTCTAGTGCAACTAAAACCCTTGTGTCATGATTATATTTATCCATTTTTTATATCTAGCTATGCAATAGTCTTACTGCTTAATATCCTTATTTCCAAAATCCCACAAGGTTAAAACCATTATGTGGATTATACAATAAAAAATTAATTTATTAACAAATATTGGTAATATCTGTTAATAATCGTGCTACAATGCTCCTATTTTTACCATTAACATGTCAGTTTAGACAATTACTTCAAATTTAAGACTACTACCGAGTGAGCAGGAACGGTTAGTTTTAATACACCATTGTCTAATTTTGCTCCTTTAAACTCTTTGGCTGTAATGGTTTCTGGTTTATCAAAAGTGTTATAGTCTGTTACATTTGCCGATGTCACTATCTCTCCACTAACTTTACTGTATTTTCCGCCACGCACGTTAATGCTGATTTCATGCGATTTTGTAAAATCTACGTTTGCTAAAGAAACGTTCAACGCTCCGTCTTTTGTGGAGGCAGAAGCTGTAACAGCGGGAATAGATTTTCCTTCGAAAGTATATCTTGGAGAATCAATGTCTACCGGAACCAACAAGGCATCCTGATGCACTTTGTACATTCTCATTACATGATACGTAGGTGTTAACAGCATTTTCTCTCCTTCTGTTAAGATTACAGACTGAAGCACGTTTACTATTTGTGCTAAGTTAGCTCCTCGAACTCTATCTGCATGGTTATTGAAAATGTTTAAAACCATACCTGCTATCATGGCGTCTCTGATGGTGTTTTGCTGATACAAGAAACCCGGGTTTGTACCCGGCTCTACCTCATACCAACCGCCCCACTCATCCACTATTAAAGCTACTTTTTTATTCGGATCGTATTTGTCCATAATTGTAGAATGGCGTCTTACTAATTCGTCCATCTTCCATGACTCGTCCATTATTTTAAAGTATTGAGCCTCGTTAAACCCTGTAGATGGACCTTTTTTACCCCAATCAATCACAGAATAATGGTGAAGTGCTACGCCTGAAAGCATATGATGAGGAATGTTTTTCATCAAAGATTCTGTCCATGCATAATCTGCGTCATTTGCTCCGGAAGCTATTCTATACAGTTGCGAATCGTTTGTCCAACTGGTCATAAAGGTTGCGTACTGTCTGTAAATGTTAGAATAGTAATCTGCAGTCATGTTTCCACCGCAACCCCACGCTTCGTTTCCTACTCCCCAGATTTTCACGTTCCAAGGTTTTTCTCTACCGTTCTTTTTACGTAACTCGGCCATTGGACTACCGCCAGGGTGATTCACATAGTTAACCCAGTCAATGTGGTTTTGTACCGTGCCACTACCTACATTAGCTGCTAAGTATGGCTCTGTACCTAAAAGTTCACATAAGTCCAGAAATTCGTGTGTACCAAAACTGTTGTCTTCGGTTACGCCACCCCACCAAACGTTAATCATAGAAGGACGCTCAAACTTTGGACCAATCCCGTCTTTCCATTGGTAAGCATCTGCAAAACAACCGCCCGGCCAACGCAAATTAGGTATTTGAAGGTCTTTAAGAGCTGCAACAATGTCATTTCTAACCCCATTTGTATTTGGAATCTTTGTATTTCCTTCTCCTACATAAATGCCATCGTAGATGCATCTGCCAAGGTGCTCTGCAAAATGTCCATAAATATGTTTGTTAATCTGCGTTTTGGCTAAATCAGTATTTAGCGTAATCTTAGTCTGAGCAGAAAGAGTTCCTGTTCCCAGAAATAGAATAATGATTGCTGTTTTAAGAGTTCTCATAGGTTAATTGATAATGATTTTGGTTAACCGTGGTGTGCGTCTGGTGCTTTCACGGGGTTGGATTTTTAAGTGGATGGCTTCAAAAGAGGATACATCTATGCTCACTTGCTTATCAGAAGTAAGGGTAAACTCTTGTTCTTTTCCATTTATTTCTACTCTTAGGTTTTCTTTTTTTAGAGCCTCAAGTGCATTTATGTAAAGTCTTTTTCCTCTCTTGTCCTGATTTACTAAATTATACGAAATGTACCCCGATGTATTTCTCCAAAACGCACCGTTTTCATACCCTGATTCACTCTGTTCTCCCTTGTATCCATGGTCAGCTTCGGGTTGTTGCTGGCCAAGTTCAATTTTATCTACGGCTTTATCATCGCTTACAGTCTCGTTGGCCAAGGTTTTCTTATATTGCTCAAACTCATTCCAGTTTAATACCTGGAAATACATCTGGTAGCGGGTGTCATGCACTGAAAAGAATGGTTTTAAAGTCACTCCATCGTACTTAAATGTAAGATTATTTCCTTTTACAAAATCAGCAGAAATGTCTTTGCTATCGGAAACAAAAACATGTCCAGAGTTTACTGGGAAAAGTTTCCCTCTGGTTTCATGACCCATACGGCTGTCATCCGCATATAGTCCTATCAAATCTTCTTTTGACGTTTCTTGTGCTAAAACTATCGGGCCATATTTGAAGGCTGTCCATTGAGGGTGGCTAGGTAAAACCTCCTGGCTTATTTCTGTATCAAAGGTCAGAACCAATTGGTCGTTGTTTTTCCAGGTTCGGGAAATACTTGTAAAGCCTCCATTTGTAGACATTTTAAGTGCTTTTCCGTTTAATATCAGTTTTGGTGATTTCATCCAATAGGGTATCCGTATTTTCAGTGTTCCTTTTTTGGTACCTTCAAACTTGAAAATCGACTTGTTCTCATAAGGGAAGTTTGTAGTTTGACTGAAAGTTAAACCTTCCCAATCTACTTTTGATGAAACAAATAGGTTTACAGATAAGGCCTCTTTTTCATGTGTATAAATGAGTTCTCCATACTTTACATGATTCTCTATTCCTGTTCCCACACAGCACCACATGCTGGTTTCAGGCTGAGAGTAGACCCTGTAGTGGTTTGGACGTATAGGTGTGAAATACACCAAACCGCCGTTTTCGGGATGTTGGCTAGAAAGGATATGGTTAAACATGGTCTTCTCATAAAAATCGAGGTATTTTATGTCGCCGGTTCTGAAATACAGTTCCTTAGAAAGCTTAAGCATATTATACGAATTACAGGTTTCTGGTCCCTGATTGGTTTCCAGCATTTTATCAAACCTGTCTAACTCATGGAAATGCTCACGATAACTGTTTCCTCCAAATGCCACTGAACGTTCATTTGCCACATTATTCCAGAAAAATTCAGATGCTTTTTGCCAGTCGTGATTATGGGTTATATGGTTAATTTTCTCAATGCCTAACACTTTTGGTATTTGCGTATTGGCATGTAACCCCGTAAGGATATCTTTTTGCTGAATCATTGGGTTTAAAAATGCCTTCTGTGTAAGCCTTTGGGCTGCATCCAGGTATTTTTTGTTTTTTGTAGCCGAATACACATCAATAAAGGCGGCATTTAGTCCGCCGTGTTCGGTTCTTAAAACACGTTCCAATTGCTCGTCACTAAGATTTGAAAACATGTCTATCATCCAGTCTGAAAGGCCTGTCAAAACTTTTAAGGCCTGCTCATTGCCCCCAATTGCATAGGCATCATACAAACCGGCAAAGAGCTTATCTATATTATATAAAGGAACCCACGTATTATTTAGCCCAAAAGAACTTCCGTCTATATCTCCTTTTTTGATCCTTTCCCAGAAGACTTTTCCTTGAGGAATCCCCCCGACGTATCCATTGCCGTTTTTTTGCTGGCATTGGGCTAGCTGGTCTACCATATAATCAAGTCTTTGCTTCAACTCTTTACTATCCGTTGCAGCGTAAGCCAAAGCTAAAGCAGAAAGATAATGGCCGCCAATGTGGCCATCAAGCCCACTACTTTCCCAGTTTCCATAACGTTCGGCCTTTAAGGGTAAGCCGGCATCAATAAGATATGGAGCAAGCAGCTTGTCCGGATTAAGAGCTAAGATATACTTTACATCCACATCCTGAGCATTTTTGAAAATGCCGGGAGTAAGTGTTATTTTATCTAAGTGAAATGCCTGTTGCTGAGCAATTGTAAAATTGCTCAGCAACACAAAGGCAAATGCTTTCAGGATTCTACTCATTTTTATTCTCTTACTTAGCATCAAACACGCCTACAAAACCACCGTTTGCTTGTAATACAATCTCAGAACCAGACACAAAATCCTTTCTTAGGGTTTTATTATGCTCTACGTCGTCAAAGAAAACACCCTTTCCTGCAAAAGATAAGTCAACTTTTACATTCCTACTTTGTTTCTCTCCGTTAATACCAACCACGTACCATTTGTTCCCGGCTTTTCTAGCCAAAACCACATATTTGCCTGGATAACCATCTAAGAACTTGGTTTCATCCCAGTGTGTAGGAAGATTTCTGAGGAAATTTTTTACATCTTCTGTTTGGTTGGCCATTCCGTATGGAGATTCGGCCATGTGCTGGATTCCAGAAAGGAAAAGAACAGGCAAAGCCAACTCAAACGTTTTGGTGGTTCTACGTTTAATTCCTTTGATTACATCCAAAGTCATAGGAGTGTAATCCATAGGGTCAAAAAGGTTACGGGTAAAAGGCAGAACTGTACTATGAGCGGGCTGTTCATTCGCAGCATCCTGTCCGAAAGTCACCATTTCCTGCCCTTTCACCGCTTCTGCGGTCATCAGGAAAGGATATGTTCTGTGCCAGCCACGTGGTAGAGTAGCCCCATGGAAATTAATAGATAGGCCGATATCAGCCGCATCTTCAAGAATGTCTATATAGTACTTTATCATCGATTGGCCATCGCCACCGAAGAAGTCAATCTTTACTCCGGCAATTCCCATATCTTTTATTTTCTGAAGTTCAGCTCTTCTTCCTTCTCTGGTAAGGAGCATGTTTCTTGGATGATAAGGTGTGGTATTCCAGGCTCCGGCAGAATTATACCAAAGAATAAGCTTTACGTTTTTCTTAGCTGCATAATCCACCAATTCCTTGATTTTTTCGTAGCCGATACGGGTATCCCAGTTCACATCTATCAGGCAGTACTCCCATTTCATGTCTGCTGCAAAATCGATGTACATTCTGGTAGTGTCATAGTTAATCGATTCGTCTTTCAGCATAATCCAGCTCCAAGATGCTATACCCGGTTTTGCTGCTTCTGCATGTTTGAATTCTATGGCTTTGGGAGCAAGGTCTGTTCCTAATGTGGACTCCACTATAGTCTTAAGTGAACCTACAGCTATAACTCTCCAAGGAGAATACCAGGGTAGTTCGGACTCTGGGTTAAGCTCACCACCTGTAAACACCTCAGGCTCTTGAGGAAATCCAATCTGGTACTCACCATTTGGTGATTCTGCCTTTAAGCGTGTTGCACAATATTTTCCATCTAAACCAGCCTCAGTGATGGCTACATAAATGTTATCATTGGTTTTAAAAAGTGCGGGATAAACCCAGCCTGCCTTTATTGGGGAAGGCGTACCTACCTCAATTTCTTTCTCATAAAACTCTTCGTAGGAAGGATGGCAATGTTCCCAACCCGTTTGGGCATCAGACATAGGCTGTAACCAACCTACTGCATTTTCTTCGAAATTAAATGAAGTAATTTCTTCTGTTATGTAACGAATGTCTTTTGATGTTTCAGGAAAATAATATCTGAATGCGACTCCGTCATTGGAGATCTGAAAGATAAAGTCAACTTTGTTTCCTTTGCCATTTCTCAGATGAAAAACGTACTTATTGGCTTCGTAAGAAATATTACGCTTTTTGGCGTTTAACATTTCATACTGATCTTTTACTTTTTCTACCTTTTCGGCAGAAATAAAATATAGGTCTTTTGTAAAGTCAGCATCCATTCTTACTACCCCTAATTTAGATGGTTCAAGAACGGTTTTGTTATCATAAGAAACAGTATAATTATACGCCTTCTTTGCGTCAGATTTCAACGTCACCTTTAATTTACTGTCAGGACTTGTCATTTCTTGAGCTATAGCCATGATAGAAATGAGTAAAAGAGGAATAGAAAAACAAACTATCTTTTTCATTTAAGGTATACTTAATAAGTGTCAATTACACACAATTTATTCTTATAAAAAGGGAGAACGCATCTCCCTTTCCATACAAAAATATGTAAAAACTATTTCAAACCAAAACAAATCCTATTAAAAATAAGTAGAATTCAATTTTGTACGAATCGTTTTACGTATTTCATTTAAGAGTAATTTTTTGTACGGGAGAGTATGCGTACTCTCCTGTTACTGTTGACTTTACTCCTAAACGAACATAGATAAAATCTAAATTTCGCAGATCAGTAGGTATCTGTGCTGTTAAAGAGCTTTCTTGTCCAAAAACAATTTTACTTTTGTCTGCATCTACTCTATGAGCCTGACTGCTCAGTTTAGCATTGTCTAGTAGAATGTTTTTACCAAAAAATAAACGGACAACATCGAGGTTGGCATTTGCTACTACCTTGTTTATCTTGAAACGACTAGTTACTGCTAGGCTTTCTCTAGAGAAAGTGGGATCCGAGATTGTGAAGTAAGGTGTCACTGGAATATCCACGATAGTATTGCCTTTTACGTTTACAATGATAGTATCGGATGCTTGATGTAGCCAAGGGCTATCTCCTTTTCTTACTAATTTATACTGGCCATCAAAAAGTACGGAAGAATAGGTGCCGTCATATTTGATGTGTACCGGAATGAAAGTTCGCAAAGCATGCCCTTCTTCCCAGAGTTCAAATTGGGGTCCATCTGACCGAACTCCGATGGCCTGGCCATCGTACATTACTTTGCCACTTAAAACAGATTTAGGTTCAGCAAAGTTGTCGTATTTGCAGCCTGAAAAAATCAGACTTGAAATAACAATTATTGATAATAAGTGTTTCATAATTTTCTTTTTTTTAACCTAAAAAATTAATGGAATGGGTTTCTTACTAATTTCGGGTTGTTATTAATCCATCCCAAATCTAAAGACGAATAGTAGTTGGCCATTCTGAATAAGCGGGCTCTTCTAAATCTAGTAGGTCTTATTTTTTCATAGATGAATTTATTATTATCTGCATGACCAGGTCTTACAATTCTGTAAGAGTACAATCCGTACACCACACTGTTTTCTCCATCTTCTAAACCGTCCCAAACCTGATGAGCAACTCTCCATCTTTTTAAATCAAAATACCTGTGATCTTCAAAAGCCAACTCTACCCTTCTTTCCTTACGGATAATTTCAGTGGTAAGAGCCTGTAGGCTATTTGGTGGAAAGCCTGCACGTTCACGTACTTTGTTTACATAACCTACAGCATCTGTTTGGCCCAGTTCAAAAGCCGCTTCGGCCGCATTAAGGTAAATTTCACCCATTCTAAACCATGGCCACCAGTTAACAGACCTTGTTCCTCTGGCACTTGCCGCAGCTGCATCACTTACAAACTTTCTTACATAAAAGCCCGTGTTGCTCACGTCTTGAGCATTATCCATAGGACCATCTTGTCCGGTCCAGGTTCCACCGTCAGTACTGTATGTTGAGCCAAGAACCGGAGATGTCTCAAGTGCATATTTTCCATCTCTCCATACAGCTACTCCCGCTTGGATATTGGTAGTCCTACCTTTAAAACTCGATCCCGGGTAAATCACAGTTCCTGATAATCTAAGGTCTTTGTTAGCAAAGATGTCAGAGTTGGCATTATATACAATGTAAGCTCCTGATGCATCTTTATATTTAAGAGTACCTTTTGTTCCATCTAAGTAATCAAAACTCTCCACAAAACTCAATGATGGCGAAATGATAGAAGAACTCTCATTATCTTCCGTAAAACTCTTCACAATATTGTCATATGTATAAAGGTGGGTTTTTACACCGAGCTGGAAGTCTTTGGCAAAAATCACTTCGTTGGTCACCTTTTTATTTAGCATATCATAGAAGTTTGCAGCCTTATCCGAGTTTTCATTGTACAAGCTGTAAGCTGCATTCCCGATGATTTCCTTTGCGGCATTTAATGATTTGGTATAGTAGTCATTTGCCATTGAGCCAGGAATACCTACTTCCCCATTCGGTGTCGAAATAGGAGCAGACATCAAAGAATTGTATTTTGCTATTGATCCCGCATAAAGCATAGCTCTGGATTGTAAAGCCAAAGCAGCTACTGTGTTTGCCCTTGTCCGACTAGATCTGTTAAGTGCCAAATCTCCCTTAATCTCTTGTAATTCTTTGTAAATGAAATCGTATACCTCGTGTTCTTTTGCTCTAGGAACCTGTAAAGGTGTAGGGTCTCCGCTAAAGTCATAGATTAACTGTTTTTCAACTATAGGAACGCCCCCCATTCTTTTCACCATCTCAAAGTATACAAAAGCACGGATAAATCTAAGTTCGGCTTTAAACAGCTTCTTTTGGTCGTCTGTAATTTTTACACTGTATAAGTCGATGTTTTCTAAAGCAATACTTATATCTCTTATCAGTCCATAGTCCCAGTATCTTCCGTAATCATCTCCGAAGTTAAAATCGTTTCTCCAGTTTTGATCACGGTGGCCAGACCACATGGCGTCGTCTAGTTCAGTCATTCCACCTGTGTTAAAGACTCCATGTAGGGTAGGTAGTCTATTGTAATAGTTTGCTAACAATGAAGTTACCAAAACGGGATCGTTCCAAACTTGCTCATCCGTGATAATTGATTTGGAGTCTCTCTCTAGCCATTCGTCTTGTTTACAACCACTAAGGAAGACAATAGCAGAAACCAACAATATAATAGAATATCTCATAGTTGTAAAAGAAATTAAAATGTGATGTTAAAACCAAGCATGAAAACCTTTTGCTGTGGATACACCACAGCAGCACGGGCTTCAATTTCTGGGTCAATTTGGAACTTCTTCACGTTGTCAAATGAAAGCAGGTTTGAAGCGTTTGTATAAACTCTCAGTTTTTGTACTCCTACCTTGCTAAGAATACTGGTAGGTAAATTATAGCCAAGTTCTATGTTGGTTAGTCTTAGGTACCTCACATTGGTTAACCAAAAATCACTATTTCTGGCATTAGGGCCTGAATTACCATTTCTAAGTGCAGGATAATAACCAGGGATCCATTCGCTGTTAGGATCATATGGGTCTGCTCTATGCCATCTGTCTTCCAGTAAGAATGCTGGTGAGTTTCCGCCTCCATGTAGTGCATTTCTTAACTCGTAATCTTGGAACCAAGATTGGACACCACCACCGGCCATATCAATATTAAGAGACACTCCTTTATAATCAAGTCCTATGCGACCTCCGAAACTTAACATTGGTGCCCAGCCTGTAGGGTAACCTATCGGTCTTTCGTCAAGATGATTAATTACACCATCTCCATTTACATCTTTATAAATAATGTCTCCAGGAAGCACATCCCGGTTGTTTCTACCGTCCATATCTACAGGGTAGTTTCTGATTTCCTCCTCAGACTGGAAGCGACCAATAGCTTGGTAACCCCACCAAATTCCACCCCAGCGATCTTCAGCTGAGCTTCTATATTCACTCCATGAGTTTCCAAATCTTGGTTTGTAGCTCTCTAGAGCTCTAAATCTCGAAAAGGTCATGTTTCCGCTCACTACATAGTTTAATTCTCCTATTTTGTTTGAGTAGGTCAAGATTCCTTCTAATCCATAATAGCCATTTTTGTTAAGGTTTTCATTTGGCAAACCGTAGCCTATTTCATTTGGTAGAAGTACGTCATATCTTGCGGCAGGTATTCCCGTTCTGATGATTTTAAAAGCATCAGCTGTAAATGTCAACTTCTTGTCCAAGAAAGACATATCTACACCTATGTTGTAGGTAGTATTTTTTACCCATGAAAGATTCCTAACGGGCAAACCTCTAGGGGATATCCCTTGTACGAAGTTTCCATCAAGAATGGAATTTCCACTACCCCAGTTATAACCGGCAAGGTAACCGTGCATACCTACTCCTTCTTCTCGTCCTGTTTGACCAATAGATGATCTAATTTTGAAGTCGCTTACCACATTTTTAAGTCCATCGAAGAATTTTTCGTCGGATACTCTCCACGCAAGTGAAACGCCAGGGAAGAAGCCCCATCTCATATCCTTGTAATACAAATAGGATGCATCGTATCGACCTAATATTTCTAGCATGTATTTACCTTTATAGTTGTAGTTAACCCTACCTATATAACCGGCTCTTGCTTCATAATCCCAACCATCTCCTAGTCCATTTAATTGAGCAAGGGCAAGGAAAGGGATATAATTGTTTGTTGGGTTAGATCCCAGTTCCAAGTAGTTTCTATCAAAATCAGATAGCTCGTATCCAACCGTTGCCGCAACAGTATGTTCGCCAATACTCTTATTGTAGTCTAATTGGACCTGGCCGTAACGAGATGCTACCTCTCTATCTGTTTGGTAACGCCATCTGGAGTCTGTTCCATGTGTTCTTACATACTCGTCATTTCTGTATGTGAAAACGTCATAAGAATATTGGAATCCGTCAAACTTATTGTTTGTATAATTGTAAGATACTCTTCCTTTTAATGAAAATCCTAGCGGTAACCTGTACTCTGCATACATGTTAATGTTTGCACTTCTGGTATAGTTATCCTTGTAGCCTGCAATATCTCTTCTGAAAACCGCGGGGTTGTAAGGGAAATCATGCGTGTGGTTTGGATAGCTTGGGTTATCATTTGCATATGGTCCCACGGTAGGTCTGTTTTTCATTATAGCTAGTATAGAAGAAAAATAACCATCTCCTCCAGGTAAACCTACGTCTTGACTGTACTCATATCTACCCGAAAGCTGTGCACCAACAGTGAAATTTTTGTTGATTTTGCTTTCAAGATTTGCCTGTAGATTGGTTCTTTGATAGTTAAAGTCTTTAATCATTGCATCCTGAGTTGTATGCCCTACAGACAGGAAATAGCTGGAGTTTTGCGACCCTCCTGTAATGTTGGCATTTATGCTCTTTTGGGGAATGTTTTTTCTGATTACCATGTCTTGATAGTTATAACCCTGGTAACCGGGATCCACACCTGCTTGCCATTTTGCTAGTTCCTCCGGCGTATATACACTTCTGGGGTCTCTTCCTTCGTTCTGAGCAGTTTCTACCATGGCACGTGTATATTGTGCAGCATTGGCCATAGTAGGAAAACGCGTAAGGTTTTGCCAGCCCATGTATCCATTTACATTAAGCTTAATCTTTTCGTCTTTACTTCCTTTTTTCGTAGTTACCAGCACAACCCCGCTTGAAGCTCTTAATCCATAAATGGCTGCTGATGCATCTTTTAGGATAGTGATATTCTCAATATCCTCTATGTTTAAGGCATTAAATGCGTCTTGGCCGGAAACTGTATTAGTTTGTACCCAGTCTCGGCTGGGATTCCCTCCATATGGAATACCATCAATAACGAATAGAGGGTTACCCATGTTTCTAACTTCAATCACAGCCCCTCTTCCTGGTCTAGCGTCCTTAGACCGAACAGAAATACCTTGAACCTTACCTGCCAATGCTCCGGATGTGGTGGTGGTAGAAGAGCGAGTGATATCAGTTGACTTGATTTCGCTAACGGCTCCTGAGATGTTTCTCTTAGATTGCGTTCCGTAACCCACTACTACTACCTCCTCTAAACTGGCTTCCGTAGGCAACATTACCACGTCTAAAGTTACCCGATTACCTAGAACCACTTCCTGGGTTTTGTGACCGACAAATGAGAAAATAAGAATAGCTTCTTTGTCCGGGACATCAATAGAAAAGTTTCCGTTGGCATCTGTGGCTACACCTCTTGTTGTACCTTTCACCGATACAGTTACTCCTGCAAGCTCTTCATTTTTGTTGTCAGTCACCTTTCCTCTTACTCTTATGTCAGCAGAGATGATTTCAAGTTTCTTATTTGCCAGAATCAAATTAGCTGGTTTATCAGTACCTGCTATGCGGAAGGGGTGTGGAGGACTTAAAAGGGCAGTAGGCTCAACCTTTACTTCCCTTGTTTTAGAACTTTCGTCTGCATTTTTTTTGCGAATTACCACCGTTTTATCCAAGACCTCATAAGTAAGTGGCTGGTTTTCTAAGATTTTTTGCATCAACTGATGAATTGAGCCATTTCTTAATTGGATAGAGATAAGTTTAGTATTGTTTAATACTTTGTTGTCATAAAAAAACTTATACTCTGTCTGCTTTTCTACGTTTTTCAAAACTGTAGTAATGGACACATTTCTAACAGATAATTCTATCTTCTGGGAATAAACTGTAGCAGAAACATGCATACAGGTTACCAATAAAAAAGTTGCAGTAAGTTTCATTACATGTAGAATTTTGGAAGAAGCAGTCCGATACTGTTCTTTCTTTCGTAAAGAAAATTTCATATTTTTGTAAGGTTTTGGTTAGTACTTGTTTTACTCGTTTTGTATGTGCCATCTTCGTTTGCCGACTATATGTGCATACATGCAGGTTGACCCAAACTCCGACCGTTTCAGTTGCGACCTGAAACGGTTTTGTTTTTTTAACCCTTCTTTGAATTTCTGTAAGGTTTTGTTTAATGCATAGGTTAAATAGTTTTTTTAAGTTTTTATTCAGCTAAAATTATTTTTCTCCCATCTACTTTTAATTTAATCTCTCCCGCCTCTAGTATTTTCATGACAGAAGACAGCTTGGTATTGCGGGATATTTCTCCAACAAATTCGTATTCCCGCACCTCTTTGGGGTACTCAACCTCCATATCATACCAGCGTGCAATGTGTTGCATAAGCTCTTTGATTCCTACACCATCAAACCGGAAATACCCTTCTTTCCATGCCATTACTTGGCCCGTATCTACCTCACTGACTTTTAGAGCTTTTTTAGAGGAAAGCTGAGCCTGTTGTCCCGGGCGTAAAACAATACTTTTGTCTTTATTGTCATTGGCATTAACTTTTATACTGCCCTCCAAAAGAGTCGTTTTTATGACCCCTTCGTCTGCATAACTATTAATGTTAAAGCTCGTTCCCAAAACCTCCACAGTCTGGCTTTCTGTCTTCACCCTAAAAGGTATTCTTTTACCACCATTATAAGTCTTTTTTACCTCAAAATAAACTTCGCCTGTGACCTCAATTAACCGTTCATCTGCCGAAAAAGCAGCCGGAAAGCGTATAGAAGATTCTGCATTTAACCAAGCCACTGAACCATCAGAAAGTACTACTTGGAACTGCCCTGCTTTTGGGGTTCTTACTGTATTAAGGGCAAACTTAGAGTCTCTATTATTCACTTTCCCAGACTCATAGGTCAGTTCTCCTTCTTTGGTTTTTATAATGGATATTCCACTTTCTTCGGCTATCTTCCCTTTACCAATAGTGCTGAGCAAAATATCTTTCCCATTTGCAAGGGTTAACTGTGCCCTAAAATCTCCCGGAAGGGCGTCATTGATAATTATCTCTTCCGCTATTTGGGTAGGCTCATTAAGACTCCATATGTCTAAACTAAAAGCTAACACCAGTAGAACACTGGCAGCTACACCAACCCACCATATTGCATTCCATTTCCTAGGATGCCGAGAAGAACGATCTAGATACTCCTCAATGTTTTCCATGTCTGCTGGGAGCTTACCTGTACGTGCTTCATATAGATACCAGCTTTCAAGCATAGCCTTTTCATCCTCAGTGAGAGTACCTTCTACATGTTTTTTCAGTAATTCTCTCGCTTTGTTGCTATGCATAAACTAATCTTTTTATTAAGACGGTTTGAGGGTAGGGTGGTAGTAGATAAGTAATAAAAAATATTTGATTAATTACAAAAAGTAAGAAAGCAGGAATATTAACGCCCTTAAATACACGATCTGTTTAGTTTTAAATACCTTAATATCAGAAAATTAAAATTAAGAGTAGGAGGAAGGCTACATCTAACTTTTTTTTGAGGATAATAAGTGCATTACTAACTTGTTTTTTAACAGTTTTATCAGAAAGTTTAAGTTCAAGTGCAATGTCTTTATGTGAGAGGTTATTTAAGCGACTAAGCTTAAATATTTGCTTCATTTTTTCGGGTAGTAGTTCTACTTCTTTCTCAATCAGTGTGGTTAATTCTTTCTCACGAATTTGATTATCGGTTACAAATTCTCCCTCACTTATAAAACCAGCTAACGAACTGATATACTTTTTACGAGTCTGGTTCCTAGCTATATGATCTAGAATACGATTCTTAACGGCAGAATAAAGGTAGCCTGAGATTGTTCCTGTTACTTCTATGTCGTTTCGTTTGACCCATAATACAGTAAATAAATCCTGGACTATATCTTTAGCCTCGTCTTCATTTTTAAGCATTCTAAGGGCGTGTAAATACAGAACGCCCCTATATCTATTGTAGATTTCAGAAAAGGCATCGGCATCACCTTTGCCGATTAAATCGGCAAGTACTTTGTCTGTATATCCAGAATAAACATTCATAATCTTGTTAACCCAATAGAAAAGTGACTTACGGCGTTGAACTAATTTTAGAAAAAATAGAAAATTTCTGATATTGTGTAAATATCACACATTTACCTTGTTTTTCAAAATTTTTAATTCAAAAAAAGCAAAGGGATATGTTTTCTAAGTGTTTTATCTGGTCTTTTTTATTCCGAAAATTTTACAATTTTCGAAGAATAATCCGGGGTAAAATTCAGATTTAGTGCAGTTTAGGTGAGGGTAGATTATATCTCTGTCTGACTAAGGACGGTCTTTGAGGCTGAGGGTTAAAAAGTTGGTTTTTTTAACGAATAGCACTAACATAAGACTGAGGGAAGAAGCCCTAATAGGGGTTTACAAATTAACGCTTTTAAAAAGTAGTATGTACTGGAGCTTTTGATAACCGTTCTGTGACAAAGTGTATTCGGGTAGGTTTTATTTTTCACAAAGCTGGTTTATACTAGGGGGCACTTGCTTTTGGGAGTAGGTTTTAGTAATATATTTGATACTCAGGTGGAATAGAATCTGAACTATTTCATGTTACTTTTTTTTTGTGAGTAAGAATTATTTGAAAGAAATGTAGACATGACTTTTGATTTTTTGTAAATGACGGACTTTAAGGTGTATCGGATGTTTGATTGTGCCGGAGGTACTAGAGCTTTGTTAAAAACCGTATATTCTTGCTTATTATGCTCCGTAGGAGCTACGCTTTTTAATGATGTATTATGTGGCGTACCTACGGCACGCTAACCTCTCTTTCGCTCATGTTTGTTACAAAGCGATACTCCCGATGGGAGAATGGGCATCTTCTTGGTCTCTCTCGAATATTCAAATATGGTCTTTAATAAACGCCTTGAATTTGCCTATCCTAGACCGAGTGTCGTCATTAGTTCGGAGGTATATTAGAACATGAATATAAAATTATTTAGAGCAGTTTCGAATAAAATTTTGTAACTCTTTTACGGTAGTATTTATTTAATTGTTTTTATCAAGAAAAATTAATTGATTTTCGGTTTCTCTTATTCCTAATAACTTTAAAGTATGATAGATAGTTTTTCTAAACATTGATTTACCTCCTTTGTCGAGTTTAGATAAATCACTATTGTGATGTACAATACAATTCCTGACACTACCTAGTTCAAGTAGGGTTTTAGGTAAATTGTTTGTTTGCAAACCGTACTTTTTCTCAAGAACGAATAACGAGTATCGAACATTCATAAATGATTTAGAAGAAGAAAGCTCTTCTTCGCTATTATTACAGTAATTATCCCATTCGCTTTGAGTTTCTTTTAAATGTGTGTCCCAGAATTTATTTTCTGATGTTTGATATTTGTCTAGATTATCTTTTTGACAGATAAAACCTTGAACGAACGATTCAAAAATATTAACTACATAGGTAATCTGCATTTTTGATATAGTTTGAATAGCTATTTCATTTAAATAATTCATACTGGGATTGTTTTTATTCAGATGACCCAATACGTCTGACCCATTTTTTGTTAACTCAGATACCCAGAGTACTTCAGTCCCAATTCTCCTTTCGTATTCTAAACATATCTTGTCCATAATAACTTCTTAGTTTAATTTTTTAGTAAAGGTATTTTTAAAGATCATTATCTACATCTTTCCACTAATAAACAAAAAATCCCCAATCGCTCGGGGATTTTCTTATATATACAAGCTCAGGCTGACAGCTAATCTTAGCTATTCTCAGGTCTTAAGCTTCTAACAGTTTTACCGGCTCTCCACATTTCTGAGTCACGAAGCTCAGCAAGTTCTACCTCTAGTTTCTCACGGTAATCTGGTTTAGAGTTACGGGTGATAGAGATTTCAGCTTCATTTTGCGTTTTAACACTATTGTAAAGTTGCTCAAAAACAGGTTTAGTAGCATCACGGAAAGGCTTCCACCAGTCTAGAGCTCCTCTTTGGGCTGTAGTAGAACAGTTGGCGTACATCCAGTCCATTCCGTTTTCAGCTACTAATGGCATTAACGACTGCGTAAGTTCTTCTACAGTTTCATTAAATGCCTCAGATGGAGAGTGACCGTTTGCTCTTAATACTTCGTACTGAGCGGCAAAAATACCCTGAATAGCTCCCATAAGCGTACCTCTTTCGCCTGTAAGGTCAGAAGTAACTTCTTTGTAGAAATCAGTTTCAAACAAGTATCCTGAACCTACTCCGATAGCCATAGCGATACATTTTTCACGAGCTTTTCCGGTAGCATCTTGGTAGATAGCAAAAGAAGAATTTAAGCCTTTTCCTTCTACAAAAAGTCTTCTTAATGAAGTTCCAGAACCTTTAGGAGCAGCTAAGAATACATCCACATCTGCTGGAGGAACGATACCTGTTTTTTCTTTATAAGTGATACCAAATCCATGAGAGAAATAAAGTGATTTTCCTGCTGTAAGATATGACTTAACCGTTGGCCAAAGTTCAATTTGAGCCGCATCAGAAAGTAAATAACAAATGATTGTGCCTTTTGAAAGAGCCTCTTCAATTTCGAAAAGTGTTTCGCCAGGTACCCACCCGTCAGCTACAGCTTTGTCGTAGGTTTTACCTTTTCTTTGTCCTACTATAACGTTTAAGCCATTATCTCTCATATTTAACGCTTGACCAGGACCTTGCACACCGTATCCAATCACGGCAATGGTGTCGTTAGCCAATACTTCTCTCGCTTTTTCTAATGGGAATTCTTCACGGGTTACTACTTCTTCTTCAACTCCACCAAAATTTAACTTTGCCATTTTTTATAATTTTAATTTTTGTTTTATTCTTTATTTACCATTACGGGCGGAAGCCCGTAGCTATTTTTGTTGAACCCCTGCGGGCTTTATTTTTATATTGAATACTCCCACTCCATTTCTTCCGGAATGTACTCCACTAAGCCCTGAGGGGTTTTGCCAACTGCCACTCGGCCAGAGCGAACAAATTCTGTGATTCCATGCGGTTTTAGATATCTGAAGAATTCAAAAATTTCTTCTTCAGTCCCTGTTTTTTCTATTACTACATAGTCTAACTCCCAATACACTACCCAAGCCTTGTACACCTTGTTTATGGTGTCAATATCTATAGGCTTAGCATCTATAGGCGTAGGGATTTTGAAAAGAGCTATTTCGTTATGAACAATATCTTCGTTTAAATATCCAAAAACGGCCAAAACCTCTATTACTTTGCGGATTTGTCGTACTAGTTTTTCTACTTCTTCACGTTTTTCGTGCGTGATGCCAATAGTGAAACGTGAAACCCCTTTTCTTACAGTTTCAGAAACGGTAAGTGATTCTATATTTATTCGTCTACGGGTAAAAATTATGGTTATTTTATTTAGTAAACCAATGGCATTTTCGCCGTAAACACATATGGTGTATTGTGTCATTGTTTTTAAATTATTTTAAGCGAATCTGTGATACACTTGTACCTGCAGGCACCATCGGGAATACGTTTTCTTCTTTTTCTACTACCACTTCCAGTACGTATCCCTTGCTCGATGCCAACATAACATCTAGTGCTTCGCTTAGGTTTTCTCGTTCAGAAACCTGAGCTGCTTCCAACCCGAACCCTTTAGAGATGGTAATAAAGTCAGGGTTTTGAAGTTCTACAAAAGAGTACCTCTTATCAAAGAATAACTGCTGCCACTGGCGTACCATTCCCAAGAAATTATTATTCAAAATAATCAATTTTACCGGGAGTCCACTCTGTGCAATAGTTCCTAACTCCTGAATAGTCA
>CAZBAV010000015.1:65492-69098 GCA_964489955.1 uncultured Lacihabitans sp. | reverse complement strand
CCATTACTGTTACAGATAAGGAAGACGGAAGCCTTGGAAAAGGGATAGAGAGCGATCAGGTTGTTTTCACGGTAGATTATCTGGCAGAGGGTTTTGATAAGGTTAGTATCACACAAGGACACAAAACAGCAGACGAAACTACAATTCTGGTGAGCAGGGGTAGAAAACTGATTGATGGCTCCGATTGCAATTCCTGCCATGACGTAAGTAAAAAATCGGTTGGTCCTACTTATAAGGAAGTAGCAAAAAAATACGAGAAGAAAGCCTCCGCCATTGAATACCTGAGCAATAAGATAATCAACGGCGGTGCGGGCGTTTGGGGTGAAATAGCAATGGCAGCCCACCCGAATTTACCCAAAAAAGATGCAGAAGAAATAGCCAGATATGTTTTGAGTTTAGCCAGTGAGAAGACTAAACTGCCACTTGAAGGAAAATACGCTATCACCTTACCTAAGGAGGATAAAGGTGTAGGTACGTACTTTTTTAGAGCAGCTTATGCCGACCAGGGTGCAAATGGCTTGCCATCTGTACGAGCTGATGAAACCCTCGTTTTAAGAAACTCCAGACTAGACATCCACGGCTTTGATGAAGTTAAAGATATAACCAAAACGAACTTCGATAATATGAAGCTTTTAATACCTCAAAAGTCTGGAGCGTATGCTCTCTTAAGCAATATTGATCTTAGAGGAATAACTGCATTTACATTCCTGGCTTCTGCACCGGAAGCAAGAGCAAATGCAGTAGGGGGAAAGATAGAAGTCCGCCTGGGAAGCCCAACCGGCAAACTCATAGGTGAATCTCCCTTGTTAAAGCCTGTGGTAGAAACGACTGCAAAGCCAAGTACATTAACCGCTCCGATACGTGTGGAGCAAAATCTTTTGACCAAAAAGCAAGATGTCTATTTTGTATTTGTGAATTCCGCAAAACCAGATAAGACTATTATGGTTGTTGCAGGAGCTGAAGCCAAGTTGAAATAGAAAAAGGTGTCCGAAAAGTGATTATCATTGTCATGTTGAGCTCAATCTGACAGATTTTTCGGACACCCTCTTTTTCTTAAATTACCCATAATTAGGGCACTGATTTTACCCATACGACTTAAAAAAACCTTCCCCTTATATGTCAAGAGATACAAGGCTAAAATTAGTTAAGAGAACTATTTACTTATCCACACACGATTGAGCCAGAAGGAGCAGCCCCCTCGTTCGTAAGCCGTATCTGGTAAGTTCCCTTATCCGTAAACCGGATACTTCCTATTCGCTGGTTGATAAATTCAGGCGTGTAGTTGTTTTCATTCGGCTCTACAACCATCTGTCTCCCGGGTTTCAATGTTCCGGATATACCCGTTTCATTACTGATGATCCGGATTGTTTTATCGGTCTTTTCCGGATTGTGTACAGACACATCAAAATTGTATTCTCCTGCTTCAGGGATGTACACAGCCCAGCTTATTTCTTTATCGCCGGAAAGTACGGCATGAGCCGGGCGTTTGCCATCATACTCCTTACTAATCACATCTTTGTTTTCGCTATTGCGTGCTGTAAGAGCGAATCCTCCAAAGGCAGACTCACTTACTACCTCTTTGTCCAGTTGAAGCGGAATATCGTAACTCAGCACAATAGTAGAAACGTAGGAATCCGGCTGATCTTCAGGAATATAAATATGTAGAAGAGGGCCAGTGCGTTTAAATTTCAATTCCAATTTCTTGCCATTTAAGTTTATATACACCTGTTTGGGATCATTCTGTATACCAGTAATTCGCAGGATTTTGTCCAGTGGCCAATTGAATACCTGGGCGTATACTTCTGTCCTTCCTTTTTCGGTTTTCGTGGTCAGATATCCCCAGTCATGCTGTCCAGAACGTAATGCCAGGCCGGTAGCACCGTAAATGCTGTTGCCGTGTTTTTTCAGCCATTGCCCGGTTTCCCTTAACCTCTGTACACTTTCATAAGGTACCTTGCCATCGGCACGTGGACCAATGTTTAAGGTAAGTCCGCCGTTAAGGCTGACATTGGATATCAGGGACTGAAAAATCTGGCTGCTAGATTTCCATTCATTCTCCTGACCATTATACCCCCATGAGTGGGCTATGGTACCCGGGGTCTCCCAGGGGTGGGCTATGTATGCACTGCCAAACTGATTATCTCCAAGAGTTTCAAAATCTACTGTGTTTTGGTCCGTTGGCAGACCAAGACGAGAATTAATCAGGCAGTTAGGCTGGAGTCTGCGAATGAGTTCAACAACCTGCAGCAGCTGCTCTTTTTTGATAATCGACTGCTGATACGGTATCCACATGTCAAACCACATCAAAGCTATATCTCCGTAGTTGGTGAGGAGTTCTGTAAGTTGCGGAATCACCTTTTGCTGCCAGTACTGGTCATACTCAGCATCTGTAACACGGCCTGTAAGTTCCTGATTATGGTCCCAGGCATAGGGATGTTCCCAGTCAATCCAGTGGGAATAGTAAAAGCCCAGTTTCATACCGTGCTTACGGCATGCCTCTGCCAGTTCTTTAATGACGTCCCGGTTTGTTCCTGCCAGCTTGCTAAGGGAATAGTTGCCTATTTTTGTATTCCAGATAGCTACGCCATCGTGGTGCTTACTGGTTATGATTATATATTTCATTCCGGCTTCCTTTGCAAGGATAACCCACTGCTCGGGATCTATGCTCTTCCAGTCAAAGCGTTTGGCCAGCCCGCCATATTCCTCTTTCGAGATTCGGTTACGATACCGTATCCACTCGGCGTAATTGTTTGCATACCTCAATTTTTCTCCTTTCCAAAGCCCCTCAGCACCACTATAGAGTCCCCAATGGATAAACATACCATAGCGGGCATCTTCAAACCACTGTGTTTTTGACGGGGATTGTGCAAAGTTTTGCAGTGTAATCAAAGTAAGAGAAATGGCCACAAGCGTGACTTTTATTAAGTTAAGGTGTGTCATAAATTAAGAGTATAATACAGTAAAAGTAATAATACCTTTTTGATTTTAAGTATTTTAAAAGATGCCTTTTATAATAAAGCATCCTGGTACTCATCTGCTAATCATACGGATAAAATACTATACTATAGGAAGAATCGAAATAGACTCGATGAATTACTATTCAGGAAATAAAGAAAGGTTACTTACCGATTTCCTCTTATTTCGTTTTGCGTCTTTTATTTTATCCTTACATTTGTACCAAACTTTAGGGGTGTCTGCATTCATTGCAGTCTGAGAAATACCCTCATTACCTGATCCGGGTCATACTGGCGTAGGGAAAAGTGAGATGACTTACCATAGACGTATTCTGCGTTGCTGTAGGCATTCCTAAAGTTTCACTTTTAAACTTTATATGGAATGGAACTTACAATCAATCACAAAAAGAAAACATTCGAGATTAACCCTGAATCCCTAGCTCAAGTGGTTCATGCCGAATCCCCTGTGAAAAAAGGAATAGCTGTAGCTCTCAACAATCAGGTTGTGCCCAGGGAAAAGTGGGAAGAAACTACCGTGGATGAAAACGATACTGTTCTCATTATTATAGCCTCACAGGGCGGCTGATTCCTTTAGAGATTATGCTTATCGTTATTACGCCTGAGCTTACCGTGAACGGTGAGCCGGGAATCC
>CAZBAV010000015.1:55900-65482 GCA_964489955.1 uncultured Lacihabitans sp. | reverse complement strand
GTTATGCAATGGCCTCCGGTATCTTCACATCCGAAAGTATGCGTTTTCAGACAGCGAGATACGTAGCTATGTAAATTCAGTACAGCCTGATTTTAGGAAATATCTTGTGCTGCATTCTCATTATCATCTGGCAGATGAATTGGGAATCAAGCGATTGCATTTTGGTGAGCAAGGAAGAAAAGCCCAAAGTCACGTCATGTATAAAACAGGTTTCCTGCTTTCAACATCTGTGCACACCATAAGAGATTTCAATGATTTAGGAAAAGAATGGAGTTACGCTTTTATATCACCCGTGTTTCCCAGCATTTCCAAAAAGGGATACGGAACAACCTCTGATCTGTTAGACAAGCTGAAGACATGCAGCACCGAGGACGTAATACCTGTTGCATTAGGAGGAATCAATTCAGATAACATACCGAAACTTTTGACATCCGGCATAGATAGTGTCGCACTCCTCGGTGCTGTCTGGGAGGATAAAGATCAGCTTGCCGCTTTTCTGAAATGCCAGAGAGTGTATCGGGAATTTGAGGACAATAAAATTTAAAAATCGTGCTAGAAAAATTACAATATATATCACAAGGTACTACTGTCCGGGAGCAAGAAATCAACATAAAAAAAGCCCTGCAACAAGGAGCCGGATGGGTACAGATAAGGTGGAAAAATGCCGGTAAAGAAGAGCTGAAGAAATTGTGCATACAGGCTAAATCCTTATGTGTACAATATAATGCAGTATTTATAATCAATGATGACCCATTATTAGCAAAGGAGATGGATGCAGATGGAGTACATCTGGGACTGGACGATATGTCCATATCGGAGGCACGCTCTATTCTGGGCTCAGAAAAGATCATCGGGGGAACCGCGAATACGACAGAAGATATCGTCCGAAGAGTCAAAGAAGGTTGTGACTATATCGGATTGGGCCCTTTTCGTTTTACCAGAACCAAGGAAAAGCTGAGTCCAATCCTCGGTTTAGAGGGATACGAAAGTATTATCCGGCACTTCAAAGAATCAGACATCGCCCTTCCTCCCATCATAGCTATAGGAGGTATCACTGTCAGTGATATTGCCGGTATCATTGAAACGGGAATTTACGGTGTGGCCATCAGTGGAGAGATTACCCAAAACGAAAATGCAGTCACGAGAATTAAAAGCATATTATTATGAATGAGTTAAAAATAGCAGATAGAGAATTTACATCAAGGCTCTTTTTGGGTACCGGTAAATTCGGAAGCTTAGAAGAGATGAGTAAGGCAGTGGCCGTTTCAGGGACGGAACTGGTAACCATGGCATTAAAACGTATTGATCATGAGTCTTCCTCAGACAATCTGCTGGACGCTCTCCGCTTACCGAACGTAAACCTGTTGCCCAATACCTCCGGGGCAAGAGATGCAAGGGAAGCCATACTCGCTGCACAGTTAGCGAGGGAAGCACTGGAAACCAACTGGATAAAGCTCGAGATACACCCCGATCCGAAGTATCTGCTGCCTGATCCTGTAGAAACTCTAAAAGCAACTGAGGAATTGGCAAAACTGGGCTTTGTGATATTGCCCTACATTCATGCCGATCCCGTACTCTGCAAAAGGCTGGAAGAGGTAGGAACAGCTGCTGTAATGCCTCTGGGAGCACCCATTGGTAGTAACAAAGGGCTTTCAACTATAGATTTTCTGGAAATCATTATTGAAAGCAGCAACGTTCCTGTGATTGTGGATGCAGGAATAGGAGCCCCATCCCATGCATCCAGGGCTATGGAACTTGGAGCAGATGCCGTGCTGGTTAATACGGCCATTGCAGTAGCACAAAATCCTGTAGAAATGGCTCTCGCCTTTAAAGAGGCTGTAATAGCCGGTCGGAGGGCCTTTGAAGCAGGATTAGGAAAGGTTCATTCCGGGGCCATCGCCTCAAGTCCGCTTACTTCATTTCTAATGGATTGATATGAAAAGATTCCAAGATATTTTCGAACAATACAGTTGGGATACCGTAGCGGAGAAAATCTATTCCACTTCAGACCAGCAGGTCATCTCCAGTCTGCAAAGCCAGAAAAAGACCCTTGAAGATTTTCTGGTACTTCTGTCGCCCGCGGCGGGTAAGCATCTAGAAACCATGGCACAGATGTCCAGACAGATTACTCAGAAAAGATTTGGCAAAACCATACAGTTGTATGCTCCGCTGTATCTCAGCAATGAGTGCCAGAATATCTGCACTTATTGTGGATTCAGTCTTGACAACCGTATTCCACGCAGAACCCTCAAAGACAGTGAACTTATCAAAGAAGCGACTTTTTTACAGCAAATGGGACTGAGCCATGTATTGCTGGTCAGCGGAGAGGCCAACACTACGGTAAACGCATCGTATTTTCTCAATGCTTTGAAGATACTGCGTCCTTTCTTTTCCAACCTATCGCTGGAAGTCCAGCCCCTGAGTACGGAAGAATACATATCGCTGCGGCAGGCATCGGTACATGCGGTACTGGTCTATCAGGAAACGTACCACAAAGAAGTTTATAAAGCGTATCATCCCAAAGGCAAAAAGTCAAACTTTGATTTCCGTCTTGACACCCCGGACCGCATCGGTCAGGCGGGAATACACAAGATCGGGCTGGGAGTACTTCTCGGACTGGAAGACTGGCGGGTGGACAGTTTCTTTAACGCACTACATATTGATTATCTCCAAAAACAGTATTGGAAAACGAAGTATTCCGTTTCTTTTCCACGCTTACGCCCTGCAGAGGGAACGACAGCTCCCAATTTTATCATGAGCGACAGAGATATGCTACAACTCATCAGTGCATACCGGATATGGAATGAGGAACTTGAACTTTCTCTTTCAACACGTGAAAATGAGGTGTTCAGAGATCATATTCTTTCCCTTGGTATAACCAGTATGAGTGCAGGCTCAAAGACCAATCCGGGAGGTTACGTGGTGGATCCGCAATCGCTTGAGCAATTTGAGATCAGTGACGAAAGAAGCATGGAAGATATACGGCAGGTAATCCGCAATGCAGGTTATGATCCCGTGATGAAAGACTGGGAAGAAGTGTATAACTGATGAATGGAAAAAGTTAAGATATGAATGATGAATTATTTAAACGGTACAGCAGGCAGATATTTATAGAGGAAATAGGAGTGGAGGGCCAGCGAAAAATCAGGAAAGCTAAGGTTTTGGTGGTGGGTGCCGGCGGACTGGGGAGTCCCGTCATCCAATATTTGGCAGCAGCCGGTGTAGGCACTCTGGCTGTTGCGGATTTTGATGTAGTGGAACTCCATAACCTGAACAGGCAGATCATCCATTTTGAAAATCAGATCGGTAAACTAAAAACGCAGAGTGCCGCACAGTATGTAGAAGCCCTGAATCCCAATATCAATTTTGTAGCTGTCAGTGAGAAAATTAGTATTGAAAATGTACATACTGTATTGCAGGGATACGATATAATTGTGGACGGCAGCGATAATTTCAACACTCGATATATAGTAAACGATGCCTGCGTTTCGCTCTCAAAACCGTTAGTCTATGGAAGTATATTTTCGTTTGAGGGTCAGGTTGCTGTTTTCAATTATCGAGGAAGTAAAAACCTAAGAGATATTTTTCCCGATATTCCTGCCGGGGAGTTGCCGGATTGTGACAGCCATGGCGTTCTGGGGGCTTTACCCGGAGTAGTAGGCTCCTTAATGGCGATGCAGGTTTTAAAAATTATAACCGGTCTGCCTGTAGATACGGACCAGCTTCTCATTATTGATACCTTAGGCTGGACATTCAGTAAGGTTTCTTTTTAAAGACTCGGTTTAAGGCTCAGTTGACCTTAGTTGGTTGCTGAGCTGACCACATTTTTTCTTTATACAGCTGAAATGCAATCTTATCTACCGGTAACTCCAGGGGATTATCACCTTCAAAATCAATCCATTGGACTCCTGTAATGTCAGGTGAACTGATGGCTAAAGCATCTATGTTTAGAATTCTTGCAGTATAATAAACAAACAGCAATTGTTTTCCGTCATCAAACAGCGACTGAACAAAGTTTTCCTGTGTATAAAGGTGCTCGGTAACCTCTATATCAAGATTGAGTTCTTCTTTAAATTCTCTGTGAAGGCACTCTATCAGTCCTTCTCCAAATTCCACACCTCCACCCGGTAGCTTGCTGTAGATTACATCTTCGTACTTCTCCTGTACGCTCAAAACCTTGTTTTCATGCACGCAGATGGCATAGGCTCTGACGTTAAAGCTGTTTAATTGATTCATCTGTCCATTTTTTCTTGCCTAAGTATTATTGTTCCGAAGCTTCACATTCTCGAAACAAGTTTCATATGAAGTGCTTAAACCTAAAATCCATCACAAAAGTACCTATATAATCTTTCAGAGGCAAACGGATTAAGCACGTGTTGCTGCAATAATACACTGTATAATTTATTCGGAATTACTAAAGTCATATAGAGATCCCTGGCGGATGCTGACCTGAAATCATTTTTTGTATGAATCAGGAAAAGTATTAAAAATCTATGATACCAATTTATCCTTGGGAGATACGGGCGGAGCATTAACCATGATTCGTACTACGGTTAACTCAATTCTTTCCTCTTTCACGGCCTAATATTGCAAAACATACCTTCCTTCTGAGTAATGTTATACATCAGACATCCTGGTGGGCGACTTTCTTCACACTTATCATTCTTCAAGCTCCTCCCGCATCACTGTAAAGTCTATTTGTTGGGCATTAAGGCCATGTATGATTTCTATCCAGATGTTTGCCTCTTTGGTTTTAATCAGATACTGTTTGTATTGATAGGGAATGGCGTCGTATAAATCTTTGATATATGAGGGCTTTTCCTCATTTACCAGCGTCCATGCTTTGTCAGGGATTAATCCGGAATAGATATTAATGGCGTTAAAGACTGTAAACTGTTTCTTTAAATGGCTAATAACTAGCGACTCATTATACTCTGCACCTTCGTTTGCGTAGATAGTGGCATGGTAATATTTTCCCTCAATAGTGCTGACGGTGCCTGAGTCGCTAAAAAAGTACTTTTCTTCATACTTTTTGATTTTTTCATTGACTGCTTTGTGAGAATCGTGAATTTGAAAATAAGGAAACTCGCCTAATTCCTTTTCAGAAAGGGTGTCTTTTACCATACTTTGAGCAAAAGACATCTTAACCAGTATTACCATCAAAACACCCATCATCAGGAGACCCTTTTTCATTTTTTCTTTTTTTTCTTGTAATTTAAAAGAAGAATCGGGGGATGAAGTTAAGCCAATATTAAGTTTAGATACAGTATGTGATTTTTGATTCTCAAATAGGAAAAAACTGGTTCCAGGCATTTCAAATTTCTAAAAAAACCACTAATATCTTTAGAGATTTTGTATCTTTTGAGAGTAAGGTAGAGCTTGTTTTATCTCTAATAGCGTGCCTATTTTATTCAATAAACTCTTACTTTAGTAGCCATGACTACTCCCATACGGCCACAAAAGTTAAACTGAAGAACATCTGTTTGTTTTCGCTGTTTTGTTCCACTATTCAAAAACCTGTGTTACCTGCTTTTTTTCGTTTGCGTGTTAAACTATCGTTTTTGTTTTAATCTTGTCATATAAAATCTCAATCCTATTTTTATTTTCAATCAGACTTTTCCCGGTTATGCTTGCCTTTTTAACAATATTAATTTTAGGAATAGCAAATTTGCCTTGTGAAAGTGAATACATCCAAATCAAATCAACAAAGTTTAAAAGTAAATTTAACCGGTAGAATATTGAAGGGTTTTTAGTTTCAAATCCCATTTTTTGTAATGTGCGATTGTTGAAGAAATATGATGTTCCCACAATATTTACAGTTTCGGGTACTCTTTTGTTTTCGATTAATTGAACAATATAAATTAACCCCTCTAAATGATAAGACAATATCCTATTTCTAAACTCTACTCCCGATTTGTATTTTCTCATTACAAATAAATAGTCAAAACTAGTTCCACTATGCAGGTCAATTTGTTTGTTATTAGCCATATAACCAAAGAGCATTGGAGAGTAATATCTAAAAACACCCGTGAGCTTATTGAATGGTGTACATGTAAATTGTGCAAGAGGCATATAAATAATTACTAATAAATAAAACAGGGGCTGAGTGGCACCTTTCTCAAGAACTACTAACAGTGGTAATAGTCCGACTAAAAATAATACAATAGCTATAACCCACTGAAATATTCCTGTTAGCTTATAAAATTCATTCATTTGTGTGATGTTTTTCCAAAATATGGACTGATTCTCAAATATACGACACTATCGAGAAACGTACTTATCAAAACTAAGTCGAAGCAGAGTCTTAGAGAGCGGATTCTGCTTTTTTCTAAAATATGGTAAGTAGAGTTAATTAGGCCAAGATTCTAATTTGACGAAAGATTGTTGCTTTAATTTACAGGCACTAGATTATTTTCGCCGCAGTTGGTTTCTTATTTAAATAGTCCAGGGTGCAAACAAAGGCCTAAACCACTTATTAACCTCAGCCCGATTGTTAATATATTTATTTATAGTACAAACCACATAGAAGCATAGAAAAAAAGATAATTTTTTAGTAGGTATAGATAGCTGAAGCTATTCACATACACTAAAGCTAGGTTTTAGCACTATGTATACTTTACTATTGCCGATTTACAGATACTTAAATCTATGTGGTTTTAATCGAACTCAGGTTACTAAGAAAAAAGCGATCTGAATTGTTGTAAATCATGCTCTGGTCAGAAGTATAATCAGTTTTAAATAAGTAGAATTGCAGTATAGTTTTCAATGAATTTAAACTAGTTTTGTTAAACATATATTTTATCCGCTATGCTTAAAAAAACTCCAAGGCTTATTTTGATACTTGTAAGCCACCTATTTATTTCATGTAGTCCGCCTTTATTAAAACTTAATGAAATTCCTAATTTTAACCCCGCCGCCAAAAACTCCATGCTTTTCCTGACGTTTGAGTTTAATAAGAAAGGGAAAAAAGAAACAGCACAACTTATAAAGTCAGCAGCCGCAGAAGGGAAAGTTAAAGACGCCAATAGGCATATTCACGGACAGTACCTAGCAGAAATCAGGGTTTATAATACCAATGGCACTCCTCCTAAAATTTATCATTTTGAACATCCATTATTTAAGGATATGGAAGTATTTAGTGAAGACGGTACCATAAAAAGGGTGTCAGAAGAAAATTTAAAGGGATTGCTTACGGTTAGGATACCCATAGAAGATAATATGGATAAACTAGAACTGTTTAGTATTGCTAATAACAATGAATCTAAAAAATTACTCACTTTAAAGTTTACCCCATGAAACACACACTACTTTTTGTAATTTTATTCTTATCTGTCAAGTCTTTAGCTCAAGAAAAGTTTAAGGTAGATACGCTGGCATACAATGGAGATGTGAGCAACAGGATAAATGTGGTCATCCTGGGTGACGGCTTTATGGTACATGAATTACCTAAGTTTATTTCCGCTGCAAATGACTTTGCTAAGTCATTTGGTGACTATGATCCGTTTAGGCAATATCACAAGTATCTCAATTTTTTTGCCATAAGTACTCCTTCAGTAGAAAGTGGTGTAACTAATCCCGGTACAGCTCCGGATGCATACAGTAATCATCCGGTAGTAAGTGTAAATAATTTTTATGGGGGAACGTTTGGTGCTTCTATCCATCGGTTAGTTATCGCCTCGAAAACCGGAGTAGTTTATGATGTATTGGCCAATAATTTCCCTCAATATGACGTGGTCGTTATTATTCTTAACACTACCTTTTACGGTGGTTCAGGTGGAGCATTTGCCACTTTTACACTAAATACCAGTGCAAATCTTGTGGGAATTCATGAAATAGGACATTCCTTTGGCAGACTTAGTGATGAATATTGGGCGGGATCCCAGTACGCCAGGGAAAATGTTAATATGAGCAAAGAGCAACGGCACGAGCATGTACGCTGGAAAGACTGGGTTGGTACAGCTGAGATTGGTGTTTATCCACACGGAAGTACAAGTGACATGCTTCAGTGGATGAAACCCGCTAGAGCTAATTGTCTTATGGAAGTCCTGGACAAACCTTACTGTGCAGTCTGTCGAGAAGCTACTGTTGAACGAATATTCAGTTTAGTGAATCCTATCGATAAGATGTATCCTGCTGTGGACTCTACCGTTCATGTTACACAAGAACAAAATTTTAAGCTAGATCTTATAGAACCCAACCCGAACACATTAAAAGTGCTCTGGAGTTTGAATGGAGAAAATATAGAAGGCACCAATCAAGTAACACTTAAACCTGAAAACCTCAACCTTGAGATGTCTACATTAACGGCTACCGTAGTAGACGAAACACCTATGAGTAGAAAGAATCCAACTTTACGAACAAATAGTGTTACATGGAATATTACGGGTGGGGCGTCAACCAAGATAAATATTGTACCAGAAAAAAGTAGTATTTGTGTAGGAGAAAATACGATTCTTCATGTAAGAGGGTGCTCCGGAAATGTTATTTGGGGCACGGGTCAAACATCAAACAGTATTACCGTTATGCCGTCTGTAAGTACACCTTACACTGCACAATGTAACCTGAGTAGCGGTATTGTTCTTTATGATACATTAAGTTTGACTGTAGTACAATATCCCAAACCGAAAGCCTCAAATACCGGTCCTTACCTTGAGCTGGATGTTATAAAATTACAAGCGGAAGGCGGACTTAAATATGAATGGAGTGGACCACTTGGCTTTACTTCAAAGGAGCAAAATCCCGAAATCCCTAATGCATTGTCTATAAATAGTGGCACATATCGTGTAAATGTATGGGGTGAGGCAGATTGCCTTTCTTCAACTTCAACAGATGTGAAAGTAGAAATCCTTATGTCTAACGAAGATGAAAAAATACAAGTAAAAGTGTATCCTAACCCGGCACAGGACTTTATTAGGCTAGATGTGCCTTTTGAAGGATTATCTACAGCTATACTTTATTCAATAGATGGTAAAGTGCTGAAGAATGCCGTTTTCGAAAAAAGTACCAGTATTAAAATATCTGACTTGTCAGCAGGACTATATTTTATTAAAGTACAGAATCGGGATAAACAGGTGGTTACTAAGGTTACTTTACTTTAATAGGTTCTTTAGATAAACTTCGTTCGGGTTTATAGGTCTATTTTTATCTTTATTACATTTGTGTTTAAGTAAAATGTAGTGTTTCTGAGCTCTGTTTTTTTCAATCCACAGAAGTTTTTGAGTTTAGACAGAGATGATATACATAGTAATGAATGATTTAAAGATGTTTCTCAACCAATTAACACCAGTTTCTGAAAATAGTTGGGATAAGATTTCTGTTTTATTTACGCCAAGGCGGTTGAAGAAAGGTGACTATTTTATTACAAACGGACAAACTGCAAAAGAAATAGCTTTTTTAGAAAGTGGTATTGTTCGTGGCTTTTATCAAAACGATAAGGGCGACCAATACAACAAACATTTTTTTGTAAATCCTTGTTTTGTGGGCGGTTACGCTTCATTAGTTACGCAAACATCCAGCCAGATTTACCAGCAAGCACTTACCCAATGTAATCTTCTTGTAGCTAACTACGCAAGCATTCAAAAC
>CAZBAV010000015.1:33472-55890 GCA_964489955.1 uncultured Lacihabitans sp. | reverse complement strand
ACACCTGCCCAGACATTGAGCGTTTGGCCAGAATTATGGCTGAATCGTATTTTATACAGAAGGAGCAACGTGAAATAGAAATTGTTTTACTAGACGCTGCCGAACGCTATCAGATATTTTTAAAGCAGTTTCCGAACCTGGAACAGCAAATTGCCCAATATCACATTGCTTCTTATCTCGGAATTACCCCCACTCAGTTAAGCCGAATTAGGAAAAAAATCGGATAAATAGTGTTTATCAACCTATGTAAATGGATTTGGGTTTTTCTATGTTCAATTTTGCTACCCTAAAAGGTACAAAATGAGTTTTTTTATATCAAATTTTAAATGGGTGATGTTTGTTTCGGGCTTATTAACCTGCACAATGATCATTGGACTTTTTTCACCTGAGATATCACTCAAATCAAACTTTGGTGAAACAGTAAACGGAGATGTAGCCCGGATTGTAGTCCGTAACTGGTCTGCATTGATAACACTAATGGGTATTATGCTGATTTACGGGGCATTGGTTCCAAAAGTAAGGAATCTTGTTCTGGTAATTGCCGGGGCAAGTAAAATCATTTTCATAACCTTGATATTTTCTTTTGGCAGACAATTTTTGACATTCGGTATCGGATCGGCCGTGATAGTAGATACTGTAATGATCGTTTTGTATACGGTTTACCTTTTTCTTACACTTAGAAAAAATAGCTGAAATGGTCCTGAAAATACTTTTACTTTTATCCACCTGTACATTAGGCATTTTCTGTGGAACACAGCTTGCGGAAGCCGCTTTGATTCTTCCTTATTGGAAAGGGCTTTCAGCTGACGAGTTTTTTTTGTTTTACAAAACGTACGGAAAGAAGATCCATCAGTTTTATGCACCATTGACTATTATTGCGACTATTTTACCTATTGCTACACTTGTTTGTAGTTTGTCTGATAAATCAAAAACAGACTTTCTTATGTGGGCGATGACCGGTTTTACTGTTTTGTTCTTTATAACTTTCTTCTTGTATTTCAAAGAAGCAAATACAAGTTTTGCGGACAGGATCATTTCTGACGAAGCTCTACCTAATGAATTAATAAAATGGGGAAGGTGGCATTGGGGAAGAATTGTTTGTGAAGCGACTGCTTTTCTGTGCGGATTGACTTTACTATTAAAAATGAAGTAACACGTCTTCTTTTTGGGTAAAATACACATTAAATTGCGAACTGTAATTTAGTTAGACAGTCTCTACCCGGTTAGACACTTTCGCAAAAAAATACATATTAAGAGAGAAGATTATGAATTATAGAAATTTTAAAGAAACTCAGATTTCAGAAATTGGTTTAGGTACCTGGCAACTTGGCAGTGCTGACTGGGGTGTGGTAAATGAGCAAGAGGCATTTGATATTATGCAGGCATACGTAGATGCAGGTGGTAATTTTATTGATACCGCAGATGTGTATGGAATGGGAGTGAGTGAGAGCTTAATTGGTAAGTTCATTTCTCAAATAGATAAAAAAGTATATGTTGCTACTAAACTCGGTCGACGTGGTGATACCCCTTATGGATGGCCTCAGAATTTTACGTATGACGCTATCCGGAAACACGTTGAGGATTCGCTAAAAAACCTAAACGTAGACCAGTTATTTCTGGAGCAATTACACTGTATCCCTACAGAGGAATTAAAAAAGGGAGAGGTGTTTGATCATTTGAGAAAACTAAAGGACGAAGGCCTGATTAAGCATTTTGGTGTAAGTGTAGAAACTGTTGAAGAAGCCTTGATTTGTTTAAAACACAGTGATGTGGCTTCGCTTCAAATTATTTTCAACCTGTTTCGTCAGCATATTGCTGATGATTTTTTTGCTATCGCTAAAGAAAATAATGTAGCCTTGATAGCTCGCGTGCCGTTAGCCAGCGGTTTACTGAGCGGTAAATTTACCGCCCAAACAAAATTCTCAGCAAACGACCACCGAAATTATAATGCCAATGGTGATGCATTTAATGCAGGCGAGACATTTTCAGGATTACCGTTTGAGAAAGGTGTAGCATTTGCAAATGAAATGTCAGACATGCTACCTGATGGAAACCTGGCATCACAAGCCATAAGGTGGATATTAGATCATCCTGCCATTACCACTGTTATTCCGGGTGCTAGTAAGGTGAGTCAGGTAGAAAGTAACGTTATTGCATCATCCCTAATGCCCTTTGATGAGAAAATACACCTCGAACTACACACGTATTATAACCAAAACATTAAGAACGAAATCAGAGGTCATTATTGATCTTCTGATGGCTTACAGGTACACAGGTGTAATAAAACTCATCAATGTTTTCAACTTTTCAAGTCTTTGTTTTATGCAGTAGCCTATATGCAGCGTATAAAAATAAGGATTGGTTTAGATCCTAAATAAGCGATACCGTTTTTGAGAACCGGCTTATACATTAACTCCGTATTGACCAGAGACCAATAAACACTTCCCCTTAGTCCCGAGCCTAAGGGGTGCTTACACTTCTTCCCGATTGTCGCTTTCTTCCTCTTTACCTTCCTGTATGAGCTCGTTTACTTCCTGCATTTCGCCCTTCTCAAGATGCGTGACCTGGTCTTCCTGTTCATCCGAATGTTTATCAATATGAAAGGTACAGCCAATTGGAAAGTGATCGGAACCCACAGATGGGTAGATGAAAAGCTTGTCTATAAAAATGTCCGGACTGTGAAACAATAAATCTAATGGAACTCTGAAAAACCAGTATTTGGCATGGAAAGTAGATAGAATTCCCCTGCCAATCCGTGCATCTATCAATCGACTTGCTTTCTTAAAGAGTATGGATGATTTTGCCCAGGCTACATTGTTGAAATCTCCCGTTACCACAACAGGCAGCTTATAATCCCGTACCTTCTTAGCCACACTTAGCAAGTCTCCGTCCCGTTCTTTAGAATTATCTTCTTCAGTGGGGCTGGGTGGCGGCGGATGTACACCAAAGAAAACAAACCGATGTCCATCCCGGGTTTCCAATTCCGCTTCTATACTGGGCAGGTCATCCGCAACAAAATAATGGGTTTGTACCCGGTTTACTTTCAGTTTAGTATAGAAATGCATCCCGTAGGTGTTCTCCAGTGTGACTTTTTCATAATTTGGGTAAGCCTTTTCCAGCACCTTCATAGCCTGTTCCCAGTCGCTGTTACTCTCCATCGTTAGAAAAACATCAGGCTCTTCCTTTTCTATTAAATCTATAAAGCGATTGTACTCTTTATTAAACTGGTAAATGTTACAGGAAATGATTTTGATATTATCAGATGGCTTACCACCACTGTCAAACTTTGGTGTTTTCCAAAATTTAGTATATCGCATCAGAATGTAAATATGATAGCCAATTAAGCCCAATTGCACTGCTTCCAAATACCACAAAACGGGATTTTCAGTAACGTAGAATAATCCCACTACAAAAACAACTACCTGCAGGGGTAAAAGCTGAAGCTTTACAAACTCAGCTACCCTGAAAACCCAATGCTGGTTTTGTGTAAACGGCAATACGCTTATTAAAACCAGCAAGGCTGAAATTGTTATGATAGTTATCTCCATATCCCGGTTACGTTAGTAAAGTCCTGGTGTTATATATGGACATAAAAGTACAATAATTGGCCGTTTTTACTAATTCACCATATTAATAATACGTAAATAGTATGACGACTGAGCTGCACAAACCCATAGGATACGCATATAATTTGTGAAATATATAATGCAGGTTTGCTCTCAAAAAACAAATAAATGAGCCCGAATGACCGTTTTGGCAAAATTTTCTTCGAGAGTGGTTCAGAAAGAGACCTACTTAAAAGTATTTTTTTGCGAAGATGACTCGAATGACACTCAAAGAAAATTTGTGACAGGATGAGAATTTAGGTAGGAGAGTATCATGACATTTCACCTATATAATGGTCTTGTTTATTTTAACCAAACTTCACACACCAACTCTACGGCCCGGTTAGGGGGAGCCTTATGGAATGGAAACTACTGTATAAAATATCGTAAGCAGAGTCTAGCACGCCTAGACTCCACTTTGACGAAAATCCTCTACGAAACATCAATTCCTTTATTGATGAATAAAGTTCAAACGGTAATTACAGTTTTACTACATATAGGTTGCATAATCAATTAGTGGTGTCTAAAAATGCTCTCAAGAAAACATTGCAACGGCCTAAATATTTAGAATAGGAGTCGAAATATTTGTATTGCTATTCCATAATTTTAGTCACTGATTGCAATATGGGTTTAATTTCAGCTCTTTTTGTAATAGAAAACTCATATCCTGTAAGCTTTAATAACTACTTTCTGAACAAGTATTTAAATAAATAAAAAAGCAGGCAAGCTTATGTCACGCCCTAAAATAAACATTACGGTTTTGAAACAAATTTTATTCAAATACCAAATTGACCAAATGAAATTTCTCTTATTCTTTATTTCACTGATATTTCATTTTCAAAAAGCTTAATCAGAAGTTTTGTTTGCTCTTCATTTGTAATAGTCCAATTAACTGAATCCAATAGAACAATAGTGATAAAGAGGCCACATTCACACCTTCCTTTCTTCAAGAAAATGTAGAACTGCAACCGCCATTGTACATTCATTTTTTATTTTTTTCCTCCTTATCTTCTTTCTCCTTTGTCAATTCTTTAATTACTGCCTTTACGATTTCAGTTCCTGATTCGCTTGAACTTTCAATAATTACTTGTTTGTTTTCGGCTTTAATTTTATATGGGTTTGTTTCTGTTACGGTGATTTCAACTTCATATAAACCAGTATTATCAGCCAATTTGTCGTATTCGTCTGTGTTTGATTTTTTACTTATTGTTATTTCTGTGGTCTTTTCTTGCTTGTCATCCTTGTCTGTTTTAATAACTACTTTTTCTTCCGTTACAGGTTTTACCTCATTGCTTTTTGCTGTTGACCTCGGTGGTAATGGAATCCAACCACTATAAACTGTATCAGCAAGTTGTTTCGTCTGCCCAACATGAACCATTGGAATTGAAACTATTGTGGTTCTCAAATCATTGAGTTTATACTCATCTTTATCGATAGAGAGACTTTTTAATTTAACCTCAATATTTAAGTCTATATAGTCATAATCCCCTTTAGTTTTGGCAACTGAATAATTGTACTCACATTTCTCCTTTATGTAATATCTAAAAGCTGTTTTATCATGCGAAAGTTTAGGTACAAGTTCTATATTAACAGCGGAGTCAATTGCTCCATTCTCTTTTTTTATAGTTCTTATTAACGTAAGTTTTGGTAAAGAAGCGTAGTCATTGTTTATGTAAAAATTTTCTCCTGAAGCACTACTCTTGTATTCCCCTTTATATGCAAGAGCATTTTTTTTAGTTTTTTCCTTAACGATACTAACAACTAAATCAATTACAGGTGGTAAAATTGCACCAGCTGCAACAATTATGCCTGCTACTTGTTTGTCTGATTTCAGTTTGGTATTTACACCCTCTATTGAAAGTGTAGTTTTTTCAGCAAGAATTTTCACCTTTCCTTCATCACTGTAGTTTACCAACTGGCAGTAAACTTGTGTTTGCAAAGTGATAGCCGTTAAAACTGTTAAGATTACTTTTTTCATACTGTCAGATTTATATTGTTTATTTTTTTTCTAATCGACGCAAAAATAGAGGCAAATGATTTTGCTTTTGCCCATTGATTCGTTTCTCCTCTTCCATAATGCAAAGCAACAGGCTTTGGAATATTTGTGTTATCATTTAATATCCAAACAGAACCAGAATCACCGTCTTCTGAAATTGTACCAATAGGGCTGTAAACAGATAGCTCGGAAGAGTCTAAACAAGACCTTGCGTCAATTATGCCACTTGTTACTCCTGTTGTCGCACCTGATTTAAATAATGAATCTCCAATTTTCGGATATACATATGAACTCAAAACGCCTGTTATCATATTCACGCTTTGACTTTGATCGTGTGGAACTTGAATTAAAAAGGTAGCATAATCCAAATGAGGATTAAAAAGATTAAAAGCGACGCCAATACTATTCCTCGTCACATTCAAGTTTTGAAAAATTCGCAATCTTCCAATATAGTCGCTTTCGACAATAGAAGTGGGCGTTTCGCCGTATAGAACGTGATAATTTGTAAACCCTAAAAGATAGTTTTTAATGTGATAGATACATCCTAGTGTTCCCCAATAATTAATACTATTTCCATATAAACTGCTTTGAATTTGAATACCACCAATTAGTGGGTCAACAATGCTTCTTGGGTCTTCACTTCTTATTTGCTGTTTTGTTTCATTTAGCAAAACATCTGTTGCAAACTTTCCAACCTTTTTAGGTAATACTTCACTCTTTCTTAATTTCTTCTCATCCTTTTTCTCCGTTACTTTAAATCTTAATGATATCTCCTCAGTTAATTCTCCATTCTTGTGTTTTAGCCCAAATTCAATATCTGTTACTCCAGCGTGACCAACAAATTGCCTTGCAAGTTTCTGAGCTTCTTTATACAGTTTTTGTTCTTCTCTTAATCTCATTTTCAAGTATAAATAATATTTGGAGCTGTCGTCATAAAATGATGCACAATTCTTAAAGCCGTTTGTAATTAGTCAAAAACGTACATTAGTTTAGTCTTAAATTGAATTAGTATTCTATTATAGTTTCGCATTTTGTATTTATTTAGGTACCGAATTTGCTACAAAACAACGCAAACTTCGAAACACAAAATCATTGGTAGAATTAGAAATTATCGCACATGGAGATTCTCTTACAATGATTTATGAAACAATATTAAGTAACTGTTTTACTGTATTCTAAAGAATGCTTAAGAATTTATTAATTGGTAAAGCTCCCAATCTTCATACAACAAAAATGCCCAGCTCATAGAGCCGGGCATTTAAATTTTTAAATAAACCACTATAATAAGTCTGCAATGTCAACAAGAGTATTGGATTATGCAATAAGTATTTAGAAAAAATATCTAGAATACTAAGTATTTCATGCTTAATGAGATACGAATTTAAATAAAAGCCTGAGCTATAGCTCAGGCTTTTAAAAACAAAATTTATTCAACTATCAGTTAGCAACGTTGTTGGTTCTTTATTTGTAGTCCCTCATTTACTTGAATCTAATGCAACAATAACGTTCAGAAGACCACAATGCACCCAAAGTAGTATGTATATAAGAAAAATACAATTAACGTAGCATAATCCGGGGTTGATATTTTTGAGAAATGGACAGACGCAAACAGCCATCTTTTTGGAGGTTTGTTCGGGTGTTGTTCGACACTTGTTCGGAAAAAGGTACCATTTTTGCAACATCTTCCGAACAACACCCGAAGAAAATACGAAGAAGACTTCAAAAAACCAAACAAAATATGTAATAATATTTTTCTCTCATAATAAATTCCTGTTATTAGAAATATCTAATTTTATAGTAGTGAATAACCAACTCCGAACTTATCTAGTAGGAGGCATAACAAATCACATCACTTCATAGCTGATTGCTGTAATATGATAGCTGAATTGGGCACTCGTCAAAGCAACACCTCTGTGTTCCGTATTGGGTGGAATTACCCCTACCATGAGTAGTACATTTACAATCCAGCACGATACCATTCAATAAAATTCCATTTTTACACAGCATTAGTTTAATTCTTTTTTTATAAAATTGTAATGTAAACTATAACCACTATAAGCCATGAATGCTATTTATTCTCAAATATTCTCAATTTTTTATTGGTCAGAAAGTCGTCTTTTATCACTTATTCACTCATAAGACGAAAAAAATATTTTTTTTTATAATTATTCTGAACATAGGAAGATCTATGTCCTTTAATAAGCATTTCACTTTGCTTATTAAAAAGCTATTTATAATAATTTATACTTATGATTAAAATTAATTCTCAGTACTTAGAGTCCGTAATAGATGGAAATGTTTTTAAATCACAAAATAATAAGTCTGATTTGACCATCATTCACCAATTACTGAATTGTGCTATTCAAATCGAACATTTTACAATACCCCTGTACCTGACTGCCTGTTATTCCATTCCTGAGGAAAAGAAAAATGAAGGATTTGGGTTACTGTCTAAAAGTTTAAAGGAGATTTATCTCGATGAGATGCATCATATGAAATGGGCATGCAACCTTTTAACCGCATACAATGGCACGCCACAAGTTCACTGCAAAGAAAATATGCCTGATTATCCCAACGGACCTTCAATCCTGCATATTGAAAACAAGTTTCCATTATCAAAGGCAAGCCTTCAGCAAATTAAAAAATTTGTGGAAATAGAAAAACCGGATTTTGATCCACTGGAGATAAATAAAGAATTGAAAGGGGCCGGCTTATCATCAAAGCAATTAATTGACAAATTGAGCACTGCAAATAATCTTTCGGAAGCTATGCAAGAGTTATTAAAACCTATAGTAGGTGCTTTAACAGAAAAAACCAGAGGAAGTGCTGAAACTAAAGTAATCACTTACCTTATTCATATCGCAACACTATTGATTAAGCATAACCCTGCCGTAGCAGAATTATTAATTAAAAAGATCGTCAGTTCTAACAGCACCTTGACAATAGGCCAGTTTTACCAGATCATCAAGTTCTACATATGCCTGCATCAACTAAAAAATCCCACATTTGAATTCAATATCGAAAAACAAATTGTCAAAGAAAATGTTGAGATTTTAGTAAAAACTGCTGGAGATGCTCTTAAGGTAATTGATAATATAATAGAACAGGGCGAAGGCACATCATCATCTCCGGTCACAGGAGACCAACTAGCACACTATTATAAATTCAACGAAATAGCACACCAAAGAAAGGCTGTGGTCAAAGACGGAGAAGTGAGCTATGAAGGTGAGCCCATAAGGTATAATGAAAATGAGCTATATCCTTTTTCAGAAAACCTTAGACTTTCTGATTTGTTGGAAGACTCTGCGGAATATAAAGTATTGAAAAATTTTAATTCGCATTACAATGAAATGCTTCAAAAAATTGAAAATGCATTTGTAACTGGTAATCAATCTTTAATAGTGGAATCAATCCAGATAATGAGATGTCTCAGTTCTATGGCAAAGGGAATAGTAACAATGGCAAATCCCAATAATAAAAAAGAAAATCTGAGACCTGTTTTTGAATATTCAACTCCTTAATAAATAATAAAAAAACAAAATTATGTTAAAACAAAATTTAGGTTCTAGCAATAGACTAAAATCAAACGATGAGGATGGCATCCGCAAAGATGGCTATGCTTCTTATTTAAAAGATGTATCAGAAAAAGATGTTCTTGAAAAATTCATGAAAGGCTTTGAGAAAGTTACAATAGATCAACCCTTTCAAATTTTTTCCGAGAAAATTCTAAAAGATAAAGAAACACGTGTTGAGTACGGGATTTTAGAATTACTACAGGGTGATTGGTATAGTTATATTGAAAATAATTCTAAGCGTATCAGCAATGATAAGAAGAATGAAAGTAAAGAAAATATTGGATCTGGCATCCATACAACCATAATGCCTTCTCCGGGCACAACGCAAAATAATATTCCAGGAAAATTTTCTTTTGAATGTGATGAATATATTGAAAAACTGTCTTTTGATTTAGTACAAGGAGGGGTGAGAAATCGTGGCGGAGCCAATGAACAGTTTTGTGGAGCGGTTAAGTATGAACAATCAATCAAAAGTGTAAATACAATAGACGGCGAAAAAAAATACATCGGTATTCATGAAGAGAATGGCATGTACCTATGGCTGTCTGATTTATATAAGAATCCCGCTACTTCAGACTCTATTAGAAAAGACCGGGGTGTCCATAACTGGAATAATCCGGCAGGAATTAAAGAATTGATAGGAAGATTATATCCTTTGAGACCCGGTTATGAAGAATTAAAAAAAATTGAATCAATTGTAAGTAATCATCCATTTTTAGATGTTACGCTTTATAATATCGGGGAATTAGAAACGCCTAAATACACAGAAATATTACCTCCTGATCCCAGCACCATTGTCAGTATTGTTCCTGCAAAAGAACTTCAACCAGGCGAAGGTATTGATCGTCCCACGTTTGTCCCGGATTATTCTATTTCCCGTAGTGGTGTCATTCCTCATGGAAGTACTATCACTTTACTGGGCGATTTAAAAAGGGAAGGTTCAAGTTTTCTAATTAATGGTGAACCCATGTTTGTAAATCCGGCAAAAGGAACATGGGATTACGATCACCTTGCAGTATCTCCGACAATGGGTGGTGCTACAAGTCCGAGTGATCAATCAAGGCCTTTCGATTTATATAATCCGCCACATTTACCCTTTACGCCTGTCGAAAATTTAAATATTACAAACGACGATGGAGAAGGTGAAGTGTATGCACAAGTCATGTTTCTACATAATTTATATCCCTACTCAGTCAGGCCTGATTTGAGATTACGTGATGCCATCAAAAATCAAGTTATCAAAAACCATGTCAAAATTGAAATGTTTTCTCAAAAAGATGAAGGGGCACAGGGAGGAATTGTCAATATTCCATTTGTGAATCGGTTTGTTCCTACAGTAAATATGAAAATGAACATGTGGTTAGAAACAGTGATTGAAGACGAAAGGGAAGTTTTACAATTGCAGTACGAACAAATTGTTTTCTTTGAATTTGGTTTCGGAGATGGTGGAGGTACAACTAGTTGGCCACATATCCAGGTAAACACATTGAGACAATTCAAGGATTTAAATGATTATTCTAAAACAGTGGCTAGGGATCAATTTATCGACCCGAATCTTGATGTATTAAAAGAAAAAATTAAGAAAAATCCCGAGTTAGATATTAATGATATATCTAAATGTCCGTTTCATAACCCTAAAAAATAATAGTCATGCCACATTATAGCATAAACAATATACATAGTAAATTCAATGTCAATGCAGAATCCTCATTACATTCTAAACCGAAGAGAGATGAGGTGCCTATTTTTATCGATATAACGAATATCAAAAATTCCTATGATCAAGTAATTGTAGGTGGTGGAATAGCTGGATTATATGCTGCATATAAAATACTGAGAGCGAAAAAAAAGAGCTCCAAAAAACACAAAATACTGATTATTGAACAATCTAACAGAACAGGAGGCAGGTTAGATACCGACTTGTTTTTGATTTATGATAATTTGCTTAAAGAAGAGGAAGGCGGTATGCGTTTTACCTTTGAAGATATGCCCCAATTGATGAACTTATTTGTTGAGTTAGAGTTGGATAAAGAGATTGTTCCTTTTCCGATGCATTTGGATGACAACAATCGCATGTCCTATAGAGGAAGAACATTTAGCCGCAGAGAAAGCAAACGTAATAATTATAAAGTCTGGAGCGATTTATATGGTTTAAAAAACAATGAAAAAGGTATTAATCCATCAGATATTATACCACAGCAAGTTTATAAGTCAATTATTGAGAGTGACGAGAATAAAGATGCAAAAAAGACATTAGACACATTAAATAAAATACATCAAAGCAATCTTAGCAATAGTCAAGAACCTTTTATTCCAAATTATGAAGGTATTGAAATTTCAGCACCAGGCATTTGGCAGTTTTTCCGTCTAAACTTTAAATGGAAAGGAATTGAATTGTACAAATGGACTTTATGGTCTTTGTTGGCGGATATGGGGTACTCCAATGAGTGTATTCAGATGATGGCACGTGTTTCAGGATTTAATGGAACCTATTTTTCTATGATGAATGCAGGGGAAGCGTTCCAATTATTGATGGAGTTCCCTGCTGAGCCAGATTTTAAGTCTTTACGCTATGGTTTTAGTCAGCTCACCAATGCACTAGTTCATGAACTAACTAAACTAAACGACAAGCAACATAGAGTTGATATTGTTTTACAAACTAAAGTCATTAAAATCGAGAAAAAAAGTGTTACCATAGATACTCTTAATATTTCTGACTTTTCAGATGATATTAGTGCAATCTTACGACCAATTGGTCAAGAAAAGAATGAAGAAATTATTGAAGAAATACAGAGAGAAATAATAGGATTTATAGATAAAGAAGAATTTGATTCGGAATCAGCAATAAGTTCTTCAAAAAATATTTTACAATTTATCAATAAAGTAAAGGGTAGTAATACATTAGCAGATATTCATTCACTGATTGAAAAGTATAAAAAAATTATACCGAATAGAAATCGATATAAAGCACTCCACTTTAAAGCTTGTATTTTAGCTTTACCAAGGGTAGCCATTGAAAAATTGGTTAATGCGTCTCCTTCCATAGTTTCTGAAGAGCAAGCACTATGGAAAACGCTGGAGTCAACCACAAATCAACCTTTGGCTAAAATAAATTTGTATTATGACATGGCATGGTGGAACAGCGAAAATACACCTAACGCAAGCGTTACTTTTGGTCCCAATTTTACAGATATGCCATTAGGAAGTGTCTATCCTTTTTATTCTGATGACAAGGAACTAAGCAAAATTTCCGGTCAGTTTCAATTATTACGTGTTAAAATGAGTAGAAGTCATTCTCAAAAAAAGACAAGTGGTAGTGAGGAAAATGACGATAAGCAAGAGTTACATAGATTAGAAGAGGAGCTCACAAAGAAAATGAAGAAAGTATATTCAAGACCAGCCGCACTTACCATCTATTGTGATTATCAAAACATTAATTTCTGGCAAGGATTTGCTAAGACATTAACAAAAAGTAATGCTTATCCTCAATCTGATCATGTGAGGCAAATTACGGATCTTGATAAAGATAAACCGTTAGAAAGCAAAACAACGTCAATTACACCTAAATATATCACTCCTGCTTCAGAGCAAATGGTTACCGCCATTACAGAGTACTTTCAACAACTATTTCAGACAAATAATGTTCCAAAACCAATTGCTACAAGTGTGCGTATTTGGGAAGGTTCCCAATCCTTAAAAACCGATGCTTACGGAAACTTTGGCTACGGTGTGCATCAATGGGGAGTGGGTACAAAAGATGACGATGTGATACTTAACATGATTAAACCTTTTGGGAACTTACCAATTTATACTTGTGGAGAAGCCTATTCTGATTTTCAGGGTTGGGTAGAAGGAGCATTGAGATCTACAAATCTGGTTTTAAAAGAGCTGGATAAAACTATAGATACAAGTATTCACGGGAAGATCGAAATGGAGGGCGAGGGAGAGTACCATGATGAAAAATCCTTACTTGACTTATTGAGAAAAAAGTATGATTTTATGTTGCATTCTCCCAAAGAAAGTGAATGAAAAAATTAACTATAGCAAAATACCTAATTGCCCGTATGGAGCAATTAGGTATCCAGTAAATGTTTGGAGGTAAGAGCTAATTTTTTCTTCTCTATACTAGTTATATCCGGAGGGTGGGGGAGTTTATTTTCTTATCCCAGTTTTTTGTAATCTTCACGAACCGGACTAAAAATATCAAACAGTTTGCAGTCTGTCAGGGCCACACCTCCGTGTTCAATGTTGGGTGGAATTACCGCCACCATACCTTTTACGTAAATTTTTGTTTCTCCGTTTACAGTTAATTGAAATTGACCTTCCTCCACCTGAGTTACCTGTTCATGTATATGTTTATGTGGGGGTAGAACAGCTCCTTTCTCTACTTCCCAGAATCCAAGTGTCATTTTTTCTGCATGTATAAACCTTGCACTAAAACCCTTGATAACTTCTATGGGTTTGATATCTCCTATATCGCTCATAATACTGTTTTTTGTAAACACTAAAGTAAAAAAATGAAATGAAAGGTAGTTAAAAACTACGAAATATCTGATTTCCCATCCCAGCCTGATTTGTGTAATTCAATATAATTACCCCCGCTTGAATGGATCTCACCACTCCCTTGTACTGGCCATTTGTGCCCAAATAAGATAGGAGTTTTGATACAATCTTCATTTTACCAGTTGTTCTCTTTCTAAAATTAAGACGTCTTTACGCTGGAAATCTATTCATGTAATTGCAAAACAGATAAATATATACTTTTGGCCTTACTAATTTTGGGAGAACTCACAACAACAATTTATTAATTGGTCAAAAAAAAACACCCGGCTCAACCGAGCCAGGCGTTTCTAATTTCTAAAATAAACCACTATAATAAGCTGCAATATCGTTTCATTTCTTGTTTTAAGCAAAAAAATAGTTTGAAAATTAGATAATTAGCAAAAAAAACGAGCTATAAGCTCAGGCTTTTACAGATAAAATCTATTCAACTCTAAACTAAAAAAACATGAAATGTCTGTTATTTAGCCTCCTCAAGGAGCTTTAATATTTTTTGTCTATTGCTATTACATTTTCAATAAGTCTGATCAGAAGTATTGTCTGTTCTTCTTTGGTAGTGATCAAATCACAACCTTAGAAGAGAGCCATTTAAACACCGCAAATCCATAACTTTTCTCTACTCATTATAAATCATTCATTATCAACTCTCCTCTATTCATCTCCAATTATTCATTGTCAATTGTCAACTATCCATTATCAATTATCCTCTGCCCCGAATAACTTATCCCTCTTTCTGAATATTTTATGCCTTTCGGGGAATTGAATATGCCTGTCGATGCCCTGAACTTCATCCTCACAAACCAATGAATACGATGAATGACGAACTAAACGAAATGATTTATGAGTTGCATGGCCGCTTCAAAATCGACTATATTTTCAGGCAGGGCGACAGCAAATTGTTTATTCTCTTTAGCGACAAAGAAAAGAAGTCGCTGGAAGAACTGGTTAACCGGATCCGGAAGCTAGATTATCCGGAATTGCAAACCGTGTGCTTCTTTACCTCACGGGTAACCGAACTCCTCGAAAACGGGAACCCCGCTCTTTTCAGGGTTTGTCAACACATCAACCTCGTGTATCAACATCCCGATTTAACCGAAACGCTCTCCCTTCCCGAAGCCACCGCCTGTGCCACCAATGCTCAGGAAACTTACGATCGTGAAGACCGCAAAATTGCCGAGATGCGTGACAATTACTATCATTTAAAACGAATAGGCAGCTACAACCTGGCCGCTTTTATGCTGCATCAGGTGCTGGCACTCAGCTATCGCCATGCCCAGATTACCCTCATCAGCAAAGAGTGCATCTCCAATTCCATCCGTGAGCACGAACGCTTCATGAAACGACTGTATCCTGCATGGGAAGTAGTTTTTCAGCCTGCCGACCAGCAATTGCTCAACATCCTCGAAGAGCTGTACCGCAAAGTTCGTTACACCGACGACTACCAGATAGCACCGGAAAACCTTGATAAACTGGAGCAAAAGATGGAAAAGGTATATACTCAGGTCAGAGTAATACTTCTGCATGAATTTACGCAGCTTGCTAAATTCGCGAATTGTGCTCTGGTTTTAGATACCCTTCCAGAGCCAATAGTTACTGAACCGCAATCTCCGCAGCCGATACTTCTCTCAGAAGCCTCTTCTGCAAAACCTTCCGCTGATCTGGAAAAGGCTCTGAGCTACTTAAGCGAAGCCGTAGAGGGCATGCAGGTGGTCTACCTTTTCGGGCACCGACAAAATACACTCTCTATGGACAGCATTATAGAGCGATCCGCAAGGCAGCAGGAGTTTTATGATTTGCTCATAATTACTACTGCAGACCGCCGCGATGCCGTAAACCAGGCACAGGCAAGGCTCAATAAGGAAAGCAACACTGTGTTTCTACTACTGACCTTTACGCAGCAGCAGGTGCAGCAGGCTCTTGACAGTAACAATCCATTCTTTCATCAGGTATTGTTACGAAACCAAACCCTGCTAAGCTCCCATACGCCAATATGGCGTCTTCACGAAAACCGAGGCATACGTACCGATGAAGAAGAAAAAGCAGCCATACATTCACGGTATACCCGCTGGTTCAACTCCGATTGTTTTATTAGAGCTACATGTGAATTAGACGGCTACGAGGATGCACCTGTAAAAATATCCCTCTATAATCAGGCTCTGGAACAAGCCTGCCTGGGCTTGCTGGAATACCGGTGGGGCTACAAACCTTATAAACATTCTCTTAAGCATTTATATGCTTTGTGCTGTAGCTTGTGGTATTTTCCTCATGTGGTATTTCCTTTAAACGTCTCCGAATGGGAAGAACTACTTAATGATTGGTCTGATATGGTTTCAACTCTTCGCTATAGACCTACCCAATTGAAACTCGATGCACACGAAGTATACTACTACGAGAACTGTTGCAATACTTTTCTGGAAGAATTTAACAAGGTCAAAAAAGACAAATTATGAATGCACTAAATGAACGAAATGTCCGTCTTCATAACGAAGACTACCCGCTTAGTCTTAGCCCTGAGCAGATACAGAATCCTATACAGGTGATCCGGGATTTTTACGAAGATTATGACCTCATGCAGGCCAAAAACTATTTCTGGGAGTGGCTGCACTACCTTACCTCTGATGCATCCCGACCCGGCCCTGAAACACAGACCCGTCTTAGCATCTTCGGTTCAGAACTCCTCTGCCTCATAGATGCCGCATGGGTAATTAATAAGCAAAAGCATCCTTTAAAATTTATGCCGCTCTACAATGTACAAAAACACATTGAAGCCGACCGTATTTCATTTCTATCCACAGATGAAATAAAGCATCCAAAAAAAGTAATTCGTTGTTTCTTTCTCACGATGTCACTGCACAGCTGGCACAGTGCCTTTACATTCAATTTTACCCGATGCCTTCATGATTCCCGTCACTGCATTTATTGGCCGCCTGCTTTTGACGAACTCCCCCTCTTTTATCACATGTTTCGTCTGCTGGAGTCACTCAATATTGTAGCCGAAAAAACTGATACTCCATCGGCTTATGCCCACTGGTGCTATAAAACACACAGTCAGCTGCTGGAGAATGTAACCCAATACAGCCCGGCCTATGTTATGCACGAAAGGCTGGCGTGTTTAAGGCATTCGCTTCGCTACCTTCAGGATTGGCATGCTTTACTATCTACCCGCTTAAAAGAGGATATTACTATAATAATCCGGTGCATGCACGCAGCCAGTCAATTGCTTACCGCTGATGCCTCCCGCATGTATCTCAAAAACGGTGTCCCCACTCAGGCAGTTCTTTGGCCACCGCACGAGACCACTCGTTTAATTGTGCTGATGATAGCTGAATCGCCCGAATTACGTTCCGGTTGGGAAAAAATCACTAACATACCGGATAAAATACAGCATATAGAGGTTACCCTGCAACTGCTAGCCGATTATTTACAATCTTTAAACTCCGAATCTTATGTCTAAAATTACAGGAAAAGAAAATCCCATTCATACCGATTATGAGTCGACAAATGAGATAAAGCACAATTTCTATTTTTTGAAAACTACCGACGACCATCATCAGTTTCTACTTACGCTCTATAAATCGGTTATCGGGCAGCATGCCTATCCGCTTGTGCACCAGTCCCGCTTAATTATACATCTTGATAATCTCGTTGCTCTCTTTGACTGGGCGTGGTCCGAATTTTCAGACAGTCAAAACTATTCAACCCAAGGCAAAACAAAACCTGATACAAATCCTTCTTTGCCATCCTTTTCGGATTATTCAGTAAACGATGAGGACTGCACATTACATTTCTCCCGATGGATACCCGAACGCCGAAAGCTACATCAGGGCAATATTCGCGTATTGAGCCAGATGGATATTTACTCCATTAATACCTTCTTCCAAGAATTGTTTGAACACAAAAGCCTCCGCAGCTGGAAAGAAACCCTGATTCGGTGGAAGCAACATGCCCTTAATCCGGAACTCGGTATTACGGACACCGGGCACTTCTCTGCCTATGAGGTGTATATGGACTATGAATTTCTTCAAAAACTAGGAGAGATAGCTTGGATAAACTTAAAACAGGAAGAAAAATTACATTTTCTCGATCTATATCCCTGGTTCCATGCTGAGAACTATCCGATTTTCATGGCTTGGGATAGGCCTGAGAATCCATATATCTTCCTAAACGAGTTTTTCAGGGAATACAATCTGAGTGTTAGAATAGGTCATATTGACCGATGGATAAAATTTGCGTTGGATATCAATTCCGTTTGGGATGGAAACCCCTCAGATCTTGTCTGGTATTATCATCAGATAGGTGAATTGATAGAATGCTGTTGGCTGATTCGTGAGTTAGGATCGAACTATCCAGCATATTGGAACGATCGTAATTCTAATCGCAAAGACTCCAAAGAGGAGCCGGACTATGTTTATCATTTACCAAAGGAGTTCATAGAAAAACCGGAAAACTATCTTACGCTATTCTATGAAAAAATTACGCTGAACGATTACCATCATAAAATATTTGAATGTTTACACGGAGCTTTGGGCCATGAAGGTCTTATATTTTATGGTGAAGATGAAATCCAAAAGTTTCATCAGGATTTAGTTCTTCTCACAGAAGCCGCCTATCTGATTCAGAAAATGAAGTTTAAAAAGCATTAAAAAATTCGCTCTGCCGGAGTTTTCAGACTTCGGTAGAGTGAAAATCTGTACTATTAGACTTTTTGTACGCTTTAGTACTAAAAAGATACCAACTAAAGACATTGTTTGCTTTTATACATCTGGCCAAACATTTTGAAACTGTTAGTAGATCAGAACCCATCCATTTTCTAAAGAGGAATACTAAGTTATATCTGAAAAAGCTTGTGCCATTATCCTTATCTACTCAAATACTTGTGAATCGAAATAAACAATATCAGCTTGTAAAAAAGGTATTTCTATTTAATCCAACTGATTGCTTTAGTAGCATATATAATTTTTGAGCTTAGCTCCTTTCCATTGAAAAAATTCCAATCTAACAAAGCTATTAGTTCTTTAGCTTTAATTTTAGGATTGGAATCTAAAGTCCTTTTTAGAACTTTAAATTTTTTATACTCAAGGCATTTTTTTCTTAAAAGACTTTTAGTTTCGTCCGTATCTTTTACTTGAATAAGTTCTTTTCCGAAATCAGTGAGTTTCTTAGTGTTGTCAATTATTTCCAAAAAGAGAAGATCTTTGTTGAATTTACTATTAATAACACTTTCATCCAATTCAAAAAGAGGCAATATTTCCATTATTTCCTTGATTGAAGTCCTAGGCAAAAAGGTGTCTTTTTCAGATTCATTAAAATTTAGTGTACTTATGCCACCTCTTCCTTTTTTAGGTTCAATTAGCTTTTCTTTGATAGATAAATTAGATAAGTTAAACCAACTTATTAAGTTTTTAGCATAAGCGTCCCAAGTATTATCTTGAAATTCTTGTTTGAAAATTTGCTTTAAAATGATAATTATATCTTCTTTATCAATTTTTGACTTTTTGATTTTTCTTAGTGCAATATATGGAGTGTAATTAGAGAATTTAGTACTTATGAATTCGACAAATCCATCTTTGCTGATTTCGATGTCTTTTTCAGCATAATAATTTTCCTCATTTTTATTAATCAAACCTATATTTCTAAGTTCAATCAGGATATTGTTTAAAGTATCTTGACTAATTCCTTTTGGATGCTTTTCCGTTAATGAACTAATTGATTCTATTGTATTTTCTTCAAATAGAAGAAAAACCTCCAAACACAAATTTACTCCCTGTCGCAGTAAATAACTTTCTCCAATAATAGGTATTTCTCCTGTTACCAAATAATCCCTGTAAATATCCCAATAAATGTTATATATAGCACCCGATCTAATGATTAGTCTTTTATGTAATAGTGAGCTAATAATGTTTCCAGGAATCAATTCCCCAACTTCCGTTTCTTCAAAAGAATTACCTTCATATGCTCTTTTCGCAATTAATTTCAAAGCTCTGAATTCATCACTTTGCAATCTTTCATCATCCTTTTTAAATAAGTCCAGGATATTCAGATTTGATTCTAACAATTCTTCTCTTTTTAAACCAGATTGTATTTGGTCATAAATATGAATACATAGTTTTTTTGTTAACCAAGGAAGTCCTTGTGAACTTTCTTTAATTCTATCTTTTATACTTTTTGGAACAATCCCTATAGAACCTTCTAATTGTTTTATGATACCGTCTATTTCTCTTTCTCCAAATTCACTTACTGTAAATTCTTTTGCTTGTTCTTTGGCTTGTTGCCAAATATGATAGGATGAATCATCGCTCTGTATTAAAAAATCTGATTTCCAAGAAAAACCAATAATGAGATTTGGTTTCAAGTCAGTAACATCTGAAAGGAATTTGTAGAATGTTTTGAAGAAATCTTTTTTCCTAAAAACATCTTCAAACTGGTCAAAGATTAGAACCAGATATTTTTTTTCAACTTCTAATAAATTTAAAAGTTCTTTTATACTTTCAGAAGAAAGAAGGTCAACATTTGATGTGAACTCCAAATCTTTTGTAAAGATGCTTTTATGTATGAAATTTTGCTCATAAGCCTCTTTAATAATCTTATTAAAAGACAGTGCTACAAAATTATCTGAATTAGCACTTCTTGTATCGATAGCAACAGTGAAAAATCTGTTTTTATAATGTTTGTTTTGGCTTCTGCCTTTAATCTCTAAAACTAACGAACTCTTACCCCAACCAGATTTTCCATTTAAGTAGAAAATATGCTTGTCAGTTTTTTTGTCTTCAATCTCTTTAAAAAAAGATAAAACGTCTCGTCTGATTTCATCACGCCCAACAAAATGATTTCTTGAAGAAGACGCAGGAAGATAATCATACCAATTTTCACTTTCTTGAACCTCTGAGATAGATTCAATCTGAATATTTATATCTATTTTTTCTTTGTAATCAGCTTTGTTGGAATAAATCTCAATGAATTCTAAATTTTGAATCTCCAAAATGCTGTTTTTTAAATTTTGAAGAATTTCTTTGTTGATTTGAATTTTATTATCGTTTGCGTTTATTACGATAAACTTTGTAGGAAGGGCATTTGATTCATTTATTAAATAGATGAAAAAGTCTCCAAAATATGTTACGGCTAAAGTTCTTTTTGAAATTAGATAATTTTTTAGTTCTGATGTTGGTTCAAAAATCATTTTTCCATCAGATAAAATTCTAATAATTTCAGATGGCTCAAAAAAGGTTAGATTTTTGTATTCTGGTCTTTCCTTAATTTCTGAAAGTAAAGCTCCTGCTTGACTTTCCAATTCTTGAGTTCTAAAGAAATATCCTTTGTCAATTTTTTTAAATCCTACATTGAAAGAAAATTTTGATAATTCGTCAGATGATACTTTTTCTTTTGCTTTACACTCAACATATAAAGTCTCTTTATTATGTTTATGTACTGCAACAAGGTCAATCTCCATTCCAGAGAAATTTATGTTTCCTCTAACATCATAATGGTGAAGAGTTAAAATATTTCTTACTAAATTTTCAAAACAATTACCTTTTGCTTTATTTGAGGAACCTTCTTCTAAAATTATTTTTATTTCTGACTTCATTTATAAGATTAATCATTTCTTTGATTGTTACAAAAGTTAAAAGCCTTTAAAGTAGAGCTAAATTTAAATAAAACTCTTCAAAGTAGAAGATGTCTTTGAAATTAAGCCTGTGCTCCTAATTTTATAAAAACAGGTTATTCTTTAAGTTACTATATGTTTCCATTAGTATTTTCTCAAGCTCTTTTTAATTTGAACAACAACTTCTTCTTCACATAGTTCATTAATCAACAGGTTCTGAAGTAATTCTATAATATCAACTAAAATCCATAATTCTTTAGATTTCACTCGTTGGCTTCTAGTTGCTAAAGAGTTTTCTCTACGCGAACCAGAAGCCCGCTGAGATAGGTCATTATTATAGTGTTTATTCTTTCTCGCAAGGTAATAATAAAATAAAACTATTTTAAGAAAAATTTAAATAAAAGAAACAGTAAGATTAGTAAAATCAAGAAGAGTAAATTGTGGTGTGGTAGAACTGCAGCAGATTCTCAAGGCATCAGAATCTGCTGTTGTTGGTAGTGTTTATTTACCTGCCAGCAGCTTTTCCAGATAAGCTACTTTCTCTTTTTCGGCATTCAGAAGACGCTCGTAGAGTTTTTTGTTTTCATCGTATGCCTCAATCAGCTTGTCCAGAGGATTAAATGTTGGATGAAAGTTGTAAGAAATGCCGATAGAGTTGTCATGGTTTGTAAAAGAATTGGAAATAATGTTAACCGCCTGCTCCTCATTAAACCGCTGTATAGCCTCCGGGGTTACATTCAGAATTTTTGCTACCTCGGCCAGCAGCTCTTCCTCCACACGCTCGCGGGCTTCGAGCTGAGAAACCTTCTTTTGAGTCTAGCCATCGCCAAGTTCAAAAGCCAGAGCCTCCTGCTTGATGCCCAGCATTTCACGAAAACGCTTAATATTTCTTCCTTCGTGTACGGTATTCTCCATAAATCTTCAATAAATAATGGCAAAGGTAAAGCCCGGCACCCGCCTGCCCCAACGAAAATACATAATTCTTCCGGATAAATTATTCAGGGTGGGGGATTTTTGTGTTTAAATAAGGTCTTTAACTAAAAGGAAGGCCACCCTTAAAGACTGTAAGAAATACAAGTATG
>CAZBAV010000015.1:29141-33462 GCA_964489955.1 uncultured Lacihabitans sp. | reverse complement strand
CTTGCATATTTACTTCTCAAATCCCATCTTTAGAGCCTCCACAGCCTGTGTCATTTCTTTTTCATCCATGGAAGCAAAACCAAACCGGAATGCGTTTTGTTCTGCATCCCATCTTACAAGCTTAAACTGCGTGTTTGCAACAAGCTGCATAATATTAAAATCGGGATTTAGTTTTATCCAGATAGCCATTCCGCCTGTAGGCAAAGAATAAGAAACATACTTGCCTAGCTTTTCCTTCAGCAAGACATCCAGAAAATCCCGGCGTCTGTGGTAGATTTTCTTTGCTTTTTTAAGGTGTCGTTTGAGTTCGCCTTCTTTAATGAGAGCAGCCAGGGCATTCTGCATATAGCCGTCGCCACTTACGTCTATTATTTTTCTGAGAGCTGCACCTTTTGTGATAAAATTTTTTGGTGCTATCATAAAACCAAGTCGCAGAGAAGGATCTAATATTTTTGAAAAAGAACCTATATAAATCACATTCCCGCTGTGGTTACCGCTGGCTAAAGGTAAGTAGGGTGAGGACGTGTAGTGATAATCGTAGTCATAATCGTCTTCAATAACGGCAAAAGAAAACTGTCTGGATAGTTCCAGTAATTTCATTCGTCTTTCTACACTTAAAGTGACGGTGGTAGGGTAATGGTGATGCGGAATGACATAGACAGCATCAATTTTTTGACGCTTACAAAGCTCTTCAATAGCATCAATATCCATACCCTTTTCATCTACGCTTACCTCAACGAGTGTTGCTCCAATTTCTTCAAATGCTTCGTTGGCAAGAGGATAGTTAGGCTTGGCTACGATGATACGGGATGCATGACCCAAAAGCAGCTTACCAGCCAGATAAATGCTCATTTGTGCCCCGTGTGTAATCAAAATATTATCTGCAGAAACATTTAATCCTCTGGTTTCTGACAGGTAATTAACCAGCTCTTCCCGAAGCTTTAGCGTCCCCTGTGTAGTTCCGTTACCTGCGTTTTTAATGCTATGCTTTTTTGAAGTAAAAGAGCGGTATGTTTTTAATAAATCATCTATAGGGGATAATCGTACGTCAGGATGCCCGTCATCAATGATAATATCAGGATAATTTTCATCCTGCCCGGTTTTCTCTATCCTCCTAAACGGAATGCTCAAATCGTTTTCATAGGATGTGCGTATAGACGGCTCTCCCCATTTCTGAGGTTTCAGCGAGGGAATATGCTCGGAGACAGCCACGTACTTCCGGGGTACTATGGTGACCCAGTTCTGAGCATCGAGCTCCTCATAAGCCGCAATTATGGTCTTGCGATGTACGCCCAATGTTTTAGCTAATTCACGGCTGCCCGGCAGGTGCGTCCCCGCTTTAAAAGTGCCGTTTCTGATGGCACCGATGATGGAGACGGCGATTTGCTTATAAACAGCTATTTTACGCTCTTTATCCAGGATAATGATATGGTCGTAGGGTAACATACTGGACTACCTTTTATCTTAAAATTGGACTACAAAGATAGTCCTATAGGTGTCTAGCTTTGCTGTATCATTTAAAATAATTAGCAGCAAATGGATTACAGTATTAAAAAAGCGGATCTGAAAGATTTAGACACAACAGCAGCGTTATTTAACCATTACAGGGTTTTCTACCGCCAGGAAGACGATTATGAAAAATGTAAAACATTTATTAAAGAGCGAATGGACAATGATCAGTCGCACATTTTTGTGGTGTATGCAGGCGATAAAGCAGTTGGTTTTGTGCAGTTGTACAAACTGTACCACTACATCAGATTAGCAAAACAATGGTTATTGAGTGATTTATTTGTACATCCTGATTACAGAGGTAAGGGACTTTCGGTGGCATTGATAGACCGGGCAAAACAATGGTGCGATGAGACTGAAGCCTGCGGACTGATGCTTGAAACCGAGAAAACAAACGATATAGGCAATGCATTGTATCCGAAATGCGGTTTTGAATATGACGCCAGCCACAACTATTACTATTGGTGGAAGTAGTGAAACGGGCGGACTTTATAGGTTTGCCCGTTTTAAAAAATGCAATGCTTTTCCCGGTAGTACAAATCCATTTTCAACCAAGTAAACATGTATAAGCATGGAAGAACAAATTATCCGTAACATTCAAACTGTTTTAGAACGAATATCTATGAGGCAGAGGCATTAAGGTTTAAATACCTCATTTAACGCCTGAGGGAGCCCGATGAGGTCGTAATCATTTTCATACAGCAGATACTGGTTATTCCAGTCGGGAGCAAACTTTTCTTTATAGTCCCGCAGCCCTTTATAGTGGGAAAATGCTTTGATTCGTTCGTAAGCAAACTTGATTGACTTCTCCGAAAATTCTTTAGGTTCAGTCATTCCTGACATGGGAGCCATACCCAGGTTTACGGCCGTATAGCCTTTTTCCTGCAGGTAGAAAAACAGGCTTATCAACACATAATCTATGGCTCCAGAGGGAGCATCTGTGGTTTTCCGGATGAGGTCATACGTACCTTCTCCGGCAGAATAGTCAGGAATGGCATTCAGAAATGCCACTATTCTGCCATGAACATCTTCCAGTGTAATAAGGGTATGTTGTTTAAGTTCAGTCTCATCAAAGAGCCCTTGCGAAAAAACCATTTCTTTGCGGTCATCCAGTTCCTGCAGCCAGTCGTCCGAAACCTGCTCCAGAGCGGCCAATAAGTGGTTTTCTATGGGCGGCTCGTATACGCGAATAGCATATCCGGCCTCTTTGATTTTCTTTATGGAGTTTCTGAATGCCTTTTTATGGCCGCCTTCCAGTGAAAAATCACTGATTCTTACTACAGCTTCCTGACCCAGAAACAGTTTCTTTTTTTTCTTAAACAGGATAAGATCCGCTTCATTTACACGGTAATAAATGCTTCTGAGGCCGTTTCTGTAACAGAATTTATCGAATGACGCAATACAATGGCTTTTCGCGTCCGGTGTAGCGGCTACGGGTGTTTCCAGTACAATAGCGTACATTCCGGCTATTTTGTAGGCAATGAATGCGGATTTATCTTCGCTCCAGAATATGTTTTTATCTCCATAGGCTTTGAAGTAATCCAGACTTCCCGAGCCATTTACTTTAAGGAATTCACGGGCTTCCGCCAGATCATCGGAAGAAGAGTTTAAGAAAGCCAGATAGGGGCGAACCAGCGTATAGAAAAGAAAAAGCAGGCTGCTGAAACCCAGAAAACTAATGGAGTTAAGGAAGGAAATGGCGAAGTTGTCTTTGGGCAGCAGTTCCGTATCTATAAGAAAAAATGTCTTCAGACTGAATTCCACAGACTGGTAAAAAGAGAAATCAATACCAAAGTGAACTTTATCCAGAAGATAGAAACCAATGATACCATACAATAAGGTGAACCCGATGGCTCCAATGGCCGTTCGGAGTCCTACAAATCCTAATTTACGGCTGCTGCGTACATTATATTGTTTTCGGGTTAGAACCAGTACAAGCACCACTATGACGGCCACGGAGGCTTCTTCGTAGTCAATCCCTTTGGTGATATGTCCTAAACCCGACAGAACAGTCAACAGCAAGGCAAAGTACCAGGCATTTTTAAGTCCCTTTAAAAGAAAAACAGCTGTCACCACCAGAAATATTCCTGAAGCAAACACAAGATAGTTGGAGGCCGAGATCAGTTGTAAAGGCAGAAAGTTTTCCAGAATATGCAATCTGGATTTCAGAGCGGGTGTAAGCACCGACATCAGATTTACAGTGGCTAGGAGAAAAAGGAATAAAGCCGGCAATATCCGCAAAACCAGTTTTTGCACGGGAATAAGAAACGCAAAGAGGCCAAAGATAAGCGGCAACCAGAATTCATAAAAACGATAAAGCAGGATAACAGATAAGGCTATGGCATGGCTCATGCCGAATTGGGACAAGAGATAAGTCATAGACAGCTCCACTGCACCCATTCCCCGCAAAAAAGGAGAAACAAGCATAAAAATGACCGCAATAATATAGCCTAAGGTACAAGCCAGCAGGGAGATGTCTGCATGCAAAGCCTGAACAGCGATATATAAATGGGCAATGCCCGTAAGCTCAATGAGCAAGCTAATCCCTGTGGTAGTGAGAAAGTGTTTTTTATGTATTTTTCCGGAAGCTATTTCGTTCAGGAAATCCTCCAGAGCAGGAGCTTTCGCAATTAGCCATTCGTATAAGGTTCCTTTTTCTCTGATAGCATAGAAAAGAAGGAAAATGGCCAGGATTAAAAGCAGGGAAGTACCCAATGCCAGCCACTCACTGGCTCCAACCGGACTGGTGAATAAGGCATATATGAAAGTAGGCACCGCCACTACAACTACCGTAAGAATTCCGGTAAAACCG
>CAZBAV010000015.1:20794-29131 GCA_964489955.1 uncultured Lacihabitans sp. | reverse complement strand
CTATAGGAGACGAGAAAAAAGCAAGCGAAGAGATTCCTCCGGCAGGGAGAAAAACACTGATAAAATTGCGTTTTAGAAAAAGAATACCCGATTGTAAAAGGCTGACACGGGCATCTGCCGATTTAAAAGACTGCCGGTACATTTCGGCCTGAAGAAATACATAGACAAAGGTCAGTAAAATTCCGGCTGCAAGCCAGTTGCGGTCGGCCAGTTGAAGTGTTACGCTTACATCCTGAATTTCCTTTTTTTCATGGGCAAAAAACCATGCTGCAAGGGCTACACAAAAGAATGTGAGGACATATTGTAAGATGGTCTTATAGTTTTCGTGCAGATAGCCGGTTTTCATATCCTTTGTTTTTGTCAAATGTATAAAAATCAGTCATAATGTAATACAATTTGCTTTTAAGAAATTGTGACCAGATAGTAAAAGAAGAACCTTACAGAAGGTTTACTAAGAGTGGTTTAGTGATTATACATAGCTCCGGTTTACTTAAGAGTATTTTTTGACCTCACATCGACAAAGCCCTGTGCATCGCATAGGTGAAAACCAAAAAAGAAGACAGATTAATTTTCACCACAATGGTCATGTTGCGTTCCAGATGCAGGATATAAAAAAGCCCGGTAAAACCGGGCTATGTTTTTTCTGCTTACGTGGGTAGGAGAGGGTAGCACCCAATTTATGCCTACTTAGTAAATACGGCACTCCAGCCACCGCCAGCTGCCATAGGAATACTTAGTTTTAAGCCTTCTGACCATACCATATTCCCAACTTTATAGTCTGCTGCATGACGGTCCGCGTTTATGCCGTCCTTTAAATAGCTCACTTTATAATCTCCTTTTAAAAACGGTAATGAAACCGTAAGTTCTCTAGGTTTCCAGTCGTTCATAGCCGCAACGTACCAGGTGTTTCCTTTTCTACGGGCCATGGCCACATATTCTCCAACCTTTCCTTCTAAAGCTATAGTTTCATCCCATACACTCGGTATTTGTGCTATAAATTCAGTACAAACCGGATCTTTAAGATAATTAGAAGGATTATCAGAAAGCATCTGTAGCGGACTTTCGTAAATGGTGTACATGGCCACCTGCTGAGCTCTGGTGGTCATACTCATAGGGGCTTCAAACACTATGGAGAAGTTTTTCTTAGACGCATTTAACATAGCTCCAGGTGTATAATCCATTGGGCCGGCCGCCATACGAATAAACGGAAGTGTTGTATTGTGAACAGGTGTAATGGTAGATTCCCATTTGTTGTTTTCCAGTCCTCTTACTCCTTCATACGTAAGTACGTTAGGGTAAGTTCTGTTGAGTCCAACCGGTTTATAAGAGCCGTGTAGATCTACCATAATTTTACGTTTTGCAGATTCTTTGGCTACACGCTCATAAAAATTAACCATGTACTGATCAGCACGTGCCATAAAATCTACTTTTATGCCTACAGCTCCCCACGATGCATACAAATCAAGGATTTTTTCCATGTCTTTATCCAGCGGTCCCCACAAACACCACAACCAAACACCTACATTTTTTGAGGCTCCATAGCGAATTAACTCTTTAACATCAATGTCAGGGTTCATCTCAAGAAGGTTGGTTGTTGACTTAGTCCAGCCTTCATCCAGCATAATATACTCTAAGCCGTACTTGGCTGCAAAGTCAATATAATATTTATAGGTTTGTGTATTAACTCCGGCTCTGAAATCTACTCCGTAAATATTATTGAAATTCCACCAGTCCCAGGCTACTTTTCCGGGTTTAATCCATGATGTTTCTTCTATTTTAGAAGGTTCAGCCAATAAATAAGTTAAATTCGTTTCTAACAGATCTTTGTCGTGCGGAGCTATAGTAACACTTCTCCACGGAAATGTACGATCTCCTGAGGTTTTAGCGTGATAAGGAGCCAATTGTGTTATTTTGATGCCTCTGTCTCTGATAGGTTCACTTTTTTGAATCACTTTCGGAAAACCGGACTTTAAAGCATTACCGCCCGTACCAAATAAAAAGAGGTTAGGGTAATCTACCAGATCACTTTCACTAATTAACAGATTAACTCCGTTGGGTGCTTGTACTAAAAGTGGCAAAGCAGCATGTTTGCTGTTATCATAGGCTGCAAGAGTACCGTCTGTATATTTGCTTTCAAAATGCGACTGAAATTCTTTGTTTTCTTCATTAGACCAGAAAACACGGTAATTAGAAGGAAAATTAAAGTCTGCCTGCTCATCTAATACTTCAACTGCATTTTTCTGTTTCGTAACGAAACGATAGGCAACACCTTCATTGTAAGCTCTGAATAGTACACTATAGTCTCCTTTAAAGTCAAGTTGAATTTCATTGAAGTGATTTATAATAGCAGCTTGCTTAACCGGCACTATAGCCTGTACTATATTATTTACTTCATTGTTTTTTTGTTTGATGAGTTTTGGATTTTTTCCTAATATCTGTCCATCCGAAAAGCTCATGCTAATCAGGCTGGGGGAGATTAAAGCCTGCCCATCACGACTAACTTCCCAGCGGATATTCTCATCTACTGAGATACGTATGGAAATATGTTTATCGGGCGATAATAGAATAATGTCTTTGGCTGTAACTATTTGAGCAATAAAGCATATTGCACAAGCCAGCAAGAGTATTTAGAAAGGTTTAAATAAAAAAACAGTATTTACAAAGATAGGATGAGTCATTTAGCCAAACACTCAGAATTTTAACAAGCTGTTTGCATTTTTTAATCACAGATCCCGTGCTACACTATCAGTTCTAAACAGCATATCCGGAATATTAAAAGAAGAACAAGTGTTTATGGGGATGGTATAGCTATCTTTCTATCGGGAACCCGTTTCTCAAAAAAACATAGTCCGAAGCGAGATATGTTGATTGTAGAGATTTACAAAACAAAAAAGTCCAAATAGCTAATAATAAACTATTTGGACTTCTAAACTGTAGCGGGGAGCGGAATCGAACCGCCGGCCTTAGGGTTATGAATCCTACGCTCTAACCATCTGAGCTACCCCGCCATTGAATTGGAGTGCAAAAGTAAACAAAATAAACACACTTCCAAAAAAAAATCACTTATCTTTTTTAGTAAATAAAAATAACATCGTAAATATTTGAAAATCACTACTTGTTTCCGCATCTTGGGAAAAAATGCTCTAAAATGGCTAAATTTAAATACACTCAAGAATATCCATTCAAGACTTCACCAAAAGTATTGTATAATTATATCAGTACTGCAGGTGGGTTGCAACAATGGTTTGCAGAAAGTGTTAAACTTGATTCTGACCAGCGTTTTGTTTTTAATTGGGATGGGAGAGACCATGTAGCAGAACTTACTTCCTCCAGGCTATACAAGTCAACACGCTTTGACTTTACTGGCGAGGACGCAGGGAATTACTTAGAATTTAAGTTCGTAACAAGCGAATTAGACAATTCAATATACATGAAAGTAACCGACAACTCAGATAACAATGATGTAGATGATTTAGAAACCATGTGGGCAGAGCTTATCTTGGACCTTAAAGAAATAGTTGGCGGTTAATTTTTTCTATTTTAATTTAATTCAGACTTTTGTAAGATATTTTGCAATTAACCTACTGGATTACGTTTCAGCATAAGAAATGAAGAAAATAGACAAGCTTTTCATAAAAGCTTATCTCGGGCCTTTTATACTTACTACCGCTGTAGTAGTGTTTATATTCCTTATGCGTTTATTAATGATGTATTTCGATCAATTTATCGGAAAAAATCTAGAATACACTACCTTTGCGAAACTTTTCACTTACTTCACACTTATAACAGTACCTACCGCATTGCCTTTGGCCACTTTATTGGCTACATTAATGTGTTTTGGTAATTTAGGAGAGCACTCAGAACTTACGGCTATGCGTGCTGCAGGAATTTCACTTACACGCTTGGTTGTCCCCACTTTTTTACTTTCTGTACTGGTTTCTTTGTTTTCTTTATATTTTAACAATTACATTAATCCATGGGCTAACCTAAAGGGTTATTCGCTGCTGTATGATATAAAAACAACAAAACTGGCATTCAATATACAAGAGGGTATATTCTACAATGAGCTACCAGGGTACAGAATTAAGGTAGGTCACAAGGATGCGGATGGCAAAACAATGCAAAATGTCATTGTTTACGACCATAATAACAGTAGCGGTAATAAAAATGTTACAGTAGCCGATAGCGGCAGAATGTATACTATTAACAATGAGAGTCAATTAGTATTTGAACTATTTAACGGCACAAGCTACTCTGAAGGAACAAGCTATAATAATTCAATCCAGCTGACAAAATACGGCTTCCAGAAAAATAAAATGGTATTCTCCCTTAGCGGTTTCGGAATGCAGAGAACCGATGAGAACGCTTTCCTGTACCACGAGTTCATGAAAAGTATACCAGAGCTTAACCATACAATAGACTCGCTACAGAAAGTAATAAACGAGAAAAACACTAATCAGGCTCTCAATTTAAAGTCTTACAATTCATACAGCAATTTTCAGGACACTACAAGCATAAAACCCGGAAAATGGGCCACTGCATCCTTTGCCAAGAGCCGAAAAGTAGCCGCAAAAAATGAGCTGGAGAATACTGCCAAGATGAAGATTGAGTCTCTGAAACAGCAAGTGGAGTCTGACTTGGCTTATCTTAACTCTATGGAAAAGTCGGTATGGGCTGCAGACCTGGAACGCTGGAACAAAATTACTACTGCCTTTTCTTGCCTGGCCATGTTCTTAATAGGGGCCTCATTAGGTGCCATTATTAAAAAGGGGGGATTTGGTATGCCTGTACTTATTTCTATAGGTTTCTTTATACTTTACTACATTCTCCAACAGCTAGGCAATAAGTACGCCCGTGAAGGCCTGATACATGCCGTAACAGGAGCATGGTTTCCCGTTTCTACGCTTTTTGTGATAGGACTAATACTCCTCAGAAAAGCACGAAACATTTAAGTATATTTTCTACAACGCCATAAATAATTATGGCCAGAGAAAAATAAATGGAAATACTTATGTAATTTTGCGGCTGTTTAATTTTTTTATCACTTAATCTAGGTTAATATACATGTATTTAACTCCGGAAAAGAAAGAAGAGATTTTCTCAACGAAAGGTCTTCAAAGAAAAGCTACTGACACAGGTTCTGCTGAGTCTCAAATAGCATTATTTACTTATAGAATAGCTCACTTAACTGGGCATTTGAAAGTCAACAAGCACGATTATTCTACCCGTTCAGGATTATTGAAATTGGTAGGAAAGCGTCGTAGATTGTTAGATTATCTACAAAAAGTAGATATCACTCGCTACAGGGCAATCATTGCTGAACTAGGAATACGTAAGTAACATTATTGGGAGCCTCCATCGGAGGTTCCCTTTTTACTTGATTTAATTGTCCCCGCGGTTTATAAAGGATTAACCAGTTGTATCAAAAGCGGAAAATACAACATAATATTTTACAAATGTTCAATGTAATTAACCAAACCATCCCTATGCCGGATGGTTCAACAATTACCCTAGAAACCGGAAAACTAGCCAGACAGGCTGACGGATCCGTAGTACTACGCAGTGGTAATTTAATGATGCTAGCCACTGTATGTGCTGCTAAACAACATAAAGAGGGAACTGATTTCCTTCCATTATCTGTAGATTACCAAGAGAAATTTGCCTCTACAGGTAAAATCCCAGGTTCTTTTCAAAGAAGGGAAGGTAAACTATCAGACAACGAAGTTCTAATTTCTAGACTTATTGACAGGGCTTTAAGACCAATTTTCCCTGAAGACTTCCATGCAGAAGTGCAGGTAATGGTTACGCTCCATTCTGCGGACGAAAATATCAAGCCTGATGCATTGGCAGCCTTAGCAGCTTCTGCTGCCATTATGGTTTCTGATATTCCTTTTAACGGACCAATTTCTGAAGTAAGGGTAGCTAAAATAGGTGGCCAATATGTGGTTAACCCACCAATAGAGAGCCTTGCTTCTGCAGATTTAGACCTTATGGTAGCTGGTACTGCAGATAGCATCATAATGGTAGAAGGTGAGTCTAACGAAGTATCTGAAATAGCAATGATTGAAGCCCTTAAAGTGGCTCATGAAACTATTAAAGTACAGGTAGCTGCCCAGAAAGAATTAGAAGCTAAGGTTGGTAAAACCGAAAAAAGACAGTACAACCATGAAACGCATGATGAAGCTGTTAAAGAAAAAATGTATAGCGAATTATTCGACAAGGTATATGCTGTATGCATAGAGGGTTCTCCAAACAAGCAGTACAGAAGCGATAGTTTTGCACAAATACTTAAAGACTTCGTAGCAGCTCAACCTGAAGAAGAGCAGTCAAACCCTTTGTTCAAAACGTACTTTGGTGATATCACGTATGATGCATCACGCAAAATGGTACTAGACGAAAGTAAACGTTTGGATGGACGTGCTTTAACAGAAATCAGACCTATCACCTGCGAAGTAGACTATTTGGCTTCTGCACACGGTTCTGCCTTGTTTACAAGAGGAGAGACCCAATCACTTTCTACTACTACTTTAGGTACAAAACTTGATGAGCAAATAGTAGACCTGCCAATGGCTAAGGGATACTCTAAGTTCTTCTTACATTACAATTTCCCAGGTTTTTCAACAGGTGAGGTAAGACCAAACCGTGGAGTTGGGCGTAGAGAAGTAGGACACGGAAACCTGGCACAAAGGTCATTAGAAAAAGTAATGCCTGCAGAAGACCAAAACCCATACACTATCAGGATTGTAAGTGATATATTGGAGTCTAACGGTTCATCTTCTATGGCTACAGTATGTGCCGGATGTCTTTCATTAATGGATGCTGGTGTGCCTATTAAGGCTCCCGTATCAGGTATTGCGATGGGTCTTATTACCGACCAGGAAAGTGGAAAATGGGCTGTTTTATCGGATATCTTAGGAGATGAAGACCACCTTGGAGATATGGACTTTAAAGTTACGGGAACCGCTAACGGTATTGTAGCTTGCCAGATGGATATAAAAATCGGAGGACTTTCATTTGATATCATAGAGAAAGCCCTAATGCAGGCAAGAGATGGCCGTTTACACATTTTGGGTAAAATGACCGAAGTTCTTGAAACTGCAAGACCGGATCTTAAACCACATGCTCCTAGAGCATACACTATAGTTATTGACAGAGAACTTATTGGAGCTTTAATTGGACCAGGAGGTAAAGTTGTACAGGAAATCCAAAGGGAATCTGGTGCTACAGTCAATATCGAAGAAAAAGACGGTAAAGGTTATGTGTCTGTATTTGCTACAAATGGCGACAGCATGGATAAAGCCCGTAAGAGGATTGACGCCATCGTAAAAATGCCTGATGTGGGTGAGATATACGATGCGAAAGTAAAATCAATCCAATCTTTTGGTGCGTTCTTAGAGTTTTTACCAGGAAAAGAAGGTTTGTTACATATTTCTGAAATAAGCTGGGAGAGACTTCCAAGCATGGATGGCGTCTTAAAAGAAGGAGATATTATCCAAATAAAATTGACAGAGATAGACAAAAAAACTGGTAAATACCGTTTATCTAGAAAGGTATTGCTTCCAAGACCTCCGAAAGAAGAGAAACCTGGAACAGAAAGCAAACCTGTTGAACAATAATTAGACTTGGGATGTTACAATAGAGTGCACTGCTCTATTGTAACCATAAAAAATTTAAAGTAGAAGGATGAGACAGCTTAAAATTAGCAAACAAATTACCAATCGGGAAAGCCAATCCTTGGATAAATATCTTCAGGAAATTGGTAAAGTGGATCTACTTACACCGGATGAAGAGGTTATTTTAGCCCAGAAAATCCGTGATGGAGACCAACTATCTTTGGAACGCTTAACCAAAGCTAACTTAAGGTTTGTGGTTTCAGTAGCAAAGCAATACCAAAATCAAGGTCTATCTCTTGGTGACCTAATAAACGAAGGTAACCTTGGCTTGATAAAGGCTGCACAAAGGTTTGATGAAACCCGTGGTTTTAAGTTTATCTCTTACGCTGTATGGTGGATTCGTCAAAGTATATTACAAGCTTTGGCTGAGCAGTCAAGAATTGTAAGATTACCTTTAAATAGAGTTGGTTCATTAAATAAGATTTCTAAAACTTTCTCTGAACTAGAGCAAAGATTTGAGAGAGAGCCTTCTCCTGAAGAATTAGCAGAAGTTCTGGAAATCTCTGCCAATGAAGTGGTAGACACCATGAAAATATCGGGAAGGCACGTGTCTGTAGATGCTCCTTTTGTACAAGGTGAGGAGAATAGCCTATTGGATGTTCTTGAGAACGACACAGAAATAAGACCTGACCAAGAGCTAATGAACGACTCTCTAAGAAGAGAA
>CAZBAV010000015.1:4399-20784 GCA_964489955.1 uncultured Lacihabitans sp. | reverse complement strand
GAAGAGAAGTACTAAGGGCTTTGTCTACTCTTACTACCCGCGAAGCCGAAGTTATTATGTTCTACTTTGGTCTTAACGGAGAACAAGCTATGACTTTAGAAGAAATAGGTGAGAAATTTAACTTAACCCGTGAAAGGGTAAGACAGATAAAGGAAAAAGCTATTCGTAGGCTGAGGCAAACCTCAAGAAGTAAAGCCCTTAAGGCATACTTAGGCTAACAACAAAAAGAGGTTCCTTAAAAAGAACCTCTTTTTGTTTGAAAAACCTTTGTTTCGCAAACACTTTTAAAGCATTTTTGTAAGTAAGATTGAATGGCAAAAAAAATAGGTATATTCAGCATGGATAATGGTTGCGGTAAAACTACAACCACTTTTTTTCTTGCTGCAGCCTTATCAGCTGTAAACAAAAAAGTGCTTACTTTAAGCCCGGATAAAAAAGGAAAGGCAGGCTATGACACCAGTACAGGCCTTTTTACTCTGGGGAATTTAAAATGGCACCATAAAAATACTACCATCATAGAAGGTGAAGATACAGATTACGACTATGTCCTCTTTGATGTGCATGATGCTGGTAGCCTGAAGGATTTGGATAGTGTAATTGTACCTATAGAGGCACAATATTATGGTTTAGAAGAACTACACCAGACCCTAAAAGAAATAAAAGAACACCAGCTACTGGAAATAGAAGGGTTTTTAATTACAAAGTATGACTCGGAAAGTACGCTCTCTAGCAAAGTTAAAGATGAGCTGATTTTAAATTTCCCGGGTTTTGTATTTGATACTGTAATTTCTAGAAACTATTATTTAGCCATTCCTGACTTTTCATTGGTAGATTTAAATGGTACTACTCCTCATAGCGGATATATAGACTACTTAAAACTTGCCAACGAAATCATTGACACAAGAAAATGAATGTAAAACGTAAAATAGGCTTAGGAAAAGGACTTAGTTCACTTTTGGGCCCTTCGGAAACTGAAGTAGTAGAGGAATCGATAAGTTTTGAGATTCCTGTAGAAGATATATACACTAATCCGTACCAACCGCGGACCCAATTTGATCCAGATGCACTTCAGGATTTAAAGGAGTCTATTCGTGTACAAGGTATTATACAGCCTATTGCTGTCAGAAGAAATGGGGATAAATATGAACTCATCTCCGGTGAAAGGAGGCTTCAAGCTTCAAAAATGGCTGGTTTAAAGACAATTCCTGCTTTTGTGAGGGAAGCTACAGACAGCCAAATGCTAGAGTTGGGTTTAATTGAAAACATCCAACGCGAAAATCTGAACCCAATGGAAATTGCTTTGGCCTATAAACGTTTAATAGACGAGTGTGACCTTAAGCAGGAAGAACTTGGTGCCAGGGTAGGTAAAGACCGTACTACTGTAAACAATTACTTAAGGTTATTAAATCTGCCATCTCTAATACAGGAAGGTTTAGCTGCAAAACAGTTATCCATGGGTCATGCCAGAGCTTTGTTGGGTATTGCTGATGAACAAAAGTTACTGAAAGCGTATCAGGAAACCGTAACGAAAGAATTGTCTGTACGGAAAGTAGAAGAACTGGTAAAACTTTTAAACGGTCAGCCTAAGGCGGCTACAGCCCGGAAGCCTGAAGCTATGTCTAAAAAAGCGACATTAGGTGACTTTCAGGATAAATTCAGCCAGATATTTGACAAAAGAGTAGTTGTTCAGGCTGATGAGAACCATAAAGGGGAAATAAAAATTCCTTTTACCTCTAAATTGGAGCTGGACCAAATTATCGACAGGCTTAAAAAGTGAAATACTTTGCAACTTTAGTTTTTGTGTTCTCACTAACTTTTTGCTTCGGTCAGAAAGACAGTACTGTTGTGTTAGGAAAGCAAGTACTGGATTCGTTGGAGAAAACCCACATGCCTTATGACACTACCCGGGGCAAACGCTTTAAAAAAATAGTTAATAACCTAGGCAAGCACCACAGACTTGTCATAGGGATAGATAGTTTTACTAAACATCAGAAACCGAAAGTAGTTTTCTGGAGATCTATGGCTATACCTGGCACAGGTCAAATAATGAATAAAGACTACTGGAAAGTCCCTGTGGTTTATTTGGCAGCAGCAGGCGGTTTTTGGGCTTTGGCAAGTAATAATAACCGGTATCAGGAATATATCGGTATTGTTGAGAAAATGGATAGAGAGAAATTAACTTCCTATGTTTATCCAGAGGGTAGCAATGCTCCAGGAAGGAGTATTCAAACTTTTGCAAGAGCAGCATCTTCATTTAAAAGATACAAAGAGCTGTCAATCATAGGAATAGGATTAGGATGGGTACTGTTTGCTGTAGAAGCCAATGTTTCTGCCCATCTTAAGAATTTTGATGTCTCTGATAATATATCATTAAAATTCAGTCCGACAGTTATAGAAAATGGCTTTAGTGGCAGAGCTGCCGGAGTAAAAATAACATTAAACGTAAGATAAGTCCCGCCTGCTTTTTAAGTGGTGGGGTAATACAAAGAATATATGAAAATAGCACTCATAGGATACGGAAAAATGGGTAAAACCATTGAAGGCATTGCCATTAGCCGCGGGCACCAAGTCGTTTACCGTGTAGATAAAAGTACTACAGATAAACTCACTGACCTTACCCCGGAAACCGTAGACGTTGTAATTGAGTTTAGTTCGCCCGAAGCAGCGTACAATAATCTTTCCTATTGTATGAAAGCAGGACTTAAGGTAGTATGTGGAACCACGGGTTGGTTAGCTGAAAGACCGGAAATTGAGGAATTATGTAAAGCAAACAAAGCCGCATTTTTCTATGCTTCAAACTACAGTATTGGTGTAAACCTGTTCTTCCAGCTTAATAAAATGCTCGCAAAAATAGTAAATCCACATACACAATACGAAGTTTTTACATCTGAGATCCACCATACTGAAAAATTAGATTCTCCAAGTGGAACAGCCATTACCTTAGCAGAAGGCTTGATTGAAAACTTAGAAGGAAAGGAATCTTGGATAAACAATGAAATCCCTAAGCCGGCTGAAGTGCCTATCTGGTCATCACGTGAAGGTAAGGTTCCCGGCACACATGCCATCAAGTACATTTCGGAAGTTGATGAAATAGAAATTAAACATACTGCATATTCTCGTTCGGGTTTTGCTTTGGGAGCTGTAGTGGCCGCAGAGTGGCTGTCTGACAAAGTAGGGTCGTGGGGTATGGATGATATGCTGGGTTGAGCTATGAATCGCGGGTAGAATTCCGTATTATAAGCTCAGGTTTTAGAACTTCATACCTAAATTTTGGCGGATTATGCTTATTACCAATATCATCTAACAACAGTTTAGAGGACAGTAAACCCATGTCATATACAGGTTGCCATACTGTAGTAATAGATGGGTAAAATACTGCTGAATAAGGTTCATCATCAAAGCCTACAATATCCACATCTTCCGGGATACGAAATCCCTTTTCCCTTAATGCGTGCATAGCCCCAATAGCCACCGCATCATTTACACAAAATATAGCGTCAAAATCTGTTCCGTTTTTTAATAGGGTCTCTACAGCTTCAATACCATCTTCCGGCCCAAAGCCACCACTTTCTATAATAAGAGTATCATCTACGCTGAACAGATTCATAGAAAGTACTTCACAATATGCATCAAACCTATCCTTAAACGTGGGAATCTGAGTAGGGCCGGCAATATGGGCTATTTGTTTTCTTCCACATTTTACCAAATAGTTTACAGCCTGAAAAGCACCGTCATACACATCCACAAAAACTTTTGATGAATTAAATTCCGGGCAATCGCGATCAAAAATGACAATTGGTGTTCCGGACTTCCGGACTTCCTCTAAATGTGAATAGGAGCGGGTTTTAAAGCTGGGAGAAACCAATAAGCCCTCTACTCTTAACTGCGACATTTCATTTACAACCTTCACCTCCCTGTCAAAACACTCATTGGTCTGTGAAATCAGGATTTTATAACCCACCGAAGATAGACTATCCTGAATAGCTGTTATTACCGTCGAGAAAAAATAGCTCGTGATTTCCGGCACAATCACTCCAATAATCCCAGACTTCTGATTCAGAAGATTTCGTGCGGCTAAGTTTGGTTGGTAATTTAACTCCAGAGCCAATCTCATAACTTCTAACCTGGTTACTTCACTTATAGAGGGATGCCCATTCAAAGCTCTGGACACCGTAGATGGAGAGATTTTTAGGATTTTCGCTATGTCTGTTATGGTAGCCGGTCTTTCCATATAGAGTTAATAAAATGGTAACATTATCTATAAAACTTAAAGTTAATTATCATTTTAAATTTGTTGGCAAGTCTGGAAAAACTTCTCATATTTGAACCAGAAAATTGCACTATTAATACAAATAATTGCAAAATACAAATCTATATAGTTATGCAAACCTTTGCATAGAATAATTTTCTTCTTTTCTCGCTTCCTAAAATAATTTGTTATTGCTTTGTTTTCATAATGTGTTAATAACCGCTGATACTTAACAGAAGTTAGTAATCTTAATTGTGTCAAACACACGACAACACTTTTTGAAGCTTAGCAGTAAAACAAATTCAACCTTAAAATATGAAAAAAACAATTACTTACCTACTTCGTAACTCTCACGCATGAATGCTTGCGTCAGGATTGCTTCCGGCTATTTCTGACCAAACTCAGTTAGTACTCCAATTCACGATTAGTGAAATGCAGCCATTAAAAATTTTAAAACGAAACAAAATTTAAAATCTATGATTTTATTTAATTTACTCAAACGGTCAAAGATTAAGTTGACCACAACTATTTTCTTACTATTTGGAGCCTTGGCATCCCTGGCTCAAAGCGAAGTGGCCGGAACGGTCACAGAAGCCAATGGAACCGCCCTGCCCGGTGTAACGGTAGTAAAAAAAGGTGACTCAGGAGGAACTATGACCAACGAGACTGGTAAGTTTACTCTAAAAGGAGTACGCCAAGGTGAAACACTAGTGTTTTCCTCCATTGGTTTTATCACAAAAGAAGTTACGGTTTCAGGCCAAAACTTAACAGTGATTATGGAGGAAGATAAAAAAATACTTGATGAGGTAGTAGTGGTTGGATACGGTAGTATGGCAAAAAAAGACGTAACCAGTTCAATCACTTCTATTAAGTCAGAAGACTTTAACCAGGGTGTCTACTCCAATCCCGCCCAATTACTACAAGGGAAAGTACCCGGTTTGAGCATCTCTACTAACAATAGTAATCCCAATGCCAGTCCTTCTGTTACCTTAAGAGGAGCTTCTACGTTACGGTCAGGAGCAGCAAGCGAGCCTTTTTATGTTATAGATGGAGTGCCTGGAGCTTCACTAAGCCTTGTTGCTCCCGATGATATAACCAGTATTGATGTACTACGGGACGCTTCTGCTACTGCTATTTATGGCTCTAAAGCAGCAAACGGTGTGATTATCGTCACAACTAAAAAAGGAAAAGCCGGGCAGACAAACGTAAGCTATAACGGTTTTGTGAGTTTTGACAAAGTTGCAAAGCGTCTTGAGATGATGAATGCCAAGCAGTACAAAGACTTTGTGCTTAACAACGGGGCTTCCTTAGATCCTTATGATGACAGGGGAGCAGACACAAATTGGCAGGATGAAGTAGAGCGAATGGGTGTTTCTACTAACCACAATATTTCTATAAATGGCGGTACAGAAAAAACAAGATACAGCACAAGTATTAACTACCTGAAAAACAATGGTGTAATACAAGGTACCGACATGGAGCGTTATGTAGCAAGAGGCTTTCTGGAAACTAAGACTTTAAATGATAAACTGACACTCTCATTTAACTTAAATGCAAGTATCACAAACCGTAACGACGTGATAGCCTGGGGTCAAGGTGTAAGCGTGTACGATGCCATGTATTACTATTTACCTCTGTCACCCGTAAAGAACACAGATGGAAGCTGGTTTGAATACCCGCAGAGATCCCAGTATGTTAACCCTGTATCCCTAATCAAAGAGAATACCATTAGACCAAAAGATAAACTTATACAGGCACATGCACGTGCCGGTTACCAAATCTTTAAAGATTTGAGGTATAATTTAGATTTATCTTTCCAAAACTCGCAAAGCAACTATTTTGAATACTTATCTTCAAAATCTATGGCTGCAAGGGGAATGAACGGGAAAGCCACAAGGTCATCTGGAGAAGGAGAAAGAACCGTAATGGAAATGAACCTTGCGTATGACAAAAACTTTGGAACTGCCCATAAAATTGGTGCATTAGCAGGATATTCGTGGGAGCAGAACAATGATGGCGACGGCTTTCAGCTATCAACTTACAATTTCTATGACGATGCACTGCAAGCCTATAACCCGGGAATTGCAAACAATATAGACATGAATGGCTTTGGTGGCTGGAGACTTTCTACACTTAGAATGATCTCATTGTATTCACGTTTTAACTATTCTTATGATAGCAAGTACTTGTTCCAGGCTACAGTACGTAGGGATGGTTCTTCGGCTTTTGGTGCCAACAACCGTTGGGCTACCTTCCCGTCAGTTTCGGCTGCCTGGAGACTTTCAGAAGAGAGCTTCATAAAAGATATGAATGTATTTGACGACTTGAAGTTCAGGGTTGGTTATGGAGTAAGTGGTAACTCACTAGGTTTTGATGTATTTACCGCCACACAATTGTACGGAGCCACAGGCTGGTTTACGAATTCAGAAGGTAATCTTGTAAGGACATTGGGAGCCATAAGAAATTCTAATCCGGATTTAAAATGGGAGCGTACGTCTATGTTTAATATTGGTTTAGATTTTGGATTTTTCGATAACCGCCTAACTGGTACATTAGAATACTACGACAAAAACACCACAGACCTTATATCTGATTATCAAGTTTCTACCACACAATATCTATATGGATGGTTAACTACAAACGTGGGCTCCATCAATAACAAAGGTGTGGAACTAAGTTTAAATGCCGTGCCTGTAAGGAAAAACAACTTTACCTGGAATACGGGATTCAATATTTCTCATAATAAAAACGTGGTTACCAGTATTTCTAATGCAGAATTCTCTGTTAACTTCATGAACTTAGCTTCCTTAGACGGAGCCGGACAATCAGGAGCTTCACAAATGCGTATAATGGAGGGCAGTCCAATAGGCCAGTTCTATACGTGGGAATGGGCTGGTTATAACGAAAGCGGAGTTTCTACATTCTATGAAAGGGATTTGGAAACAGGAGAAAGAACTGGAAACACAACAGCCACTCCACAAGACAAAGACCGTGCAGCAACCGGAAGTGCCCAACCGAAATTTACTTTTGGATGGCATAATACACTAACTTACAAAAAGTTCTCTCTTAATACTGTCTTTCAGGGCATAGCAGGAAACAAAGTTATGAACGCCACCCGTGCCCGCCATTCTAACGTAGTTGGCAATGCCGGAAATAAAAATCTTTTACTGAGTGTATTAGAAACAGAAAAGGTAACAGATTATAATGCCCATTTCTTATCTGACAGATACCTTGAGGATGGAAGTTACCTGCGTTTAGCACAGCTTTCTCTAGGTTATAATTTAGGCAACTTAGGTAATGTAAAAAATGTACGTATTTACGCAAATGTTAATAACGCTTTTGTCTTGACCAAGTATAAAGGAGTAGATCCTGAGGTTTCTTTAGGAGGAATAACCCCGGGAATAGATAACCGCCAGACTTACCCTAGGACCCGTACTTTAACCATGGGAGTAAACTTAAACTTTTAATCTAAAAGACGTAAAATACGATATGAAAACATATATTAAATTAATACTTTTAGGTGGAGCATTGATAGCAAACAGCTGTACCGACCTTGATGTAGACGTAAAATCGGAGTATACAAAGTTTCCTGATTCTGAATTAGCAACCGAAGCCGTTTCTGCAAATGTCTATAATGCATTTAGGGGAGCTTACGGAAGAGACTACTGGATGGCACAGACGCTTTCGTCTGACGAAGCAGTGAGCGTGGCTATGGGATCTGACTGGTACGATGGTGGAGCATACCGCCAAATGCATGTCCATGACTGGAACAGAGATCACGGTATGCTACATACCATATGGAACTCTGCTATGTCAGGCGTTACATCTTGTAACATAGTCTTGGCTCTGATAAATGACGACCAAAGCAACAGTGCGGCTTCTATACGTGCCATGAGAGCATATTACTATTTTATTTTAATGGATAATTTTGGAGCTGTACCTATAATAAAAGCAATAGGAGGTGAGCAACAAGACCGTGCTCCCCGTGCAGAAGTAGCCCGTTTTATAGAATCTGAGTTGTTGGAAATCAAAGAAAAGCTACCTACCGATGTTACACCAGCAACCTACGGAAAAGCCACAAAATATGTAGCAGAATCACTTTTAGCGAAACTTTATTTAAATTGGAATGTTTATACTACTGCAGATGTAGCAAATTACAATCCTTCCGCAGCCAACCCCAAATTACAAGATGCCATTGCAGCCTGTGATGCGGTAATTAGCTCTAACAAGTTTAATTTGAGTGATAGGTTCCTAGTAAAGTTCCGCCCCACCAATGGACCGCAAATTAAGGATTTCATCTTCGCAATGCCATTTGACAGAGAAACACAACAGGGAATGACATATGGTCGTTTCTGGGTACACAGAAGTGCCCAGTCGCAGTTTGCTCCTCTTCCTGCAAGTGTAGGTGGCACATTCAGAGTTCTACCAACCTTCCTGGATAAATTTAATCTGGAAGGAGACCAAAGAAATGCGTCTTATATAGGAGGTTTACAGTTTTATTGGTCAAATTATGCACAAACGACCCAACCATTTAATATCAGAACTTCGAAAAGAGGAATTGACCAGGATTACACGGGTGCAGATGCAGATACGCAGTTTGACTGGCAGCTAAACATCGTTAAGGAAATTGTTCTACGTCCTGGGGGAGAGGGAACTCTGAACGTCGGCAACGATCAAAAAGGACGCTCTATGGGTCACAGATCAATTAAGTTTTACGTAGACCCGAATACAACAGCCGCTCAGGGAAGAAGTCAAAGCAATGATGTGCCAATTTTCAGGTTAGCAGACGTATACTTAATGAAAGCAGAAGCTATCCTTAGGGGTGGGTCTGCAACAAACGGTGAAACTCCAACAGTTTTATTGAACAAAATACGAACGTATGTAAGTGCCCCTGCATTTGTGGGAACTCCGTCTCTGCAAGATATTTTGGATGAGCGTGCTAGAGAGTTTGCAGATGAATCCTGGAGACGTAATGACCTTATTCGCTATGGAAAATTTGAGGACAATTGGGGCTTTAAATCTCTGTATGCACAAGGCTTCACAGAGAAGTTCAGAAGAATTTTTCCCGTACCAAGAGACGTAATGAATGTTAACACTAACTGGACACAAAACCAAGGATATTAACAAAGACATTTGTAATTAATTAACCAAAATTAGCCAAACCACTCCAAAAGTAGTTTGGCTAATTTTTACCAAATATAACAGCGGATGAAAAACTGGCTTTTAATTATTTTACTGGCACTTATTGGAACAAAAGAAAGCAAGGCACAGCAAAAAATAGAAATACCCAAAGGAGCGGTAAAATTTCTTGTCTTTGGAGATTGGGGACGTTTTGGTGATGATCACCAGCTACCCGTAGCAGCTCAAATGGCCAAAACTGCAAGAGAAGTGCATGCAGATTTTTTTGTAAACGTAGGCGATAATTTTTATCCAAAAGGAGTAGCAAGCACACAAGACCCGCACTGGCATTACTCCTTGGAGGAAGTCTACAAAGACTTTTCCTTGCAAAGAGAGTGGTACTCTATACTAGGAAACCATGACTATATGGGAGACCCGGATGCACAAGTAGCTTACACTAAAATAAGCCGTAGATGGATTATGCCAGCCCGATATTTTAACAAGCAGATTAAACTTAAAGATGGCTCAGGAAAGAACATAAAGTTCACATTTATAGATACCAACCCTTTAATTCCGGAGTTTTATACCAATCCAGAATACGGTCCAAACGTAAAAGCTACAGATAGTACCGCCCAAAAAGCCTGGATAAAGCAATCGATTTCCAACTTGGCTAAAGAAGACCACTGGAACATTGTAGTAGGTCACCATCCTATGTTTACCGGAAGTATCACTCGAAGAGAGGGTTACGATACTCGTAGGATTAGAAACTCGCTCAATGAACTATTTATTGAAAATAAGGTAGATGCTTACATTGCCGGACATGACCATAGTTTACAGCATTTGCAGCCAAAAGGAGACATACATCATTTTGTATCTGGTTCAGCCTCAGAAGCTACACAAGTAGATATGCTGGAATATAGTAAATTTGCCGCACGGGCATATGGTTTTCTGCTTTTTGCTGTAACTTCAAAAGAAATGGTAGTATATGCAATTGACCATGAAGGCAATGTATTGTACCAAACCATCATTAAGAAATAAATCTATAGAAATGAATAGAAAGGAATTTATTTTACATGCTACTACTCTGGGAACTGCTCTCGCGTTTAGTCCGGGTTTACTTGCTAATGACAAGGCTCCTGCCTTAATAAAAGCTCTTGTAAAAGGCAATGATGAGCATGTGGCCGACTTACTAAAAAGAGGCGATGCCGCCAATCGGCATGGAGGCCGGAGCTTGGGGTATAATTTTGCGAAGTTTGCAGCTGCGTACTGTAATCCTCAATCTCTTTTTTACCAGAAAGAACAATTAGTATATAAACTCAAAGAAACTATAACAGGTTTAAACGCAATCTTAAGTGCAGACGGAACCATAAATGCGGGTAATTTAGAGTCTCCTCCAGATACGGCATTTATTATGGAACCCTTGTGTTCTGGTGTCTATATTTTGATGCAAAGCGAGCAAAAATCTTTAGATCCAATCAAGAAGTCTATAAAAGAAGTGGTCTTGAAAGTAGGAGAGGCCCTTACAACAGGAGGAGTACACACCCCTAATCACCGCTGGGAAATCTGTGCGGCTTTGGCTTGGGTAAATAAACTGTATCCTAACCAAAAGTACATTGCCAGAATTGACGAATGGCTATCTGAAGGCGTGTACATGGATGAAGACGGGCATTATCCTGAACGTAGTATGAATTACTCCGATGTAGAGAATCGTGCCTTTATAACCATGGGACACCTCCTAAAAAGACCAGAATTATACAAGCCGGCTATAAAAAGCTTAGAAATGACTTGGTACTACATGGACCCAAATGGAGACCTAATAACTTTTGACTCCAGACGCCAGGATCAGTATTCCAGCAGAAAAATAATTGTACAGTATTTGCACTATCGCTTTTTGGCCATAGAACTTCAAAACCCAAATTTTTCGGCTATCGCCTCACTTATTGAGAAACAAGGAGAATTCCAGAACACTGTATTAAATGAAGCTTTGTATTGCTTTATGGCTGACGAGGTTCTGATGAGAGAATTACCCAAAGCAGAAATGCCTTCCATAGATTTTGAGAAGCTATTTAAAACCAGCAGTTTACTTAGAATCAGGAGAAAAAACACCGCAATGACACTTTTTGGTGGCAATGACTGGCCTCTAATAATAGCATCAGGGCGTTCGGTTAGTCCTAACTTCTTTGGATATAGAAAAGGGGAAGCCGCATTAAAATACATGCGGATGTCGGCCCGTTTTTTTAGCACCGGGTATTTTAGAAGTGAGGGAATTACTCAACAAGACGGTAAGTATATCTTACACAGAAAAATAGAAGCCCCATACTACCAGCCATTAAAACCAAAAGACCGTCGTGCAGATGGAGACTATGCCCTTACACCTAGCACCGATGACCGATTTTGGAGTAAAATGGACTTTGAAAAACGCCCTGTCAGTAACGTAAAAACCCTTGATAGTAAAGTGACTTTCTATGAAAAAGACGGAGAAGCCACACTGGACTTTGAAGTCACAGGTCTGGAAGGTGTGGCCGTTACAATACATTTATGTTTTGATGAAGATGGAAAACTGTCTGGTGTAAGTGATAAACAGTTTTTAGAAAGAGAGAACGCCACATTTACGAACGCACAAGATACCATAACTTTTGGTCCGGGAGTAAAGAAGCATGATTGGATCCAAGGTTTAGAAGGAGAAAAATATAGTGTCCATTTCGGTTCATTGCAAACACCCGGACAGCACGTATACCTTACTGGTTTTACACCCTTTAAACATACGCTGCGTTTTAGTTAAATTAGTCGCTCTGGCTCCGGCCGAAATAAAGTTAAAATGATAAAAAATATTTTTCAATTAGGTTTAGCTATACTTTTAGCTGCTTTAAACCCTTTACTAGCCCAAGTAACAGACTCTAATACACCTCTACACCTGATCCCCCCTGATTATCCGCATCCATACGGAAAAGCAAATACAAAATCGGTTAAAGCAGACATGGATAGAGTATTGGCATATTTAGAAAAAGTTACGCCTGCCACAGCGGTAGAAAAAAACACAGGAAAGGTATTAGATCCAGAAAACCCAGGAAGCAACGCTGCTTTTGCCAAAGGTGACTACCGCTTGTTCAGTTATGAATGGGGTGTTACCTACGGCGGCATGCTGGCCATGGCAGAAGCAAGCGGCGATCAACGATATAAAGAATACACCCAAACAAGAATAGATTTGTTAAACTCTCTTTCTAACTTCTATAGGAACAAGAATAAAGAAGAGCAAGGTAAGTCACTTGTAAAAAGCATTTTGCAACCACATTCCTTAGATGACGCAGGAGCATTATGTGTAGCTATGATTAAATTAGAACAAGAAAATGCGAAGCCAGAAATTAAGCCTGCTATCAGCAATTTTGTAGATTTTATTATGCATAAAGAGTATCGCCTAAAAGACGGAACTTTTGCGAGACAACGCCCATTAAAGAACACCGTTTGGCTAGACGATATGTTTATGAGCGTTCCAGCCATAGCCTACATGGGTAAAGCTACAGGAGATATAAAATACTATGATGAGGCTGCTAAGCAAATTCTACTGTTTAGCCGGAAGATGTTTGACAACCAAAAAAACATTTTTATTCATGGCTGGATAGAAGACTCCGAAATACAGCCGAAATATCACTGGGCTAGGGCAAATGGCTGGGCTATAATGGCCATTACAGAAGTCCTAAACGTGTTGCCCAAAAACCACAAAGACCGAAAATCTATACTGGATTTATACTATAAGCACATACAGGGCTTAGCAGCACTCCAATCCGGCACAGGTTTTTGGCACCAACTTTTAGATAAATCTGATACTTATCTCGAAACCTCGGCTACAGCAATATTTACCTATTCCATTGTAAAGGGTATTAACAACGGGTGGTTAGATTATGAAGCGTTTGGCCCTATGGCTCTACTTGCTTGGGAAGCCTTATCTACAAAAATTGATGAAGAAGGAAAAATACACGGCACATGTGTAGGCACCGGTATGGGCCTTGACCCTGCATTTTACTATTATCGTCCAGTAAGTCCTTATGCTGCTCATAGTTATGGCCCTATGTTACTGGCTGGAGCTGAGATAATTAAACTTCTACAAACCAAAAAGTACGGAATAAACGAAACTGCGGTCCAGTTCATTAAAGATTAACTAGGGAGACTATAGACCATATTGGCTTGGATAGTGCACAAAAAAAGAGGGGCATTACTGCCCCTTTACCATAAAATCCTCTAAAAAAGATTAGTCCACGTGCATCCACTTATTATATTTCTTCTGCTCAGAAGCGGTACGCTTAGGAGTTAAGGTAACCCTAAGTCTTGGATCTTCTTTAAGTGTAATTTCGTACGTTTTACGAACATTTGCTCTGGATACCGTAATTTTCACTTTGTCACCCACCTTTTTGCCGTCCGTAATCTGGCTTAAACCTGTAAAACGTTTCCCGTCTACTTCCACAATCTCGTCATTTACATTGATACCTCCCTCGTAAGCTCCTGTACCAAAATCAACTCTTGCTACCTTTCCTCCTGAAAAGCCAACCATAGCTCCAAAATAGGGCGTTCCCGGATTTGCTAATCCTAAATTGGCATCCACATCTACCATAGCAAAATACTTTTTATAATCTATTGGCTCTGTACCATATACATGGTCATAGAAAAACTGCTCCAACTTCTGTCCGGATACTTTTTCACATTCTTTTATAAACTCCTCGTCTGTAAAACCAATATCTTTTTTCAAGTACAAGTCATTGTATAGATTTTGTAAAACATTATCCAAAGACTTTTGTCCATTCGTATTTCCTATGATAATCATATTGAGGATATTAGCTAATATGCCTCCTTTATTGTAGTAAGATATGGTAGAGTTTGCTGAGTTTTCATTGGGTCTGTAAAACTTTATCCATGCATCCCACGAGCTCTCTGCTACAGCTTGTATTTTATTACCATACTGATTTTCTACATTTCCGATGTTTCCAGCCAAAAGTGCCAGCATTCGTTCTTCATCTATAAGCCCACCTCTTTTCAGTATATCACTCTGATAGTAATTTGTAAAACCTTCTGCCACCCAAAGCATATTGGTATAATTCTCATTTTCATAGTCAAATGGCCCCAAAGCTACAGGACGTAGCCTCTTTACATTCCAAAGGTGGAAGTACTCGTGTGCTATAAGTCCCATGAAGCTCTCATAACGTCTACTATCTTGGTAAGCACCAGGAGTAGTGTGGCATGTGGTAGAGTTTAGGTGCTCCAATCCGCCCCCAATTCCCGGTAAATGGTGGATTATGAACAAATACTCCTTACATGGATGTTTTCCTCCAAAAATAGAATGGCTAGCAAGCACCACTTTCTTATAATCTTCTACCACTTTAGCTCTATCGTAATCTAAAGGCTCCATAGAGTAATTAGCAATCTTGTGTTTTACACCCAAAGCTTCAAACTCCAGGATTTCATGGTTACCGATTTCAAAAGGACTATCTACCAGTAAATCATAGTTTTCTGCCTCAAATTGGTTCTTTTTCACTTCTGGTAGTGCCACGGACACTTTACCAAAAGATGCATGAGGTTCAATTTTAACCAAAGATTTCTTATTCTTAAGTTCTGGTACATACATAAATACAGACCCTCCGTTTATATATCCGTGTGAGTCATCTAAAAAAGATGTCCTTACTGTCATTTCAAATGCATAAACCCGATATGAGAAAGTGATAGGTTTGCCTTCATGCCCTTGTACCTTCCAGGTACTTTTAAGTGTTTTAGCTACAGACAATTTAGTATTTGCTGCTCCCACAGCCTTTACCTCCTGTACGTTTCTTGCAAACTCCCTTATCAAATAAGACCCCGGCGTCCAAGTCGGCATCCGTAACTCTACATAAGGATTACTTAAGATCTCTTTATCATTAATTGTAACTTTTACTTCGAAATAATGCGTGTGTGGCTCTGGCATAGACACCTCATACACCGTAGGATAGGAGTCTTGTTTGTACGCAAATGCAGAAAACAACGGAATAAAGAATAAACACAAAAAATACTTCATAAAAATATTAGAGATTGATTTACACAAAACTACAATTTTTAAATGCTTTATACGTTTTTCCGAGTAAAAATACACGATTATTTTCCTATTTTTGCCCAATTATCATGTTATCATATGAAATTTAAGATTCTGGCTTTTCTAACTTTAACTGCTTCTTTTTCTTCGTATTCCCAAAATACTTTAAGTTACTCTTCCATTGAATCTCACTATAACAATGGCATAGAACTTTATGAGAAAAAGGCATATAGTTCTTCACGAAAAGAGTTCCAAAACTATATAAATCTTTCGGCTAAGACCCTTACGCCCAATAAGTTTAATTTGGCTAATGCCGAATACTATTCGGCTATGGCTTCATTGAACTCAAAAGCCCTGGATGCTGATATAGAGGTAGAGCGTTTTGTTACAAAAAACATAGACCACCCGAAGGCCAAGATTATTTTCTCTGACCTTGCCAATAGTTATTATGAAAAAGGGGAGTACAAAGATGCGATAAAGTATTTCGAAAAATCTTTGGAAAACAGAGCTGATAATATTGACACCTACGAAATACGCTATAAATTGGGCTTAGCATACTACCAAACAAAGGATTTCAGGAGTGCTTTAACCCAATTTGACTATGTTAAGGGTACTGTGGCACCAAGTGCTGTAGATGCCGCATACTATGCTGCCGTAATAAATTTCCAAAACGAAAACTTCGATTTAGCTCTTACTGATCTGAGAAGAGTAGAAAATGTGAATCCTTACAGGGTTGAGGTTCCAAATTGGATTGGACAAATTCTTTACCGTCAAAAGAAATATGATGAACTTCTCGCTTACGCAGAACCAATCATTGTTAACCCTAATGGTCGTAAGTTCGAAGAGTTAGCCCTTCTAGCAGCCGAAGTAAGCTATTTCAACAACAATTTTGAAAAAGCGGCTTTGTATTACGACAAGTATAAAGCTATAAAGAAGACTTCGCTTTCACCTCAGGTTACTTTTAGG
>CAZBAV010000015.1:0-4389 GCA_964489955.1 uncultured Lacihabitans sp. | reverse complement strand
GCATGCATTTAGTTTATATAAAATAGAACAATACAAAAATGCGTCGGCTCTTTTCAAAAATTTAGCTGGTAATCCCGACGAACTAGGGCAGCAATCTGCATATTATCTGGGAATTTCTGCTTTACGTGAGGGAGACCTAAACTCAGCCATGGCTGCATTCGATGCTGCTCGTAAGCAAAATTTTGACCTTGCCATTAAGGAAGAAGCGACTTATAATTATATTAAAGTATTGATAGACAAGGGTAATAACCAACAGGCTATTGTAGACTTGCAGAGTTATGTGAAAAATTACCCTGAAGGAAAATATATAGATGAGACAAACGAACTATTAAGTGAAATCCTTTTCGAGACCAGCAACTATGCCTCTGCTATAACGTATATAGAAAGTTTAAAAAGGACAACACCTAAAATAGACCAAGCATACCAAAAACTGGCTTTTAATCAAGGGGTCATAGAGTTCAATAGTGAGAAATTTCCTGCAGCTATTACCTATTTCGATAAGTCACTGAGCAAGCCTATACTTAGGGACATAGAAAATAAAGCAAAATTCTGGAAAGCAGAAGCTCTTTTTGTTGATAGCCCTCGCCTGTCTGAGAGCTTGTACAGAGATCTTCTTACTTCGTCTGATAAAACTGTCCGTCTTAAAAGCCAATATAGTTTGGCCTATATTTATTTCAATGACGGAAAACACCAAGAAGCATTAAAGCTTTTCCAAGACTTTAAAAACGCTGCAAAAGGCGATGCCGCTTTGTCAGAAAGTGTGGATGATGCTACCTTAAGAATAGGAGATGCCCAAGTAGCAACAAAAAGCTATACGCAAGCTATAAATACCTATGAGGATGCGTACCGTAACAATAAAGTTGGTAAAGACTACGCCCTTTACCAAAAAGGATTAGTGCTCAAATACATTGGTAAAGATGCTGAGGCAAAAAATGCTTTTGACACCTTTGCCCGTACTTTTTCAAATTCACGTTTGATAGATGAGGTACTTTTCCAAAACGGAAATATAGCTATGGAAGGCGGAAATTATCCTGCGGCTATCAATACTTTTACTGAACTTTTACGTACAAAACCTAATACAGAAATAGCTCCTCACGTACTACTTAGAAGGGGAATCGCCTACACTAATGTAGAGAATTACGACAAAGCAATTACCGATTTTAAGTTAATTTTAAATAAATTCGGAAAAACAGAATTCGCTCAGGAGGCATTTCTTGGGATACGTGATGCCTTATCGGCTTCTAACCGGTCCGAAGAGTTTTTTGAGATTGCAGAACAATATAAGAAGAACAACCCTGAAGGCACTTCGGTACAAGGAATGCAGTTTGAAACCGCAAAAGAACTTTTCTATAACGATCAGTTTGATAAAGCCATTTCTGCTCTTACGAAGTTTAAAAGCCAATATCCGAGTTCAGTACTAATTCCTGAAGCAAACTTCCTATTGGCCGAAGCGTATGAAGAACTCAACAATAAAAATGAGGCCCTCAAATACTATCAGGAAATAGTAATGGGTAATCAATTAGAATTTCTAGCACAAGCTGCCATGCGGTCAGCTAATATCTACTTTGGTACGAAAAAATACAACGAGGCCATACAGAATTACTTACAAGTGATATCTACAACCGCCCAGCAGAGAGATAATATACTGGCTATGGAAGGCCTGGTTAAGTCATATTATGAAACTAAAAATTACGACAAAGTTCTAGAATACGCCCAGAGAATATCAGATGCAGGTGGAAGTGTAGTGGTAGGAGCAGTAAACCGTGCCGAACTCTTTAAAGGCAAAGCATTTATGGGTAAGTCTGATTTTGTAGAAGCTAAAAAGAGTTTCGAAAAAACAATGTCTCTAGCAAAAGACGAAGCTGCTGCCGAAGCAAAATACCGGATAGGAGAGATGCAATACCTGAGAAAAGAGTATGATGCATCTATTAAAACGCTACAAGAGCTAGGTCAAACTTACTCAGATTTCTTACTATGGTATGAAAACGGTTTCCTGCTCATTGCAGATAATTACCTCGCTAAAAATGATGTTTTCATGGCAAAAGCCACGCTTAACTCTATTATAGAGTATTCTCAAAACAAAGAAACCGTGGCTAAAGCTAAACAAAAATTAAACTCAATAAAGTAAAATGAGATATATAGTAACCATTGCTTTCCTAGCTGCTACCTCTGTGCTTTATGCCCAAAAAAAAGTAGTAGATCAAGAAATAAACCTTACAAAAGAGCGGGAAATATCCATTCCAAAAGCTACTAAGCTTAATGAGAAAATAGCCCCTTTGAAAAGTGAAACAACCGAGAAGAAAATGAATTACTCTTTTTATGACCGTAAACCCTCGGGCATAGAAGAAACCATTTTTTCTCCCGTTATAACACAGCCTACAGACAAATCTAAAGAAAACGATGATTTCCCCTTGGGTTTTGACAATTATCTAAAGGTAGGTGTAGGAAATTTTGGACGCATATATGGCGAAACCTACATAAATACCCCTCAAGATCAACCTTTAGTTTTAGGTTTATCTGCCTTACATAACTCTACTCGTAAAGGCCCAGTTGATGGTAACAAGTCAGCCCAAAGCCTTACTAAAATAGGATTAGACGGTAAATATCACCAAAATACGTTCGAAGTAAAGCTAAATGCAGGCTTCGAAAACAGACGATATTATTTCTATGGTTACGATACCGTGAATCAGAATTTACCGGAATACACAAGAACAGATCTAAAACAGCGATTTAATATTTATAACGCAAATGCCACAATAGAAAATACCAAGCCTAAACCACTAGTAGATTATAAGATTACTACTGGAATTTACGCTATAAATGATAATTATAAAGCCTCGGAAACAGACTGGGCTACCACACTTAATGCTTTCTTTCCTGTTTGGGAAGATAAGATAAAGGCTGTAGTTAACGCAGAAGCCTATTTAACCCAAATGGCGGATGGCAATACGAACGGTAAAAATATAAAGAGAAACCTTTTTAGAATAGAGCCTGCTTTTACATTTGATTTCGGTAGTTTCTCTGCCAAACTGGGATACAAAGCAGTAAGCCAGTCTGATGACCAACCAACCATTTCCAAAGGTTACCCGTCTGTGACACTTGCTTATAAAACTCCTTCTTTGGTGTACATTTTTGCAGGTTATGATGGAGATATAGTGCGTAACACGTATCGTTCTTTTGTAAATGATAACCCTTGGTTAAAAGAGCAGATGAACATACAAAATACCTTTAAGAACCAAGATATTTTCATTGGAGCTAGGGGAGAACTATATTCCGGAATAAGCTTTAACACCAAAGTTTCATACGGAAAGTACCAAAACCTGTATTATTTCGATCAATATGGGGGAACAACTTTCTCTCCCAATGGAGAGACATTATTACATGTAACCAAGTTTGATGTGGTGTATGACGATGTAAAGACAGATTTTGTACATGCCTCAGGAGAAATAGGTTACCGCGGATTCGAAATCTGGAAACCAAATTTAAAACTGGACTACTACCACTACGGAAAAGGGACTTTCGAAAAACCATGGCACCGTCCGTCATTTGTTGGTCGTCTTGGGAACAACATAACTATTACAGACCGTTTAGTATCTTCAATTGACTTGTATTATATTGGTGGTATATTTGCGAGAGATACGCATGACATTTACGGAACTGGCAATCCAAGTGGGGCAACTGTGAAACTTAAGGATATTGTAGATTTAAATGCAGAATTCACCTATTTATTTACCGACCATTTGTCTGCTTTTGTCAAAATGAATAATATTTTGGGTAAAAATTACCAAAGGTATTACAACTATTCGCAGCTAGGTCTTAACTTTCTAGTTGGTATCAATATTGCTTTATGATAAACTTAAAGTCAGAAATAAAAAACCATATACTCACGCATGACTTCGTGATGTTGCCTGGTATTGGCTCGTTTCTGACAGAATATACACAACCATACTTAAATAGCAACGGAGACATTGTTCCACCAAAAAAGCAAATAAGATTTAACTCTTTGCTAAAGGATGATGATGACACTTCAATTCTAAGTATTTTAAAAGACAAAATGGGTTTGGACAACACCCAAATTCAGGATTTATATTTTCGCTTATATGAGGATTATAACCACCAAATCAACAACCTGAACAGATATTATTGGGAAGGTCTTGGATTGGTAGTACGGAATACAAACGGAAAAGTAGACTTTATTGCGGAGAATGAAGAAGAATACATTTTTACTAATACTCCGGTAGTTCTACCAATAGAATTAGAAGAAGAGAAGATTCCTTTAATAGAGCTTAAGAAAGAACGAAGTAGTTTATCTTCCATTTTTATTTTCGTTATACCCTTAATTGCTCTTACAGCTACACTTATCTATGCTGTGTTTATAAAACCCAATAA
>CAZBAV010000014.1:46700-75011 GCA_964489955.1 uncultured Lacihabitans sp. | reverse complement strand
CCCGGGCGGTTGGCTTCGTCATCATCAAACTTCACCGACACACCCTTTGCTTTTAGCTCTTTAATGATTGGCTGCAAACGCTCATAAATAGCATTCAGCTGCTCTTCTCCTTTAAAAATAGGAACAAAGGCTATCTGGATAGGAGCCAATTTAGGAGGAAGAACCAAACCTAAATCATCAGAATGAGCCATTATTAAAGCACCCATTAGACGCGTACTTACACCCCAAGATGTACCCCATACATATTCTAAATTCCCCTGCTTATCCTGAAATTTTACGTCAAAAGCCTTTGCGAAGTTTTGCCCTAAAAAGTGACTTGTACCAGCTTGCAGTGCTTTGCCATCTTGCATCATAGCTTCTATACAAAGTGTATCTTCCGCACCGGCAAAACGCTCATTTGGTGACTTGTGACCTTGTATAACTGGCAATGCCATCCACTCTTCAGCAAAAGTAGCATACACCTTTAGCATTTGGTTTGTCTCTTCCACAGCTTCCTCTTTAGTAGCGTGTGCGGTGTGTCCTTCTTGCCATAAAAACTCTGTGGTTCTTAAAAACAATCGTGTACGCATTTCCCAACGCACCACGTTTGCCCACTGATTTATAAGTATTGGCAAATCCCTGTGCGATTGCACCCAGTTTTTATAGCTGTTCCAAATCACCGTTTCAGAAGTAGGCCTTACTATAAGCTCTTCTTCCAGTTTAGCTTCAGGATCTACAATAACTCCGCCACCATTTGGGTCATTTTTTAATCTATAGTGTGTAATTACAGCACATTCTTTAGCAAAACCTTCAACGTGAGTGGCTTCCTTGGACAAAAAAGACTTGGGTATAAAAAGAGGGAAGTAGGCATTTGTATGACCTGTTTCTTTAAACATATCATCTAATGCACGCTGCATTTTTTCCCAAATAGAATACCCGTAAGGCTTGATAACCATACACCCCCTTACTGCAGAATTCTCAGCCAAATCGGCTCTTTTTACCAGTTCATTGTACCACTCAGAGTAGTTATCACTACGTTTTGGTAATGCTTTTGACATACTAAAATATTGTTTACTTAAACCAACTGTTAATACTTTCCTAACAGCATCTATCGTTTTGCAAAGATAAGTTTTATAATTATATTTGTAGGTGTAAAGTTACTGCTTAGAAAAAAAATTGGCACTTCAGCCAACCTTTTTCAAAAAGCTTAGTCTAACGTGTAAGACATTAGTGACAGATAAGAAAATATTTAAATTTTTTGAATTATGAAACTGGAAAAATTGGCAATTCTATTTGGAGCCGGACTTCTGGTAGCTTCTTGTACAAGTAAAACTGTACCAACAAGCAAAGACGCCGATGATATGTATGGCAACAGAGCCCCTGAAGTAGTTCTTCCTTCTTCTGTGGCTGCAAAAGGCCAGGCACCTGCGGTTCTTCCTTATGATGACAGTTATGATAGGGTTACAGAAGGCTTCCAAGGAGGTTCTGACGAATACTTTGACGAAAGTTACCTTACCACAAAAGACTTAAGAAGAAAAGTGGGTAACGGAGCAGGTTATACAGACGGCTATGCTGATGGTTATAGCCAGGGCTGGTCAGACAATTCATGGACTATGGGTAGTGGCAGGTTTTGGAACTCTCCATACTCCTTTAGGAACTCCTTCAACAGCTTCTATTCTCCTTTCGGCATGTCTCTAGGATTCAACTTCGGATTCGGTAGCATGTGGAATAACTGGGGAATGGGTAACAGATGGGGATGGGGCAATTCATTCTATGATCCATTCTTCTATGGTGGAGGTTTTGGAGGATATCCATATATGGGCTTCAATAACTTCTATTCTCCATGGGGCTTTGGCAACATGTACGGATATAATTCGTTTTACAGTCCATACGGATTTGATTATATGGGATGGGGAGGAATGCCTTACAGAGGAGGGTTTTATGGAGTCGGCGGAATGTATGGTCGCTTAGTTACCCCAGCCACTCGTTCTGTAGGTTACAGGAATGCATCTGCAAGTAACAGTAGATATAACGATAGGATTGTGAGCCGTGCAGCAGCAAACAGTTCTGCTAGGAACACCGCTAATTCAGTAGCTTCTAGCAGAGGATCGTATAACAATGGTGCTTCTGCAAGAAATGCTGGTACGTCATCTCGTAGTGTGGGTTCTGCAAGAACCACAAGTGACAGAGGTGCCAGTGGCGTGCGTTCTTATGACGCATACGATAGAAGCAGCCGTTCATACAGTGGAGTAGGTTCTTCTGGCAGGACAGTGCAGTCTAATAGCAGTAGAAATACTAGTTATGGTAATAGTAACTCTGGATATAACAGTAGCAGATCTAATAGCAATACGTACTCGAGACCGGCGGCTGGTAGCCAAAGCTCAAGATCTACTTATAGCTCTCCAAACTATAACAATAATAGTAGTAGTAGATCCGTTAGTCCTTCATACTCTGCTCCAACAAGAAGTTCTTCTAGCAGCGGTATGTCTTCAGGAGGAGGCGTGTCATCTGGAGGTGGCTCACGTGGAGGTGGCTCGTCATCTGGAGGTGGCGGTAGCAGCAGAGGAGGAAGAGGATAAGTTTTATAATCGTATTAAGTTTTTATACCCCGCTAATTAACCAATTGTTGTTGGCGGGGTTTTTATATCCTATACATAACAGATGAAAAAGTTAATAATTTTGAGCTGCACCTTTTTAGCAGCGGGATACAGTAGTTTTGGACAAGGGGCAGACGAGGCCTTCCAAAACCTTAGATCGTTCTACAATTACTCGAACTATGGGTCTGCAAGAGCCCAAGCCATGGGTGGAGCCTTTACTTCTTTAGGAGGTGACATTAGTAATACCTTTATTAACCCCGCGGGTTTGGGTTTTTACAACCGTTCTGAGGTATCAGGAACATTTAACTTCCTCAATACTTCTACCAACGCTACGTATATAGGAAACACATTAAAAGAAAGCAAAACGCCTTTAGAAATTGGTCACTTAGGCTTAGTTTTTTCCAACAATAAAACTGGCTCTAGAATGAAGCGGGGAGCTTTCGGTGTGGCGTATAACAACCTATCTAACCTGAACAGCCAATACAGCTACGAAGGCTCCAACAATAACAATACCATAGCTGATGTCTTCTTAGGCATGGCCAGGGCAGATAACCTTACTCCAGAGCAGATTGCTAAAGAATACACTGATAATGGTGGATACTCTTCATATGGTCAGGATATGGCTATAATGGGTGGGCTACTTTATTATAATGACAACACAAAGGAGTATATAGTGGGTGAAGAAAGCTTACCTGTAAGACAAGTTGGCAATGTAAGCCAAAGAGGTGGCCTGGGACAACTAAACCTTAGCTATGGGGTGAATTTTGACCATAAAACCTATTTTGGTGGAGGCGTTGGGATCCAGTTTTTAAATTATAATAAGTTTACTCAGCTAGATGAAATTTTCCCGGGAAATGCACAGTACCTCAGTAGCCAATATTACGAAAATGAAAACGTAATTACAGGTACAGGTATTAACCTTACCTTAGGAGTTATCCATAGGTTTAGCGATAAGTTTAATCTAGGAGCTTCCATTACCACTCCTACCTGGATGAGCGTTAAGGACCAATTTTACCAGTATGCCGGTGTTAGTACTAAAACAGATGATGCAGTATTATACCACAAAAATGCACAGACTCTTCCTAATGAGATTACATATGGAACTACTTCACCTATGAGGTTTAACGTAGGTGGTAGCGTATTCCTCCCTAAGCAAATAGGAGTAATATCTGTAGAAGCCGAGTATGTTGGCTTTAATAATATGAAGATCAAGGATAAACAGGATAACCAGTGGGCTAACCAACAAAACTCTAATATTGGAGCAGAATACAGGGATGTAGTTAATCTTAAAGCAGGCTTAGAAATTAAACATGGTATAGGCCGTTTTAGAGCTGGAGTAAATTTGGTAAATGACCCTCTTAAATACCCTGCAGACTATAATGTGCGGAAATCATACGCGATTACTTCTTTGGGAGTAGGAGTAAGAAATGGAAATTTCTTTGCTGATTTAACTTATTCGGGTACAAGTAACAGGGGAGCATTTAATCCATATGTAATGCCGGATAACACACATAACTCGGTTACCTATAAACAATCCAGAAACAATATAGGAGTGAGTCTTGGGATGTTCTTCTAATTAAGGGACAATCTATATATAAAAAAAGGGTTTTGCTGAGCAAAACCTTTTTTTATTGCCTCCTATTCATATGTACGGTTTGATAACCCACCAAATGAATATGTCTTTGACCTGGAGCTAAATGATAAACGAATATTTCATAAAGATTTCCCGTAAGATTAAAGTTACCTTCGAAATATGAGCGGTCTACTTCGCTATTTACACCGCTTTTAAGACCGAATGCAAAATCATACACTCCGTTTTTTAATAAGATTGGAATCTGGTAATTTTGGGAATAACCGTCGTATTCCATAGGTATATAATCCCAATTTGTGAGTTTACCATAAATAACGGGTGTGCCCTCAAAGTTACCCTTAGGTAGCTGGAATATAGTTTCTACATACTCAGAAGATAAATCGGGATCTGTACCCGCAAGATTAGCCACATAATATGCTCCATTGTTATCATAGGAGTCCGTAAAGTTAAGCACAGCCCTATTTCTTTGGGGAAGAGTAAAAATTATATCCGGCTTGCCCAATTCTATATCCTGCACGTTTTGCCCTCTACGTTGGCTGCTTGTTAAATCTACAAACCGAAACTCATTGCCGCCAGGAAAAAGGTAATCAGAGGTAAATTGCTGAAGAGTAAAGGTATTGCGTCCGGTATTATTAAGATGGCTGTTATTAACCTCTTTCCATACCGATTGGTTCTGCCTAATTAAAACTTTAAGTTCTCTATGTGGGATACCAATACGATAATTGCCTAATTCTAACTTTAAATTAAGCTGCTGGTGAGTTTTCCAATATTCCGGATCAGCTGCAGCCTGCACAGATGCCGCTATATCTATTTTCGTTTCAAACACCCAAAATCTTCTTTGTACTACTAAATCATCATTTTCATACATCTGCAAAACGTAATTACCAGTAAGCATTGGCTTGGGTACAATAAACTGATAATGATAATACTGCATTTTTGTGTTTTGCGAAACCTTGTAATCATTAATGAAGAACTCATTAATCTCCTTAAGATACTCCATATCCAAAAGACGGGATTGCTTCCAGTCTGCGTCACAGTGTATAATTTTAACCTTATATTGCGTGTATTGGGCCCGTAAGTCATCAAACTCTAGAATAAGATGGTTGTTTGTGTTGGTTAGATTCACCACAGCGGGCTGCGTATACCTCTCTTCTATCTTATCTTGTGGTGTATAAGAATATAGCGAGACCGTCCTTAGATAATCGGCATCTATAAATTCACCCAGAGGCTTTTGGGAAGATGCATTAAAAGCAGTAAACAAAAAAAAGAATAGGTATTTCATATTTATTAAAAGATAAGAACATACAAAAGAGTTATCTTTTCTAGCCCTTATAAGATGAAGGGCAATATTATCAAAATAGCATTTGCATATACTTTGCAAAGCAACACACTACCCGAAAAGACTATTCTCTTCCAAAAAAGAAAACATTACGAAGTTCGAGGCAATACTTATCTTTTTAAAAAAGTGATAAAATCTCAAGAATTAACTAAGTCCAGTTCACCTAGCTTCTCTTCCCAAAGTGTATTTTGTTCCTCTAGCTTTTGCTTTGTGTTAATAAAACGGCTGTTAACCTGTTTTAATTTTTCTGCATCACTAAAAACCTCTTCTTTGGCCATTTCTTCTTCCAAAGAGCTCACTTCTTGCTCCAGATCTACTATCCTAGCTTCTATTTCAGCTATTTCTCTCTCTAAAGCTTTGGTATCCGTTTTGGTGGCAACTCGTGTATCATTTTTCTTCCCTGAATCCGCTTTTGCAGCTTTTTTTACAGGCTCATCTAGACTTTTGCCATTATCTTCCATCCAAACTACAAACTCATCGTAACCACCAGGGTACTGCTTTATCTCATTGTCTTCTATATACCAAACCTTGTTGGAGACCTGGGATATAAAATGGCGGTCATGCGAGACGATTACATACGTACCCTCATATTGATCTAAAGCTTGCACCAAAATGTTTACCGACTGCATGTCTAGGTGGTTGGTAGGTTCATCTAAAAGTAGAAAATTGGCCTCTGAAATAAGAATTTTGGCCAATGCCACCCGGGATTTCTCTCCTCCGGACAAAACTTTTATTTTCTTAAAAACTTCTTCTCCCCCAAATAGGAAACATCCTAGAACAGACCGAAGCTCCGTCTCACTTTTTGAACCATCGGCATACTTTAGTTCTTCTAATAGTGTTTCTTCCAAATGTAAAGATTCTAACTGGTGCTGGGCATAGAAAGAGAAATTTACATTGTGTCCTAATTTCCGTTCGCCATCTATTGGTTCTGTACCTGCAATAATCCTTAAAAGAGTTGATTTCCCTTTACCATTTGCTCCAATAAGAACTATCTTGTCACCCCTCTCTATGGTGGCACTCGTGTTTTTTAAGATGGTTTTTGGAGGATAGCTCTTAGAAACATCATTAAGCTCCATTACATTACGGCCTGGCTGTGTCCCGAACTTAAAACGAAAGTGGACCTTGGCATTGTCATCTATAATGTCGTCTATAAGCTCTAGTCTGTTAAGTGCTTTCACTCGAGACTGTACCTGCCTAGCCTTTGTGGCTTTAGCCTTAAAACGCTCAATAAAACGTTCAGTTTGCCTGATTTGGGCTTGTTGATTTTCGTATGCTCCTTTCTGTATTTCGTTTCTTAAGGACTTCTCCTCTACAAAAAAGGAGTAGTTGCCCGGGTAATAATTTAACTTATTATTACTTACCTCTACAGTTACATTACATACATTATCCAGAAACTCCCTATCGTGCGAAACCACCACTACAGCGTTTTCATAAGATGTGATATATCGCTCTACCCATTGGATAGAAGGAAGATCAAGGTGGTTGGTAGGCTCATCCAGAAGCAAAACCGACGGCTTGGCCAATAACAACTGGGCCAGCATAACCCGCATACGCCAACCTCCGGAGAAGTCCTTTAGAGGCAAAGAGAGCTCAAATGTTTTAAAACCCAAACCTTCCAATATTTCTTCAGCTTTAGCCTCAATAGAGTACCCATCAAGTAAATCAAACTCATGCTGTAAAACACCTAACTTATCTACCAGGTCATCAGAGTAATCCTCTTCCATCTTTTTCAGAACTAGGTCTATCTCTTTCTGTAAAGCTAACTCCCGCTCAAAACCTTGCATAGCTACCATAAGTATGGAGTCTTCGGTTTGGTATGAAAGTAAATCCTGGTTTAGGAAACCTATAGTACAGTCACCAGATTTTGAGATATTTCCTCCATCCGGTTGATACTCCCCAACTATTAATTTAAGCAAGGTAGACTTGCCCTTGCCATTAAGACCTATCAGGCCGATTTTGTCTTTCGGTTTTATTTGTAAGTTGGCGTTCTCAAAAATGGCCCTTCCTCCGAAGTAAAAAGACAAATCGTTTATATTAAGCATAAGTATTTAGAAAATTCACACAAAATTACATAAAACAAAAACGCCAGCATAATATGCCGACGCTTTGTATTTAACCCTAACCATTATGATATTATTTTGCCCGTCTTGATTTGACAAAGCCTAAAAGCTCGTATACAAAAAGTAATAACAATACAGGAAGCAGTATAAGTATATCTAATCTTCCGAAGAACAGCGTGAAATTATCTAGTAATGACCCCATTATGCAGTTTATTATTAATAAATACCAAAGCCGCGACCGCATCCCTTAGTTTGTATTATTAGACAGCATAATTAAATAAAAGTCACAATTGTAAAGTTTTTTTCAACAATTCCCCTGGACTCAGCACACTCAACTACAGTTCTTTAGCAACTATACAATTGGTACGACATACTTTGTTTTGGTACTTTTTCCTTTAAACCGAATTGGTAAAGAGTAAAAGTCGATAGTTTGGAATAGTATAATTTAGTATCTAGAGCCCTTAAAGATTATTAACTAGGCACCTACTTTATTTTGGAAGATATATAAAGGGACAAATCTAAAAATACAATCTTAGCCCGAACATTTCGGTCAATGTGCCCAATAGCAGCAGAAATGGAAGCCGATATTTTATCTATGTTTTCAAACTTAAAAACTTTAGAAAACTTTTGTACAAAGACTAGTTCTTCATTTTCAAGTTTTACTAAGTCTGACAGCCCCACTGTTTCCAGGTAAATTTCCCTCAAAATCCTTAACCCATATTCCAAAACATTTTTTTGCCTCTCTTTACCAAATGAGTCAAATTCTTCTGCCAATGGCACAAGCTTTGTCACATCAAATGCATAACAGTACCGCATCCAATTGGCAAACCAAGACTTATCTGTATCTTTTTCCTGGTTAAGAAAATCTAAAGCTGTGTTTATGTTTCCTTCACTTAAAAAAGCAACCTGTTTGGCTCTATCTTCAGAAACGCTGTGTTTGGTAGTAAGAAATTCTACCATCTCATCAAAGGGCAACTCCCCTATAGCTACCCTTTGTACACGTGACTGAATAGTAGGCAAAAGCCTATTATACTCAGATGTTATCAATAAGAATAAGGTTTGTCCAGGAGGTTCTTCCAGCACTTTCAATAAGGCATTGGCTGCAGGAGCCGCCATATTCTCCACTCCCCAAACAACTACCATTTTATAGCCTCCTTCATAAGATTTCAGAGATAGATTCTGGATAATTTGACGAGACTCCTCCACAGGAATATTTCCTTGCTTGATATCTATAAAATTCAACCAATCTCCCGGAGAACCAAACGGATTTTGGTTTACAAAATCACGCCATTGAGACAAAAAGGTTTCGGAAAGGACTTTTTTACCCCCTGCAGTGGGGAACGTAAATGTAAGATCCGGATGGGCAAGATGACTTAATTTTCGGCAGTTGGCACAGGTACCACAAGAGTCTGTATCTGTTGGTGCACCGCAGTTTAGGTAAGTAGCAAAAGCCAACGCCATAGCCAAGCCCGCACCACCTGCTTTATTATCAAAAAGGAGGGCGTGAGCCACTTTTTGGCTTTTCACTGACTCTATGAGCCGACTTTTGGTCTCCTCTAAACCCGGTACATCCGAAAACTGCATTTTTTATTCGCCCGAAATGTGTTTTAAAATTTCAATATCTAAATCTGACAGCTCAATACCTTTCCTGGAAAGTGTACTTTTTATCGTATCTATGGCATTGCCAAAACGATATTTTTCATACGCAGAGTCTTTTCCACCCCATGAAAAACTTGGTATATACTTTTCCTGGAAACCAGCACCAAAAACATTTACACTAACACCCACAGAAGTACCTGTATTGAACATTGTACTTATCCCTGCCTTACTATAATCTCCCATGAATGTCCCACAGAAAATAGTTCCGGTATCATAAAGACCGCCTGTGCTATAACTATGTAAGGCTACGGGCTTGTAGTTATTTTTGAGGTTGGAGTTGTTTGTGTTTGCTCCAAGATTACACCAGGCTCCTAAGTATGAATTCCCTAAGAAACCATCATGTGCCTTGTTTGTGTACTCATGAAAAATAGCATTACTAACCTCTCCGGCAACACGGCAATATGGACCAACTGTAGTATTTTGCCTTATTTTAGCACCATACCCTACCATAGCATTTTCACAAATAGCTACAGGTCCAACTAAGATGGCACCCTCTTGTATTATAGCACCTTCTCCTATATAAACCGGGCCGTTCTCAGCGTTTATGATGGCAGCTTTAATGTCGGCATTCTTACCTACAAAGACATTTTCAGAACCATACACTCTCGTAAAAGGGTCAGAAATTACTGACGCCGTACATTCAAGAAGGGCAAAATCCTCCTCTATCTCGCTGCCGTTACTCAAAAAAAGTTGCGGAAGGCGGTCTATACAGGTTAATACACCTTTATACTGAGCTTCTTTTTTTACTAGTCTACCAAACCCATATTTAAGACTATCCCTGGTCCGCACTGCCACTAAATGCTCCCCACTTCTGAGACAGGTCTCTTCTTCCAAATCTTGTAAGGCCAGAAATAACCCAACATTAGGAAGACAAGATGCATTTACATACAAAGTATCTTCTCCGCTATACCGTGTCGGAAACTTTGCCTGTAGATAATCCTCTGTAAGAAAACCAACCTGTTGTCGGCTGTATTTCTCCCATTTTTCTGCAATTTTAAGAATCCCAATCCTAATTTCTCCAATTGGCCGGGTGAGAGTAATAGGCTTAAGGTAATCTCGGCTTAGTGGTTCATCAAAGAGTATTAGTTTCATTTGCTAGTCAATTCTATAGCCAATTTTACGGCTTCGTATGCATTTGCCACCCCTCCTGTTACAGACAATTCTGTGAAGTCGGCTTTAGTTTTATCTTCTCCTACGTTAACCTTTTGATTCTCTATCCTTACAGCAGATTTTAGTATGATCTCTTTTAACTGAACTGCCGTAAGACTCGGAAAATATGATTTTAGTAATGCCGCTAAACCAGCTACAACTGGTGAGGCAAAGCTGGTCCCATCTTGCTCTTTATATGAAGAACCCGGTACAGCATTATAAATTGCTACTCCCGGAGCAAAAACATCAACTCCCTTTTTCCCGTAATTAGAGAAACTAGCTACCATGTCTTCTCCGTCTTCATAGCTTAAAGCTCCTACAGAAATCCAATTAGGAAACTCCTTGCCCGATTTTGTAATCCGTGAAGGGTACTGAGTATGCTCGTCTATATCTTGACTGTCATTTCCTGCTGCGGACACTAGCAAAACTCCTTTAGATTCGGCATATTTTACGGCGTCATCTACCCAGTGTTTTTCAGGCGAATAGGGCTTACCAAAACTCATGTTTATGATTTGAGCACCATTGTCTACTGCATAGCGGATGGCATTAGCTACATCTTTGTCCCTCTCGTCTCCACTGGGAACAGCTCTCAAAGACATTATCTGCACATTATCTGCCACGCCCAGAACACCTAAATTATTATTCCTGTTGGCCCCGATTACACCAGCAACATGGGTTCCATGCATAGCATCCGGACCTGTTACTTCGGCATTACCATATTTTCCATACTGTAGTTCAGAAGGATTATCGCCTACTTTAGGTCTTGGATTAAAATCTGGATTTAAGTTGAAATTAACCCTTTCCTGGTAGTATTCTAAACCTCTTTTAAACTCATCCAGACCTCCATACTGCTGAGCATTTAACCATAGTTCACGAGCCATCCGTCCTTTGCGATCAAGATTCTGTGCATCTATATTTTTAACTATTTCAGTAGTGAGTTTATCACTTTTAGTAGCTTCTTTAAGTATCTTCTCTGCTTCTTCAGTAGAAGCTACCATGTTTTGCATCATAGGCAGATATTGCTGGGCTTCGGCTCTCTCCTTTTCTATTTCGGCCTTCAGCTTACCCATCAACTCATAATCCTTCTTATTTTTTTTAATTTTCTTACTCGAAGGGTTTTCTCCAAATTTCGCCTTTAATACATTATAAAGTCTTACACTCTCTAACTGCTCAGCAGCAATATCCTCTCCTTGTGCATTTCCTAAGAAGTCCCAGCCATAAACGTCATCTACAAATCCGTTTTTATCGTCATCAATCCCATTACCCGGTATCTCTCCTTTATTTATCCAGAGGTTATCCTTAAGGTCTTCATGAGCGATATCCACCCCAGAATCAATAACACCCACTATCACCGGGCTCGGTTTTCTCCCTTTTAGAAGATCCCTGTAAGCTTTTTCTGTACTAATACCCCGAACCCCATTCTCCTTATAATCTAGGTTATGCCAATTCGGTTTTGTTTTAAGTTCTTGTGCGGATGCGGCCGTGGAAAGCAGCAATAAAAAAGCAATCAGTTTTTTCATATATTGTTTGAGAAAAGTTTAATATGTGTCGCCACAAAAATACCCTTTTATACCAAATTTAGGAAAAGGTTATAAAAAATATACCTAATCCTCAATAGGGTTTGACACAAAGATAAAACAAAAAAGTGTGCCGCCATGAGCGAACACACTTTCCCATAATCTTAAAACCTATTTATCTTTAATCAGAAATTCGGTATGCAATACCGCTGGCATTGCTTCCTGCCCTTGACTCAGTTATCTCTATTTGTCTTAACTCTACACCATTATCCACTAAGTACTCCTTCAGTGCATATGCCCGATCTTCTGCTACACGAGCACCGTTACCCCGCATTGGCACAATGGTAATCTTACGGTTACTCCCCTTCAAACGTGATACGATACCAGATAAACCAGCAGAGTGAGAGATAAGGGCACTCCCTGTTTCAAATACGCTCCTCTCTACTGCCGTATACCCCACCGGAGTATTATTTCTGACAGCAGCGGGAGTTACATCCGGAGCAGTTCTTTTAACTGTTTCTTTTTTTACTGCAGATTCTGTATTCTTTACCTGTGGCTTCTCCTCCTTCTTAACTACAGGAACTGGCTCACTTTTCTTTGGTTGAGATAACGGCTCTTCTTTCTTAGACTCAGTGAGCATGGGCCTAGTGCTTGCTTTCTCTTTTGGAGTTTCTTCCAATAGACCAGACTCTGATTTTGGCATTGGTTTTAATAAAATCTCCTCCTCTCTTTCTGGTAAAAAATCTTCCGGATGGAGAGTATCTGCCATTTGGAGTATCTCTTCTTTTGGTCCCTGAGTATTACTTCCTTTAAATTTAGAAAAATATACCAATGCCACTGCAGCCACCAATAATAGAACCCAAGGAACTACCAAACCCCAGTTAGTTTTCCCTTTCTTTTCGTTATTGTTTAACTCCAAAACGGCTTCATTATGCTTTTGCACATTTGTACCTTGTACCTTGGCGTACTTCGGAAAATTAAGAATGTTGGAAACCGACAAAGGGAGATTAGCTGCTACATCTGTATTAATATCATCTAAAAAAGATCTAAAGCCAGATAAGCCCAAACTTTTCTCTTTTATTGTTTTCCCTAAAAAACCTAAGACCAAGGGAGCTGAAATACTAAGTAAAGTAGCCGAATTCTCTTTTTTTAGTCCTGTAAGTTCTTCAATACGACCTGTGATTCCATCTGATTTATCTCCTAAAAAATGGTTTACAATGTTGTTCCCTATCGTATTAAGTAATTGTATTTTTTCGTTATTAGCCGAAAACGATTCAATATTAAAAAGGATATCACCTGTATGTCCACCATCGTTTAGAATGTTTACTAAGCTCTTAAGGTCTTTATCTGATTTTCCAAATTTTGTAACTCCCGCCATAAAGGCACTAATCCCTAATTCAAACCCCTGCTTAACCTTAGCAGGATCCTCTTGTAGATTTGCAGAAAGGTTCTGTATCGTCCTATCTGAAATACTGTTCCTTAAACCAGCTAGTAAACTCATTATCTTATAGTTATCTTATATTTTTTTTATAAGCGGTATGGAAACAAAACAATCTAATATACCATTTTACAAAAACCATGCCCAATACAAACCAAACACATCGTACAACGACGCAATTTGTCTAAATGAAAATATTATTGTATTTAATATGACAAACAATCTATGTATTGCATTGTAATCTAGTAAGTACTTTTCTGTTTTGCCTCTTAGGTAACGTTAGTACTACATATAAAATAACAAATTTTCCATTTTTTTTTAAGATATTGCATCTTATTCGAATTAATTGTTTGCCTTTGAAAAAAATACTTTTAATAGAAGATGATATCCAGGTCTGCTCTATAGTACGGAAAGGTTTGGAAGAAGAGAATTTCCAGGTAACTGTAGCTTTAGATGGAGAAAAAGGCCTTGACTTGGCCGTTAACGGCTCTTTTGACCTCATTATTCTAGATATAATGCTGCCAAAAATTAGTGGTTTGGAGGTATGTGAAAGAATACGGGGGAAAAGTAATGTCCCGCTTCTACTACTAACCGCACTTGGTACCGCCGAAAACGTGGCAGACGGCCTTAATAAGGGAGCCGATGATTACTTAGTAAAACCCTTTAAGTTCATTGAACTTATTGCCAGAATAAACTCTCTTTTGAGACGTACTCAGCTCACAACTAAAGAGGAAACTAACGAAATTTACACTTTTGATGATGTAGTGCTTAATAATACATCTAAACTTGTGTCTGTAAAGGGTAACGAAATGACTCTCACTTCTACCGAGTTCAAACTTCTCATGCTACTTATGAAGATGCCTAATAAGGTGTTCTCACGACAAGAAATCTTGGAACAAGTATGGGAAGTTAACTTTGACCTCGGCACAAATGTAGTAGACGTATACATTAACTACTTACGTAAGAAGCTAGATAAGTTTAACTCACCAAAAATTATACATACTGTAGTAGGCATGGGTTATGTACTAAGAGAACCCAAAAACTAAATACAGATGGCTTTATCACTTGTGACAAAACTACTAGACTTTCCCTACTTTGTTTAGCAACATAAAGTCTATTAGCACAAGTGCTGCCATGGCGTCTACAATGGGTACTGCACGTGGCAGGACACAAGGATCATGACGACCTTTACCAGATACTGTAGCGGGGTTTCCTTGAGAATCTACACTTTCCTGATCACGCATAATAGTTGCTGTAGGCTTAAATGCCACCCTAAAGTAAATATCTTCTCCATTAGAGATTCCACCTTGTATACCTCCCGAATGGTTGGTCTTTGTACGGACCTTTCCATCCTCCATATAGAAAAGGTCATTGTGTTGCGATCCCAATAGCTCCACACCATCAAAACCGCTTCCGTATTCAAAACCTTTTACGGCATTTATACTTAACATAGCCTTACCTAGCTCCGCATGGAGTTTGTCAAAAACGGGTTCGCCCCAACCGGCCGGCACACCTCGTAATACACCAGTTATTACACCTCCCACAGAGTCTCCAGCTTTCCGTACCTCATCTATGTAATTAAACATTTTTTCGGCCATTTCTGCATCCGGGCATCTCACAGCATTAGAATCTATGGCGAAAAAATCTAACTCTGAGTAATGCTTTTCTGTTTTTAAGCCGCCCACCTGTGAAACATAAGAATGTATACGCACTCCTTGTTTCTCTAAAATACTTTTTGCCAATGCTCCTGCAGCTACTCGTGCAGCGGTCTCCCGAGCCGAACTTCTACCTCCACCTCGGTAGTCTCTTACTCCATATTTTTCAGTATAGGTAAAGTCCGCATGTGATGGACGAAAACTTTGTGATATATGGCTGTAGTCTTTACTTCTCTGGTCTTCATTTGGTATCAAAAGTGCTATGGGCGTGCCTGTAGTCTTATCTTCAAAAACACCAGACAGCACCTGAAATGTATCGGACTCTTTCCTTTGGGTAGTTATACGTGACTGCCCCGGTTTCCTCCTATCCAACTCGTTTTGGATATATTCTTCATTAAATTCTACCCCCGCCGGACAACCATCTATCACCACACCAATAGCCTTGCCATGTGACTCCCCGAACGTAGAAATCTTAAATATCTTTCCGTATGTACTACCCATTTTTTTTCCAAATAAAAATTAAAACAAACACCATTAATACCAACAAGACATTGGCCATTCCTTTGAAAATCCGTTTAAGGTTAAGTGCACTACTATCGGTTTCCAATTCTTCTATACCCCGGTAAATATTGGCAGTGAAAGACTCCTTGGTATCGATAGTTTCGCCTGTAACTACTACTCTTTCATTTAGCCGCAAGGTATCATAATTCCGGGTTTTTATATCAAAATAAACCAGATTGAAATAAGAACCTATATTGAAGTCTCCTGCAACTTTCGGAAGTATTTTATATGTGAACCTCTTACTACCTGATACCTTACCCTTTGCTTGGCTTATATCTACATTTGCTTCATAAAAGTCAAAGTCTTTGTCATTCACAGGCTTATTAAGGTTAATATCATTAAAATGCCCTTGCCCTTCAAGTACAATAGAAAAGTCGAAGCTTTTACCAGTTGATTTAGGTTTGGAGTCATTTAATTCTTGCCTGATACGCAAACTACCAACCGGTACCTTATCCTTCTGCGGATGGCTAGGCAATTCCTTTACTCTTATTATTTGTGATTGCGACTTAAGTACCGCTTTCCCCTCTCCTCTATTCATTGTAAGGCTCAGTGCTGGGATAACAATTTCTTTATTATTAAGTGGGTAATACACCGCCTCGAAAATGTCATACACAAAATACCGCACGCCTTTTATATACTCTTCCCTCATGGGAATAGAGCTAATTATATTCCGATTTTCTAACGTATTTTCAGGTTTTACTTTTTTTGCTATTGCCTCTACCTGTCGGCTTATATCAGCCGCAAACTGCCAGTTGGCTGCATTACCCTCCGATAAATAAAAAGATAAACGTATTTTTACACCTTCTCCTACAAATATCTCTCGTTTTGAACACTCTAATACAAACTCGGCAGAACTTATTGTTCGGTTAATGTCAGTGAAACTCTCTTCATCATCCATAACCTTAATCATCTTCGATTCTACTTTGACTGTCTGTTTATTTATGTCAAGGTCAAAGGCCGGTATCAAAAATTCGCCACCCTCTATTGGAATAAAGTTCTTTACAATAGTATGTACAGGCACCCTTTCACCATCTATTTTTACCTCATTGTGGCGTGTAGTTTTGTTGCCTTTTATAAAACCGGCAAACTCCGGCAGATCCTCCACATAATCTAACTTGCCATACACAGTTATAGTTACAGTCAACTTCTGATTCATAGATATCTCATCTGGCCCAATTTCTACTTTGGGAGCAGGAATCTGCTGTGCCCAAAGACAAGCAGGCAATAAGAATATGAAGAAGAAACACCTAATAAACCGCATCATGCAAAATTATGAAATTAAAGGCCGTGATTCCTACAAAATCTGTAACTTCACCACCCCAAACTATAAAATGCCAAATGAGACACTTGTTTTTTTCTGTTTTTCTTCTATTTCCCCTCCATATTATAGCACAATGGAATGTACAGCAACTCCCAGAGAAGCCATCCATTAGGGCAATTGACGCAAATGGCAGTCATAATATATGGATTTCAGGGTCTAAAGGAAGCATCCTAAACTCTAAAGACGGAGGCTTAAGCTGGGACAACTTTTGTCCGGAAGAATACAGACACCTTGATTTTAGGGGTGTGGCTGTTTTAAACGACAGTACTATTTTGGCTATGAGTGCAGGGGATGCATCGGAAGGCAAGGCTGTTGTTATTAAAACTTCAAACAACGGAATTTCGTGGAGGGAAGTGCTAAAAAAGGAAGAAAAAGGTGTTTTTTTTGATACAATAAAATTCCGCAGTCCTTGGAGTGGATACATTATTGGTGACCCTATTGACCCTTTCCCTTATCTTTTGTTTACGGAAGACCTAGGCGAAACGTGGAAAAGGGTAGAGAATTTACCTCCAGTCCTAGACGGCGAAGCTTCTTTTGCAGCCAGCAACTCTAACATAACCTATTACAATAAAAACGTGTGGTTTCATACCCAAGGCCGAATTTTCCATTCTTTTGACCAAGGTAAAAGTTGGCAAGCACAGAATACGCTCTTTCAAAAAGGTGATAGTCGCGGTATTTTTGGCATTTTTGCAATTGACTCCTATACGTTGGTGGCTGTGGGTGGAGACTACCTTGATAACGAAGAACCAACCTTGCAATATTCACTTTCTAACTCTTTTGGACAATCCTGGTATACCAACAACGATTTTTGGAAGGGCGGCCTAACAGAGTGTGTAGCGTCATTTGGTCCTAAAGCCCATCTAATTAGTGTAGGCACAATTGGCTCGGCCATATCTAAGGATGCGGGATTGAGCTGGAAGCCTCTGGACTCGGAGTCCTTTCATGTTGTGAAATGCTTCGGGAATACGTGTATTGCCGCAGGGACTGAAGGACGTGTAGGAATTATCACACCATAAAAAAAAGGTTGTAATCTTCATCAGACCACAACCTTTTTTTAATCAAAATCCTTACTTAAGCCAGAGCCGCTACGCCTGGCAGTACTTTACCTTCCATATACTCTAATAGAGCTCCACCGCCTGTAGATACATAAGATACACGATCTCCGAATCCGGCATTATTAATGGCAGCAGCAGAATCTCCACCGCCTATCAATGAAAATGCATTGTTATCATCTGTGGCAGCTACTACAGCCTCTGCAATGGCATTGGTTCCTGTAGCAAAGTTAGGAAATTCAAAAACCCCCATAGGTCCATTCCATAGTACGGTTTTAGACGCTTTAACTACTTTACTAAACAGTTCTATACTTTTAGGGCCAATATCCAGACCCATCATATCATCAGGAATCTCATCTGAAGCTACTAAAGCTCTTTCCGAGTCATTACTAAACTCTTTGGCCGCCATATTGTCAAGCGGCATATAGACTTTCACTCCTTTCTCTTCCGCTTTTTTCAATATTTCCAAGGCCAATTCTTGCTTATCTGCCTCTAGAAGAGATGTACCTATTTTACCGCCTTGAGCCTTAGTGAAAGTATATGTCATACCTCCACCTATAATCAGGTTATCTACTTTATCCAAAAGCTTCTCTATGATAAGAATCTTGTCAGAAATTTTGGCTCCACCCATGATAGCTGTAAAAGGGCGTTCCGCATGCTGTAATATACGGTCTGCGTTCTCTACCTCAGCTTGCATTACCTTTCCACAAACGCGGTCTTCAAAAAACTGTCCTATTACGGCTGTAGAGGCGTGAGCTCTGTGGGCAGTACCAAATGCATCGTTTACCCAAACATTACCTAAGGATGCTAATTTTTGAGCAAACTCAGCATCTCCTTTTTCTTCTTCTTTATAAAATCGTAGGTTCTCCAGTAAAAGTACTTCCCCTGGCTGCAAAGCAGCGGATAAGCTTTGAGCCTCCTCACCTATACAATCCGGAGCAAATTTTACCTGCACACCCAAAATCAATGACAATGGAGTAACAATGTGTTTTAAAGAGTATTTTTCGGTAGGCCCGTCTTTCGGCCTTCCTAAATGCGACATGAGGATACATGAACCCCCATCTGCTAAAATCTTTTTAATGGTAGGGATAGTGGCCTTTATTCGGGTTTCATCTGTAATTTCAAAACGCTCATTAAGTGGCACGTTGAAATCTACCCGTATTAGGGCTTTTTTGTTTTTAAAATCAAAACTGTCTACTGTTTTCATATGAAATTTTACGGCAAATTTCCCAAAAATAAGATTTGTAGGCTTAATGCTTTTGTATTGGGGTATAAATTTGCGTCAAGAAGGTATTCAAAATTACAATAATGCAATAAATCCTCCTAATTTTACAAATAGATGAAATTCCGCAGAATAAAACTATTAAAATATTTTTGCCTAGATATTTGAATTTCAATAAGAAAGCAGTAATTTTGCAGTCCGATTTTCATCGGATAAAGTTTTTATTAACATATTTATTATTACAAATGTTTCAAAACCAGTACGAGGCAGTGTTCATTTTAACTCCCGTTTTATCTGAAGCCCAGATAAAGGACGCTGTTGACAAATTCAAATCAGTTTTGACTGATAACGGTGCTGAAATAGTAAGTGAGGAAGCCTGGGGGCTTAAAAAACTTGCTTATACTATACAGCATAAAACCACGGGCTATTATCAGTTATTCCAGTTTAAGGCTGCTCCTTCTTTGGTAGCTACCCTAGAAACTGAATACAAACGTGACGAACGTGTAATGCGTTTCCTTACTACCAAATTAGACAAACATGCTGCAGAGTATGCTGAGCGTAGGAGAAAAGGTGGTTTCAAAGCCGAACCTAAATCAGAAACCGTAGCAGAGTAATTCACCTAAAATCATTTAGATTATGTCATTAGTAAACGAACCGGTAGAAAGAAAAGAGCAGAACCGTAAAAAATACTGTAGATTTAAGAAATTGGGTATTAAGTATGTAGATTACAAAGACCCTAATTTCCTTTTAAAGTTTTTAAATGAGCAAGGAAAAATCCTTCCTAGAAGACTTACCGGTAACAGCCTTAAGTTCCAAAGAAGGGTAGCCATAGCTATCAAGCGTGCTCGTCATTTGGCTCTATTGCCTTACGTGGCAGACGGCCTTAAGTAATCATTTAAAATATTGAAGTAAAGATGGACATTATATTAAAAACAGATATAGCAGGCCTAGGTTATAAAAACGATGTTATAAACGTTAAACCTGGCTATGGAAGAAACTACCTTATCCCACAAGGTTATGCTGTTTTGGCTACAGATTCTAACAAGAAGGTTTTAGCTGAAAACTTAAAGCAAGCTGCTCACAAAGCAGAAAAAGTAAAGGCTGATGCCGAAGCTATTGCTGCACAAATTGGTGATTTAGTAGTAACTATACCTACTAAAGCTGGTGAGAGTGGCAAAATATTTGGTCGCGTAACAAGCATCCAGATTTCTGACGCCCTTGCTGCTAAAGGTATTGAAGTAGACAGAAAGAAAATCACTGTAGGTGATATTAAGTTTGTAGGTGACTACACGGCTACAATTGACCTTCATAAAGAAGTGAAGCACGAGCTAGCTGTGAAAGTAGTTTCTGAAACTACTGAAGCTTAATTACATCTTGTGTAAGATATAGAAACCGCCCTTGTGGCGGTTTTTTTTGTTGTATTAGTTTTAAAAAAAGTTGCCAGAAAATTTCAGACTCCCGTCTTCATTTCTGCTTAAACTGACAAGACGAGATGACCTTGTATAATACAAACTTCCATTATATAGATAAAAACTTAACCCTAAGAACACGGGCATTTATGCCTAGTTCTTTAAAGTATTGAAGCCAAAAGAGCTGTTGATTACTGAGGGTATCGTTCGGCGATTTTATTTCTATGAGTTCATACGTTTCCATATCCCAAATGAGGATGTCTGGCAGTCCACGTGAATTTTCCACAATGTTTTCTGCAATCTTGAGCATCACTTTTTTAAGTACGTCCCAATTTATATACGAAGCCAAAACTTTTACCATAGCCCATACTTCTTCCATCCAAACCACAAAAGGATTAGCGGTACCATAATGTTTCTCAAAATTAGCCCAAAGAAAAGCCACCAGCTCATCGCTATCCGTTATAGATTCCAAACGATTATGAACTTGGTCTTGTCTTTTTTCATAAAAGTCGGGTAAGAATAAGTCAGACGGTCTCCGCTGAAATGGATGATGAAACGCCACCAAGCTTGGGTCGAAGATGATATCCCAAAAAAGTAAACCAAACAAAGCCCGCCACGAGTAGTTTTCTGAAAAGCCAGCAGAAAAACCTTTCTCAATATAATACTCCATGGCTCCAAATTCCACCTGATGGCGGTACACAGGGGAGATATAAATTTCGTCTGCCTCATTAAGCCATTCGGTGGTTTTTTTCTTATTTTTCTTTCCTGAAATGGTCTGTAGGAAATATTCGGCAAAGTATTGTTCGTCTACATTGGCAGGGCTGCTAATCATTTCTTGGCAAACGAGCTTGGCTTCTTCATAAAACCCGGCTTTGGCCAAACACCGAACCCGCCTTTCTTGAGATGGTGGTACAGCGGCCTCTTGAAACAAATCAACCGCTAAATCATAACGTTTCAGTTTCTCAAAGTGCTTCCCGATATTAAGTTGTAACTTTTGCCATGCGGGCAAAGCCACCAAGGATAGTTCTTTATTGTTGTCTTTGAAATTACGGTACCAATCGTAGATAGCAGCCGGCTCAGCAGTGGTTTTCAACTCCGAAAAAACTAGATATTGCTCAGAAACTAACCATTTGTCTTCTGCCTCTTTACGGGTAGAAAAACGGGCTACCAGATCATCATCCGTATGTTTGTAGTATTGCACCAAACCCAAGTCACGTAGTACAAACTCCGTCATATCCATAGTTCGATTCCCAAAAAACAGGAAGCGTAAAAAAGAGACTTCAACCTCAAAGTTCACCTTTACTATATCATGCAAAGAAGCAACTCCAGATATGAGTTCTGCAGGAGAAACAGACTGCTTTACATTTTCTACGAGCTCATCCTTCTTTAAAGCACCTTTTATATCGAAAATCTTTGCCAGCTCCTGTCTATTAAGCACATTTAGAATTTCGTTGGTCCAGAGCTCATGTTCCTTTGGATGTAAACTGGCTATAAAACCCTTTTCATGGAGTATTTTTAGCCCCCCAGATATGTCTTCAATCTCCGCATATTTAATGGAATCTATCTTAAAGAAAAGCCCTTTACGATTTGTGAAACGTATAAAAAGTAACTGGGCGTTCTCTGGTAAGGTATAGTATTTTCGTAAAAAACTCCACTCCGAAGCCACCAGCAGATCTTTGTACTTATCTGTCACAAACCCCAACAGGTACTCAAAATTATCCCAATAATACTTTAGAGGTAATTCCATTTAACACAAAGGTAAACGATAACAACTGTAAGAGATAACGGCAGTAAGTAAGAGGTCAAACTTGGTTTTACAAGAATAGTTTTTATCCACAAAAGAACACAGCCCAATCCTAAGAAAACGGATGCAACGAGGTGCTTTTCCCCCAACAGGAAAATCAAAGCCAAAATACCACAGATTGTAACGGGAATACCACTCCGTAAAAATTGCATGTACTCTTTTTTAGAATACTAAGATACAACAGAATACGCTTTATGAAAATTTCCTCAACCAAAAAACTGGTGTTTGTTGGTTTTTTGTGACGGGCTTGAACGGTATCTCACACTAGGAGAACAGCTTTAAACGAATAGAATAATAATTGTCCCCTTCAGCAGAATTGAAAATCTCTCAAAAGCTAGTATATATCCAATAAAAATATTTTAACCAAAAACTAAACCCCTCCTCAGATTTCTACCACCTCTAAAGGTGATAGATATACCAACAATAGCTGTATCTTCTTATACCCCATACTGTGTAGAATCCGGCCATACTCTTTTAATTGGCTCCTATGGGATGTTTCTTTTTTACCAGACTTGTAATCTAGCACCACTACAGAGCCTTCCTTTATAATAACCCGGTCTGGCCGTCGTACAGGGCTAACTGCCGATAGTATGGATGGCTCTACCAAAACCTCGGCTTCGGTATCAAAGCAACCTTCTAGCAAGGGGTGATTTACCACTGCAAGGACACTTTCGCGTAAGCCGCCCGACTCTTCCTGCTTCTCTAATTCCGTAAGCACATTTTCTACATCACTGCGATACTTAATTCTTTCAAATGCCTTATGTATTAAGTTTCCATAGATTTGCCTTGCATCATCGGGAGCTTTTAGTGTTAGGCCTTCAGATTGAGAAATATCAGGAAAATCTAAGTGGTAAAGATCTAAACCTTTATCTTCCTTTTCTTCTTTTTTCTCTTTTAGAGTCTTTTCACCAAACTCATAAGTGGCTAGCCATTCGTTCCATAGCCCTCCATTTTTTAGATAATCCTTAAAGACTCTCCCAATGTTGGCATCGGGCTTGGTTTCACACCAAACATACAGGTTTTCAACTGCCCGGGTTATTCCTACATAAAGAATATTGGTGTTCTCTACCAAAATCAACTCCTCCTCTTCCTGCAATATTGCATTGGTAAAATCCAGCCTATCTGAGAACCGAAATGGAGCAGCTTTTAGTGCACCTCCCTCTGTATGTAGTTCCGGGTAATCTACCCCAAACCAAACCTCTTCGGTGGTTTTAGGTGTAGTCTTCCAGTTTACATATGGCATTAAAACAACCGGGTACTCCAGACCCTTAGATTTATGGATTGTGGTCACATGTATTGCATCTGCCTGACTTGAGGAGAGAGATAAGCTATCTTTCTTGGTCTCCCAATGCTCCAACACCCCGGAAAGTATCTGCGGTTTTTTACTGACATACCCTAATACAAAATCTAAAAATGTAAACACGTATGCATCGTATAAATCCAAAACTTGTGCGAGATATTCTGCAAGGTAATAAGAGCTATATGAGAGTATTTGGGTAATATCTATACCAAACTCCTTAAAAAAAGCCAAGAAAGCTTCTGTAGGCTGATTACAAATTGTTTGTAAATCATAATCCGAAGTTTCACGGTTTTGTACCACCAGAAAAAACTGCAAGAATTCAAACTTGGCAAACACACTCTCTGCTTGAGCAGCTAGTTTCATTCCTGCCACTATTAACTTTACGGACTTACTATTGACCAATTTAAGAGCCTCTTCAGACTGCACCGCGTAACCAGCTTGCTTTAAAGCTTCTGCTACACTGGCACCTTCACTTTTTGTACGTGTTAATACTGCAATATCAGATAATCCATATCCTCTACTACATATTTCAGCTATCTCAGCTGCCACCTTAGATGGAACATCCTCCTCTTTTTCGTGAAAACTAAGAGAAACATACCCACCCAGATTACTTCCTGACGGCGTTTGCTGCTTATAATCACTAAATACCTCTCTCAAAACCGGCTGAGGATAGGTGCTAAGCATAGATTCCAGTAAGCCGTTATTAAATGCCACCACTTGCCCAAAACTTCGGTAGTTGACAGATAGATTCTTAAGCTGCACAGAAGAAATCACCGTTTCTATTTGGGGATGTTGTACTTCCATAGATTTAGACTCTAAATATGTCCCGTCTTTAGCTATGAGGTCCAGCATAAGCCTCACATTACCCCCTCGCCAACGGTATATAGCCTGTTTGGGGTCACCTACTATAAGGTTTCCATAGTTTTTGGACAGGGAGTTTTCAAACAAAGGAAGGAGATTAAAAAACTGCATATCCGATGTATCTTGAAACTCATCTACCAAAATATGGTTATACTTCTCCCCTATCCTTTCATACACGAAAGGTACAGGTTCCTGGCTTACTATATCTAGAATTTTCTGATTAAAGTCTGAGAGTAGTACTTGGTTTTGCTCGGCTAAAACCTCTTGTATTTCCTCCCTAATGATGCCAATAAATGGAATTTTCAGGAGGTTTTTACTTATCCTAACCAAAGCCAACAGCTTATCTGTTTTTAAAGCCAGGATTTCGGTAGCTAGTGTATGAAGCTGTCCTTTTATACCGTCTACCAAAGAAGCCGTAGGGCTTTTTTTACTATACCACTGGTCTTTTTCTATGGCATTTAAATGATAGGTATTAGGTATGGTTTTTTCCAGTAGTTGATCTGGATTGGTACTTAATTTAAGGAAAAGTCCGTAAATCCCTTTGCTTCCTTGTGTAAAGTCCTTCTCATCTAAGCCATTTGAGGAAATAATCTCCAGTGCTTTAAGACTATTTGTTTTGATAGTTTCTCTTATCTCATCTCTGATTTTTTTTATATTCTGCTTAATTTCCAACATTTGGTTATGCCCCATGTGTCCATTAAGAGAAATGAGTCCGGCATTAGAATAGTTAAAAATATTTTTCCCAAATTCTACCAACTCTTGCTCTAAAAGATTCCAGTTTTTATTTTCATCCAGAAAGTCCATAGCTACATCCCCCACCATCTGGCCCAGAACTTCATCCTTCCCTATCCGCTCCAAAATCCGTGACACCGCTTCCACCACCAAATCATGTGGATTAAGTACGATTTCGTAATTAAAAGGCAAACCTAAGTCCATGGTAAACGCACTCACTACCTGGTTCACAAAACTATCTATGGTTTTCACTGCAAAATCACTGTAATTTTGTAATATGGCATGAAAAACGCCTGATGCCCGCTCTCTTATTACCTCTGGCTCTACATCTGCCAATTCCTTCTCTAAAATTTCTAATAATGGCGTCCTCCCGCCCGAAGAAATAGATTTAAGGGCCGATAGGATTCTGTTCTTCATTTCTCCTGCGGCATCATTAGTAAAAGTCATTGCCAGCACTCTTTGGAAATACATAGGATTGTCTGAACGGAGTAGTAATTTTAGAAACTCCAGAGTAAGAGTAAAAGTCTTACCCGAGCCAGCAGAAGAGGAATAAATAGTGAATTTCGGCATAAAAAATACAGATTGGCCAAAGATACGCATAAAGGAGCATTAGCTTACCGTACACTAAGTTTTCATATTAATAGCTCCTCGCCAAACTATTCTTTGGATATTAGAAGGTATCTTTGCCCGGCATAATTAACCTATCTACTATGAAGTTCTTTACTTACGCATTACTGTTGCTGTCTTTTGGTGCATATAGCCAAACCCTAAAAGTGAACCTGAAAGACTACCACAGTAAATTGCCTGTTGGTAATGCTACTGTTTCTGTTCCCAAATACAACCTGAACGCAGTTACAGATTCTAGCGGAACAGTCAGCTTTTCTGCCATTCCTTTGGGACGTTTCGAGGTGGAGGTCTCATCTGTAGAGTATGGTAAAAAGCTTTTTAAAGAACTAGTTATAGAGCAAGGAAAACATCTTGTTTTGGATTTTGAACTACAAACAGTAAGTACTTCTTTACAGGAGGTGGTGGTTTCTGGAGCAAATCCCCAAAACCCTGCTTTAATAGGCGTAGAAAGTATTACCAGAGAACAGATACTCCGTTTTCCCGCTACATTTATGGATCCAGCCCGTTTGGTTATGGCTCTCCCAGGTGTGGCAGGAACAAACGACCAAGCCAACAATATTTCGGTACGTGGCAATGCCCCTGAATTTGTACAGTGGCGGCTAGAAGGCGTAGAAATAGTAAACCCTAACCACCTAAGCAATGCCGGTATGTTTTCTGATAAACCTGCATCGGCTGGTGGCGGAACCAACATCCTCTCAGCCCAAATGCTGGGAAATATGAATTTCTTAAGTGGAGCCTTCCCTGCAGGTTATTCTAACGCTGTAGCAGGTGTGCTTGATATGAGTTTGAGAAATGGTAATAAGGATGAGTATCAAAATGTACTGCAAGTGGGCTTACTCGGTATTGACGTATCGTCTGAAGGTCCAATAAGCAAAAAAACAGGAAGTAGCTATCTTTTTAACTACCGGTACTCCTTTACTGGTCTTTTGGGACAAGCTGGTGTAGATTTCGGGGGCGAGAAAATCAATTTTCAGGATTTGGCGTTCACCCTTAATTTCCCGACTAAAAAAGCTGGTACTTTTACGGTTTTCGGAATGGGTGGAAACTCCAAAAACTATTTCGCTCCAGATGCCGACAGCACTAAATGGGAATCTTCTAAAGACTTAAATAATGTAGAGTTTCTGAGCCGTATGGGGCTTATTGGAGCCAAACATAACATTAACATATTTAAAAAATGGAATGTCCACACCGTCTTGGTAAACTCAGCTCTAGAAAACCTACGAAATGCTTATACCCAAAACTATAACATAAACTATGATTATGACGCCAAGAACGTCTTAAGCTTTACCACCTCCATCTCAGGTTATTTCCAAGATTTGTTTGCCCTAAAATTGGGAATTAATCTTACCCAGAATTACAGTAAGTTTAATGTCATTAACTCAGACTCTCTTACCTACAGTTATGACAATCTTCTGATACAACCTTATTTTAATTTGGCAAATAAGAACCGAGCCAGATTTAACTATAACCTGGGTTTTGTGGTTCCTTATTATACTTTTAGCTCTTCTCAGTATTTCGAGCCTCGCATATCTGCCAATTATTATTTAAAAACCAACCAGCAAGTTAAATTTGCGTATGGCCTTCACAGCCAAATACCTACAAACCGAATAGCTTATATCTTACCCCACAGACCCACACGCTCACACAAAGTAAGTTTGGGTTACCAATATGACCTTAACCAAAACCAGTCGTTTTACGGCGAGGTGTTTTTCCAAGGATTGTTTAACACAACCAAGTTTAACAACATGTACATGTCACCTTTAAATGGTTACGAAGTTGGTGATTTTGTACGAGGTTACTTTGATTTCAGCAATTCTTTAACCGGCCGAAATTATGGAGTAGAACTTAACTATAAACACCACCTTGCCAATGGTTTCTTTGCTTTGGCTAATGCTACTTTCTATAAGTCGCAATTTAAAGCTTTCGACAATAAGTTTTACAACACCCGTTTCGCTGGTGATTATGTGTACAACCTAACTGTTGGTAAAGAATGGGAACTAAAAAACAATAAGATCTTTGGAGCAAATACTCGCATAAACTGGATTGGAGGCTTTAGGGATTATGGCATTGGTTTCGAAGAAGTGACCGCTAATAATTATCTTGTATATTATGATTTCTGGAATCCTCTGGTGGTTAAATATGACGACTATTTCCGGGCAGATGTACGCCTATATCTAAAAACCAACAAAAAGAAAGGTTCTAATATGGTATCTCTGGATATACAAAACTTAAGCAACCGCAAAAACGTAGCACACCAATACTATGATGTACTATATGGGAAAATAATGAACAGAAACCAATTGGGTCTTATACCTATGCTTAATTACAGATGGGAATTTTAACCTGGGAAGACTTCTCTAAAGTAGATATCAGGGTGGGTACTATTATAGAAGTAAAACCGTTTCCCGAAGCCCGAAAACCTGCCTATAAGTTAACTA
>CAZBAV010000014.1:6789-46690 GCA_964489955.1 uncultured Lacihabitans sp. | reverse complement strand
TTAACTATTGATTTTGGTGCAGAAATAGGAATCAGAAAAACCTCTGCCCAAATTACCAGACTCTACCAAGCAGAAGAATTGGTAGGAAAACAAGTTACAGCCGTTGTAAATTTCCCACCCAAACAAATCGGCTCTTTCATGAGTGAATGTTTACTTTTGGGAGCAATTGATGGTCAGGATGTAACCTTGCTAACACTTGACAAACCAATAGTTAACGGCCTAAAAATCGGATAATGAACCTATGTCATGCAATAACCTGTGCCCTATTAAATTCGCATAAATACATAGAGTAAGCATCTATAAATCAATAGATTAATAACACAACCGAAGCTAGTACAGATTTTCACGAAACGAAATGCTGCAAAATAGAAGCGAAACACCTATGGTGCACTATGGTTTTGAGGGTATTAGAGTTAATGCGAAGTAGCGTTTGGGTACTGTAGATAGGTTAATGAATAATTCGAGTTAAATATCCCAGACACACAATTAGTGGATAAATAAAGACTCTCCTGGCTTAATCTTCTCCCAGAAACAAGTTATCTTTATTCTTTAATTTTAGTCTATGCCAAAAATCATCGTAGCCATAGATGGCTTTTCTTCTTGTGGAAAAAGTTCTACTGCCAAACAGGTGGCAGCAAGCCTTGGATATAATTATATAGATACCGGAGCCATGTACAGAGCTGTTACTCTATACTTTATACAGAACCACATAGGAGTGCACAATCCAAAAGAAATAGAAACAGCACTACAAAATATAGAAATTGAGTTCCGTACAAGTTCAAGTGGTAAATCCCATACTTTTCTTAATGGAATAGATGTAGAAGACGAAATACGAAAAATGTATGTAGCCGATCAAGTGAGTGAGGTAGCTGCCATACGTGAGGTAAGGTTAGCAATGGTGGCACAGCAGCAAAGAATGGGCAAGAAAAAAGGCTATGTATTAGATGGCCGTGACATAGGTTCGGTTGTTTTTCCCGATGCCGAACTTAAGGTTTTTATGACTGCCGACCCTATAGTAAGAGCCCAAAGAAGACAGCTGGAACTGCTAGCAAAGGGAGAAACCCAAGACTTTGAAGAGATATTAGAAAATATCAAAAAGAGGGATATTATAGACACTACACGTAAAGAAAGCCCTCTTATTGAACCAGAAGGAGCTTTTGTAATGGATACCACCTACATGACCCTTGAAGAACAAGTAGAACAAGTGGTTCATTGGGCCGACACCAAAATATCGCATGCCAAAAATTGATTGTATAATTGTAGGGGCTGGCTTAGCAGGAAGTATCTTGGCCCTGGATTTCTTATCCCAAAGTAAAACGGTAGCCATAATATCAGACCCTAGCTTACCCACTTCCAGTGGAGTAGCAGGAGGCTTAGTAAATCCTATTACCGGGAAATATCTAGCCAAAACTTGGCTCGCAGAAGAGCTCTTTACGTATTTGCACAGCTATTATAGAAGCTTGGAAGAAAAGTTTAATGCCAATTTCTATCACCAAACGGGTCTTTACAGGCCTTTTACTGGAGAGGAACATAAGAAAACGTCAATCCAACAAATAGAAAAGCACACCCTGCAAGACTATATAACCGTAAGTACACCTCCAGACGGAGTAGAGACCTTTTTTAAGTCGCATACTTCCGGTCTATTAAGCCCCCAAGCAGGATGGGTAGATGTGCCCCTAATGCTTCAATTGGTGCACCAACACCTAAGGGAACATTACCACTGGACCGAAGAAGCCTTTGTCCACTCTGCCTTGTATTCAAGCCAAGAAACCATTTATTATAAAGATATAGAGGCTAAGAATATTGTTTTTTGTGAGGGATTCTATGCCAACCAAAATCCTTATTTCTCATGGTTACCATTTAACCCTGTTAAGGGAGAAACTCTGGTGGGCACTATTGAAAACTATAATGTAAACTGTATTGTAAACCAAGGTAAATGGTTAGTTCCCTTGGAGAACAATAAGGTACGGCTTGGAGCCACATACAGTTGGCACAAGCTGGATTTTTTGCCTACCCAAAAAGCAAAGGAGGACCTGCTGGATGCTTCAGAAAAAATGCTGAAGAGCATATTTAAAATAGAAAAGCACCAAGCAGGTGTCCGGCCAGCCACCAAAGACCGTCGTCCTTTTGTAGGCTCTCATCCTGTTCACAAAAATGTGCACATTTTTAATGGACTGGGCACAAAAGGTGTTTCCCTAGCCCCATATTTTTCAAGAAGTCTGGTGAAGAACATACTATTTAATGAAGTTATTGAACCCGGAGCAAACATCGAAAGATTTTATACGTTATATTCGTAAATCATTTTACCTAACCGTATGTCGAGATTTTTATTATTAATCCTCCTCTTAGGACTTCACCAACTGGCAACTGCACAGCGGTACTATGGGATTTCTAAAGAGGAATTCGGAAAAAGTAAAATACAGAATAAAACCTTTCAGTGGCGTACTTTTTCTTCCGCAAACTTTGAATATAACTTCTACCGTGGAGGAGAGCAAATAGCCCGTAACGCCGCTACAAATCTTGAGAAAAAAATAAAAAATATTACTGGTACGCTAGGTTACACCCCTTATGAAACCACTAAGATATTTATTTTCAATTCTCTAGCTGACATCAAATCCACTAATTTGAGCGGAGGTCAGAGTTTTGCTACATCTGGAACAATAATAGATACAAAAAACGCAAGGATACTCACCACTTACGAAAAAAACGACTCCCTTTTCCTACATAAGCTGGTGCAAAATGTGACCAACATATATGTTTACGACATGCTCTATGGCGGAAACATGAGGGAATCTTTAGAAAGTCAAATCCTGCTACATCTGCCAGAATGGTTTACTAGCGGTATCGCAGCTTATATAGCAGAACCAGATAACTCTGCAAAATATGACGACTTTAAAACGACTATAATTGAGGCTCAAAACAAACGTCTGTCCAGTCTAAAAGGAGAAGAAGCTACTCTAGTGGGGCAGTCTATTTGGCATTACTTGGGTTTAAAATATGGAAAAGATAACATCTCCAACATCCTGAACCTCACACGTATAATACGTGATGAACAGTCCAGTATTACCAGTACTTTAGGTGTCTCATTCCAGAAGTTTATTAAAGACTGGCGTGATTTTTATATTTTAGGACAAAATGTAGAAGAAAAACCTAAAGCTAGTGAAGAACCTCTGATAGTTAAAGAAATACCAAAACGGATTCTTGACCTGGCAGACGGAGAAGTGGACACAGACAATTATCAGTTTGACGAAAAAAATATACAGGCTTACTTAAATCAAAAAAACACAGCTCCTACAACAACTAGCAATAGGAGTTCTGGAAGTATTGCCGGAAACACCTCGACTTTTGGAGCAACTAAACTGTTTAAAAATTTCTTAATCAGTGACAAACGCAGTTTTGATGTAGTTGTGGATCCTGTCAGGGGCTTTGGTGTCGGTTATAATGCCGCTTTCCGTGATATTTTGCAAAATAATGAGATTAAGTTTAGTTCTTACTTTAAACCAAGTAGTGCCTTATTCCGTACCTATGACTACTCCCTGTCTTATGGGTACTACGCCAAGAAAACCGACTTTGTGTTTTCTTACGAAAAACGCTCGGTAGATTTAGAGACTATACAGCCTAATGATGCATTCCTATTCAGACCACTTAATCACTTGGTTTCTAAGGAGTACCAAGAATACCTCGGTTTACGTCTTGTAAGCCAAAGAATAGCCGTAAAAATAATTTATCCTTTTTCTAATACATTCAAGTTAGAAATTATACCTGCTGTAATAAAAAATGACGCCATAGATTATTCGCTTTCTCGCGAGAAGGGTATCGATACTGACTTTTACATAGCACCAAAATTTAACCTGGTTTTTGATAACTCCCGTACCAATATCTATGGAGTAGAACAAGGTACTAAAGCAAAACTATCGTTTGACCGCTTTTTCCATACAAGTAATAACCTCAAAAGTTTTCAAAGTTATTACTTAGATATCCGCCACTACCAGAGGTTAGTTAAGGGTCTGCAACTAGCAGGACGTTTTAGTTATGGCGTTTCATCGGGTAATTCACCACAATACACCTACTTAGGTGGAGCAGAAAGTAGTATAAACAGAAGTTACTTTGAAGCTCCGGAAACAGCTGTCATTGGTAAACCCGACTACAAGAATATTTTGTTCTATAACTTCCCGGGAAACTTGCGTGGCTTTGATTTTGGAAGACTGTATGGTAACAGCCACATCTTAGCCAATATTGAATTACGCTCTCATTTAGCAGAATATCTGCCTCAAATGGCAAAGTCCAGCAGTTTTATACGAAATCTACAGCTCGTAGGTTTCTATGATATTGGTACTGCTTGGATAGGTTCCAAAGGACCATTTAGCCGCCAAAATAGTCTTAATACTGTAACTACCGGAAGCGGTGCTTTTATTGCTGAAGTTACTAACTTTAAAAATCCATTTCTATCTGGTGTTGGAGCAGGGATACGGTCTTCCATCCTAGGCTTCTTTGTACGGGCAGACTATGCTTATGGAATCGAAGACGGTGATTTCCGTCCGGCGAAATTCCATATTTCCATAGGAAAGGATTTTTAAAGGACCCATGTACATGGTAACTTTCGATTGCTCCTAATAGTTTAATGCAAAGCATATTAGTTTTTTTCTAGTACAGTATAGTTTTACGTAAAAACAATTGCCTATTTCTTTTATATCATAAGAAATATCTCAAATTCAAGCACCCAATTGTTAGGTTTAATGTACCATAAATTGACATTTGTTTGTAGTTTACTTCAGTAACTACAAATACAATATAGAGCATGAATACTTAGTTTTAAACCACATTGAACAAGAGATTCAGTTAACATAAGACACGCAAGCATGCTTCACATAGCTATTGTGTTGAAAACTATTTCTTCTAAGTTTCCTATTTATTACAATGTGGTAAAAAAAATTATAACTTAAACAAACTACGAATTGACCTTTTCTGATAAGCACAATTAAAAAATAAGCAAATGGAAAATCAAAAAATCACTCCCTGCCTCTGGGTTGAAAAAGACGCCAAAGTAGTTGCCCAATACTACCTTTCTATCTTTAAAGATGGTAGACTTAAAGATTACCGACTCTTTGAAAATGTACCATCAGACGAGGATAACGGTGGTGAAGGTTCATTTGAAACCGCTGTAATGGAACTGGCCGGGATAGAGTTTTCTATTCTTGCGGCAGGGCCGATGTTCAAATTCAATGAGGCCTTATCACTCGTAATAAATTGTAAAGACCAAGACGAAGTGGACTACTACTGGGAGGCACTTACTTCGGATGGAGGTGAAGAAGGAGTTTGTGGCTGGTGTAAAGACAAGTATGGTTTATCTTGGCAGGTGGTGCCTATTGAGTACTTTGAGCTTATACATAGCAGTAACCCTGCAGTGAGACAAAAGGCTATGATAAATACTTTTAAACAAAAGAAATTAATACTTTCAGAGTTAAAATGATGCTGTAACTAGCTTTGTAAAGTTTATATTTCTCTTGTAAAAGCATTTGACATTACTAATAATAATGAAAAAACAAAACCCAGTAATCTACTTTGAAATCCCCGTCAATGATTTACAACGGGCACAAGATTTTTATAGACGTGTTTTCGGTTTCACATTTGAAAAAGAGGTCATTGACAACTATGATATGGCTTTATTTCCCTTTGAAGCGGGCAATAACGGGATTACTGGAGCTCTGGCAAAGGGAGATGTTTATAAACCCACAAGAAGTGGAGTTATTTTGTATTTCACAACACAAAACATGGATGAAACCTTACAAAAAGTAACAGAGCAAGGCGGAGAAATACTATACCCAAAAACCCTAAATGAAAAGTATGGGTTTTTCGTCGCAGAATTTGAAGACAGTGAGGGAAATAGAATTGCCATCCAGGAAATATTATAAAAATAATAGTCGAGATTAAATCTATACTCAGAGTAAAAAAAAACAAAAAAAATCCTATTACACACGGTATTAATTATATTGTGCAAAAATGAATCGTACAATGAAGTTCAAAATCCTTATAGGCTTATTAGTAGCTCCTTTGCTGGTTTTTGCTCAGCAAACCCCCAAAGAAAAGTTCATCCAAAACCTCATGGCAAAGATGACTACAGAAGAAAAAATTGGCCAATTAAACCTGCTTACAGGTGGCGAAGCAGTAACGGGATCGGCTGTGAGCTCAGATGTTGAAACAAAAATAAAAAAAGGACAAGTTGGTGGTATATTTAGTTTATCTACTCCCCAAAAAATCCGTAAGGCACAAGAATTAGCCATGCAGAGCCGTCTTAAAATACCTATTTTATTTGGTATGGATGTCATTCATGGCTATCGTACGGTTTTCCCAATTCCGCTCGGCTTAGCCTCTTCTTGGGATTTAAACCTTATTGAGAAATCGGCTTCTGTAGCGGCTGGTGAGGCCACAGCAGATGGCATAAGCTGGACATTCTCTCCAATGGTAGATATCTGCCGGGACCCACGTTGGGGCCGTGTAGCTGAAACCTCTGGCGAAGACCCTTATTTGGGCTCACTCATAGGAGGGGCAATGGTACGTGGTTACCAAGGAGATGGCAAGTTTAAAGGAAACAATACCATGCTGGCTTGCGTAAAACATTTTGCACTGTACGGAGCCTCCGAAGCTGGCCGTGATTATAATACTACAGATATGAGTCGTATACGCATGTATAATGACTACCTCCCACCTTATAAAGCAGCTTTAGACGCGGGTGCGGGCTCTATTATGGCCTCTTTCAATGATATAGACGGTATACCAGCCACAGCAAACCGCTGGTTGCTTACAGACCTACTCCGCAAAGAATGGGGTTTTAAAGGTTTCGTGGTGTCGGATTACACAGGTGTAAACGAAATGATTGACCATGGCTTAGGCGACTTACAGACCGTAACAGCCAAAGCACTTAAAGCGGGTACAGATATGGACATGGTGGGTGAAGGATATCTTACCACTCTTCAAAAATCTCTTAAAGAAGGGAAAGTAACTTTGGCAGAAATAAACCGTGCATGTATGTTAATTCTATCAGCAAAGTATGACTTGGGGCTTTTCTCAGACCCTTTCAAGTATTGCAGCGAAGAAAGAGCAAACAATGAGATATATACAGCAGATACAAGGGCTTTCGCAAGAGAGGCGGCTACAAAATCTTTTGTATTACTTAAAAATGATAAGCAGTTACTTCCCCTTAAAACATCCCAAAAAGTTGCCCTCATTGGCCCTCTTGTAAACAATAAAGAAAACATGGGTGGCACTTGGGCAGTCTCTGAAGACCGCAATAACAGCGTCACATTGTTACAAGGACTAAAAAACCATTTAGGTAATGCTGAAATTCTTACTGCACGGGGTGCAAATATTTATTCCGACCCCGTTTTAGATGCAAATGCCGCTATGTTTGGTAAAACTACAGGAAGAGATAACCGAAGCGACCTGGACATGCTTAATGAAGCGGTAGAACTGGCAAAAAAGGCCGATGTAGTGGTAGCTGCTCTAGGTGAGTCAGCAGAAATGAGTGGCGAAGCCTCTAGCCGCTCTAAAATAGACATCCCGGAAAACCAAGTACAACTTCTCAAAGCACTTGTAGCCACAGGAAAACCAGTGGTACTGGTTCTCTTCACTGGCCGTCCTCTGGTACTTAACTGGGAGAATGAAAATGTACCTGCCATTCTAAACGTGTGGTTTGCTGGCTCTGAGGCAGGAAATGCCATAACTGATGCATTATACGGAAAGGTAAACCCTTCTGGTAAACTACCCATTACTTTCCCACGAAACGAAGGTCAAATCCCGATTTATTATGCAATGAAAAACACAGGAAGGCCGCATAGTGGCAAACCTGGTTTCGAGAAATTTAGGAGCAATTATCTAGATGTAAGTAACACTCCCTTGTTCCCATTTGGTTACGGCCTTAGCTACACCAACTTTACTTATAGCACACCAGAGGCCAATAAAACAAGTATCTCAGCTACCGAAAAACTTACCGTAAGTGTAGATGTGAGCAACACAGGCAACTTTGATGGCGAAGAGGTGGTCCAACTATATATAAGAGATATCGAAGGCTCTGTATCTCGTCCGCTAAAAGAATTAAAAGACTTCCGTAAGGTGTTTATCAAAAAAGGAGAAACAGTAAAAGTGTCTTTCACTATAGACCAAAGTAAACTGGCCTATTACTATTCTAACTTAAAACTATATGCCGAGAAAGGTACGTATGAGGTAATGGTTGGTACCAATTCTGCCGAAACTCAAAGTATAAAATTCGAGCTAAAATAAAATTAGACGAGGGCGTCCAATAGGATGCCCTTATTTTTCTAAACTGCTAGAGACAAACCCTGCAAGTTTTGATAAGTTCTTGGTAACCTTCTTTGCTTTACATTTTTTGAACAAACCTCCCTTATTAAGCCTTTCTATGCTTTTTACAGATGAGTTGTAAAGTTTTGTAAACTCAGAGTTTCCTGCTGCACCTAAGGCACTAGAACCACTTTTAAGGAGATTTAAAGTTCCCTGTATTTCCTTATTATTAGCCCCTACCCCACTAGCCACTTGCTTTCTTAACCTATTTGCACCAATAACCAGTTTAATCCTATTTAATGCGATGCCAATGGCAGAAAGATCAACTTTGCCGGTTAGTAGCATCGGAATAATCCCCTTCAATTGCCCAACCTCACCTTTCAATAAATTCTGAAGATCATCTCCGCTGGTTTTAATCTCTAAATCTACAGCTTTAAGAGTAGCTCCCAACACTTCGGCAAGCTGGTTAAGGTTCTGTGACTTGGTACTCAAGTTCATACTCTTCTCTAAAAGCTCATCAACTTTTGTTTGGGCACTAAGTGCAGTACATCCTAATAGAAGTAAAAGAAATAGTATACGGAACATATCTACGGGATATAAAAAATTAATTTTCGAAGTCCTTTTTGGCATTGAGATAGCCCTTAATTACCGTGAAAGTGGTAATGAGCAAGAAAAACATAACGATATAATGCACATAGTCTATTATCCATGGAAACCTATTACCCAGTAGATAACCTCCGCCTACAAGCGAGAGCGTCCAGATGGCTCCTCCCAAAACATTATAAATAGAAAAACGGACAAAGTTCACCTTTACCAAACCCGCCAAAATGGGGGCGAAAGTACGCACTATAGGCAAAAAACGGGCTATGATAAGAGTACGATCTCCGTACTTATTGAAGTAGTTCTCTGTACGTACCAGATATTTTTGTTTGAAGAAAATAGAATCCTTCTTGTTACGTATGCGGTCACCAAAAAAGCGACCAGAAATGTACCCGGTGTATGCCCCTAGTACTGAAGCCGCAAAAACCCCAAACAAAACTAATGAAATAGGAGAGTCTAAATGCTGGGAGGCAACAAATACCCCTGTTAGAAAAAGTAGGTAATCCCCCGGTAAGAAGAAGCCAAAGAAAAGCCCATTCTCTACATAAACTATAAGCAAAATAGCCAATAAACCACCCGTCTGGATAATCTCCTCCGAATTCATCAGGTAGTTAAAGAAAGATATTATCTCCTCCACGCTAATTTCTTTTTTTATGTAAAATTAAGGCCTAAATTTTTAGAAAGGAAATTTTAGTATATATACACGCCCATATCTTCTTCATTTGATAACACCACTTGCACGTGTTCAGATAATGTAGTTGATAAACTATACCCTACGTAATCTGCTTCTATAGGGTATCTATGGTGATCCCGGTCTACCATTACGGCTACCTGCAGCTTCTTTAAAGGAATAGATAGAAACGGCCTTAAACAAAAAGCCAGTGTCTTTCCCGAATTTAAAACATCATCTACCAAAACCACTGCTTTATTCCTAAAAGTATCTACACCACTTTCTATCTTTATGTCGGGTTGAAAGTCCGTATTTTTATCAAAAGATACTTTGGCCTGATAAACCTTAATACTGCAAATTTCACTTAAAAACTGGCTAATTAAGCCGGCAAGAACGTACCCCTCTCCATCTATTCCAGCTATTACCACGCTCTCTTCTTCCATATTATTTTCCACAATCTGGTAGGCTATCCTTTTAGCTTTTTGCAAGGTAGTTTTCTTACTTAGAAGTAGGGTCCGATCCATTCAGTTACATATTAGATACATGCAAAAATACGAATATTAACTATGTAGCGTATACCCTGTGAACTATTTAACACAAATATATTTCACGTAATACACCTTTTTAAGCCCTCTTTTCCTTAATTTCGCATTTTAAATTTTGATACATAGTTTATGGTAGTAAAAACCAAAAAGTTTGCCCTCGATAAAAAACATTACATCCGTAAAGCATTTATAAACCAGATTTCGAAAATGAAAGTATGGTTTTTGGTTCCCGCAGCTGTTGCAGTACTTGGTTTAGGTTTGCATTTTAGTGGTGTGTACAAAAACTGGTGGATTTTGGTTATAGCAATAATAGGAGCTATTTTGTTTGCTGCTTTTTGGTATTTGCAGTTTTATGCGGCCACACAAATGGACCAAAACAAGCAAATGTTTGACAAGTTTGCCTATGAAGTAGACAGCAGACAAATATTAATAAAACTAAATGCTAAAGAAGGCGGAGTAATAAAGTGGGATACGATACAGTCTGCTGAAAAAGACAATACCGGATTTTATTTGCATATAGGTCGTGGCCAGTTTTTACACTTCCGTAATGAGGTCTTCAATTCTGAGCATGACGCAAAATTGTTCGAATCAATACTTAAGAGAAAGAGTTTATTATAAGAAAAATGAGAGCCAAAAGCTCTCATTTTTTCTTACTACTAAACATTTAATATACTTCAAAGTTCAAACTCATATATAGGGTCCAGGTGGTCTTCATGCGTCATATCAAGAATAGGCTTGATAATCCCTTCTCCTAAACCATAAACCCAACCATGTAAATGAGGACCTTGCCTCTCTTTCCACGCTTTTTGTATAATACTTGTTTTGGCCAAGTTAAAAACTTGTTCTTAAACGTTAAGCTCAACCAACCTGTCAAACCTACCTTTTTCTGTAGGAATTCCATTTAACTCTTTCCGGTGCAGGCGGTATACATCTTTTATGTTCCTTACCCACTTATTTATTATCCCAAAGCTTTTATTACCCATAGCAGCCTTTACACCTCCACAATTATAGTGTCCACACACAATAACATGGTCTACCTTTAGTTGATTAACGGCATATTCCAGTACGGACAGCATATTCAGGTCGGTATGAACCACCATATTTGCAATATTCCTTTGTACAAAGATCTGTCCTGGGTGGGTACCAGTGAGTAAATCTCCCGGTACCCTACTATCACTACATCCAATCCAGAGAAACTCAGGTGTTTGCTCGTGCTCTAGGTCTTGAAAAAAATTGGGTTTTTCCTTGATTACCGACGCGGCCCATTTCTTATTATTGTCTAATAGCCTTTGTATCGGTTCCATTTCTTTACCCTCTATTAATTATGTCATATTGGCCTTCGAAACCAATAAGCTCGCAATTAATATTCCTGTATTTGGCTTTGTAATTCACAAACTCTTTAAGTGCTTGTAATACATCAAAATCTATATAACTAGAGTTGCTTGCATCAATTACAATTGATCCGTTTTTAGGTACCGACTCTAACTTCTCTTTGATATCTGCTTTATTCAAGAACGACACTTCTTCAGACAACACCATTTTATATGGCTCATCCTTTTTTGGTGTTTCGTATGAGAAAGAGTTCTTGAAGTTTCCTTTAAGGATATAATACACACTATAAGCCAAACCTACACCCACACCTATAAGTAAGTCAAAGATTACAACACTGGCTACTGTAAGTAAGAAAGGCTTCCACTGGTATTTGCCATTGGAAAACATCTCCTTGAATATAGTAGGTTTCGCCAACTTGTAACCTGTGTGTATTAAGATTGCTGCCAAAGCCGCCAAAGGAATTTTGTTCAATACGCTAGGAATCAACAATACCGATGCAAATAATAACACCCCGTGGAAAATAGTAGAAACTTTCGTTTTTGCATTAGCATTAAGGTTGGCACTACTACGTACAATTACCGATGTAATAGGTAAACCACCTATTAAGCCAGACGCTGCGTTTCCTATCCCTTGTGCCACCAGTTCACGGTTATTATCAGTAAATCTTTTGTGTGGATCTAATTGGTCTACTGCCTCAATACAAAGTAGCGTCTCTATAGATGCCACGGCTGTAATTGTCACTGCAACTATCCATACGTTTGAGTTCAGGATTTGGCTAAAGTCCGGAAATGTAAAGAATCCTAACATTTCTGAGAACGAGCTAGCTACTGGTACGTTTACCAAGTGGTCTGCAGAAATAGCCAATGAAGGGATAGATTTAAATACATACTCACTTACCAAAACACTGGCAATTACAGCTACCAAGCCTCCTGGTACAATCTTAGATACTTTTTTCAATGCCTGTGTCTCGAATGCCAAGATAATTCCTATTGCCAATAAACATATAAGCGTGGCTCCGGTACTAATATTACTAAATGCTTGACTTAAGCCGGACAATGCGGTCCCTCCATCTTCCTGGAAAAAGTTTGTAAGTTCACTAAATGCTTCTACATCATAGCCTAGAGCATGTGGTATTTGCTTCAAAATAATAATAATACCAATACCCGATAACATTCCTTTAATAACGTTTGAGGGAAAATAATAGGCCACTCCTCCTGCTTTAAGTAAACCCAATACTATCTGTAAAGCACCCGCAAGTACTACTGCAAGTAAAAATACTTCAAATGCTCCTAAGGTGGCAATTGCCGAGATAATGATGGCCACCAACCCTGCAGCAGGTCCACTAACACTTAACTGGCTATTTGACAGCACCCCAATTACAATACCACCAATGATACCTGCAATAATACCGCTAAAGAAAGGGGTACCAGATGCTAACGAAATGCCTAAACACAATGGTAGGGCTACTAGAAATACTACTAAACCAGCTGGTAAATCATATTTCAGATTCTTAAAATACTTACTGTTCATAAAATATATCAAATATTTAGTTTAAGGTTGTGCGGTTCTATTGCACAACCTTTTTAACGCAGTAAAAAGACTCGTAGTTTCGCTGAAAATGTGCCCTAATTGATTTTAATCGTATTCTAATTCCGCCTTAATGGTATTCTAATTTCAACCTTAACACCCGCTCCTGAAGCCGACATTATGTGGAGTTCTCCTTTGTGCAAGCGGATAATATTTCGTGCTAGTGGCAAGCCTATTCCATACCCTTCAAAACCATCTACATTAGAAGCACGGTAGAAAGGATCAAAAATAAATGGCAGTTCCGACTCCGGAATACCAATACCCTTATCTTCTACAGTAATTATAATATCTGGTCCGTCCCAAGAGATTTTTACCTCTACTATTTCGTTCGTGGAATACTTAATACCATTACTTATAAGGTTAGATAAAGCCAAAAGAAGTAGTTGCTTGTTTCCTACCACCAAAAGTCGCTCATGATTCTCGGGTAGGTTAGAAAAATCTATATGTATCTTATTGTCTGGTTCAATTTTGTTAAAATTCTTCTTACACTCCATCAACAACTCATCTACCCTCACCTTATCCAAAACAAGTTTCGATTTCCTAAAACCTGTTTGGGCGAGGAAAAGCAAAGCTTGCGTTTTATGGTTCAGCTTTTCAGCTTCTGATAGAATTACTTGCAAAGTTTCTTGGTAACTCTCTGTATTTCGGTCTCGGGAAAGAGCCAGATCTGCCTCTGCTATTATGGCAGTAAGCGGAGTACGGAGTTCATGCGAGGCATTAGAAACAAAATTATTTTGTGCCTCAAAAGCAGTCTCTAGCCTATCTAACATCACATTAAATGAGCGAGAGAGGATTTCTAGTTCTACGCTCCTGTTATTCTCCGGAAGCCGCTGGTGAAGGTTTTCTGTACCTATTTCATTCACCTTTTCCGTCATTTCATTAAGGGGCTTGGTAATACGAGCAGACATCCAGTAAGCCAAAAAGAAAACCAACAAAAAAGCGAAAATGATAGTCCCCACTAGAAGCTGCCTCAAATACACCTCATGGTGAGTATGGTAATAATTTTCAGCCGAAACTAGGACCAAATAGCCCTTCCCCTTTGATTCATAGACAATTGCGTTATAGAAAGTAGTGTTTTGACTATAAAAGCCCTCCTTATTCTTAAGTACATTTCTTAGAAAAGATTCTGGAATTTCAAGGTCATTTGAGAGTGTACGAGTATCTATTTTATCTAATTCAATAATATGGTGCGACTCATTTGTGAGTTTTTCTAAATACTCTGCTTTAAAGCGTTTTAGGTAATTAGCTTCATTATTAGATTCCAGCTCTATTTTGGCTGTAGTGACTGCCCTTGTATGCAGGCGAGCGTGAAAGTCCTCATAAGAGTACTCTATAATGTTGTAATAAATAAACCCTCCAAAAAGCAGGATTATGCCAAATAATGAAGCAAAAAGCAGGACAACAAGTTTATTCCGAGTAGACATCGGTTTTTTTTCACTAAAAATAGTGCTTTAAAAGCAAGACGCAATACAAAAGCACCAAAACAACCATGTCTGCAAAGAAACATAGCTCTAAACTAGAAGAGATTGCAAAGTATATCTGGATATTTGCATATCTACAAAACAGTACCTATCAGACTGAAGAATGCTCAATCTATTTTATAGAAAAACCCTCTGTAATCGACAGCTATTTAGGGCATACTTTTATAGTTTCCTTAAAACCCTCCGTAATATTTCTAGCGGCCTCAATATTATCTATTTGCAATTTTATACCGTTAGAATATGCAGTAGGAACGCCATCTTTGTGGGTTTTAATTACCTTTTCCTTCCCATTTGCTAGCAGAGAAACATACACATTTTTACCCGATACATCCAGAGTCACGGCGTTAGCATTGATATCTTTCAAGCTAGTTTCATACACCATCTCAACAGACTTCTTAGCATCTGAACGTGTTTCAGTATATTTAAATGAGCAATCAGGATTTATAGCCAAAGACTGAGACACACTCTCTCCTTCGCCATCCAGATTTGGAATTTGGCTTCCTAACCAAGCTGCTTTGGCCGCAAAACCACCTGTTGGTACAGCACTTTTCTTAGCTGCCTTGCATTCTGCTATAACTTTCTTAAATGCATCTGGTATATATCTAAAATCCTCTAAGAAATCTGACGAAAACACCAAGCTATTATTGTAGTTTTGTTTTGCACCATTCTTAGAATATTCCAATAGTTTCTGATTATTCAAAGCAGAAAGCTCTACTAAGAATAATCCTCCTTTCACATCTAAATCAAGTTTTTTATCATTAATATCACCCAGAAAAAACTTGTATTCTTCTTCCAGATTACTTTTCCCAGAGGTAGAAATAGTTACATGGGCCATACAGTCTCCACTTAAAGCTTGCACCGTAGTGTTAGCTTTATCCTGAAACGTATTGTTGACCTTGGAAAGGTACTTCATTGCAGAGGCATAAGAATCTAGTTTGGGTCCAGAGGAAGCCAAACGTTGCTCAGCCAATGGAATAAAGGTTTCTAATCCTTTTTTTAGCATCTTTACCCAGTCAACGTCATAACCAGAGAAGACTAATTCGTCTGTATTATTCTGCAATTCGCCAGATTTCACATCCTTTATAAACTTCTTCTTGTTCTTCGTTAATACACTTACAGACAACTGTTTAGATTTAATATCTAAAGAAACAGCTTTGGCATTAAAATCGCCCCAATTAAATGTATAGGTATTTTCTCCTTTTGTCTGTCCTTTGACATCGTATACTGCTCTGGTGTAAGTTCCTATCAGATTTTCATTTTTTAATGATTGCTCAAATTTAACACCATCTAATTCCTGTGTATTAATATTTTCTTGTAGCCACTTAGACAGTGCTTCAAAGCTAGCTGGTAACTTCTGTTGGCTTTCTTCAAGTTTTGCTGCCACTGGCACCATCTTTTTTAGGATATCTACCAGGCTACGAGCATTATCTATATCTGTAGCATTCAAAGAAAACTTGTCTACAAAACCTTTGAACTGGTCGTTTTCAAAAAGCTGTACATACTTACTTCCTCCTTTAGTGGATACATTAACCAGGATTATATCTTTTGCTATCTTGTATGATACTGAGTTTTGGTTGAAATCCGCCGGGTTAAATACATATTTACTACTTGCAGACTTGCCCTTCTTGTCAGTACTTACTGTCAAAAAAGTTAAGTTAAGAGGCTTAGAATCATCAAAAGTTATACTTTGCTCAATTTCTGCACCTGCAGTAGAAACGCTCTTTACTGCATTTTTCAACTCAGATTTAATAGAACCGTACCCACTATCTTGTGCCTTAGCACCACATGCAAAAAGAAGAAATAGAAAGAACAAGTGTTTCATACCTAAATAGATTAATACAAAAAAATATAAATACAAAAATAGGGTTTTGCGGCGGAAAATCCACCAGTTTGTTATCCTATACTGCAACCACCCGATAAAAAAATGGACAAAACAGCTCTTAATAATCTCAGTTGGATTATTAACATAATGATTATAGTACACACCACATAGAAAAGAAGACATTTTCTGAGTAAGTATAGACAGCTGAAGCTATTCACATAGTGCTGAAGCCTAACTCCAGCACTATGTATACTTTATCAGTATAACTGATTTACCGATACTTATATCTATGTGATTTTAATCGAACTCAGCTTATTATATTAACACGCATATCCAGCACCCAAAATAACAGGTATAAAAAAAGCCGGAAGGGTAAACCCTTCCGGCCAATATCTACGAAAAAAAATCAATCTATTAAAACTGCATCTCCACTTAGGACATCGTTCTCTACAGTCTTGAACTTCACATCTTTTTTAACACTTCCATCACGATATTGTACATTTACCCTATCATTACGGCTGGCAACTTTTTGAGCAACAACAGGACGTACAGCTGCTTTTGCTTCACCGTCACTGCCTTCAGCTTTGTTAGTTTGTAAAGCTGGCTTAGCTACCTTCTGTACTGGTGCCGCTTGATGGAAACGTAACTCCTCTACTCCAGCTTTCATTAAGAACCCTATCATTTCGGCATTTACTTTCTTTAAAAAGTTCTGGAACAGCTCTACAGCTTCAAACTTGTAAATCAAAAGCGGGTCTTTTTGTTCATAAGAAGCGTTCTGTACCGACTGCTTTAGGTCATCCATATCCCTCAAGTGTTCTTTCCACTCTTGGTCTATAATGCTAAGCGAGATACTCTTCTCCATCTCTAGGATTAACTCCCGTCCATCTGTATCAATACTTTTCTTGAGATCGGCAAAAACGGCAATACGTTTATTTCCGTCACCAATTACCGCCATAAAAGACTCGTCTACAAGTGCCGACCTATCTGCATAAATGTTCTGCAGACCCGGAACAATGTTCTTTCTTATTGCATCATTTTTGGCTTTGTAATGAGCTTCTGCCTGTGTATACAGGTTCGCAACCAATGCGGTACCACCTTTACCGAAACTGGCTCCGTCTATTTCCGGCTTAAAGCCAAGCCTTTGGATAGTACGCACCTCAAACTCTTCTATCTGCCCAACAGTTTGGTTTACAATATCCGCACAAGTATCATACATCACATTCGCCACATCCAGCGAAAGCCTTTCGCCAAAAAGTGCATTCTTACGTCTCTTGTATATCGTATCCCTTTGGATGTTCATCACGTCATCATATTCAATCAAACGCTTACGCATACCAAAGTTATTCTCTTCTACTTTACGTTGTGCTCTTTCTATAGAACTGGTAATCATAGAGCTCTGTATAACTTCGCCTTCTTCCATACCCATGCGGTCCATAACCTTGGCTATGCGGTCTGAGCCAAACATACGCATTAGGCCGTCTTCCAAACTCACAAAAAATTGCGAAGAACCTGGATCTCCCTGCCTTCCGGCACGTCCACGTAACTGACGGTCTACCCTTCTGGACTCATGTCTCTCTGTACCAATAATAGCCAAACCACCGGATGTTTTACTATCTGTAGTAAGTTTTATATCTGTACCCCTACCTGCCATGTTGGTAGCTATAGTTACGGTCCCTGGCTTACCTGCTTCAGCTACAATATCTGCCTCCCGGGCGTGTTGTTTAGCGTTAAGGACCTGATGTGGTATTTTCTTAAGGGTAAGCATACGGCTTAGTAACTCAGAGTTTTCTACCGATGTGGTACCCACCAAAACCGGGCGACCGAGCGTAACCATCTCGTTTATTTCTTCTACTACGGCATTGTACTTCTCACGTACAGTTTTGTAGACTTTATCTTCTCTATCATCCCTAATGATAGATCTATTTGTAGGGATAGAAATTACATCTAGTTTATAAATCTTCCAGAATTCAGCAGCTTCTGTTTCGGCTGTACCAGTCATACCAGCCAGCTTGTGATACATCCTGAAATAGTTTTGCAAAGTAACCGTGGCATATGTTTGCGTAGAATCTTCTACCTTCACATTTTCTTTAGCTTCTACGGCTTGGTGTAACCCGTCTGACCACCGGCGACCATCCATAATACGGCCGGTTTGTTCATCCACAATTTTAACTTTACCATCCATTAAAACGTAATCTACGTCTTTTTCGAACAAGGTGTAGGCTTTTACCAATTGGTTAACCGCATGGATACGCTCAGCCTTTGTAGAGTAATCTTTAATCAGTTCGTCATTCTTAAGGATTTTATCTTCTGCACTTAGATCAGATTTTTCAATAGCCACCATTTCTATGCTTAGGTCCGGCATAATGAAAAATTGCGGGTCTTGGTCATGCGAAGCAAGGAAATCCAAACCTTTATCTGTAAGTTCTACCGAATTATTTTTCTCTTCAATGGTGAAAAATAATGGAGCATCTGCTTCAGGCATCAGCTTTTGGTTTTCTGCCAAATAGATAGCTTCTGTGTCAAGAAGTAATTTTTTTATCCCTGTTTCGGACAAGAATTTAATAAGCGGCTTACTTTTTGGAAGACCCCTGTGTGCTCTGAACAAAGACAGGCCGCCTTCTTTTTTGTTACCAGCAGCTATAAGCTTTTTAGCTTCTACCAGGTAATTACCTACCAACTGCTTCTGTACCTCTACCAACTGTCCAATACGTGGCTTTAGCGTATTATAAAGCTCGTCGTCATTCTTCTTAGTCATTGGTCCACTTATGATAAGTGGCGTACGGGCGTCATCTACAAGTACGGAGTCAACCTCATCTACCATTGCAAAGTGATGCTCACGCTGTACCAGTTCACTAGGATTACTCACCATGTTATCACGGAGGTAATCAAAGCCAAACTCATTATTAGTACCGTAAGTAATACCGGCATTGTATGCTTTCTTACGGGCTGCCGAATTGGCAGGATGTTTATCTATACAGTCACAAGTGATACCGTTAAACTCAAATATTGGAGCCATCCACTCTGAGTCACGTCTTGCCAGATAGTCGTTTACAGTAACCACGTGTACTCCACGGCCTGCCAAGGCATTTAAGAACGCCGGGAAAGTTGCAACAAGAGTTTTACCTTCCCCGGTGGCCATTTCAGAAATGTTTCCCTTATGGAGTGATGCACCACCTATAATCTGTACATCATAGTGTTCCATATCCCATCTTAGAAGATTTCCTGCTGCAAGCCACTCACTCTTCCATACTGCTTTATCCCCGGAAATTTCAATGTGTTGTTTGGTCATAGCCAACTCCCGATCTAAATGGGTAGCGGTAACCTCTAAACCGTCATTATGCTTAAATCTACGAGCAGTTTCTTTAACTATCGCAAAAGCCTTAGGTAGAATCTCTAACAGAACTACCTCCAGCTCCTCGTTACGCTTAGAAGCTAGTTCATCAACTTTCTTAAATATTTGCTCTTTCCTTTCTACAGGCACATCGGTTTGTGCCTCTGCTTTAAGTTCGCTTATCTGGGAATCTATTCCAGATAGTTTATCTTGGATATAGTTTTGTAGATCAACTGTCTTCTGCCTGAAATCATCGTTACTAAGATTTGCCAGCTTGGCAAACTCTTCATTGGTGGCATCTACATAAGGACTAAGTACTTTTACGTCCTTTTCTGATTTTGTACCAAAAATTTTGGTGATACCTTTAGCTAAAAAATTAAACATATTTTCTTTATTACGGAACTCCGTATTTAGTAATGATAACGCAAATTTACGAACGTATAATCGTCAATAATAGTGCTGATTAAAGATTTTTAGAACATACAAGACAAATTGTCAGTAAAGTAAGCAAACGTAGTTGAGAAGACTTGCCAAAAAAGGTCTGCTATTAACTTAAGTCCGTTTTATAACCCATGATGATAGATTGTACTCATGTCACGAAACTACACTTTATCACATGTTACTTCCAAAACCTTTATAATTTAATTTTCGCCCGTAATCTATTTTTCATCGAACTGTAAAGTAAAACAGAACCGAAAGTACTCTTCAGATATTATACTGCTCCTACTCCAAAATCTATGCCCCCTCCTTCTCCTTCCTAAAAAAAGAAAAATAGCAAAATAGTAGACTATCCATAAAATAATAAGAACTATTTTCCCGTATTAGATGTATATACATACAATCATCCCTGAGTAAATGAAAAAAATACTTATTTTGGTCCTAAGCACAGTATTCTCCGCCCCACTCTTTGGCCAGGCGTGGACTTTAAGTAGAGGAAACGTGGGTTTTACAATAGTACACCTTAAAGTCTCGGAAGTAGAGGGTAGTTTTGGCGTATTTGATGCTAAACTGAGTTCTACAAAAAGTGATTTTACAGATTTGAAAATAGATTTTACAGCAGATGTGGCATCAGTAAATACCAACAGTAAAGGCCGTGACAAGGAAATTAAAAAGGAAGAGTACTTCAATGTAGATGTACATCCGAAAATAACCTTCAAAGGCACCTCAGTAAAGAAAGCCGGAGGACAGAAATATAAGATAGCAGGTAACCTCACCATTAAAGGTGTAACTAAACCTATCATTCTTGATGCAACTATATCTACCAAAGACCCGAAAAAGACGCTTAGTATAGAAGCCAGTACAAAAATAAACAGAATAGATTTTGGTGTAGGTACATCAGGTATGTCTCTGAACGATGATGTAAACCTAAAAATATCTGGGGAATTCTCTAAATAACACTTTTGTAACCTAATTTTATATCAGAATAAAACCAATAATTATTTTCAACTTATGAAAAAAGTACTTTTATCCCTTTTGGTAGCTCTATTCACAACGGCCACGTTTGCCCAAGACTGGACTTTAGACAAAGGACATGCTAGCGTTGGATTTGTGGTACCTTATATGGGAGTATCGGAGCTAGCAGGAAACTTCGGTAAATTTGACGCAAAAATCACTTCTTCTAAAGACGATTTTTCAGATGCAGTTATTGAATTTTCGGCGGAGGTTGCATCTATAAGCACTGGAAACGAAAGACGTGACAACCATTTAAAGGCAGATGATTATTTTTCTGCTGAAAAATTCCCAACAGTAACATTTAAAAGCACTTCTGTAAAGAAAGTTTCTGGAGAGAACTACAAAATCACTGGAGACCTTACTATGAGAGGTGTAACAAAAACAATTACATTAGACGCAGTTATCAAAGGACCAGTAGATGCCAGAGACAAAAAAGCGGTAGGTGTAAGTGTAACAGGTGTTGTTAAAAGAATTGAGCACGGAGTTGGCCCTGCAGGCCCAAGAATCGGAGAGGAAATCCAATTAAGAGTTTCAGGACCATTCATGAAATAATATAAAAGGCCGCATTAGCGGCCTTTTCTTATTCTCTCCAATCAATTAATGTCCCCAAAGCATCCACATCAAACACTGGGATATTTAACTTCTCTTTTATTTTCCTTCTTTCTCCATACGCATTATCTACAAAAATCACACGCTCCGTTTCTGTAATGTACTTATACTTTTGATCTTCCATTGGAATATGAATAATCTCTGCAAAAAGACCTTTATGTATAGCTAAACTCTCCAATGTGGCATCCAAATCTCCTTGGTGTTTGGTGATAAGCTTTAAAGTACGGCCTTTGTTTATTTGATGGTACACAAACATCATCACGTTTTGATTTACCCTACCGTTTTTAGTAATAGTATCATCAAAATCTATATAGATAGTATCATACTCCAAACCTACAATATACCGGCTAGTAAGAGCCCTATCTACCTCTATTGGATACTCATTAGAAAAAATATCTACATCATACCCCATATAATCATACACCATCAGCAATGGATAATTCACCCCTAAACCACGGTACAAATTCATACTTCCTGCCACTTTTACCGAGGCTTCCAGTAATTTAAACTTACCATTAATGTCTCGCTTTATTTGGTAATACCATGCTCCCCGAATACCAATTTTATCCGAAACAATTTTAGCGTATTCCTGAATCTCTTCTGTAGCTTCTACGCTCCTACTATTTACACTAACACCATCAAAAACCCGCAAACGTAACCTTGGCCCCACAAACTTCACATTTCCGTGTCGGTCTGTAAAACAGTCTACCGTAAGCTCCTCTCCCGGAAGAAGCTCCATTACCACATAGTTCTCCAGATCCGGTAAGGCTTCTAATTCTTCCCTGGAGTTTACTACAAAAGCTCCCTTACTCCCCTGCCCTTCATCTAGCTTGGCATATACGGGATAAGCAGGAATATCGTTTATAGCCGGATAAACAGTAGGATTAAAATCAAATCCTTCGAAAAGCTTATATATTTTTTTCTTACTTCGGCAAATCTCCGCCTGCTCCAATCCTGGAAGTGCCACTTTGGTTTTTATCCTACTCAGATTTTTGGCCATATAAAGCAATACCGTATCATGCGTAGGCAAAATAAGATCTATATTTTCCTTTTCTATAAGCTCATTTAGTGCATCTATAAAACCTGTTTCTTCTATAGAAGGAAAACCATCATATTGACTTTCATAAACCATCCGGGCATGATCTATACGTTTAGACGCTCCTACTAAACGGATATTTGTTACATCTTTTAACGCCAAATGTATCTCCAGAGCACTCTCTGCTCCGCTTGGATACACCAATACATTGGTTTGCTTATTCATCCTTTTACTACAATATCAAATTCATTTAACCACTCCATAACCTGCTCTTTAGGATTAAATGCTAAAACGTCTAAAATAGATAACCATGGAACAAAATCTCCACCTAGCTGTTTGTAAGTAACAGGCCTGGCTTTGTGGAACCGCAAAGTTACTCCTTCTTTTTCAAAATCCTGGGTATTGTACAGCTCCAGCCCCCCAATAGGATTCAAATAAAAGTCTCCTCCTACCGCTTTTGTTAACTCAAGTACTTTTGCCTGACTCTTTAGGGTATGGTCTATGTCTATAGTAGAAGAAACAGTCAATGGTGTATTTATCCCCAAATACCTACACAGCTTCTGAAGTGAATGGTAAATATATGCAAACAAGTTACTCTCTGAGTAGAGAAAAATCTCTTCAATTAGCGGATACACTTCTCTAAAAAAAGGAGCCTTTTTATAATTCTCATTAATTTTCCGCAGGATTTTATCTCTATCTGTAGACCAGCCGTCACTTAGACTCCGGTCTTTTACATCAAGGTAGTCTGAGTCCTTCTTTAAAGTAAGGCTAAAGTACTCGTCTTTGCTGTTTTGAAGCATGCGATTTCTATGAAACCACCCTTTTTTAGAGAACTGGATATTGTCATATACAATAAACTCATCTACCGCATTAATTAATTGGAAATAACCAATATAAGGCAGGAAATAGGGCTGCATAATAGCCACTTTCTTACTGTACAGATTCAAAGATTTTGCGTTTTTCTTAAACTTAAAGAGTGGTAGACGGGCTACCACTCTTACTATATATACATTTTATACAGATGCTGCCTTCTGCCTCAATTCTTCCAGAATTACTTCTTTCATGAGTAATTTCCTTTTCTGAGTCTTTAGGTTAGAATGCATCATCTTCTCCATTTCTGGATCTGCCGGCTGTCCCTGATACGACCTTTCCAGTTCATCAAGATCAGTACGAGCACGCCTCACAATATTCTCCATTTCACGGTATTTTGTAAGGTCTTTCTGCTTATCACTTAAGAAACTAAAAGTAGGATACTTACGAGCAAGAACTTTATATAGATAACTCAATTCGAATATCTTATCACAAGCCGCCCTAAACCTCTCAGCTACATTCCTATCTGCCAAATGTGCAGGAATTCTTATAGTTTTCCATTCATTTAATAAGAATTTGGCACGGTTTGTAGCAGCAAATAGATCCTCAGATTCGGCAAGTTTTTCTACCTCATTTACCATTTTCATCTGAGCCTCCACCCTAGGATCCATACGTCTCTTAGGCTGTATTCCCTTGGCTGCACAATATCTCTCATAGAAGAAAGATGTGGGCCTCTTGAAGTTCCTATATAAGGCTTTTAAAACCTTCGGCGGAATCTCGCCGATAATCTTCCACTCTGTTTGGTAGTTTTTCAAATCCAGGAAAGCCTCGTCCCAGTCTTTCCTACCTACCAATAATTCAGATTTCGCAATAAGCTCATTGTATTTGAAAATCCTTTCATCAATTACTCGGTTCTTCTCTTCATAGTGAGCTTTTCTGGCTTGGTAGAAAGTGTCAAGAATAGTTTTAAATTCTTCCTCAATAGCTTCATTCAGACCTTTCTCAACAGGCCCTGTTCTTATCCATTTAGCACGGACTTCCTGAAGTTCATCTGATGCTTCCTGCCATTCAGTACTGTGTTCAAAAACGCGGGCTTCGTCTATGAGCTGCCTTTTTATAGAAAGATTAGACCCCTGATTATGCTCAATCAGGGCCACTAAACCCTTCTCTAGCACGTCTAACTTATCTAGTAGCGGAAGAAAGTTCCCTATACCATCGAAGTTTAATAGCCTCTTTCTCAGCTGTCGTAATTTTGTCAGAAAAGAGCCTTTGTTCTGAGCTGTTTCAATTTCCTCCTCGAGTTGTTGGACCTTTGAAACTGCTATTTCATACCTCTTTACAAAATACTCGAATGCTTCTTCATCGGTATTTTTAACTTCCCCAATTTGTCTGTCGGACATATCTAAATATCCTTTCAAAAATACCTTACCGTCATGGACGTAAGCGTATTCATTTTCTAAAGTAACGCCTTTCATAATATTTAGGAGTGGCTACGATTAAAGATTATAATGTTTTGGTTCGAAACGTAAAAAAAATATTTTTTTTGCACATTACAAAGATAGAACGCCATATTTGTGTACAAATTACATTTTATTTAACATTATGAGTGAACAAATCATCTTTTCGATGGCCGGAGTGAGTAAAATCATCCCTCCTAATCGTCAAGTTTTAAAGAATATATACCTTTCCTTTTTCTATGGGGCAAAAATCGGGGTATTGGGTCTTAATGGTTCCGGTAAATCAACCCTATTAAGAATAATTGCCGGAATTGATAAAAACATTAATGGTGAGGTAGTTTTCTCTCCTGGATATACAGTTGGACTATTAGAACAAGAGCCCCAATTAGATCCAAACAAAACCGTTAAAGAAATAGTAGAAGAAGGAGCGGCTGAAACTGTGGCCCTTCTTAAAGAATTTGACGAAATAAACGAAGCTTTTGGTGAGCCTGATGCTGATTTTGATAAGTTAATGGAGAGACAAGGCGACGTACAAGAGAAACTGGATGCTTTAGACGCTTGGGATCTGGATTCTCGCTTAGAAAGGGCTATGGATGCTCTTCGCTGTCCGCCAAGTGATTCACTTATTTCTACGCTTTCCGGTGGCGAAAAACGCCGTGTGGCTCTTTGTAGATTACTTTTACAGCAACCAGATGTCCTTCTCCTAGATGAACCTACCAACCACCTGGATGCCGAGTCTGTACTGTGGTTAGAAGAACATCTTAACCAATATAAAGGAACGGTAATAGCCGTAACCCACGACCGTTATTTCTTGGATAATGTTGCGGGTTGGATTCTTGAATTGGATCGTGGAGAGGGTATTCCGTGGAAAGGAAATTACTCCTCTTGGTTAGACCAAAAACAAAAACGTTTGGCACAGGAAGAGAAATCACAGTCTAAACGCCAAAAAACCCTTGAACGTGAATTAGAATGGGTAAAAATGAGCCCGAAAGGCCGTACAGCCAAGTCAAAGGCTCGTTTGACTGCTTACGATAACTTAATGAACCAAGACACCAAAGAGAGGGAAGAGAAATTGGAACTTTATATCCCGCCAGGACCAAGGTTGGGCAATAAAGTTATAGAAGCAGAAAACATTAAAATGGGTTTTGGAGACCGTCTTTTATACGAAAACCTAAACTTTACGCTGCCTCCTGCGGGAATTGTGGGTATAATTGGACCAAATGGAGCGGGTAAAACTACTCTATTTAAACTCATCACAGGACAACTACAACCTTTAGAAGGCACCTTTGATGTGGGTGATACGGTTCAGCTCTCATACGTAGACCAGGAGCATGATAATCTTGATGCCAATAAAACGGTTTACGAGCTAATATCAGAAGGTAACGACTGGATTATGCTAGGAAATAAGCAAATGAATGCCCGTGCTTATGTAAGTAAGTTTAACTTTGCCGGCGGAGACCAGGAAAAGGAAATAGGCGTACTTTCTGGTGGAGAAAGAAACCGTGTGCATTTGGCTATGATGCTAAAAGAGGGTGGCAACTTGTTATTACTGGATGAACCTACCAACGACCTGGACGTAAACACTTTACGTGCTCTGGAAGAAGGCCTTGAGAACTTTGCTGGCTGTGCCGTTGTGATTTCCCACGACAGATGGTTCCTAGACCGTGTAGCTACCCATATTTTGGCTTTTGAGGGTGACTCAAACGTGGTTTGGTTTGAAGGGAATTTCTCTGAATACGAAGAAAACCGTAAGAAAAGGTTGGGAGATATTTCGCCAAAAAGAATAAAGTACCGTAAACTACAATAAGAAAATGCATCACTGCTGGATAAATGGCAAGGTTTCGGAAATTGCCACCGCTCAATTCCATTTCAATGACCTCGGAGTGCTCCGAGGTTATGGTTTGTTTGATTATTTCAGGACTTATAACGGTAAACCATTCCAATGGGATTGGTATTGGAATCGTTTTGAGCAGTCGGCAAGCATTCTACGAATTCCCATAAGTTTAAGTAAGGATCAAACTTACCAGACTGTGATGCATTTATTGGAAAAATCGGGAAGCAAAGACTGTGCTTTCCGCTTTCTACTTACCGGAGGGTTTACCGAAGACTCTATAAGTATGGTGGAGCCCAACTTCTTTATTATTTCGGAAGACTTACACCATGATGTTCACGGAGAGCATGAAAGAGGAATTCATGTAATGACCTACGAGTTTGTGCGGGATTTACCAATGCTAAAAAGTACCGACTATAAGCACCTGCTTATCCTTCGCCATGATTTCAAGGCCAAAGGCGTTACGGATGTCCTTTACCATAAAGATGGTTTAATAAGTGAGCTAAGCCGCAGTAACGTCTTTATTATTAAAGGCAATAAGCTTATCACGCCTAATGAAAATGTGCTAGAGGGAATTACCCGAAAAACGATTTTACAATTGGCAAAGGATGACTTCGAGATTGAAATACGCCCCGTAACTTTAGAAGAAACCTTGGCTGCGGATGAGGTCTTCACTACCAGCACCACTAAAAGGGTTTTGCCTATTACCCAAATAGACGGTCACGTGATAGCAAGCGGCAAAATGGAACCGAAAAGTAAATTTCTTTTAGAGAAAATTGACCAATTGATAAAGAACTGGTAATTTTTCCATCCTGATTTGCGTTGCTCAATTATACACTTTAGTAAAATGAGTATGAGATTCCTGTTTTCTGTTCTTTCTGTATTGTTGCTTTTAGCTTGTTCTAAGACCAATAATAGTACTGAACGTATGGCTAACTTTTCCGATTCTTCCGATTTTTATGACATTTCCATAGAATACCCGATGGACTCTCGTGATAAGGAAAATGTTATGCGTGAATTTGCCAAAGGCAAAATGGCGGAAAAGCAAAAAGAATGGAGCAAGGATGGTGAAGTGTATAAAGAAGAAATGAAAATCAAAGCCGAGTTTCCTGACAAAGCCGATATTAAATATCAATATAACCTGAACTTCGACCGCTTCGTGTCGGATAGATCTAACACCGTGTCCTATATCTTAAATTCCTACGAATATACGGGAGGAGCCAACGGAATGTCTACCGTAAGAGGTTTTGTTTTTGATAAAAACAGGAAGAAGGTAGACATTCAAGATATTTTATCATTTGAAGATTATAAGGATATAGAACTCACCAGACTTTTGGCGGAAACAGCTCTTTCAAGTGGTGAAATGTTTATTAAAGACTTTGTATATGCCGGTTTAGGCCTTGACTACTTAAAAAAAGACGGCAAAACTATTGATAAGGAAAAATGCCAATGCGATGGCTTCTTTTTCGGGTCTAATTTCCAGAACTTCGCTATTAAAAACGAAGGAATTACTTTCTTTTTTGATAAGTATGCAATAGCACCCGGAGTGGCCGGAATAACCAGTGTAACGCTCACCTGGGAACAGTTAGAACCCTTTCTTTTACCATAAAACAGTACCACACGGTAGTAAAACCTACAACTTAAAATTCCTCTTAGTTCAGTTAAATATGACTGGAGCGTAATCTTTATTCTATGCCATTTAGTTAAGAAAAATTCGTCGGATTTTAATATTTATTTTGAATACGTTGCATCCAAGCCCTTCGAAGTTACAATACGTTTTTTGTACATCTTATCTATAAACTTTTGACTTCTGTGAGGTCTAAATCTATTTAACTAAATGACATTGAATCTTTAGTATGTTCTATCTCTAGCTTTTCTTATCTCTAAATCTTTTAGGAGAATCTTCCGGAAGTGTCAATTCTTCTTTGTTAGAAACCACATAATAAAAAAATGAAAAAATAAGGTTTATTAAATATCCATATATAGGTCTTAAGAACTACATAATTTCTATATTTAGCTTTTTCAACTAAAGAAAAACTAGTGTTCTCACTTTTTATTACAGATAACTCACAAGAGACATCCAACTACTAAAGAGTTTAAACTTAAAGGATTTATAGAAGAATATTTTAGCGATAAGGTGTACTAAGTGTGTAATAAGTAGAGTCGCTTCAGTAGACACTCCTTTGTTTTTTTATATCCAAATTAGAAAAATGTCTATTTCAAAAATTATTCAATCCAGTGCTCTGTATTTTTTAGAAACACACGAAGGGTATCATGAGTTAATTACCTGATAATTTTTAAACGTATGAAGTATTTTTATTTACTCTTATTTTTCGCACATACAGTTGTCTGTCATGGCCAAAAAGCTATTGATAGAACTTTTGACAAATTCCCTATTGAAAAAAAAATTACTACACAAAGCTTCTTCAAAATTCCGGACACTGCACTCTTTAATTTAAAGCTCTACAATGACTCTCTATTAGTTGCAAGGGTGGATTATGATTATTCTGATTATCACTTTTCTATTTATAGCTTAAAAAATAAAAGAAAGGTAGCTTCCAAGGTACGAGTAGGAAGAAGTCCCGGAGAAAGTTCTGCTTTTTTATCTCATGGTATTTTTGGAGATAAGCTTTGGGTGTTTGACTTAATGAAAGGAAAGATACTTTATACGCCCATCTCTGATTCCAAGTCAGCGTACAGCGAGATTTCCATGCCATACCGACATTATTATGCTGTACAGCCCCTTTCGGAGAAAATTCTCATTGCCAGTGGGGATAATGACTCTCCTTTCAGATTCGATAAGATTGATTTAGAACAAGAGAAAATAGCGGAGTCTTTTTTCCCTTATCCTGAAAATTACCCCTTAGCACAAAAGGAAGCCTACGAAAGTTTTATGTTTAAACAACCAGATGGAAACAAGTTCTTTTTAGCGAATAGACATGCAGACTATCTGGAATTATATGATTTAGATACAAAAGAAAAGAAGGTTATGTATGGCCCTGAGGGCTTTGGCCCTTCTATGTCTTTATTTAGAGACGAAAACGGACAAGAGCACATGGAGATAAATAATGAAACTCGTTTTGGTTACCTACAAGGGAATGTAACTCAGAAGTATATGTATCTGTTGTTGTCCGGGAATTATAGAGAACCGGATCATAAAACGTTTGGTAAATCTATCTATGTTTTTGACTGGGACGGTAACCCTGTTAAACGCTTAAATCTAAAAGATGAAATTGTATGTTTTGCGGTTAGTTCAGATGATCTAACACTGTACGTCTACAACCCAGCAACAGGAAACATAGAAACCAGTAAACTATGAGAATTGCATTTCTTTTTGATACAATAAAGGATTTAATAAATTTATAGAAACTAATAACCTCTCGTATGATTTTGCAAAAAATAATAGGTTTGTCTATTTTACTATTTTCAAGCCTCCAAGAACCTGTAAGATACAATGTGGTATATTACAAAGAAGTTGTACAGGACTTAAATGACAAAGAGAATCCTGTAAAGTCCGAAATGGTATTGTCCGTAGGGCAGAATTCAAGCAGGTTTTGTCCGATGTCCGCTTATAAAATGCACACTAAAAAACTGATAAAGAAAGAACCAGATGTAGTAATGCAAAGTTCTAATACTAAACTTGTAGTTGGAAAACCGCTTCTAATAGTTAGCCAGAGTGGAGTTCAGCACAGTGAGCAACTAGTAAAAGACTTTTCTACTAATAAAGTGGATAAGGTAGGGATAATTGGCATGAAAGAATACTATGTTCAAAATGAAATTCCGCAGATAAAATGGGAAATAAAAGAAAGCAGTAAAGTTATTCTTGGTTATAATTGCCAGGAGGCTGTCGGACAACTAGCGGGTAGAGAGTACCATGTTTGGTTTACCACAGAGTTGCCTTTTCAGGACGGTCCTTGGTTATTAAATGGATTACCCGGCTTAATCTTAGAGGCTGTAGACAGCAAAGGTGAGATTTCATTTAAGGCAAAGTCCATTTCGGAGAATACCAATGTAAATGAAATCGTGGACTCTATTTATGACTATAGCAAGTGCATAAAAATTAAAGAAAAAGACTACCGTAAGACAGTAGAAATGTTTATTAAAGATCCTATTGCTTATAGTCAAGCACAAGTACAAGGCACATCTGTAGTTAATGAGGACGGTGGAAAAGCAGGAGAGGTAAGGAAGGTGAAAAAATATAATCCCATAGAGCTTGATTAAGTTGAAGTTTTGTAAAATAGCAATTAGCTTAATAACCATTTTCTTATCCGCAGTAAGTACCGTAACCGCTCAATCTAATTTTATCTATGGGACTATTAAGTCCAAAATAGATAAGGTAGGCCTTGCAGCTACTGTAATAGTAAAAGATAGTTCACAGAGAGTTGTGTCCTATGTACAGTCTGATAAAGATGGCCATTTTAGGGTGTCTCGCCCTATATCTAAATCTGTTCTTTGGTTGGAGGTTAATCTGTATGGATATGAGAAAGCTAGTGAGCGGATTATTCAAGGTAAAGAGGAGTATAACTTTTTGCTCGAAGACAAACCCGTCATACTTGAAGAAGTAAAAATAGAAGCCTCCCCCATAATCCAATACGGGGACACTTTGAGCTTTAATGTCCAAAGCCTCTCCCAAAAGGAAGATAGAAGCATAGGAGATGTATTGAGGAGACTTCCCGGCGTGGCGGTAGGAGAAGACGGCTCCATTTCATTCAACGGAAAAAAAATAGACAACCTCTATATTCACGGAGACGACTTAATGGGAGGACGTTATGGAATGGCCACCAAAACGATTCAAAAAGAACTAATCTCCAGGATAAACATCATACAGAACCATCAGCCTATTAAGGCTCTACAAAACAAAGTCCTGACAGATAAAATAGCAGTAGATTTAGTTTTAAAAGACGAAAACAGTCTAAAGGTCTCTGGAAATGTCAAAGCGGGTGCTGGCATACCGGGCTTATATGAAGGAGAGCTATCCCAAGTTGCTTTAAATAAAAAGTACAAAATGCTCAACTCCTTAGGAGCAAATAATGTAGGAGTTAGTTACGGCAACCAAGTAAAAGACATTGGGGCGTCAACATTGGCGGGCAGTATCTCCAGCACTAAACCTCAAATATCGCTTTCATTAGGCGGAGCGGGAAGACCTCAACTACCAGAGATTTACTACCTGAGGAATAAGTCTCATTTTATGTCTATCAATAACCTTATAACACTAAAAAACCAAGTGCAACTTAGGGTTAATCTGATGGGTTTAAACGACCGAAATACTTTTGAGTCGAATAGCACAATAACTAATTTTCTGCAACAGGACACCTTACGTTTCGTAGAGCAACAGTTACTTAAAAGTGAGCCAAAAACATACGACCTCTCTGTTAATCTTATGGTTAATAAAACTAAATATTATCTTAATAATAGTACCAAGGCTGGAAGGCGGACTAATAATGACTTTGGCGAAATGCACTTTAATGACCAAGTTTTCGATCAAAACCTTGATAAAAAAGCTATAAATATATCTAATGACTTCACCTTTATCCCAGCCCTTAGAAAAAATAGGCTCTTGCAATTCAGGTGGTTATTGGAGAATAATACCGATAGGCAAACACTTAATTTGGGGAGCGGATATAGACCTGTGTTTAGTGTAAATGATTCTGGGGCGATTGTGCAAAAAACAAGTTTACCCACTTTTATTTCTAACTCTTTTTTCTCCTACACACACGCTAGTAAATTTCTTACGCAAGAATATAAGTTTGGTTTTGTGAGTGAAAAACAATCGCTTAGGTCTAGTTTAGTATCAGATGACAATAAGCCGCTAATAGAGAACTCTAAGAATAACTTTATTTGGCACAGGTCATACCCTTTCATGCACGCATTATTCCAAATAAAAACTAGTAATACGAGATTTGATATATTACTTCCTGTAGAATATCAGACGGTACGCTTTAGTGAAAGCAATCCATCTCTAAACTCTAAAAACCAAAATTTACTTTTTAGTCCTAGACTTCGAACTCAGTTTGAATTTACGCCAGAAAAGAGGTTAACTGCCGAATATAGCTTCAGTAATTCATTAGGAGACATTACGCAATTGTACACCAATGCCATTTTGCTTAATTTCAGGTCATTAACAGCAAATGAGCCTTTCTTGCAGAATAAAAATATTCACCATAGCAATGTTGAATACAGATATGAAAAGGCTATAGCCATGTTGTTTATGAACATAAAAGCTTCTTATTCTGTGCAAAACTCCAATACGATGCTCACATGGGAATACGAAGAAAATATGCAAAAATCCAAAACCTTGTTCTTACCAAATCAACAAAAAACAGCTGCGATAAATGGAGGAATAAGTAAATTTTTTTGGCAGCCTAAACTTAGGTTTTCTTTAACAGGATCTTTCTCATCCATTGCCTTAGATCAACTTATAAACAGTGATTTAACACCAATAATTTCACAGAATTATGTTCTGAAAAGCACAGTTGATAAGACCTTATTTGGGAGAGTTTCTGCAGAATACACCTTTACTTTTTCTTTTAATACTAGCAAATCTAAGAATACGCCTGAAGCAATTCCTTTTAAAAGTAATTTTACTAGTTTCAATCATACAGCTACACTAGTTCTCAATACAGGAAAACCAATTCAAGCTAAACTAGCGTTCATACATAATAAAGCCTCACAAACAGACAATAACGACGTTAAATTCTTTTTTCTAGATTTTAATGCTGGCTATAGACCAAAGGCGAAGAAAATAGAATTCGAATTGAACGTATCTAATATATTGAACCAGAAACGCTTTGATATATATAACTTAAATACGAACCAAGTTATACATCAGGCATACGAGTTAAGGGGAAGAACTTCTCTTCTAAAAGCTATGTATTATTTTTAACATCCGTAAGACAAAACGCTATACAATACAAGTAGACTATAATCTGGTTTTGAAACTTACATGAAGTGGTATTTTGATGCAATACATAGATTGGATAAATCAAACATACAGATTAAAAACCTCTACCTTTTTGTACAGGCACTTCTTTTTCATGTACTTTAAAACGGGCATTTACCGCATTTCCTTTCTGCGGTATAACTATAGCCATAGGCCACCAGATGTCTGTAGCCCTCTTTAATTCAATAGGGTCATAATACCGATCTTGGCCTTTAAGCTGGCCATCTATATACCTGTTACCTATGGAGTAAGGATCATACGTTTCAAGCCAAACTTTCCCATCCACAACCTTATAGCCTTTTACCAAAATAAAATGACCCCAACCCAGGGAATTGGCATTGTAAAAACAGTTTGTTCTCTGGTCAGGTGCATAGTTTTTCTGTACATAATACATGTCTAAACAAAGCACCGCTAAAAAATCATTATCAATTAAATCAGTTATGCTTCTTTCATATTCCATCTGCGTCAAATTGACAGACAAAGAAGTGTACCCCGGATTCAGCCCATACTCTCTTAGATAATTATAAATATCAGAAGTATACCACCAGCCTCCTTCTGGTCTTATCTCTCCCCGCACTTCGGACACCTCCTTTTTTTGGGTAGAGTCTGCCCATCGCATAGCCATGGCCACCACCGCAGGACCACAATTTATATATTGGTGCGTCCCTGACCCATATTGGTCTAAATAGTAAGAGTAACTTTTGTTATTAGATTTTCCGCCCTGTAAAAGCATACCAAGACCATATTCGGTCCAAATAGAAAAGTGTAGAATCTTATATTTTTTTTGTTCTCCATTAGTGTGTCTCAGAGTGATCTCATTCACCTCCGAAAAATCTATCGTGCTACCAGAAGTCACCTTTTCCTGGCCTACCAAAATACTAGCCTTGTCACTTACAGTGTAATTTACTTTTGTTCTGGTCCAATTAAAATCTTCATCTACACGCAAAGTGATGGTAAGATTAACATTATCAATAACCGATTTTGCAATTTCCCCCTCTACCGAAAATGAAATAATCGTAACTGAGACGGGAGTGGCGGGTTCAGGCTCTTCTTTACTCTTACAAGAGAGAACCAGTTGCAACCATACCGCACAAAAAACCAAGCGAACGCTTAATGTCAGTAAATTTCTCATTGTCTTAGAGTTACTATAGACAAATTTACAATTTCTTTTGATTATGCGACTGAAATATCTAGTTAACGGTCAATTAAAAAGGAGACAAACCTATCTGCTTACTGCAGATACAAAACTTTTACATATCCCTAGAATAAATAATTTCTTACGAAAAACCTTCTACAATGAACTAGCTACGACTGAATTTATAAAGCTCAGAAAGGATAGTCCAGCTAAGAAAATCTAAACCCTTAACTAAAGGATTCCTCTAAAGAAACAGGCTTATAACTTATTATGTAGTATATTGTGCAATGTTCAGACATCTAGGGAAACGAAGGACTTTTTATCACAACCTAAAATTGGCGTCCATCTTATCTGCCGTGGCCGGCATGGTAAATATTACTGGTGTACTTTCTGTAAAAACATTAACTACAAATATTACAGGACACTTTGCTTTCTTTTCGGAAGAGCTATCACTTGGCCATTACCATCAAGCTATTATTTACCTTTTTTACACTTTGCTTTTCCTAATTGGAGCTTTCACTACAGGCCTTCTAGTAGAACTAGCTCATAAGTACAAAACTTATTCTGTATTTCTTTTGCCTATTTTCTTAGAAAGCGTTCTGCTTTTTGTTGTTAGTTTAAGCGGTGACTTATTTATAGATATAAGCCCGCCAATTATTGCCGGAGCTTTATTACTGGCCATGGGTCTGCAAAACGCCTTAGTAACGGAGGTTTCACAGTCTGTAGTGAGAACAACACACCTAACAGGCCTATTTACCGACTTGGGAATCCAAATAGCAGAACTAATTTTTAGAAAAGCCGAAAATGAAAGAAAAACCCTCCGCAATGCAATATATTTAAAACTAATAATTGTAGGCTGCTTCTTCTTAGGCGGCATTGTAGCCGTATATCTGTATTCTCATTTTCAATTAAAAACGCTTATTCTACCTGCTGCCATGTTACTTCTTGCTATGTGGTTTGATATTTTGGTTTATAGGTTTTACAACCTTAAAAGGAAATTAAGGAAGTAGATATATTGGTGGTTTTGAGTTAGAAATGAACTTTGAGAGCAGAAAAACCATTAATTTTACACCATGGTTAAGATAGGAAATATAGAATTAGGCGAATTCCCCTTGCTTTTAGCACCAATGGAGGACGTAAGTGACCCCCCATTCCGCCAAGTATGTAAGGAAAATGGAGCCGATATGATGTACACAGAGTTTGTGTCTTCCGAAGGACTTATTCGTAATGCAAGAAAGAGTGTTCAGAAACTAGACATCTTCCCTTACGAAAGACCTATCGGAGTACAACTATTTGGTTCAGACGTGGATACTATGGCCGAGTGTACACGTATTTCTACCGATGTAAATCCCGATCTTATTGATATTAACTACGGCTGTCCTGTAAAAAAAGTGGCTTGCCGTGGAGCTGGAGCTGCTTTGCTTCAAGATATTCCGCTCATGGCCAAAATGACCGAAGCCGTAGTAAAAGCCACTCACCTACCCGTAACGGTAAAAACCAGACTAGGCTGGGATGACGGCACAAAAAACATAGAAGAAGTAGCAGAACGCTTACAGGATGTGGGGATTCAGGCTCTAACCATACATGGTAGAACCCGTGCTCAACTATATAAGGGAGAAGCCGACTGGAGCTTGATAGCTAAAGTAAAAAACAATCCTAGAATTAAGATTCCTATCTTCGGAAACGGCGATATAGACAGCCCGGAAAAAGCCTTAGATTACAAAAACCGCTTTGGAATTGACGGTATAATGATTGGGCGAGCAGCTATCGGTTATCCATGGATTTTTAATGAGATAAAACACTTTTTTACTACTGGCGAATATTTACCTTCTCCGAGTATTGAACAGCGAGTAAATGCAGCATTACAGCATCTTAAATTCTCGATAGAATGGAAAGGGGAAACACTTGGAATACTAGAAATGCGTAGGCACTATTCCAATTATTTCAAGGGATTACCTAACTTTAAAGAGCACCGAATGAAATTGGTGCAAAGTCTCAATCAAGAAGAAATTTTTGAAACCTTAGAGTTTGTGAAATCAGAATTTGCTGACGTTGTTTTGGAGACCAAAGCTAAGGTAGTGGAGTACGGAGGGGTGGATTAACACGCCTCTACATCTCTAATTCAAATAGTTTAAGTCTTTTAATATTTTCAAAGTTATTTCCTTTCTACATTTTCCAAAGTCTGGGCGATTAAGCTTCCTGTCTTGAAGCAACCGTGTCGCGAAAAAATAGACTCCTTTCTGACTTTCCAGATAGCCAACCCACCAGCCGGTATTCATATTGCTCTCCCGTGTCCAGCCAGTTTTAGACCGCATCGTATATTCGGGAGTTATCTCTGAGACCATGGTTTGCTTCACTGTTTTCATATGATTAGCTGAGAAAGGAAGGGTTTCGTCATGCAGGTTTTTTAAAAATTGAACTTGATTTACTGGCGAAATGGCGAACTTCCCAAAATTCCAAAAGTCCGGATCCTCTTGACTCAGGTTAACGTTTCCATATTGTGCTAAGGTAAGGTATTTACTGTAGTTTTCTTTCCCTATTTTCTTTGCAATTTCTGTAAAAGCCCAGCCCGCCGACAGCTCAAATGCTTCCTTTACACTAATGTCCCTATAAATATCTGGTCTGTAACCGTACTTCGTAGTATCTATACTTCCTGGCCATTTGATGATATCTGCAGTACCTTGAATAATATTCGTCTCTAAAGCAATCAGTAGGTTAATGATTTTAAAGGTGGATGCAGGAAGCGTTTCTGTTTCTACGACCTTTCTGTCAGAAAATATCCATTTTTTGTTATGGTTATCATAAACGACTACAGATCCAGAAACACCGCATTCATCAAAATACCTCTGGAATCCCGAATGTATAGTTACATCTTTATCTGTCAGTTTAAATGATTTTTCGTTTCCGGAAAGAACTGTCCTACAGGATAAAAGAAAAATGGAAAAGATTAGAAGTAAAGCACTTCTAATCATCATTTTGTTTCGTTTTAACCTCATATTACCACGCCAAATAATTGCCATTCGGAAAACTATTCAGGAAGAGCATTTTCATCCGTTCCCAATTCCAAGGTCTGAATCGGGCTGATGGCCGTTCCGGCAATGCCTTTTATAGAGCCGTACATGTCTATGGTATTGTCTATCACTTTTTCAATTTGTACTTCACGCTCTTTCCAAATACGTTTCATGGCACGTTTTTCACGGTCTAGCTCCTCTTTCATGCTCGTAAAACCTTCTACTATAGCTTCCAATTGCTGACGAAATTGTGTCCCAGTAAGATAGGTATAAAGCAAGCCCATTTTATCGGTTTTGTTTTCCTGGATAGACTTCATGCTTTGTGAGCGGAGCAAAATTTGTCGTAGCACAAAAACCAAACTGACCACTTCCTGGTAATTGCAAACCCAAATACCTTCCCGCTGCCCAAACCGCTCCATATCTTTTGGCATCACTTGCGTAACCAACACAGCTATTTCTGCACCTAAAGCCCGCTGATCATCTTTGAGTTTATCTATCCAGCCTTCTGACCAGTTTTGGGTTCGCTTACTCTCGTAGACTATTTTTCCGCAGATTTGTCCAAACTCGTTTACTACAGTTTGTAAGGCGTCTGCTCCACGGATTCCTTTACCGATTTCTTCAATTTGGTCAAAGAGGAAAGTACGTTTTAAGATTTCCTCTAAGGCCAGTTCTTGTATTTCTCCTTGGAGCTGCATAGAGCCTTGTTCGGCTTTACGCTTCATTTCGTTGATAAGATTTTTTTGGTCTTCCAACTTTTTTTCAAACTCCTTGCGGGTCAACTCAAACTCCTCATCTTTCTTTTTCTTGGCTGTTTCTTCTATTGCAGCGGTTTTCTCCAGCAATTCCTTCTGGATTTGTATCTGCATAAGTTCTTGTTGACTTTTAAGCTGCTGCTCTTTCTTTAGTAACTCAATTTCCCGCTCTCGGTTCTTTAGTATTTCCTTTTGCTTGGCTTCGTTATCATCCTTTAATGCGGCAAGTACAGCTGCATTTTTTTCTTCAATACGTTTTTCGGCAGCAGACAAAGCAGTGGCCCAGAGTTTCTTCTTCTCGGTTTGCTCAAACTCCTTTTTCTCTTCCTCAATACGCTTCTTAAACTCCTCCATGCGGCTAGCCAAAGCCTTTTCCTGCAATTCAGCTGATTTCTTCAACTCAATCTCCAGATGCTTCTGCATCGCCTCGCCGGCATCAAACTTATGGCCGCAATTAGGACAAACAGCTAAGTTCATAAACAGTTAAAAACTAATAGTTAAAAGTGATTGAAATTCATTTAAGTTAATAGTTGAAAACTAAAAGTTAAAAGTGATGTATTTTTAAGTTAAAAACTAATAGTTAAAAGTTGAAATTCATCTATATAAGTTAATAGTTCAAAATGTTTAAAAATCAGTCCGTTAAACATATGATAACCAAATTAACATACATATACTGCTTATTAAAAACTATTTAAATAGAGTCAAGAAGAGCTTTTCAATGTTTTTATACTCGAAACCAACATCGCTATAATTTCTTTACAATCGGCCTTAATACTATTGTAAGGAATCTCCTCTATCAATCCTGTATCAAACAAAAGATTAAGCCAGTAGTCCGTTTCGTTGGCTTCCTTTAGGCTGATGTACATTTTGCTAATAAAATCTGCTTTACTTTGACCAAACTCAGCCTCTCTCAACAAAGCACCTATAGCTGTTCCACTTCTAATAATCTGTTTAGAAAGGATAAACTCTTTCTGATTACTTTGTAGATGTCTTCCTAGATTAACAACTCGAATCGCAAAAGAATAGCTCTTATCTCGTAATATGCTATCAGCCATATGAAAAGAGTTTTTAGTTTTTAGCCGAAACCACTTTTAGTTGTTCACTATCTATACGCTTCCGCTGTTTGCTTCTGTTCACCTAATCCTTCGATTCCCAATTCTACTACATCTCCAGGTTTTAGGTATTTAGGTGGTTTAAAGCCAAGG
>CAZBAV010000014.1:0-6779 GCA_964489955.1 uncultured Lacihabitans sp. | reverse complement strand
AGCAGGTGTACCTGTAGAGATGACATCGCCAGGAAGTAAGGTCATAAATTGGCTTAAGTGCTCAATTAGATACGGGAGATCAAAAATCAAGTCATTTGTGTTTGAATCCTGTATTTTTTCTCCATTAAGCTTTAGCCATAGATTTAGATTATGCACATCGGTTACTTCCTCTTTAGTTGCTAAAAATGGCCCTAGCGGAGCAAAAGTGTCATTTGATTTTCCTTTTACCCACTGTCCGCCACGCTCTAGTTGGAATTCCCTTTCAGAGTAGTCATTGTGCGTACAATATCCAGCTATATACTCATACGCGTCTTTGGCATCCACATAAGAAGCTTTTTTACCTATAACCACTGCCAATTCTACTTCCCAGTCAGTTTTTACGGAGTTTCTTGGGATAATTACATAGTCATTAGGTCCAGATAGAGCTGTAGTAGATTTAAAAAATACTATTGGCTCTTTGGGAATATCCATACCTGATTCCGCAGCGTGTTTTGCGTAGTTTAACCCTATACAAATTATTTTGGAGGGACGGGCTACACATGAACCTAAACGGGTGTCTTTGGATACTTCTGGACAATCTTTAATATTTGTAGAAAGCCAGTCAGTTAAACGTGCTAATCCGTCATTACCGAAAAAAGCCTCGTTGTAATCTTCAACAAAAGCGGAAACATCAAGCCATTTACCATCTGTGGTAAGTATGCCTGGTTTTTCATTTCCAAACTCTCCAAATCTTATTAATTTCATATAATCTTTTTAATTATTTAATGTTATAAAACCTCCATCAATTGGATAGTCTGTACCTGTAATAAACGACGCCTCATCTGAAGCCAAGTAAACAGCCAGTGCTGCAATTTCCTCGGCTTTTGCCATTCTCCCAATAGGCTGGGTTTTGGCCAGTTTTTCAAACATTTCGGCCTCTTTCCCCGGATATGTTTTCTTAATAAAACCATCCACAAACGGAGTATGTACACGAGCTGGCGAGATGCAATTGCATCTAATATTATTACCAACATAGTCTTTGGCTACCTGCATAGTCATTGCTTTTATAGCCCCTTTACTCATTGAATAAGCAAAACGGTCCGGAATTCCAACGGAGGCAGCTATTGAAGCCATATTGATAATAACTCCACCAGTTTGGTTCTTCATAAATGGAATAACCGCTTGCATACAATTGTATGCTCCCTTTACATTGACATTATATATTCTATCTAAATCGCTTTCTGAAGTAGACTCCACCGTACCAATATGTGAAATTCCTGCATTGTTTACCAGAACATCAATGGCCTGTACTTCCCCAATTTTAGAAACAATATCTGCTACATGTGCCTGGTTTGAGACGTCAACTTTGTGTGCATAAGCTACCCCACCATTGGCCTTAATAAGGTCAGCTTCCCGCTCCGCCAAATCAAGGTTCAGCTCAAAAATGTGAACAATAGCACCTCTTTTGGCAAAAGCTCTGGAAATCTCCAGGCCTATCCCACTAGCACCGCCGGTCACAATAGCTACCTTCTTAGTTAATTTAAACATATATTTTTGGTGTAAATTGAAGCCAAAGCTAAAACCGAAATGCCGAACTATCAAAAAAATGCTTAAATCATCCGTGAACCCCTTGTGATAGAGGCTTTTACTTTATATTATTTTACACAAAATGTTTTATAGTTCAGATATTTATCCTACCTTTGCACTCCCAAAAAAGGGATATTTTTTTTTAATTAATTAATTTTTAACAGTTTACAATGCCTACTATACAACAGTTAGTAAGAAAAGGGAGAGAAACTTTACAGTACAATTCTAAATCTCCGGCATTGGATTCATGTCCTCAACGTAGAGGTGTATGTACACGTGTGTACACTACTACTCCTAAGAAGCCAAACTCGGCTCTTAGAAAGGTAGCTCGTGTGCGTTTAACTAACCAAAAAGAAGTTAACGCATACATACCAGGTGAAGGCCATAACCTACAAGAGCACTCAATCGTATTGATTAGAGGCGGTAGAGTAAAAGACCTTCCAGGGGTACGTTACCACATTGTTCGTGGGGCATTGGATACAGCCGGTGTGAATAACCGTAAGAAATCTCGCTCGAAGTATGGTGCTAAACGTCCGAAGCCGGGTCAGGTAGCAGCAGCTCCAACAAAAGGTAAAAAGAAATAATTAACAAGAAAATCTTTATATCAACCGTTAGGTTGAAATTATAAAGGGAAGTAATGTTCAGGTTTTTACCGAATGTGAATTAGTTTAAATCGTTAAACGAAACCTTCTTAAAAGTTTAAGAAATGAGAAAAGCAAAACCAAAAAAGCGTTACGTATTGCCTGACCCTAAGTTTAGGGACGTTACGGTAACGAAATTTGTAAACAACCTAATGTATGACGGTAAGAAGTCACTTTCTTACGGCATTTTCTACGGAGCATTAGAGATTGTTGAGAAAAAAACAAGTGAAAATGGTCTTGAGGTATGGAAAAAGGCACTTAGTAATGTAATGCCAGCTGTAGAAGTAAAAAGCCGTCGTGTAGGTGGTGCTACTTTTCAGGTTCCTACCGAAGTAAGAGCAGAGCGTAAGCAATCTCTTGGTATGAAATGGATGATTAGCTACGCTCGTAGGCGTGGTGAAAAAACCATGACTGAGCGTCTTGCTGGTGAAATCATCGCTGCATCGAAAGGTGAAGGTGCTTCTGTGAAGAAGAAAGATGATACGCACAGAATGGCTGATGCAAACAAGGCATTCTCGCACTTCAGATTGTAATAACTCTGGAAGTCATAAAAAAGAGCCTATCAGAAATGATAGGCTCTTTTTTTGTGCATATCTCATTCGCAGGATATTCCTATTTTACCCTATAAGTCACCACAGAAAGCCCCTCCTGAGAGTGCGTAATTTGCGAATTACCAGACTCTAAAATTATTAAACGAGACTCCGTATTACTATTTAATACTATTACCACTTTACTCCCGTCAGGATTCAAAAAAGCTACCTGATCTATTCCAGAAGAAGCGGCAAAAGCTTCAGTAGAAATCCTTTTGGCACCAGGTTTTACAAACTTTGAAAAATGGGCAATAGCATAATATTCTACATTATACGTTACATTCTGCACATTTCCTATTGTTACCACTCCACGGCAATCTTGGCATCCTCCGTTCCTGGGACCAAAACTAGTATCAAGAGCTAGATTCCACAACAATGCGTTTTTGGACCAGTTACGGGTACTACCTATAAAGATATTTCTCATATTCCACACAAGATTACTACCAAAATCCTTTGCCCACTCACCTCCAGATATTTCTGTAAAATAGACGTCTTTATCCGGATGAGTCTCTTTCACTGCCCCCATTGCTGATACATCCCCCGCGTAGGCGTGGAAAGCGGACCCTGCTATATACTTTTTCACAGCCGGGTCATTCAAAAGCTCTAGAGGATATTCAGGCTTGTCCCAGTTATGGTCATAAACCAAAATCTTCACCCCCAACTTCTCCTGCTCAAGTAATGGCCCCAAATAATTCTTTATAAAATCGCCCTGCTCAGAAGCGTCCATCCTCATTGATGGGTACGAGGCCTCATGTAAGGGTTCATTTTGTACAGAAATACTGTGGATATTTATTCCTTCCTCTTGGTAGGATTTTAGATACTTTACAAAATAATTAGCATATGCACTGTACCACTCCTTTTTTAGTTTCCCGCCGGCTAATTTGCCATTAGTTTTCATCCATGCAGGTGCAGACCAAGGGCTAGCCATAATCTTAAGGTGAGGAGAAATCGCCAAAATTTTCTTCAATACAGGTATAACATATTCTTTGTCCCTGGCGATAGAGAACTTGCTTAAATCAGAATCTGTACTGCCTTCCGGCAGGTCATTGTAGGTGTAATCCGATAAGGCAAAGTCTGAAGCACCCATTGTAATCCTAAGATAGGAAATACCTATACCATTTTCGGGATTGAAAAGCTGGTGTAAAACCGCATTTTGCTGAGCACCTTCCAGCTTTTCTTGGAAAAGATAAGCCGAAGACTCTGTAAGGGCAGCTCCAAAGCCATCAATTTCTTGTAACAAGCTCCCATCTAGAACAATCCTATATCCTCCTAAATTGGTTTGTACTGCCGTAGAAGTTCCTAAATGCTCTTCCCTCAAAAGCTTAGCTTGAGAGCCGTTTGTTATCGACATATCTACCACAAAAGTACTTATGGGCTCATTTATAGGTTCTTTGGTTTTGCAAGCCGCCAGTAAATATACTATTCCCATTATTATCCAGCTGATTCTCCTACTCTTCCATTTTAACATATTATTTTCTTAATAATTTCTCCAAATATACACTGAGCCAAGGTGTTTTCTACGCAGTAATTACCTCGCAAAAGAAGTCTCTGCAAAGGTTTTTATTAAAAACTTCCACCTTTTGGCTTTGATTCAAGATAATACGCCCTATTTTTGTATATAACCTTTGGTCATACAGTACCGTATTTTACCCAAAGGATCTTAGTCTTTTAACCTAAAACCTAAGCAAGAATAAATGAAAAAATTCCTACGGTTATTCCCTTTAGTAGCACTTATTATAACATCTTTCTTATATGGTATAAACTTCCTTTCTGATGCAATTTCTGATGATGTTTTATTAGCAGGTCGCTGGTTAGCAGTAATTGGAGTGATTGTTTATGCCATCAATAAAAAAAATTTAACTACCTGGATTCTAGTAAGTATTATCATCGGAATTTTCCTTGGATATGATTACCACAATGTAGCTATAGCCCTCAAACCACTAAGTCAGGGCTTCATTAAACTGATAAAAACTATTGTGGGCCCAATACTTTTTGCCACCTTGGTTTATGGAATAGCAGGACAGTCTGACCTAAAGCAGGTAGGTCGTATGGCCTGGAAAAGCATGCTTTATTTTTACTGTGCTACAACTATGGCATTGTTTATCGGCTTAGCAGCTATAAACCTGACCAAAGCAGGTGTGGGCATTGACATGAGCAAAATCCCACATGAAGAATTACCAACCGTCAATAAAACCTCCGTAGATGCCCCAATTCTGGAAAAACTACCGGAGGGTGCACAGGGACTATTTAAAACTCTGGCTTTCTTCCGGGATGTATTTCCTGAAAACATTGTAAAATCTGTATTTGAAAACCAAGTTTTACAAATTGTGATATTCTCTGTAATCTTTGGTATTGGCCTTGCTATGGTAGAAGAGAAAAAACGTAAACCAATCGTAGATTTTACGGAGAGCCTCTCGGAAGCTATGTTTAAATACACCAATATTATTATGTACTTTGCTCCGTTTGGTGTAGGTGCAGCCATGGCTTATACAGTGGGAGAAATGGGCATAGATATACTCAAATACCTGTTTTTGCTTCTCTTTACTCTATATATGGCTTTAATAGCCTTTATACTTTTGGTCCTTCTTCCCGTGGCATTGTATTGGAAAGTGCCTATAAAGAAATTCTTCCATGCCATAAAAGAACCGGTAACAATTGCTTTTGCTACTACCAGTTCTGATGCCGCTCTGCCAAAAGTAATGAGTAACATGGAAGCATTTGGTGTTCCTAGAAAAATTGTATCTTTCGTGGTACCTACAGGCTATAGTTTTAACCTAGACGGCACTACTCTCTATCTTTCTCTGGCTTCTATTTTTGTGGCTCAGGCTGCAGGGATGGACTTATCTATTGGCCAGCAGTTAATGATTTGCCTTACTCTAATGATTACGAGTAAAGGCGTAGCTGCTATACCAAGGGCGTCACTTATCATTCTAATAGCCACTGCTGACCAGTTTGGTTTACCTACCTTTATCATTGCAGCCATTTTGGGGATTGATGAACTCATGGATATGGGACGTACGTCTGTAAATGTTATAGGAAACTGCCTAGCTTCTGTAGTAATAGCCCGTTGGGAAGGTGAACTAGATGAAGAACGGATGAATGAGCCTTTGAATATTTAATTTTACCGGAGGCTTAGGCCTCCTTTTTTAATTTAATACTTTCTTTAACCCATGAAAAGAATACTTTTTTACCTCATTTGCCTACCGTTTGGTTTGCTTGCTCAAACAGATAGGATTCAGGTTACTGACCTTACAAAAATTAAGTCAGTGTCATCTATTTCTACCAATGGTAGCAAAATTATTTACACCTTAAGCTCAACCGAAAAATCGGAAGAGAGCCCCCTGGAATACGATTACCGTACCCAACTCTATCTGGTTTCAAGTGACCGTAAAAGCAGTATTGCCTTAACCAGAGGAAAAGAAGGCGTAGGCCAGGCAACACTGTCTCCAGATGGCAAAAAAGTGGCATTTGTGAGGCGTGCTAAAGATAAGTCGCAAATATTTATCCTCCCTTTAGAAGGTGGAGAGCCCTGGCAGCTTACAAATTCTAAATACGGTGCTTCTTCTCCTTCTTTTAGTCCGGACGGCTCAAAAATTCTATATAGTGTGAGTATGTCTTTGAATGAAATAACTAATGATAGCATCATTAATCCTTCTAAGAGTCTACCTGCGTTTTCACTAGAAAAACCGGGGTTTGCTGACGACTCCTATATTTTTAAAGACAAAAAAACAAAAGCAAATCCAGATGGAAGTTTAGAAGAAATACGTGCCTATCTGAACAAAAGCGAGGACGATAAAAAAACTCGCGTATTTACCCGCCTGAATTTCCAGGGCGAAGCTAACCTTAACAATACTATCTCATTTAGTCACCTTTATGAAATAGAGGTTAAAGAAGGAGCTACGCCACGAGCTTTGGTAAATGGACTTACTTCTTTTTCCGGTGGGACTTACTCTGCCGATGGCAAATGGATTTACACTAGCAC
>CAZBAV010000013.1:65673-75385 GCA_964489955.1 uncultured Lacihabitans sp. | reverse complement strand
ACTCAAATAAAATATCCGACCTTTGCAGCTCCAAATCTGGTTTTGGAAGGTTTAAATAGAATACTACTGTACAATGTCGCTAAAGCTTAGATACCTTTTCATTCTGCTTTTGTTTACCGGAGCTGCTCAAACAAGTTATTCACAAGGTCTAGGCCGCACACCATACTCAAATTTTGGGTTGGGGGAGTTTACGGGAGAGACCGTAGCTGCACAAGACATGATGGGAGGAACTGGAGTGTCTTTTTCAAATTCATTTTACAATAACCATTTAAACCCGGCTCTTACGGGACGTGGTAGGGTACTTGGTGGTCTTAAGTACGTAGGATTTAATGTGAGTGGTACGGGCTACAGACGTAATTTAGAGCAGGGTAACTCACTAAGTAAAGACTTAGGCGGAAACTTATCTAATATATCTTTGGTTTTTCCGGTGGTGCCACGCTGGTCTGTAGGGGTTTCCTATAAACCGCATACAATTGTAGACCATGAAAGTAGGGTCATAAAAAACTTCGCGGGTTCTTCTTCATTAGCTACCTATACTCATGCAAACTCCGGAGGGCTAACTAAGGTTGGTTTAACCAATTCATTTATGTTGGCAAAAGGGCTTAATTTAGGGGTGGAAGCTCAATATTTCTTTGGAAATATCACAAAAGATACCACTATGTTCTTTATAGGTGCTACCGAAGGTACAATGTACCGTACACGCTATGACCTGAAGGGCGTTTCGCTTAAGGGAGGGTTGGCTTACCAGCAAAAAATTAGCAAGAAATGGTATGCTAACATTGGAGGAACCTACCAAATGGGAAGTAATGTGAAGGGAGAGATGTTAAATTTATTTAACGCTTCTATGTTAAAAGACCAGTACGGTGTGTCTTCTCAAGTTTTGCATGATACTTTATCAATAGGTGCACATACAGCTGGTTTGCCGTCTTCATACAAAATAGGTGTTAGTTTAGAAAAACCTTGGAATTGGGTTTTTGCTGCAGAATATGGTGTTACCGATTACGAAGGTATCTCGAAACCATTTGATGCCATATCTAAAAGTGTTTTAAGAAACAGCACCGAAATGAATTTTGGTATTGAGTGGGTTCCTAATGCCAATTCCACTAACTATTTCGACCATATTTTTTATCGTGTAGGTTATAAGACTATAGAGATGCCTCATCTTATAAACAATACGAGAATGAAAGATAACAGCTTTAGTTTTGGTGTTTCGCTTCCTATGGCATTCCGTAGTACGAACTATATAGACATAGGTCTTGCTGTGGGTAGGAGAGGGACTGTAGTAAATAACCTGGTAGAGGAAAACTACATAAAATTATCTCTGAGTTTCTCGCTGATGCGTGACTGGTTCTTTAAGCCAAGGATTGACTAAAATCATGAAAAAGCTTTTACCACTCTTGTGTTTTGGAGCTTTTTTGTTTGCCTGCACAGAAGAGAAAAAGAAAGAGGAAGTAAGATATGTAGGGCCTATTGTGGAGGTAGATAACCTAAATATAATGCACTCCGACTCTGGTTTGGTGAAAGTGAAAATGACTACCGCCAAACAGTTAAGATACGAAACTGGCGACGAACGTTATCCCAAAACTATTTATATCACATTTATAGATAAAAATGGTACAGAGTATTCGCGTTTAAGGGGCGATTCCGGTAGGTATGAAAGATCGCAAAACCTTTATGTAGTGAAGGGAAACGTCTTGTTTAATAATAGTAAGGAGAATCAGTCGCTAGCTACAGAGGAATTATTCTGGAACCCTACAACCAGAAAAATATATTCCGAAAAGAAAGTTAACATCAAAACTGCACGGGATAATTTTACCGCATATCAAGGAATGGATGCTGACCAAGACTTCTCGAGATATACACTTCGTAAATCTAGAGGAACGTCCCTAATAGATTCTATACGTACGGTAGTTGATACAACAGGGTCTTAACATTGTACTTTAGCCACTTCTTCGGTGGGTACCATTCTCTTCTGCCCAGTACCCCACCTATCCTTTAAGTACGTTATAATTTGGGCAATATCTAGGTCGTACAATAGGATATTGGCAGGCATATTTACTTCCTTATCTGTAGTGCCACTTTTAATAAGGCAAGTAATAAAATCTGAAGATTTATCTGCAGTTTCAGACGTTATGCCAGGGTATAATTTCCGTAGTCCTTCACCGTCTTTTCCATGGCAGTTTCCACAGTGATTTTCGTAGAGTGTTTTGCCCGCAATAACGGCTTGCTCGTATTTAATTTCAGTTTCTGTTTTACAGGAAGATAAGCTATTTAGCATCCAAAAGCATCCGCATATCAACCATAAGCCTGTCCACTTCTTTTGCTTTTGTACCATCATATATACCTCTAACATGTCTATCTTTATCAACCAAAACAAAATTACCAGAGTGGTCAAAACCACCGTCCGATACGGCACTGGAGTCTTCCCTTGCCGTTAAGAAATAGGAAGTCTGGGCAAGGTCATACACGTTGGTGAGCGTGCCCGTGAGGAACTGCCACTTTGAAGAGTTTACTTGCAATTTTTCTTTATAGGCCTTCAAAACCTCTGGGGTATCGTATCTAGGGTTAATAGAGTGCGATAATATCATCCAGCCCTCTTCGTCTTTATACTGCTCATAAATCCGTAACATTTGCGTTTTCATGATTGGGCAAATAGTCGGGCAGGTGGAAAAGAAGAAGTCGGCTACATAAATTTTGTTCTTAACCAATTCTTGCGTTACGGTATCGCTGTTCTCATCTAAAAAGACAAAATCAGGAATTTTATGGTAAACAGAGTCCCCATTTTGATCCACATCTTTATGGCCTAAGTACGGTAGTTCCTTCGGTTTTAGATTACAAGCGGCCAGTGAAAAAAGAAAAACTACCGGGAATAAGTACCTCATTATTGCTCAACAGTCAAAGATGCAGTTAAACTTTTTGCGTCACTTATTGCAGAGTCTGTATCTGTCTTGAGTTTTATTATCTGCTCGTTTAGAATTTTGTACGTGCTTAGTTTTTGGCTGTCTTTATCGTCCTTTTTTATGGCATCGCCAAACTCCACCATCCACGTGTCCATAGTTTCTTCTACTTTGCTTAAACGAGAAGAGATATCTAGAGCCTGTTTCATGGTAGAATCTCCTGCTATTTCAGCAGCTTTTATCATTTTCTCCCTAACAGAGTTTATCCCCATGGTCTTAGGCATAACCTCATCGTGGTCTTTTACCAAACTCTTATAAAGTGTATCTAATTCTTCTTTTTGAGGGTCACTGCAGGCAATACTTGCAAATAGAACGGCTAAACTTAAAACTAAAACTCTCATAATAGAAACTTGTTGTTACTATAAACCTAACAATTCTTTTGCACTATTAATTGCACTTTCACTAGGATTTTGTCCTCCAATCATCTCAGCTATCTCATTTACACGATCTTGTGTCGTAAGTTCCCGCATTTTCGAGACAGTTTTAGCCTCTGAATTATCCTTAAACACATAGAAATGTTTTGTTCCGCGTGCAGCTATCTGAGGTAGATGGGTAATGGCCACTACTTGGAGTGACTTAGCCATTTCTAGTAATAGGCGGCCTACCTTTACAGCAACCTCTCCAGAAATTCCCGTGTCTATTTCGTCAAAAATAATCGTAGGTAATTGGGTTTTGGTAGCCAAGGTATATTTAAGAGCTAACATTACACGAGAAAACTCCCCGCCAGAAGCGGCATCTTTGAGGTTTTTAGGTTTACTTCCTTTGTTTGCTGCAAACCTAAATGACAAATCATCTATTCCATCTACTGAAAGGCTCTTCTCTGAAATTGAGATTTCGAAAAGAGCATCTGGTATACCAATGTACGTAAGAATCTTGCCTATATTTTCCTGTAATGTGGGTATACTATTTTTGCGGGATTCTGATAATGAGGCTGCATTTTTCTCGGCCACGCTTAAGCTTTCTTGATAGGACGTATTTAATTTTTCTATCTCTCCGGATAGGTTGAGAACAGTGTTTACCTTTTGCTGTAATTCTTCTTGTATAGCTTTTAGGTCATGCACAGAGTTTACAGCATGTTTTTTTTGTAGTTTGTATAATTGGCCTAAGATTTCTTGTATTTCGGTTAGTCTGGTATCGTTAGATTCTATATTGCTGCTTTCAATCTCCAATTCTTGCGAAATATCCTGCAATTCTATCAAACTACTGTTAAGACGCTCTCGCAACTCTAAGTACTTTGGAGAAAGCTGAGAAATATTACCTAAAGCCGATACACTATCTTTTAGTAAAGAGAGTGCTGGCATTTGAGCGTGATTTAAGTTTTGGTACGCTTCAGATAGTTTCCTTTTTATTTCTTCTGCATTCTCTAGCTTCTGTAATTCGGCTTCTAGTTCCTCTTGATTTGTTTGGTCTAGTTTAATAAGAGATAGCTCTTCCAGAAGAAAGGAGTTATACTCGAACTCTTTCTTTAGGTTTTCTGCTTGGCTAAGTAGTTCCTCGTACGCTTTTTTATTTGCTATATAACTGGCGTAGCTTTTCTTAAAAGTGCTTAAGTAGTTCTCACTGTGAGCATAAGCGTCTACAATCCCCAGTTGATAAGAAGGTGAATTAAGTAACTGGGTGTCATATTGGGAGTGAATATCCATGAGTTTTGCTCCCAACTCTTTCAATATATCTAGCGTAACAGGTTGGTCATTTACAAATGCCCGGGATTTCCCGCCTTGGGAAATCTCCCTTCGGATAAGCGTTTGTGGATCGTAATCAATATCGTTTTCTTCAAAATATGACTGCAAGCCAAGTTTTTCCAGGTCGAATTTACCTTCAATTACACACTTTTGGCTTTCGTCAAAAAGAGTTTTTGTGTCCGCTCTGTTGCCCATAAGCAGACTCAAAGCACCCAACATTATTGATTTACCGGCACCCGTCTCGCCCGTTATGATGTTTAGGCCGGCACCAGGTAGAATGGATAGCTCTTTAATAAGTACGTAGTTTCTTATGCTTAGGCTTACGAGCATTGGGTAGAAAGAAAAGTGACCTACAAAAATATTGATATTAATGGAAAAAAGGTAATATCTCACTAGATATTACCTTTTCATTTCTTTTAAAAATTGTCTTTTACCTGCTTGTAAGGTCAGCTATATTCAATATTTTTATTTCAGTTCGGCGGTTTTTTAGGTGCTCACTAGGAGTGCAATTGGAGTTTTCATCACAATCATTTATTAGTTGCGTCTTCCCATAGCCTCTTGCTACTATCCGTTTTTCATCTATGCCCAAGCTTACTAAGTATTCTTTTACCGCTTCTGCACGGTCTTGTGACAGTTTTAGGTTAAAATCGGCACTTGAGCGGCTATCTGTATGAGAACGAAGTTCTATTTTTACATCTTCAAATTTACTTAAGAGTGGGTACACTGTGTTCTTAAGTTCCGTCTTGCCTTCCGGTCTGATGGCTGCTTTTCCATAATCATGGTGCACATTTTTTAGTTCGAAAAGGTCACCTACTGCTACCATAGAAAGCTCCTCTTCGGCCTGTTCATTACTCTTTGTGGTAGTTTGTGCAGCTATAAAGTTTTGTTTGACAGCTTTTACTATGTATTTACCTTTTTTCTCGGGTTGAAAGATATATTGACCATCTATACCTGTTACAACGGTTTCTGTTGAGCCATCCTCAAGGTTTTCTAAAGTTACATTAGCAGAGGCAATTGGATTCTTGTTTATCTCAGAAATCACCCGGCCCTTAACCAGCGGAATAGTGGAAGGGTCGAGAAATATTGATATTTGTTGCTTTTTTGAAAAAGAACTAGAAAGAGTACCATAGGTGATAGTAGAGGATTCGTAATCCTCTTTATAGACCTTAAAATAAAAATCTATACCGGGCTCTAAACAAACCGTAACAAAGCCTTCGCTATCTGTTTGGTATTTCTCCTTTGCAACTTCATTCTTAATCATGAGTACGTCTGCGTTCACTAATGGTGTTCCGGTCTCATTATCCGACACCTTTATTTTTAGTTTATTGCAGCCTCTTACAAAGGAATAGATGTTATCGTCTGAGTATCCTCTTTTACGGTTAGAACTGAAATATCCTTTTGTTCTACGCCCATCCGTAATTAAACCAAAATCATCTTTTTCAGAATTTATTGGGGCTCCCATGTTTTCGGCAGAGCTGCTGGGCATTCCATTACCCATCTCTATATAGAAGATATCCAAACCTCCCAAACCTGCATGGCCATCCGAAGCAAAATACATATTGCCAACCTCATCTATAAAAGGAAACATTTCATTTCCTTCTGTATTTACTTCTCTACCCAAATTAATAGGGGATCCCCATTCTCCATCTATATAGTCTATGCTATAAATGTCTGTTCCACCAAAACCTCCCGGCATATCTGAAACAAAATAAAGTCTGTGATTCTCAGGCGAGAAAGCAGGGTGGCCCGTAGAAAAGTTGTTAGAATTGAAAGGTAGTTCTTCAATATTCATCCATTTGTTTCCTTTTTTCTCAGCACTATAAAGTTTAAGCATATTAATGCCCTTCTCGCTTTTGCGGCCTTTTCCCTTAATGTAGTTGTTACGAGTGAAAATTATTTTATTGAAATCCTTACTGAATGTAACTGGACCTTCGTGATATTTGGAATTGATACTTTTGCTAAATTCCTCAATTTCAATATCATTTGCTTGAGCTAGATGACTAGTGTCCCCTGTTTCTAGGCCCAAGTTTTGTTCAAAAGCTGCGGGCTCATCTTTAGGGATATGAGTAAGTTTTTCATCCGGAAACAAGAATAGGTCTAAGAAAGGGGTTTCATCTTGTGTAAAAACGCGTTTTATTATCGTACCTTCATTTCTGGCAGCTACAAAGACAAGCCCGTTTTCGTAGAACATCGGGGCAGAGTCAGAATACTTAGTATTCAACTTATCCATATACTGAATTTTGTACATGGCAGAGTCTTTAAAGAAGTGTTCTTTGTCCATGTACGCGAGTGTAAATTTTCCCGCTCTTAAGTCCTCTTTTTGCAACTCCCCATATTTCGAAAAGTATTTTTGAGACTCGCGGTACATGGCATTATTTGCCAAAATTTGGGCGTAATATAAATACTGTTGAGAGTCCAACTCATTACCAAATTCAGTAAAGAGCCTTTTGTACACCACTTGTGCATTTCTGTAGTCGTTTAACTTCTTGTAGGAGAATGCTAAATTAGTCAGTATCTGTTGTTTATCGCTATGATTTATTTTCTTCTCTTCTAAAATTTCCTCATAACCCCTAACTGCTTGGGGATACTCCATTTTTTCAAATAACGTATTTGTTTTTTTTAGTTTGAGAGATTGGGCAATAGTGGTGCCAGAGATAAAAATCAATAAAAGTAGGAACAATAAACAACAATGCTTTTTGATGGCAAAGTTCATAAGTGAATTAGTTTTAGTTGTAGCTATTTTTTAATGTGGTCAGCTTACAAATATCATGCACAAAGATAAACCTTATGTTAAATTATGTCAAATGTTATATTTAGTACATGAGTAGTTTCAGGAGATATTCGAGCTCGTTCATCTGTTCTTTTTCCTAAAATCCAGATAATTTTTTCGTTGTCCGATAGGATCATTTGGTTAGTCTTTTCATGCTTTGGTGTCTTATTATCAGATAGATAGTTAGATATTCGTTTAAATGTTTTCATACCGAATGGTTTAAACTTATCCCCCTCCTGCCAAGGCCTGAAAAAAAGTGGAAAAAAAATCTTGTTTTCATCGAAAAATACAGAATTCGGGTTTGAGAAATCTAAATCTTGCCCTTTATAGGGCAAAACTTGTATAGAAATTCGACCTTGTTTTAGTTCGTAAACGCCAGGGCCTGAGAAAGAAACTGTCTCATTTTTAATTACTTTCTTTCTGGATATTACTAGGTGGGCGTCGTGAAATTCCGCAAGATGAGAAACCGTTTCCACGTACTTTCCAGGATGGTTTATTGTAGAAAGCTGGATGATTTCGGGATAATTGAATCCCATAGGTTTTAAGAATTCCTCCAGGAATAGCACGCCCCCCGGAGACTCTTTATAAAGCACTTCTGGTATATAGTAAGCTCCATCTTTAACCAGAACCCCAGTTTTAAAGTTATTAAACCTTTCGCTAAATATATCATTAAGAGCATTGAACCTTTCTATGTTTACACCTGCGGTATGCTCAAAACCAGGGTTTACTTCTTTAAGTAACGGTATTATCTTGTTCCTGATTTTGTTTCTTTGGTACTTGTTTTCTGCGTTTGAGGTGTCTTCACGCCATACAAGATTTTGTTCTATAAGATATTGCTGAATCTGAGAAGAGGAAGCAAAAAGTAAGGGTCTTACAATAGTGTCATTTTGGAGAGGGATTCCTGCCAAACCCTTCGGCCCCAAGCCTTTTGAGAATCCATATAGAAGCGTTTCTATATTGTCATTAAGATGATGTGCAGTTGTTAATTTATTTAGACCTCTCTCTCTTAAAGTTTTATGAAAAAAAGCATAACGGAGTTCTCTTGCCGCCACTTGTACAGATATGCCCTTTCTTTTAGCTTCAGCATAACAGTCTGCTGATGTACTGTGGCAGACTATGGCGTTTGCATTACAGTAGTTTTGTACGAGTTGCTGGTCTAGCTCGGAGTCTTCTCCTCTCAGTTTAAAATTAAAGTGGGCAACTTCCAGATAATAACCAGCTTCTTTCAGTAAATGTAAAAGAGCCATGGAGTCTTTACCGCCACTTACAGCCACCAAAATCTTGTCTGACTTTAGCAAGAGATTCTTTTTGGCAATAAATGTTTTTAGTTCGTGAAGCAACATAGACTTTAACTGTACGTTCACAAATTTAGTGTAGATTTGCGGAATGAAAGGCTTTAACTTCTATTTTGTTGGCATCTTGTCGATAGTTCTTCTGGGATTATCGCCCTTAGTTTTTGGGCAAAAGCCGCTTAATCCTCCAAAACAGACCGAAGGACAGTCTCTAGTGGAAGTCTTAAATGCAGATATCCAAGAAGGTGTCAATATTCCCGGGCAACAAATGCAGACTTTTACTGGCAATGTGATTTTTAGACACAAAGGGGTACTTATGGGCTGTAATAGGGCTATTCGCCATTCCAATACCAATGTTGTAGAAGCCTTTGGTAATATAAAAATAAACCAAGGAGATACGCTTACCATTGTGGGAGATACGCTTTATTATGAGGGCAATACCCGTATAGCCACTATCTGGGGTAAGTCCGTGATTTTGCGGGATAAAAAAGTGACACTACGTACTACCAAAGTAATTTATGATATGGCTACTGGTATGGCTCATTATCCGGTACCTGGTAACATTCGCCAAGATTCAAGTATTCTATCTAGCCGCACGGGTTACTACAATACCCGAACGAAGTACTTCAATTATATAGGAGATGTACAAATAGACCATCCGGACTTTTTGCTTTGTACAGATTCCTTAGATTATGACACACATACTAAGAATGCTATTTTTAAGACATTTACAACTGTAAAAAGTAAAAACGGTGATCTGGCCGGGGCGAAAGGATACTATAATATAGAAACCAGAGCTTCTAATTTTTATGGACGCTCCATGGTGAGCAATGATAAATATATTTTGGTAGGTGATACGCTGGACTTTGATAATCAAAATGATTATGGATGGGCTAGAGGAAATGTGGTTTTTCACTCCAAAGCCGACAGCATCACCACAGTCGGGAACGAAGGTATACGGGATGGCAAGAGAGGGATAACAAAAATCAATGGCGAAACCGTCACACGTAT
>CAZBAV010000013.1:47864-65663 GCA_964489955.1 uncultured Lacihabitans sp. | reverse complement strand
GTATGGAGTCCGCTCGTGACTCCGCCTTGCTGGCCGCAGATAGCCTTGTGATAATAGAACGGGTAGATTCATTAGTAGTTAGTGGTGCGGATACGGTTCAAGTTCAGACCCAAGCTCAGGAGCCTAGCCGGGAGTCTGTTGAAAAAGTTATAGCCATTGGCAATGTAAAAGTATACCGGAAAGACTTACAAAGTATTTCAGACTCTCTGGTATACAACATGGTCGATTCTGTAATAGGATTCTATAAAAAACCATACATTTGGCATAAAAAGGAACAATTAAAGGCCGATACCATCCGGTCGTATTTGGTTGGAAATAAGCTCCAGCGGGTAGAAATGATACGAAACTGTTTCATGATAGAGTTGGATACGCATAGTAATTTCAACCAAATGAAGGGCCGGAATATTACAGCGTTCTTTTCCGATAGTTCTACAGTAGAAGAAATAAGGATTTTTGGTAACTGCCAGGCTAAGTACTATATCTTGGATGATGATATGAGAGTTATTGGATTAGATGTAGTAGAAAGCTCCTCTATGAACTTTATATTTGGAAAAGATGGCTTGGAGCAACTGAAATGTTATACAGATTACGAAGCTCAACTTATTCCGCCACATGAGCTAACTTTGGCAGCAAGTAGGTTTGAGGATTTCGATTGGAAAATCAGTGAAAAACCAAGTAAGGAAAGCATAATGGGTCTGAGATTGGCCCCACTTCTCAATTCCTTACAAGACATCCTAAATCCGGTGACCAGCGTTTCTGAGTCCGGTCCTACCGAACTACCAAAGCTATGATTAATTTCTTTTTTGGTCTTGTTACGGACTGAGGCGGTGGATTTGCCATTGCCGGTTTTCGCTAAGAAAGTAGCAGATACGGTCATGTAAACGGCTGGGCCTACCTTGCCAAAATTCTATGAGATTAGGTTTAAGGAGATATCCTCCCCAATGCTCAGGTCGTGGAATTTGCTCTAAGTTGGAGAACTCATGTTCTAGCTGCTCTTGTTTTTCTTCCAGTTCTTTACGGTTCGGGATTATGCTGCTTTGCTGGCTTACCCACGCACCTATTTGGCTCGCCCTTGGTCGTGACCAAAAATAAGCATCAGATTGTTCTGGAGACAGTTTTTCTATTTCTCCTTCTATACGTATTTGTTTGTGTATTGTGTCATAAAAAAAGGTGAGAGCGGCAAAAGGATTTTGCTCCATTTGCTTGCCTTTGTTGCTGTTATAATTAGTGTAAAATTCAAATCCGGCTTGTTCTACACCCTTCAGTAAAACCACACGGGCATGGGGTTTTCCGTCCGAAATAGTAGATAAAACCATAGCATTGGGTTCGCTTATTTTAGCTTCAATAGCCTCATTAAGCCAATTTTTAAATAAAATATAAGGGTCAAGCGGGATTTTTGCCTCTAATAGCTCGAATCTATCGTAGTTTATTCGAAGTTTTGAAATATCTTTGTTCGTCATTGAAGAGTAAAACTTTTCTGCAATAGTACGTTTTATTTATTAATTTTGCTTTTTCGTAAAAGTAATTATCTATTTTTCTTAAATGAGTGAGTCAAGTTTAGAGCCAAACAACATGGAAGAGGCAAAGAAGGTTTCGGAAGAAGCAGCTGTAGAATCTACAGGAGTAGAAGAAACCCCAAAAACCAGTGTTGAGGCAGTGCAAACCTCTAGTGAAGAGGTTGAAGAAAGCATCAGTGAAGAGGTTGTAGAAGCCGTAAGTGGAGAGTCCAAAGAAGTTGTTGCTCCGGAAACGGGTAACAATGATATTCAAGAGATTGAGGAAATAGAAGAGGAATCTGTGGTTACGGTTGAGTATGACGATAATTTCGAGAACTATTCTAAGAAAGACTACGTAGACTTAGCTGATAAGTTTCTGGAATCTATGAATTCACGTAATTTGTCTGTGGCCGATGTGAAAAACATAGACAATGTCTTGAGATCACTAAGAGGGGCTTTTGATGAGGTGAACGCTAAAGAGAAAGCCGAATCTAAAAAGGCATATGTAGAGCAAAACGGTTCTGATGAAGGCTTTGACTACAAGAATGATAATTATACGATTAGGTTTGAAGGAATCTTAATCCAAATAAGAGAGAAAAGACAAACTTTTTTCCAGAAGTTGGAACGCGAAAAAGAAGATTACTTTGAAGTAAAAACTCGTTTGCTTCAGCAATTGAGGGATATAGTAGATACTGAAGAAAAAGGGGAATCTAAGAATAATTGGGAAGCATTTAAGAACCTTCAGACCGAGTGGAAAAATGCGGGCAATGTAAACTCTCCGCACAATGGCTCGTTGTGGTCTGCATATAATGCTTTGGTAGATAGGTATTTTGATATTCGAAGTATCCAAAATGAACTCAAAGACTTAGATCGTAAGAAGAATATTGAGGCCAAGGAAGCTGTTGTTGTAAAGATAGAGGAAATAGCTGCCTCTTTAGAGAACGAAAGGGTAAACAATATTATCCTGAAGAATGCCAATGAACTTCTTGTAGAATACAAGCAGGTAGGACCAGGCCCGAGAGAAGAACAAGAGGTTCTTTGGGATAGGCTCAAGAAAGCTTTTGATGTTATTTATGACAAAAAGAGGGAGCTGAACAAAGAAAGCCAAGAGCTTTCAGAAGAGGTATTAAATGCGAAAAACCAAATCCTTGCTAATCTTGCTCCGTATTTAGAGTTTAAAAGTGACTCTATTAATGAGTGGGCGGCTAAGACCAAAGAAGTGGTAGCTATCCAAGATCAATGGAACGCCATTAAGGGTGGAATGCCAAGGGAAAAAGGAAAAGAAGTGAGCAAAAACTTCTGGAATTACCTGAAGCAATTCTTCAAAAATAAAAGTGACTTCTTCGCTAAGTTAGAATCGAAGAGGGAGGCTAATTATGAGGCAAAAAGCAATCTGGTAAAAGATGCTAAAGAAATTTTGGAAGCAGGAGATTTTTCTGCACCAAATACAAACAAGATTATAGACCTTCAGAAAAAGTGGAAAACTATAGGCCACGTCCCAGAGAAGTATAAAGACAGCCTTTTTGAGGAGTTTAAATCCACTTGTGATGCATACTTTAATTCTAAGAGGGAAGAGAGCAAGGCTCAGGATTCAGAGTATGATAATAACCTAGCTCAAAAAGTTGCTATTTGTGTAGAAATAGAGAAGCTAGTAGAAGGTGGTGATACAGATCTGGCAAAACTACCCGACTTTAAAAAACGGTTTGGGGCAATAGGTTTTGTACCACGTAAAGACATGAGAAGTATACAAGATCGTTTTGTGAAAGCCATAAACAGTTTTGTGAAAGCTTCTACGGGTCTTGATAAAGGTGAAAAAGAAAGGCTGTTGTTACAAAATGAAGCTGAAGTAGTATTAAAAACTGCAGGAGGAAGCAGAGGTCTTGAGAAAACTGAGAATGATATTAGAAGGAAGATTAAAGCTCTGGAAGATGAGATTACGCTTACCAAAAATAATATTGAATTTTTCGGGTTTTCTAAAAATGCAGACAAGCTAAAAGCTGACTACATGAAGAAAGTAGAGAAAGCCGAACTGGAGTTAAAAGACCTTGTGGGAAAATTAAAAATCATACAAGGAGCTCATTAACAATATCTTCTGAATTTTGTTAAAAAAAATATCAGAAAACGCTTGTGTGGTATTAAAATAGGTTATAATTTTGCACCACCAAAATAAGGAACGCCTCCTTAGCTCAGCTGGTAGAGCAACTGATTTGTAATCAGTAGGTCATTGGTTCGATCCCGATAGGAGGCTCAAAAAATCTCTCAGAAATGAGAGATTTTTTTGTTTACAGACAATTTGATTTTGGAATTTTTCCCTCTTATTGAACAATCCTCCTCCTCTCTTGTGTTTCATATCCAGTACGCTATTCTAAACCTTCTTTGGGGTAGGTAGTGTCATGCTAGATGTACACCCCAAGGGTTTAAAAAATGAACGACAAAATTCTTATAACAGGAGCAAGTGGTTTTTTAGGCTACCACCTATTAAAAGAAGCTAAATCAAAAGGTCTAACAACAATTGCTGCTGTACGTAAGACAAGCAACATAGACCATTTAGAAGGTTTGGTTGACTCCTATATTGACTTAGACTACACTTCGGTAGAAAAGCTTAGAGAGGGAATACAGGGCTGCACCTATATTGTGCATGCAGCGGCCATGACGCGGTCCAAAGATCCGGAAATGTATCGGCGGGTAAATGTACAATATGCACATAATCTGGCATTGGCTGCTCAAGATCTTGATTACCTCAAATCCTTCGTTTTTGTAAGTAGTCTGGCGGCGATAGGTCCTGTAGATTATGATTCTTCCCCAATTCTTGAGAACGTACCGCAAAATCCTATAACCGGGTATGGGCAAAGTAAAAAGGCAGCAGAAGCTGTGCTATTGTCTGTAGAAGGTCTCCCGCTTACTATTGTAAGGCCTACAGCTATTTATGGGCCTCGTGAAAAAGACTTACTGGTCTTATTAAAAACTATTCTAGGCGGTATAGATTTATACATTGGTACACAAGCACAGAAGTTATCCTTTATTCATGGTTCCGATGCCGCTAAAGCTATTATTTTGGCTGCTATCAAAGAGTTTGTGGAGATTAAGGCTTATAACCTTACCGATGGGCAATTTTACAGCAGATACGCAATAGCAGATATCTTAAATGAATTAAGAGGTAAGAAGGCTTTCAGGATGCATTTGCCGGTGGGTTTGGTGAGTTTGTTTGCAGGAGGTGCAGAACTTGCCTATACGTTTTCTAAAGATTATCCGGTTTTGTATAAAGAAAGGATTAAAGAAGTCACTGCCCAAAACTGGTATTGTGATACCAATGAGCTTGTTTCTACTTTAGGTTTTTCTCCAGAGTTTAATCTGGAGACGGGCTTATATGATGCTGTAAGTTGGTATAAGAAGGCCGGGTGGATGTAAGAAAATATTTTTGCGTTATCGTTTTGGACAAAGTTTAATATGACTTGGTTTCTTCGCATTTAATTATGTCCGTTTCGAATAACATTTCATAGTATGTAGATAAATAAGAAAGTACTTTTGCTGGCGTATTGCTATCGGAAGTACGACAGTGATTACCAATAGATATAGAAGTTAATGAACCCTTTAAAGGCAAAAATTCACTCATTTACAGTAGCTAAAGATTTAGAAGAAAGAGGGCTATATCCTTACTTCAGGGCTATTTCTTCTGCACAAGATACAGAAGTTATCATAGATGGGAAAAAGGTACTCATGTTTGGGTCTAACTCATACCTGGGCTTAACCAACCATCCCAAAATTATAGAAGCTACCAAAAAGGCTGTTGACTTATATGGAAGTGGATGTGCTGGTTCCCGTTTCCTGAATGGGACATTGGATATTCATCTGGAGCTAGAAGAGAGGTTAGCGGCGTTTGTAGGTAAAGAAGCTGCTATGGTTTTTAGTACGGGTTTTCAAGCGAATCTAGGTGTGCTTTCTGCACTAGGTGGGCGTAATGACGTACTATTTCTAGATGAGTTTTCACACGCTTCTCTAATTGATGGCTCTAGATTGGCATTTTCTAAGGTTGTAAAATTCAGACATAATGATTTGCTGGACTTAGAAGCAAAACTTTCTAAGATAGAAAGCGGGGGCTTAAAACTCATAGTAACTGAAGGTGTTTTTAGTATGGAAGGCGATCTTTCCAACTTAAACGGAATAGTTGGGTTGGCTCAGAAATATAATGCAAATATCTTGGTAGATGATGCTCATGGTATGGGTGTATTAGGACAGCAAGGTAGAGGAGCGGCAGACCATTTTGGGGTTACAAATGAAGTAGATCTCATTATGAGTACATTTAGTAAGTCGTTTGCTTCTTTAGGTGGTTTTATTGCAGCAGATAGAGATGTTATAGAATACCTTAAACATCAGGCTCGCTCCATCATTTTTAGTGCGAGTATGACTCCTGCATCCGTAGCAAGCACTTTGGCGGCCTTAGATATTATGGAAACGGAACCCGAGCATATAGAACGTCTTTGGGCAAATACAAACTACGCAAAGCAGCTTCTTTTAGAAAGTAATTTAGAAATTGGAGCCAATTCAGAAAGCCCCATTATCCCAATTTACATCCGTGATAACGAAAAGACATTCTGGATAACCAAGAAGTTGCAAGAGAAAGGAGTTTTTGTTAACCCGGTAGTTTCACCTGCGGTACAGCCGCATGATACTCTTATCCGGTTTTCATTGATGGCCACACACACATTTAGCCAGATAGAAGAAGCTATAGGGAGAATTGTGGAGGTCACAAATGAGGTTTTGGAGTTCCAGCCTGGGCTGGACTAATTTAGGATTAATTATTTTGAATACTATACCAATAAGTTATAAAATGAGAGACGAAATAAAAAGTGCTAGTGGTAAGCTAGGAATTTTGATGCCTGGTTTGGGTGCAATAGGAACTACAGTAATTGCTGGTGTGGTTTCAATCAATAAGGGACTTTCTAAGCCAGTGGGTTCACTAAGCCAGATGGGAAACATCCGTTTAGGAAAAAGGACAGAGAATAGGTTTCCAAAAATTAAAGATTTTGTACCTCTGGCTAGCTTAGATAATGTTGCTTTTGGTGGTTGGGATGTATACGAAGACAATGTATATGAAGCAGCAGTAAAAGCGGGAGTGTTAGAGTTAAGACAAATAGACGCTCTTAAAGAGGAATTAGAGGCTATTAAGCCTATGAAAGCCGTTTTTGATCGCAATTATGTAAAAAACCTAGACGGGCAGCATATAAAGGAAGCGGCATCAAAGTGGGATTTAGCCAATGAGCTAATTGCCGATATTGAGAATTTCAAGGTAGAAAACGGGTGTGACCGTGTTGTTTTGGTGTGGTGTGCATCTACAGAGAAATATACTGAAGAATCATCAGTTCATCAATCTATTGAGGCATTTGAGCAGGGACTGAAAGATAATGACCCATCCATAGCTCCAAGTATGATTTATGCGTATGCGTCTATTAAAACGGGTTCACCTTTTGCTAACGGTGCACCAAACCTTACTGTAGATATTCCTGCTTTGGTACAGTTTGCACAAGAGAGGGGAGTGGCTATTGCGGGTAAGGACTTTAAAACAGGACAAACCTTAATGAAAACCATAGTTGCTCCGGGCTTACAAGCTCGTGCGTTAGGTGTAAAAGGTTGGTTCTCTACGAATATCCTTGGAAATCGTGACGGTCTGGTTTTAGATGATCCGGATAACTTTAAAACCAAAGAGGTTTCTAAATTAAGTGTTTTGGAAGAAATCTTAAATGGAGAAAAGAATCCGGAACTATATGGAGAGCTATATCACAAAGTGAGGATTAACTATTATCCGCCTCACGGAGATAATAAAGAGAGCTGGGATAACATTGACATTTTTGGTTGGATGGACTACCCAATGCAGATAAAGATTAATTTCTTGTGTAGAGACTCTATTCTGGCTGCTCCAATTGTATTAGACTTGGCATTGTTCATAGACTTGGCACAGCGTGCAAACATGAGCGGTATACAGGAATGGTTATCTTTCTATTTCAAAGCACCACAAACAGCCGAAGGGTTACCGCCTGAGCACGATATATTTAAGCAGCTTATTAAATTGCAAAATACGTTAAGACACATAATGGGCGAAGATTTAATCACTCATTTGGGCTTAGATTATTACCAGGATTTGGTAGACGCATTATAAGGAAGGTTTGAAAACGTACAAATATATAGCGAGTGTTTTAGGGATTGGCTACGTTCCAAAAGGTGGCGGAACAGTGGCGGCTCTCTTGGCACTTGCTATATGGTATTGGTTTATTCCTTTAAATTTCTGGATACAAATACCCATAGTAATAGGTTTGTTCTTTCTAGGGGTATTTGTTTCGGATAAGTTAGAAGCCCAATGGGGAAAAGACAGCGGAAAGATTGTGCTGGATGAAGTACTTGGCATGCTTATAGCGGTGCTACTACTACCTAAAACACCACTTTTTGCTATTTTAGGTTTCGTTTTATTTCGATTTTTTGATATTGTCAAGCCTTTAGGGATCCGTAAATGTGAAGGATTAAAAGGAGGTCTTGGCGTTATGGCGGACGACGCTCTCAGTGGTTTATATACCCTTGTTATTCTTTGGGTATTATTTTATACGATTTGATAATTAATGATTTAGCAATAATTAGAATACACTAATTTAGTTTTGCTACAATTCCCGTCCTTTTAGGACACTATTACCTCAACCTGCAATAAAAAATGTTTACAGAAAATATGTTTCGTTTATTGTACGTACACAAATTATGAATTCTATAACTACAGCATTAGAAAAGTTGCTCTTGCTACTTTTATTGCTTTGTTCACAACATGTCTTTGCCCAGGTTACTACTGTAAAAGGGGTTGTAAAGGATGATAAAACGGGAGAAGTTTTGCCATTCGTTACCGTTTCTTTTGACGGTACTACCATTGGAGTTAATACAGATTTAAATGGGGCTTTTGAGCTCACCGCTCATCGTAAAGTAAGTGCTATAAAAGTAACCTCTGTGGGTTATGAAACCAAAATAATCAGTTTTACTGGTACAAGCGTATTCTTGGAGGTGAACCTTACAGGAGACAGTAAGGTATTGGAAGAAGTGGTAGTAAAGAAAAAAAGGATTAGGTACAGGAATAAGAATAATCCCGCAGTTGATTTAATCCGTCAGGTTATAGAGCATAAAGAGAGTAATAGGAATAGATCTTATGATTTTCTTACTTTCCAGGAATACGAAAAAGTTATTTTTGGACTAAGCCATACTGAGGAAGGACTTAAGAAACATCCGCTAATTAAGCGTTTTCCGCACTTGATTGCTGGTATTGACACCACAATTGTAGAGGATAAGGCAGTGCTGCCTCTTTATATAGAGGAAGTTATATCAAAGAACTACTTTAAGAAATCTCCTTCTAAAACCAAGAAAGTTATAGAAGGCGAGAAGAAGGTGACCCTAGATGAAAACCTTTTTGATAACGCAGGAGTAGATGCTTACATTAAGCATATTTACCAGCCTATAGACGTTTATGACAATAATGTGATGCTCATAACTAACCAGTTTTTGAGCCCCTTGGCAGACCTTTCGCCTACTTTTTATATGTTTGATATTGTAGATACCGTCAGTATTGGGACAGATAAGTTTGCAAGCGTTTACTTTACACCAAGAAATAAGGAAGACTTTTTGTTTACTGGTAATATGTTGGTTTCATTAGATAGTAACTATGCTGTAACCAAAATTAATCTTAGAGTAGGGAAAAATGTAAACTTAAACTGGGTGAAAAACCTGGATGTAAGCCAGGAGTTTACAAAAAATGAAGACGGAAAATATAATTTATCAAGAAGTACTCTAACAGCCGATTTCGGACTTTCTCAAAAAAGTAAAGCAGGTATATATGGGCAAAGGATGATTTCCTATAAGGATTACCATGTAAACCAGCCTATAAACGATGAAGTGTTTGATGGAAAGAAGAAAGAAGAAGAGCATATACCTGTAAGTGATGAGTATTGGCAGGAGAACAGGCATGAAGCAATTTCAGAAAAAGAAGACTTGATTTATAAAAACCTGGATAGTTTACAGAATACGAAGACATTTAAGCGGATAGCGAACGCATTGTCTTTGGCTATATCGGGTTATTCCAATATTACACCATATTTTGAGATTGGACCAGTAAATACCTTTTATAGTTTTAACCCGGTAGAAGGTTTTAGGTTACGTGTTGGAGGTAGAACCACAAAAGAACTGCACCCCAATATTTATTTCGAGGGTTATGGTGCGTATGGTTTTAAAGACCAGAAATGGAAATACTATGTGGGAACTATCTACTCTTTTACGGGGAAAAATAGATATATATTTCCGGCAAAGAACATTAGTCTCACTTACCAAGATGATGTAAAAATACCCGGACAGGACCTGCAGTTTGTGCAAGAAGATAACTTCTTGTTATCTTTCAAAAGAGGTGTAAATGATAAATGGCTTTATAACAAGACCTGGACCTTTGAGTATCACCAAGAGTTTGAAAACAGGGTTTCGTACCGTTTAGGGTACAAAAATTGGCTACAAAATCCGGCAGGAGGAATAATTTATAATCAAATTGGCTCAGAGCTAAATGTAACAGATTTAACTACTTCGGAGCTTTATGGCGAGTTTAGATGGGCTCCAAACGAGAAATTTTATCAAGGTAAAACGTATCGGATTCCATTTCCAAACAAATACCCTATTATCACCTTGAGAGCTTCTGCTGGCATAAAAGGATTTATCAATGGACAGTATGATTACCAACGTGTTAACTTAAATGTGTACAAACGTATTTTTATGTCACAATTAGGTTTTACAGATGCCGTCCTGGATGCAGGATATGTCTTTGGTTCAAACATCCCTTATCCGCTTTTGGATATACACAGAGCTAACCAAACTTACTCTTACCAGTTGAGATCATATAACCTTATGAACTTTATGGAGTTTGTGAGTGATAGGTATGTGAGTATGCAAATGGAACACACTTTTAATGGTTTCTTTTTTAATAAGATACCTTTAATAAAGAAATTGCAGTTTAGAGAATTTGTTACATTTAAGATTTTGTATGGCGGTTTGCGGGACGAAAACAAACCTACACAAGGTAAAAATTTAATAGCATTCCCTACCGACGAAGAAGGAAACATTAGTACGTTTACTCTATCTCAGAAACCGTACATGGAAGGAAGTTTGGGAGTAGGTAACATTTTTAAATTTTTCAGGGTGGATTATGTGTGGAGGTTTTCGTATCTTGACAATCCAAATGTCTCAAAAGGTGGCATAAGGATGAGGTTTAAGTTCGATTTTTAATAGGTATGGAGAAGATAAGAAACAGTCTACAGCAGCTAATATATAAGGTAATCAACCCCTTTGTAAGATTTTTAATAAAAATAGGTCTTACACCTAATATGGTGAGCCTAATTGGTCTCGCTTTAAACATTGGTGTGGCAGTTGTTTTTATTATGGGAGCCGAAAGATCTAATAGGGGAGATTTGGACTTTATTGGTTGGGCTGGAGCTTTAATCTTGTTTGCCGGTCTTTTTGATATGCTAGATGGGCAAGTCGCCCGTTTAGGAAATATGGGTTCTAAGTTTGGAGCCTTGTTCGATTCTGTTCTGGACCGGTATAGTGAAATGATTCTGTTCTTCGGAATTTGTTATTACCTCGTAGCCCACCACTATTTTTGGAGTTCAATCTTTGCATTTATGGCACTTATAGGCTCCATGATGGTAAGTTATACCCGTGCCCGTGCTGAAGGTCTTGGTGTGGAATCTAAGGGAGGGCTGATGCAAAGACCAGAGCGTATTGTTTTAATAAGTGTAGCCGCAATGATATGCGGAGTTGCTCACAATATTTTGGGCCCTGGATATAAAGCATATTTTCCTAATACGAATTTCCAGATTTTCGAAACCATATCTATTTTCACTTTACCCATTGTGGCCATGGCTATACTTACCAATATTACAGCTGTGGGTAGGATACTAGATGCAAAAAAGGCTATTGATGAGAGAGAAGCATAGTTACTTTTTTTTTCTTTTGCTATGCATATCTTTTGCTGGCTTTAGCCGTGTGGCAGTTTTAGACAGTTTTCCCACGCCGCCAAGCACAGACCGCTTGATGTTTTACATACAGCGAACACCAAATATCAATACAGTAAAGTATGAGCTTAACTACAAAACCGGAGGTCAGCTAGTTGATAAGGAGCCAATAGTTCCTTATTGGATAAGGTATACAGAGGCTGGACATCCTGTGACAGAGTTAAGTTATGTACAGAAAAACCTTGCTTATGGGGTTAAGAGTAAAAAAACAGGTGCAGATGAGTGGCAGCTCACTATGCAGGCCTATAATAAGCTCCCATTAACCTTAAGAAGGGACAAGAATGGGAAGTACAAGGTTTTCACCTTTCTCGATGGAAAAGAAGTGATTTTTTATAAAGTGTTTATCCATATAGATGGTGGAGGAGCACTCACCCCTAATGTTACAGATATTGACCTTTATGGGCGGGATGTAGTTACGGGAAAGAGTTTGAAGAAAAGAATTAAGATAAAGTAAGTGTCAGAGAGATTCCTACCTGTTGTACTTTCATTAGTATATTTAGTGGTTTCCTACTTTGTAGTAGGTTTTAAAACCGACCAGCTTTTTTTAATGGGTTTGGTTTTGGCTTTCTATTATCTCTTTTCCAGAGGGCTTCTGGTTACCCTTTTACCCTTTATTATTTTTTGGGTAGTTTTTGATTATATGAAAGCTTTCCCAAATTATGAGTTTAATTCAGTGGCTATAAAGCAGCTGTATGATTGGGAGAAGAGTTGGTTTTCCATAAGTAGTGTAACACCAAATGAGTTCTTTTCTCAACACCAACATAGCATTTTTGATTTCCTGAGTGGGTTTTTCTATTTAACTTGGGTTCCACTACCCATAGGATTTGCAGTTTGGTTGTATTTTAAGAGAAGGGGTGAAGCCTTACATTTTTCTACCAATTTCTTGTGGGTAAATCTTCTGGGTTTTGCTGTTTACTACATTTATCCTGCGGCACCGCCTTGGTATGTGGCTCAATATGGTTTTGATTTTGTAGCTAATACACCAGGTAACACTGCTGGTTTGGCTCGTTTCGATGCTCTTTTGGGTATTAAGCTGTTTACTTCTATGTATGAGAAGAGCTCAAACGTTTTCGCTGCTATGCCGTCTCTTCATTCTGCTTACCCCTTATTGGTTTTATTTTATGGGTTGAAACTAAAATTGGGCAAAGTAAACCTATTGTTTCTACTTTGCTGTATGGGTATATGGTTTGGGGCAGTGTACTCATTCCACCATTATTTTTTAGATGTACTGGGAGGCGTCCTTTGCTCAATTCTGGGCTATATAACCTATCAACGGTTTATAAAGAGAATTGTATTAGTTTCTAAACAAAAATCAAGTGTAAGTACTCGCTTGTGAGCTTTATATCTCTAATTTTGTATACAATTACCTGTTTGGGTAATTCGTTTTGCATAAAACCGTAAGTAATTGAAAAAGCTATTAATACTCCTATGCCTTCCATTTGGGCTCTTAGGTCAGTCAATGAACTATTTGAGAGGTGATGCAGGCCCCACAGACGAAAACATGTTATCGGATCGGGGAATTCAAATTGCCACTAATGACGCCTTCAATAATATGTACAATTTCAAGTACTTTGAGGCAGAAAAAGACTTTAAGTGGCTAAAGGTAAAATACCCTCAGCATCCTCTTGGTGATTTCCTTCTAGGCTTAACAGAATGGTGGAAGATTGTACCCGATACAAAGCAGACCAAATATGACGAGATATGCCATGCCTATATGGATGAAGCTATAGATAAGGCAGAAAAGTTATTGAAGAAGAATACAAAGAATAAAGAAGCTTCATTTATCATTTGTTCTGCCTATGCTGTAAAAGGAAGACTTTATGCAGAGCGTGAAAAATGGGTTAAAGCGGCTTTTGTGGGACGCAAGGCAATAAAATATTTAGATGAAAGTAGGGGAGAAGAAAACATAAACCCAGAATTACTTTTTGGCGATGGGGTGTATAATTATTATTCTAAATGGATTCATGAGAATTATAAATCTTTGCGGCCGCTTCTCACATTTTTCCGTAAAGGAGATAAAGAACAGGGAATAAAACAGCTAGAATATGTAGCTAATAATGCGTTCTACGCACGTATGGAAGCACGGTATTTTCTCATACAGATTTATGCCTCGGAACGCCAGACGGTAAAGTCCTATAATCTCTCGGCACGAATGCATAATTTATATCCTAACAATGCATTTTTTCACAGGTATGTAGCTCGAAACTCTTTTGCTCTTGGACGCTTAAATGACGCGGAAGTCTACGCCAAACAATTGTTGGAAAACGTAAATGAAGGGAAATATGGATATGGAGCAAATGATGGTCGGTACGGAGCTTATATTCTGGGCTATATTTACCTAAATAAATATAAGGATTTAAGTCAAGCTAAGTCATTTTATCAGAAAAGCATGGACTACGCATTGGAAAATGACTCCAAGGAAACTGGATTTTATGCCAGTTCAAATTTGGCATTGGGTCGTATTGCTGTGACCCAAAACCAAACAAAAGATGCTAAAGGTTACTTTGAGGAAGCTATTAAAAACTCCAATAAGGGAGATAATGTAAATAAGGAAGCTCGAGAAGAGCTAAAAAACTTATCTAAAAAGAAAAAAAAGTAAGCCAATTAAGGAATTGGCATAACTTTAGAACTTTTGAAAGTAGATAGTATAACCATTGTTTGTGTACCCGCCACCACTTCTATCTCATTAATGGTTTCCATTATCAGGGTTTGGTAAGAAGCTATGTCTTTAGCAATCACCTTCAGAAGAAAGTCACAAGAGCCCGTTACATGGTGGCACTCTATTATCTCGGGAACATTCGCAATGATTTTTACAAAGGTCTCTGTAATAGATTTTTTGTGCCCAGATAGTGTCACCTGCACAAAAGTCATTACACCTAAACCAACTTTTTCCCTGTTTAGTTGAGCATGGTAACTTTCAATAATCCCGGCATTCTCCAATTTTTTTACACGCTCTAAAGTGGGTGCAGGAGAGAGTCCAATTTCTTTTGAGAGCTGGGCATTGGTAATCTTACCTTGGCTTTGCAGTATCTCCAGTAACTTTCTATCTATTTGGTCAAGTTTTATTGATGCCATTATTATATAAAGAATATCCTAATTTCGTAAAAAATGTTTTGGTAAAAATACGATGTTTTAGAAGAAAAATTGCACAAAATAGTGCTACATTAACAAAAAATTATTCTAAAGAACTACTTTATTAGACAGGGGCATTTCTAAGCCAACTCGTTTTCCGGGTTCCAATAGAAATCTTGGAAATTTACAATTTGGTTTTCTTTAACTATTATCCCCTCTCGCTCAAGCAATTCTTGCATACGTGTAGGAGTTTCAAAGTGCATTTTTCCCGTGAGGATACCATGGCGGTTTACTACTCTGTGGGCTGGTATACCAATAATGGCATGGGCAGCATTCATGGCCCAGCCAACAACTCTAGGCGAGGTGCCAAGGTATTTTGCTATTGCTCCGTAACTGCTTACCCTCCCGGAGGGAATCAATTGTACAACTTCGTAGACATCATTGAAGTCTCTCATTGTTTTCTATTTCCTGGGTAAGTTTATCATACCATTCTTCACCATAGGCTCTAATTAGAGGCTCTTTTAAGAACTTGTAGACTTCTACACCCAAATGCTCACCAAGTGAGCAGGCATCTGAGCATATGCTCCATCTATCGTAGTTAAGTGCGTGGAACTCTTCATACTTAGTTATTCTGATGGGATACAAATGGCAGGAGATAGGTTTTTTGAAGTCCACTTTTCCATCAAGGTAAGCTTGTTCGATACCACATTTTAGGGTTTTGCTTTCGTCGTAAAAAGCATAAGCACATTCTTTGTCATTTATGGTTGGAGTAGAGTAGTCCCCTTCCCAATCTTGGATATACTTCCCCTGTTTTTCTATAGCCTTTATTCCCTTTGGTGTAAGGTATGGCTTTACAGTTTCGTATATTTCTTCAAGAACAGGGAGCTCCGACTCCTCAAGTGGAGCTCCCAGGTCACCTTCTATACAGCACGCTCCCTTGCACTTCTCAAGGTTGCAAACAAAGAACTTTTCAGCAATGTCATCGCTAATGCAGGTGTCGTCTATTAATATCATTTATTTACTATAATTCTCTTTCCACTAACCACGTTATTTCCAGAGATATTGTTCCAATTTCTAATTTGTTGTACAGTAACGCCATATTTTTGAGAAATGCTAAATAAGGTTTCGCCTTTCTTAACCAAATGGTATTCTGTTTTTACGGCCTCGGGCGTACCTGAAACTTTAAGTCTCTGCCCAACCATTATGTTATTTCCTGTGATCCCGTTTAGATTGCGTAGCTCAGCTAAGCTCATTTCATAATATTGAGAGATACTAAACAGGGTTTCACCCTTCTTTACAATGTGACTTCCCCAACTTGTAGTACCTTTTGTGGAAGACGAACTTTTTGATGTTCCAGATACGAGTATAGTTTGTCCTGATTTAAGTATGTCACTGCTGCTAAATCCATTTAAGGAACGGAGTTCATCTACCGTGATTCCATATCTTTTTGCGATGCTAAAGAGTGTTTCACCGGCACTAACAGTGTGCGAGCCAGTAGCAGAAGAGTAGGTTGTTTTCGGTTCATAAGTAGGTTCTTTAGTAGTTGTCACTACTTTAGGTGCCTCTTTAACAGGTGGCACCGCTGTTTCTTCCCAATCATCTTCAGGCTCATCATCTATTGCACTGTCAGGTACTATTAGTCGTTGGTTATACTGTATTCCCTCACTTGGTTTTAGATTGTTTAATCGTCTAAGTTCTTCAACTGTAGTGTTATACTTCTTAGCTAGGGAGAATAAAGTCTCGTTTTCCAATACACGATGTGTAGTAGTGGCAACAGTTGTTATTATATCCTCGTTATTTTTTATAGTACCAGTAGGCAGGTTGTTTGCTTTTGGTTGTGTGCTTTCCGGTGACTCAGTAGGAGGGTTCACATATTGAATTGCCTGTTTTTTAGGTCTTTTCTTTTGTAACCACAATACTCTTCCAGGTAGGATAGGTTCGTCCGCCTTTATGCGGTTGTACGTTTTTAGTTTTTTTAACTTTACTCCATACATATGGGAAACATCCCAAAGTGATTGGTTTTGACCAAGAGTATGGTATGGAACCTCGGCTCTAGATTTTTTGCTTTTAAGATAATAAACGGTCCCTTCTTTGGCCAAGTCACGATCAGTCATATCATTATATTTCAAGAACTTAGATATGCTTACTTTTGCTTTTCGTGCTAGTCTTGCCACTTCATCGCCTGGTTGGGCTAAGATACCCTTTTTGTCATTTATCTCATACAAAACAGCTTGGTCTGTAGATGTTACTACTTGAGTAATACGCTTTAACTTAGGATAGCCCAAGTTCACAGCACCTGGCTGCACTTTAGAAAGGATATTAACTGGCTCTTTTCCTGATGATGGAACAAGTAAGACATAGTCTCTATCTCCAGGAACGGTACCATTAGGTATCCAAGCATTATATTTCTTTAGTTCGTTCTCTGAGACACCGATTTCGTGGCTAATCTCTCCTAAAGTTCTGCTTCTTGCGGGAAATTCCAACAAAACTTTACTTGTCTTTGGGACACGGTTAAGTCTGTGCTCAAAAGCAATTTTGTGAGCCAAAGATCTTATTAAATATTCGTGGGTGTATTTATCAAACTTAACTTCGCCAGAAAAAGACCATTCTACAGGAACTATGCTAGCGGCTCCTCCCGCACCAACGGTATATGACAATGCCGAAGAAACCCAATTCTTGAAGATTAAGTTGTTCTTTTTTAAATACTGAGCAGCGGCTTTCGTACTTAAATGTAAATTCTTACGGTCATCACGGTTGCGGTCCATTACTAAGCCCATTTCTGCTGCAGTAAAATCTTTAAACTGCCAGTAACCCACAGCTTTAGTAGAGGATACAGCATCTGGATTAAGTGAACTCTCTAGTACCGCTAAATATTTAAAATCATCAGGGACGTTTTCAACCTCCAATATTCTCTCTATTAGGGGGAAGTATACCTGCATGTCCTCTATCTTCTTGTCAAGAAAGGAGTTTTGTGGGGTAAGTAGGCGGCGGATTTCTGTGTTTACCAATTCCCGGGCATCTGAATTCAGTACAATTTGCACATGGGCAAACTCTGTTTTAAGTGGTACTTCAGGAATGGTGTTCGACTGGGCTTTGATGTCAAAAATCAATGACACCAAAACGATTTCACGTTAACAGAACGTTGTTACATTACA
>CAZBAV010000013.1:0-47854 GCA_964489955.1 uncultured Lacihabitans sp. | reverse complement strand
ACGGGTTTTAACAGAGATGAACAAGCCATCTCTGAAAGGTAAAAGCACTTTTTTTGTTCTGTTATCTTTTGTAAGGTATTCGTTAAACTCCCTCAGCAATACGGTAGAAGCATCATTTTTAGATTCATCCCAAACTTTACCAGACCACAAAACATTGTCGGAAAGAATGACACCGCCAAGTCTGATTTTTTCAATAACAAGCTTATAATAGTTTATATAGTTAAGCTTGTCGGCGTCTATGAATACCAAATCAAAATCATTGTCTAAATCTGGGATAACATCTAAGGCGTTTCCCACTATTAACTGTACTTTAGACTCCATTCCAGCCTTTTGTACATTTGTTAAAATGGTACTTTCCAACTCCTCATCGGCCTCGATTGTAATAAGTTTCCCTCCTTCATCTAGTCCTTCTGCTAAGCACAAAGCAGAATAGCCTGTGAATGTCCCAATCTCTAAGATTTTCTTGGGTTTTAGTAATGTCGACAACACGGCCAGTAACCGTCCTTGTAAATGACCTGACAACATCCGTGGTTTCAGGAAGTTTGTGTGTGTATCCCTGTTAACCTCGGCCAAATACGGCATTTCTGGGTCGGTATGTTTAATGCAATACTCCTCCGCTTTTGTATCTACAATTGCCATACGGGTACAAATGTATGGTTGAAACCTATATTTATCTTATTTTTTCAGAAATAATTGAAAGATATCTATAAAAATAGATGCCCGAATTGGGCATCTATTTTATTATAGCGTTCTTTTTAATTCTCTTATTTCAAAGCTTTCTATGATGTCTCCTATTTGGATATCATTGTAGTTCTTAATACTTAAACCACATTCATAGCCATTACGTACTTCAGCTACATCGTCTTTAAAGCGTTTAAGCTGGGCTATTTCACCTGTATGTACTACAATACCTTCACGTATTATACGTACTTTGTTATTACGTTTCACGATACCATCTGTAACATAACAACCCGCAATAGTACCCACTTTGGTAATCTTAAACACTTCACGTATTTCAATGTTACCCGTAACAACCTCTTCCTCTTTAGGAGCAAGTAAGCCCTCCATGGCATCTTTGATCTCGTTTATAGCATCATAGATAATAGAGTATAGCCTTATTTCTATTTCCTCATTTTCAGCAATCTTTCTTGCATTGTTAGAAGGTCTCACCTGGAAACCAATCACAATTGCATCTGCTGCAGAGGCAAGAGTTACGTCTGATTCTGAAATTTGTCCAACTCCTTTGTGTACAATATTTACTTGTACCTCCTCTGTAGACAGTTTCAATAATGAATCGGCAAGTGCTTCTACAGAACCATCCACGTCACCTTTAATGATTACGTTAAGTTCTTTGAAAGAACCAATGGCTTTACGACGTCCAATTTCGTCAAGAGTAATATGGCGTTTTGCCCTGATACTCATCTCTCGGTTAAGCTGCTCGCGTTTGTTGGCAATTTCACGGGCTTCTCTTTCCGTTTCCATTACGTTAAATTTATCTCCAGCTTGAGGAGCACCTGGTAAACCTAAAATCTGAACAGGTGTTGATGGTCCAGCTTCTTTAATTTTGGTGCCGAGGTCATTAACCATGGCTCTAACCCTACCAAAGTACTGTCCAGCTAATACGATATCACCAATTTTTAGTGTTCCGTTTTGTACCATTATGGTAGAAACATATCCTCTACCTTTATCCAATGACGCTTCTATTACAGCACCTGTTGCATTTCTGTTAGGATTTGCTTTCAGGTCTAGAAGTTCTGCTTCAAGCAACACTTTGTCTAACAACTCATCAACACCTAAACCAGATTTCGCAGAAACCTCTTGCTCTTGGAATTTACCACCCCAGCTTTCTACAAGAATGTTTTCTTTCGAAAGATCCTCGCGTATTTTGGCAGGATTAGCGTTTGGTTTATCTATTTTATTGAGTGCAAATACAATTGGTACCCCAGCATTTTGGGCATGGTTAATGGCTTCACGTGTTTGCGGCATCACACTATCGTCTGCCGAGATTACTATAATTACAACGTCAGTAATTTTAGCTCCCCGTGCACGCATGGCAGTAAATGCTTCGTGACCTGGTGTATCTAGGAAGGTTAAAGATTTTCCTTTGTTAGGGCCTTCTTTTATCTTTACAGAATACGCTCCAATGTGCTGTGTTATTCCTCCAGCTTCACCTGAAGCAACTTTTGCACGACGGATGTAGTCCAAAAGTGAAGTTTTACCATGATCTACGTGACCCATGATGGTAACAATAGGAGCCCTATATTCTAGGTCTTCTTCTTTATCTGCTTCTTCGTGGGTGTCAAATGATACTTCTTCTTCTGCAGAGATAAACTCTACATCGAAGTTGTACTCTAAAGCAATCATTTGTATAGTTTCGGCATCAAGTCTCTGGTTAATAGAAACGAAGATTCCCATCTTCATACAAGTTCCGATAACTTCGTTTACCGAGACGTTCATTAAAGAGGCTAATTCAGACGCCGAAATGAATTCGGTAAGTTTCAAGATGCCACTTTCTTCCAATTGCTGTTGGTCAAGTGCGTCTTGGGCTTCAGCCCGGTTACGGCGTTTTTCTTTCCGATATTTAGCACCAAAGTCATTACTCTTGTTTTGCATTCTAGACATGGTAGTCTTGATGCTGTCCTTAACATCGCTAGACGAGATGTTTTCCCTTCTATTATCTTTCTTGAAGTCTTTTTTGCCATTGGCATTACCTTGTTGATTACCTTTGGTTTTATCAGGACCAAAACGGTTTTCCTTAGGTGCAGCAGGCTTGGCAGTATTATCTCCTGGTTTAGGAGCGTCTTTCTTAAAGTTATCAAACCCAGGCTTAGAGGTATCTCCAACTTTTTCGCCTCCAACAATAACACGCTTGCGTTTCCGCTTTTGTTTTTGTTCTTCCTTGGAAAGTTTTTTCTCAACAGGCAACTCAATCTTCCCAAGAACTACAAGACCTTGTAGTTTATCTCCTTGAGCTTTAATAAGTTCTGCCTCTTTTGGAGGTTCTACTTTTGGAGGCTCAGGAGTAGGAGGAGTAACCACTTTAGGTTCAACTACAGGTGGAATAACCACAGGAGGAGCAACTGCTACCGGAGGTTTTACTTCTGTAACTGGAGTTTCCTCAACCACAGGAGGTGTTTTTTCCACAGGAGGAACAACTACAGGAGTTTCCACAACCGGAGCCGCTTCTTTAACAGGCTCTTCTTGTTTAACCACTGGGTCTTCTACTACCTCTACTATTGGCTCTGGTTTAGTATCTTCCACCTCTTGAACCACTGGTTTTTCTATTTCCTGTGGTTTAGGTTCTTCTTTTTGTAAAGGAACCTCAGGCTCTTTAGTTTCTACTTCAGGAGCCGGCTTAGCTTCTTCAATAGGCTTTATTTCTACCTTACCTTTGGCATTTAAGTCTATTTTACCAAGGACTTTAGGTCCCGTAAGGTGTGTTTCTATCTTAATAATTTCGGGAGCCGCAGGCTCTTCCCTAAAATACAATATCTCCTCGGCTGCTTTGGTGCTATCTCCACTAGCAGCTGGTGCTGAAGGTGTTGAATCTCCAAGTAGTTCGGGATAATCAAGGTTTTTCGCTAGAATCTCTAGCTGACCGAAAGTAAGTTTGGCGTTAGGATTATTGTCAATATGATGCCCCGCTGAGCTCAAAATCTCAATCACTGTAGCTAAACCTACATTCAGTTTTTTCGCAGCTTGGCTGAGTCGCATCATTTTTTCTTCTGCCATAAATAATCTTTAAAAATATTGTTTCTATTCCTTTTTATAATGGTGTGGATTACCAGTTTCAGTCAAATTCCTTTTTGAGTATTTCATATACTTCATCTACTGTCTCTTCTTCAAGCGGAGTTCTTCTTACAAGGTCTTCTTTTGAAACATTAAGGACAGATTTGGCTGTATCTAGACCAATTTTCCTAAATTCTACTAGAACCCACTCTTCTATTTCATCCGTAAATTCCATTAAATCTACGTCTTCTTCTTCCACAACACCGTCAACATCCCTGAATACATCAATCTCTAATCCAATAAGCTTACTGGCCAATTTGATGTTTAATCCACCCTTACCTATAGCTAGTGAAACCTGGTCTGGTTTTAAGAATACAGAAACCCTATCAGAGTTTTCATCAATACGGATGTTACTTATTTTAGCAGGGCTTAGTGCTCTAGAAATAAGCAAGTTGGTGTTTTCTGTATATTGTATTACGTCTATATTTTCATTTTCTAGTTCACGCACAATAGAGTGAATCCTAGAACCTTTCATACCAACACAAGCACCGACAGGGTCTATACGGTCGTCGAATGATTCCACGGCCACTTTTGCTCTTTCCCCTGGTTCTCTAACAATTTTTCTTATAGAAATGATTCCATCTTGTATTTCAGGAATTTCTAATTCGAAGAGTCTTTCCAAGAAGACCGGTGAGGTTCTAGAAAGCGTTAACTTCGGATTTCCATTATTAATCTCTACCTTATGTATGATTGCCCTAATGCTTGTACCTTTACGGAAACGATCTTTAGGGATTTGTTCTCCTTTTGGTAAAGAAAGTTCATTGCCTTCTTCATCAATACAAATAACCTCTCTACCTAAAATCTGATAAACGTCTACATTTACAAGCTCTCCAACCTGGTCTTTGTACTGGTCGTAAAGCATTTCCTTTTCTAGATCCTTTACTTTTTGTATAAGCGTTTGGCGTGCAGTTTGTACTATTCTACGGCCAAAGTCTTCTATTTTTACAGATTCAGCTACCTCTTCTCCAATCTCAAAATCAGGCTCAATTTTTTGTGCTTCAGACAGAGGAATTTTATCATGATCCCAAATATCTTCTGAGTTATCGTCTACAATCTCTCTCTTCCTCCACATTTCCAGGTCACCACTTTCTGGGTTAAGGATAATGTCAAAGTTATGGTCTTCACCATAGGCTTTACGTATCATAGTCCTTAACACGTCTTCCAAGATGGCAATCATGGTAGGCCTGTCTATGTTTTTTTCTCTTGCAAACTCCGCAAACGATTCTATTAAATCTCCAGTGTGCATACGTTATACTTTATTTAAAAGATATTACTACTTTAGCTTCTTTTATTTCTTCTAGCTGAACCGTAATTACCTCAGGTTTTATTTTCTTTTTAGCTTCTGTTTCTATTACTATATTTTCCTCTGACACCTCTAGTAATTTACCTTTTAGTTCAGATAAGTCCTTTTTTAGGATTTTTAGGGTACGCCCTACATTTTTAGCATATTGTCTTACTGACAAAAGAGGAGAATCTGCTCCCGGAGAAGATACCTCTAAAGTAAATGCTTCTTCTATTTCTTCTTCCAGTAAGTTACCCAGTTCGCGGCTTACTTTACTACACTCTTCTATCGTTATCCCCTGGTCTGAATCTAAAAAAACAGACACCTTCCTCCGTATTTTTGATTCTGAAACAGTTACACCAACAACAAAAAGCGAGGTGTCTGCTATCAAAGTTTCAAGGTGTTTTATGACGCTTTCTTTTATTTCCATACCTATTGCAACCAAAAAAAGGAGGCTAACCTCCTCCTCCCATTTAAATTCTTTGCAAAAATACGTGAATTATTTGAAAAAATAATCGTTTTTTATAAAATGCATAGCAATATTGGCAAGAATTGTGAGTATTGGAGGGTAGAGTAAGGTTTTATTTACTAAATATGCAGAAAGGTTTGTCGTTGTGGATATATTGCAGTCATTTTAGAGTAGGTGAAATTTGAAAGCAGTTAGAGATTTTATAAGGAAGTTCTTTTTTTTAATCAACATCCTTTTTGGACTGTATTCTTTATTGGTGTTCCAGTTTGTGTTGAACGCTAATATACAGCATTGGGCTGGTGGCTTCATAATGCTAACCTATCCGCTGGTAATGTTGGGTAACATCTTCTTTTTTTTAGTTTGGGTTTTTGCAAAGTCTCCGAAAGCCCTTGTTTCCTTAGCTCTACTTTTTGTTACGTTCTCTATACGTAATCGTACGTTTAGGTTTTCGAGTCCGGAAGAGGGTAAGGTGGACCTTTCAGTTTTTAGTTATAACGTGATGTATATGGATAGACAGAGCGTATCAGACTCTAAACTAAGTAAGGAAGCAAAAGGTATCTCCGGAATTTCCGAATCCATTGGTGCCGATGTAAAGTGTTTTCAAGAATTTTATAATAATGACGAGCTCTCTTCTTTCAATATGATTAGGAGAATTACTAAAGAAAATCCTCATTATGTATATATGCACTCCAATAAGGGGAATGATCATGCAAGCGGGTTTATTGGTTTGGCCACATTCAGTAAATACCCCATTATTAATAAAGAAGAAGTGTTTTGGCATATTAATAATAATGGACTGTTAGCCTCAGATATAGTTGTAAAAGGTGATACCATACGCATTATTAATTTCCAGTTGCGGTCTATGGGGATTCGGGTGCAAAAGGTTCTTGGCAAAGATAGGAAGATAGATAAAAAGGAAACCAAAAATATACTTTCACAACTTAAAGGTGGTTTCCAAGAACGTAGTCATCAGGTTTTAATTTTAGAAACCTGGATTAAAGAAAGCCCTTATCCCGTTATTTTGGCGGGAGATCTTAACGAGCTTCCGTACGGTTATGCTTACGGAAAGTTAAGAAAAGTATTACACAATTCTTTCGAAGACGCAGGGAGCGGTTTTGGATTTACTTACCGTAAAATATTACGATTTTTACGAATAGATAACCAATTCTATGATCCCAAAAAGTTTAAGGCCGTACATTTAGAAACATTCAACCATTACAATTATTCGGATCACTATCCGCTCCTTGGCCAATACGAAATTATTGATTAGGAAGATTTTATATGATTTTCTAGCTCTTGTAACTCTTTTTCAAAACCGCCATTTAGTACGGGAAAACGACACCAGCTTCGTGAATCTAAATTATAAGAGTCTAGATGGAAACCAAGGGCGTATCTTTCCCTTTTCCATTGGTTACGACTCCAAAGTAAAAAGAATCTTTTAATCCAAGCGGCAAGTGACTCCTTTGGATAACCTGTTTCCATATTACATAGTATCTTGAAACACTCAAGGGGGGCTTTCTTATCTCTAATGCCCAATTGCTCAATGGTATTGAGAATAGGGTAGGGCATAAGGTCTTTCTCGTCTGTTTGGGTCTTGTTCTTGGGTCTAAGCTCCGCAGTTGGTTGTAGGGCGTTTACATAAGATAATGACTCAATTTTTATCTTTTTTCCTTTCACTTCGCAGCCAATCTTTTCAAGCCAGACAAGCCATTCTCTCAGCCAGGTTTTATCAATGCCAGAAATAGGAGAAATGCTGCCTGCTGTGTCTCCGTCCATTGTACAGTAGCCTACTGCGGCTTCGGAGCGGTTAGAGGTGGTCAATAAGAGGTGGTTCTTTAAGTTTGCCAAAAGCCACACACTTGGAGCTCTTACGCGGGCTTGTATATTTTGTAAAGGGATATCATCCGTCTCCCAAGTGAGTTTTCGCTGTATCTGGCCTTCTATTAGTTGGGTGTAGCTATCTACAAGTTTGTCTATTTCTATATGGAAAAACTCCGCACCTATACCTTCGGCAAGTTTACTGGCAGATGTGAAAGTGTCTTCCGAACTATTCTTTGTTCCCTGGTATATGTTGGTAACCAGTAGTTTGGTTAGGGTAGCAACTGAGGAAGCCGATGATACTCCCGGTATGTGCGATAATTTTTCTTTTAAGGCCTGGAGTCCAATACTTTCGTCAGCCAGTTTTAGCATTAAAGCACAGAGTGCTGTACAGGCCGATGAGTCTGCTCCACCAGACAAAGAAATGGTAAAACCGTATGAGCGTGACTTACGCAGGTAATCAAATAAACCTAGGCTAACCGCACGAGCGAACTCCTCTTCTTTTATATATCCTCCTTTCTCGAATGCTTCTGAAAGCGGCCCGGAAGTTTGGGGCAGATCTGTAAACGAGAGAGAAAAAGAACTTTCTATTAAGGTAAAGTCTGAGTAATGAGGTGTCTTAACACGTGATTGCTCTATTCTGTTTTTATCGATATCTACTATTGCCTCTGTTAAGGTAAAGTCACTGTAGCTAAATCGCTCGCTGGAAGCCAGGAGTTCTCCGCCCGACGATACCATAGCGTCCCCATCAAAAATAAGGCGTCCAGATTCATTTCCTATAAGGTTGGTATATAAGTAAGCACAATTATATGCTCTGGATGCATCTGTCACCAGTTGTTCACGGGTTTTGAATTTACCAAAACTAAAAGGACTAGCACTTGGATTTAGTATAATATCTACGCCCCTTTGGTACAGACTGAGGCCTGGTCTACCAGCAACCCAAGCATCTTCACAAATTTCAATTCCGATTTTAACTCCCGAAACTTCAAAAACTAGATCCCCTACAGGATAACTCATTCCGGATATTTCTATATAGCTTACTTCCCCGGGTTGCCACCTGTGAAACCATCGGTCTTCATAAAAGACTCCGTAATTCGGCAAGTTTTGTTTGCACACAAAACCCAGGATTTCCCCATCAGCAATTATACATACCGCATTGTACAGCCGGTTTAATACTTGTATTGGTAATCCTAAACAGGTAACTATTCCTTTGGTTTCCGGCAGTAAGCTTTGTAAAACGTATTGGCACTGCCTGAGCGTATCAGGTGAATAAAGTGCATCTTCGCACCCATAACCCGAAATAGATAGTTCGGGTAGGCAAAGAATCTGTGTTTTTTGTTCTTTAGCAGCGTGTAAGGCTTGTGCAATCCTGTTTTTATTCCCTATCCAATCCAGTGGGGTTTGGTTCAGTGCTGCAGTACCAACTTTAAGCATGTTCATATCTTTCGGTATAAAAAAAGGAGAGGGTAGAGCCTCTCCTTTGGTATTTTTACGGGGAAATAGTTAAGCTCCAACTTTGATTTTTTGGCCAACTTTTACTGTATTTCCTTTAATATTGTTCCATTTTTTAATGTCGTTTACGCTCACACCATCGTATCTCTGCGAGATGTTCCATAGAGTGTCTCCCGGGCGTACAGTGTAGTATTGTGGTTTTGTAATACTTTCAGATGATTTTTTGGCCACTACACTAGTAGACTTTACTTTATCATTAACGTCTACGAAAATTGCAAGTCTTTCGCCCACTATAACTTTAGAAGAAGATTTGTCATTCCATCTTCTGATTTCTGCAGTAGTTACTTTATACCTTTCTGCAATTTTACTTAAGTGTTCTCCTTTTCTGACTTGGTGAACCTTTTTAACTTTTCTTGGCACATTTACGTAATCATCCGAATTTTCTGTATTAGGTCTGCCAATAACGATTGTACCATCCTCAAGTGTTTGTGTTGATGCTATTGCTGTGCCGGGAGTCAGACCTCTCTGTCTTTTACTAACTGAGTCAAGAATGGCAATCCTATTCTCAGTGAAGTATGCCATATCTTTCTTTGGAAGTGCTATTTCATGACCGAAACGGTTAGATGGAAGTAGCGTCTTTTTGAAATGCGGATTGTGCTTTTGGATTTCTTCTATGCTAATATTGCTCAGCGAAGCTAGGACATTTAGATCAATCTCAGAATCAATATAGATATTTTCTAGGTCCTCTCTCTTATTAATCTGTGCAGGAACAATACCATGATCCGGGCCGTAATGCATAAGGTATATTAAGGCGATAAACTGAGGAACGTAACCTCTGGTTTCTTTTGGTATATGAGGATGTAGATCCCAATAAGACGTAAGTCCAGTTCTCTTTATTGCTCTTCCTATAGTGCCCTGTCCGGAGTTGTATGAAGCAAGTGCCAAATCCCAGTCATTAAACAATCTATGAAGGTACTTTAGGTAACGACAAGCTGCATCTGTAGATTTCTCTATATGCATACGCTCATCTAGGTAGTCATTTATTGTTAAGCCATATTCTTTACCTGTGAAAGACATAAACTGCCATAAACCTACTGCTTTACTTTTGGACACCGCTTTCGGATTAAGAGCAGACTCTAAAATAGACAAGTACTTAAGCTCATCCGGCATATCATACTCGGCTAATTTCTTTTCGAAAATAGGAAAATAGATGCCAAGGTTCTCCATCATCTGTTTTGTGAAGTTTGGCCTTCTTTGAGTAAAGAAGTGCAGATATCTTTCCACACTTTCATTATAAACCATAGGCATGATTTTCTCCAGTTCCTTAAGTCTTTTCTCTATAAGAGCAGGATCTTGGACAGTAATTGTGTAGGGTACATTATCCCTTTCATCTATTACTTCTACCTGATAAGGGTAGGAGATTTTCACTACTTCTACTGCTTTTTCTTCTTCAACAGAAGTTTCCATCACTTGGCCCACAGCCGTCACCCCCACACCCACAAATGCCAAGGATAAAAAGAATTTTGAGAATGTCATAATGTTCTTATGAGTTTTCATTTGTTTGGATAAATAACGTATTTTTAGGAAAAGCAATATGCGAAAATAAAAAGAAAATTTAATAAAGTCCAAATTATTACGAACTATTTGCCTTTCTAAACCCGTTTTTATATGGATTTTGCAAAGCTTAATAAGTCTTTTTCTGCAAAAGCCTGACCCAAAATCTGTAAACCTATAGGGAATCCTTCGGAGTTTTTACCATTTGGTATGGAAATGGCCGGAATACCCACCACGTTGGCGTATACGGTGAAAACATCTGCTAAGTAGTTCTCTGTGGCATTTTTTACATTACGATTTCTTTCAAACGCTACAGTTGGGGTAGTGGGGGTAATAATGAAGTCCAGTTTTTCGAAGAATTCTTCCGTCTCTTTAATTATGGCTGCCCTTACTTTCTGGGCTTTTACATAATAGGCATCATAATAAGTGGCACTCAAGATGTAGGTACCCATCATAATCCTTCGTTTTACTTCCTTACCGAAACCTTCAGAACGGTTTTTTTTGTAGAAATCATTTAGGTCTGAATAGGAGGAAGCCCTGTAACCATACCTTACACCGTCATACCGTGCTAGATTAGAAGAGGCTTCGGCCATGGTAAGGGTGTAATAAATTGGTAATAAATATTTTAATTTAGGAAATTCAATAGGGTATATTTGGTGGCCCTGGCTTTCTAATTCTTGAAGTTTGCCGTATGTAGCAGCTTTTATTTCTGGATCTAAGCCGGGTGAATCTAAGGCGTCTTTTAGATAACCAATTTTATATTTATTGTTTTCGAAGGCTGTGTAAGCATCCACTTCTCTATCAGAAACTGTGCTGTCATATTGGTCAGAACCAGACATAACTTCTAATAGGTGTGCCACATCATATACGCTATTTGCAATAGGGCCTACGCAGTCAAAAGAGGAAGCATAAGCTGCTAAACCCCAACGCGAAATACGTGAGTAGGTAGGTTTAAGGCCAACAACACCACAGAATGCAGATGGCTGGCGTACAGAACCACCAGTGTCTGAACCTATAGAAGCATGACATAGCCGAGCTTGAACGGCTACGGCACTTGCACCAGAAGAACCTCCGGGCACCCGGTTGTTGTCTTGGAAGTTTAGGGTGGGGCCAAACGCCGAGTTTTCGTTTGCCGAACCCATCCCGAATTCGTCGCAATTTTGGCGGCCTATGATGATTGCATCTTCATCCAAAAGTTTTTGCACGCATGTAGCAGTAAACTGGCTTTTGAAACCGGTTAAAATTTTGGATCCACATTGTAGCCCATGGCCATTATACGCAAAAAGGTCTTTAAGGCCTATAACCATACCCGCAAGTTTGCCCGCCTGTCCCTGTTTTATTTTCTCCGAAACCAGGGCTGCCTTTTCTCTGGCCTCTTGTTCATAAACCTCCAGAAAAACATTTAGATGTTTTAAATCTGATATTCTTTGGAGGAATTGATCAACAACTTCTACTAAGTCTAGTTCTTCGTTTTCTAACGACTTGCGGTATTCTGAATATTGGCTATAATGCACTTGGTGTAAAGTTTAAATAAAAAAACAACAGAATTGCGGATATCACAAAGCTGTTGTTTTTTTAAGGGAAGAAAGGAATATTATTCGTCTACCTTAGATGCTTTTTCTATATTATCTTTTACTTCTTTAGTAGCATCCTTAAATTCTCTAATTCCCTTACCAAGACCACGTGCCAACTCAGGAAGCTTTTTTGCTCCAAATAGCAAAAGGATTGCAAATCCTATAAATAGTAACTCAGGCGTACCAAGCCCCATAAACAATAATGTACTTAAATTCATCTTTAATGATACTTTAGTTGTAACAAATGTAAATATTATTGATCGAAAAACATTAGGTTTTTCGTAAAAACTTATTTCTCTACCTCCTGGACTTCCACATTGCGGTTTATAAGCCAAAGTTCAAACCTTTCTACTTCGTCTGCCACGCTGTTATAAATAAAAGTTACTAAGGCTATGTCGTCTGCAAAACCAACTACAGGAAGCATGTCTGGTATAAAATCAATAGGAGATAAGAAATAAATAATTCCGGCTAGGATTATAACCACGTTTTTTATTTCAACATCTCTGTAATCACCTTTGGCATAATACTTAAGTAAAAGACCTAAGGTTTTTAATTTGCTGACAATTATTTTGAACGGAGAGCCTTTCTTCTCTGACTGCACTTTTGTAAACAATGTAGCTAATACCAAAAGTATTCCTTTGGAGTTTTTGGCCAGTTTGGTAGCTTTCAGGTACGAGGACCTGTAAAAAATAGAATTTAATACGGATTTTAATTTGCTATTGCCCATCGGTGCGAATAGTTATAAGTTTAATGCTCTTTTCTTTAACAAAAAACGGAATTCTAAGTTCAAAGATTGCAATAAAATGAAATAATTAGGATATTTTTGTGTTAGAGTAAATGTTAATAAAATTAAATATATTCGATGAAAGTTACAATAATTGGTGCCGGTGCTGTAGGTGCTACTGCTGCAGATAATATAGCTAGAAAAGAGATAGCTTCTGAAGTTGTTATCTTGGATATTAAAGAGGGTTTTGCAGAAGGAAAGGCCATGGATTTGGCTCAGACAGCATCTATAGAAGGTTTTGATACAAAAATTGTAGGTGTAACCAATGACTACGCCAGAACTGCAAAGTCCGATGTGATTGTGGTTACTTCAGGTATTCCCCGTAAGCCGGGTATGACGAGGGAAGAACTTATCGGTATCAATGCAGGAATAGTGCGTACAGTGGTAACAAACGCATTACAAGCATCGCCTAAAGCTATCATTGTTATAGTTTCTAATCCTATGGATACCATGACTTACTTAACTTATAAGATTGCTACAGAAATGGGTATTTCTAAGAAAAGGGTAATAGGTATGGGAGGTGCATTAGATTCTGCTCGTTTTCGCTATAGATTAGGTGAGGCTTTAGGTGTAGCCCAAAGCGACTTACATGGAATGGTAATTGGTGGCCATGGTGACACCACTATGATTCCTCTTACGCGTTTAGCTACCTGGAACAGTATTCCTGTTAGCCGTTTCTTGTCTGGCGAAAAGCTGAAAGAGGTTTCGGATAAAACTATGGTTGGCGGTGCCACACTTACAGGTTTACTGGGTACGTCTGCATGGTATGCTCCCGGTGCGGCAGTAGGTCAAGTAGTGGAGTCAATCCTGAGAGACGAGAAGAAAATTATACCTTCATGTGTTTACCTTAATGGAGAGTACGGACAGAAAGATATTTGTTTGGGCGTGCCAGTGGTAATTGGCCGTACAGGATGGGAGAAAATCATCAACCTAAGATTATCTAACGATGAGAAGGCTGCTTTTGAAAAGTCTGCCGAGGCAGTGAGAGTTATGAATGCTGCTTTGTAAAAAAATAGCAAATATATTTATAAAAAAGGAGGAGGGTTTCGGCCTTCCTCCTTTTTTCGTATTAGGATTTGAAGTTTAGTAAAGTATCCACTGAATTCCCATAAAACATTTATGGATATGCCAAAACCCCATTCTGAAAAACACTATTACGGATTCTGCTTGTTACCTAAAACAGGTCCAGAGGATTTCGGTTGGTAAGTTAGAATATATCTTTGAGCACTTACCTCTGAAGAGATAATAAGTAAGGTATCACTTACAGTTTCCACATTAAACAATACATTCGAGAGAGAGAAAGATTTGCCATCCTTATGAAATTCTATTGGAAATACGATGTCTTTATCTATTGAAGAACATCGAAGTCCATTTTTTTTCCACACGTATGCAGGAGAGTAATAAGTAGAGTCCGCTTCGTATCCTTTAGAAAAAAGAATTGTATCGTCCTGAAAACATCCTTCGTTCATAAAGTTGATTCCGTTAACATACAACTCCTTAATGTTCCATTCTCTTTCAAAACCGTAACCTGTAAACTGCTCAATAGAGAGTGGACTTACGTCGTCTGATTTACAAGAGTTAAGTAAAAGTGCTGGAAGTAAGAAGGAAAGTACTCTTTTCATGATATTTTTCTGATAGTCTTCTGGACTAGTTTAGTAAAGCAATTTGTTTAAGAACGAAAAAACTCTGGTTTGTGTACAAACCAGAGCCTAAAAAATTGTGCCAAAAATGAAAGCTTAAGCTTGGAAATTACTTTCCTAGAGCTTTAAGCATGGTTTCTCCAATTTCTGCTGGTGAATCTACTACGTGTATTCCACACTCACGCATAATGGCCATTTTGGCCGCTGCTGTATCGTCTGCTCCACCAATAATAGCTCCAGCATGACCCATTCTTCTTCCTTTCGGAGCGGTTTGGCCTGCTATAAACCCTACTACCGGTTTTTTGTTTCCTGTTGATTTAATGTAATGTGCTGCCTCGGCTTCCATTCCTCCGCCAATTTCACCAATCATTACTATTCCTTCTGTTTCCGGGTCATTCATAAGAAGTTCCACAGCTTGTTTTGTAGTTGTTCCAATGATTGGGTCACCACCGATACCGATAGCTGTTGTTTGTCCCAAGCCTACTTTTGTTAACTGATCTACAGCCTCGTACGTAAGTGTACCTGATTTGGAAACCACACCAATTGTTCCTTTCTTAAAGATAAAGCCAGGCATGATACCTACTTTTGCTTCTTCGGCAGTGATGATTCCCGGACAGTTTGGTCCAATTAAAGTTACATCATATTTCTCAATAAATGATTTGGCTTTAACCATGTCCTTGGTTGGGATTCCCTCAGTAATACATACTATTACTTTTATTCCTGCCTGAGCTGCTTCCATAATGGCATCAGCTGCAAATCCTGGTGGAACAAAAATGATAGAAACATCAGCACCTGTTTGCTTTACAGCGTCTTCTACAGTGTTAAATACAGGTCTATCAAGATGGGTTTGGCCGCCTTTTCCCGGAGTCACGCCTCCTACCACGTTTGTGCCATATTCAATCATTTGTCCGGCATGGAAAGTTCCCTCTGAACCGGTGAAACCTTGTACTATTACTTTTGAATTTTTGTTTACAAGAATACTCATTGTTAAGTGATTTTACTGATGTCTTTAATCTATGTTTTTTAAAATCTCTCAAAAATACCTTTCAAATTAGAAAAATACAAAAAAGAGTGTGTGAAAATTATGCAAAATTTCATTTTGTCGTTATAAAAGTACAAAAGCCCGAAACTCAGTTTCGGGCTTTTGTACTTTGTTTTATAAGCTTATTACAAGCCAAAGGCTTCTTTAACCTTATCTACATAGTCTAATTTCTCCCATGTAAACAATTCTACTTCTACTTCTGTTTTTTGGCCGGCATTGTCAAAAACTTTGGTAACTACTTTTGATTCCCTGCCCATGTGACCGTATGCAGCGGTTTCAGAGTAAATAGGAGTACGTAGTTTTAGTCTTTGCTCAATAGCGTAAGGTCTTAGGTCAAAGATTTTCTCTACTATCCTTGCAATCTCACCATCCGACAAATTTACTTTGGCTGTACCTGAAGTATTTACAAAAACACCACAAGGTTGAGCCACGCCAATAGCATATGATACCTGTACTAGAACTTCATCACATAGACCTGCAGCTACTAAGTTTTTAGCAATATGACGAGTGGCGTATGCTGCGGAACGGTCCACTTTGGAAGGGTCTTTACCCGAAAACGCACCACCACCGTGGGCTCCTTTGCCACCGTATGTGTCAACTATTATTTTCCGACCAGTAAGACCCGTATCTCCGTGTGGTCCACCAATAACAAACTTACCTGTAGGGTTTATATGGTATACGATACTGTCTGTGAAAAGGGCTTGGAGCTCAGGCTTAAGTTTAGCCTTTACTCTAGGAATTACAATGCTGATAAGGTCAGATTTAATCTTAGCAAGCATTTTTTCATCTTCTTCAAAGTCATCATGCTGCGTAGAAATTACGATTGTATCAATTCTTTGGGGCTTATTGTCGTCAGAATACTCAATAGTTACTTGAGACTTAGAGTCCGGTCTTAGGTAAGTTATTTCAGAATTCTCTCTTCTAATCTCAGCTAGCTCCTGAAGTATTTTGTGCGAAAGGTCCAATGCCAAAGGCATATAGTTTTCTGTTTCTTTGCTGGCATAACCAAACATCATACCTTGGTCTCCCGCACCCTGGGCGTTTGCTTTGGCCTCAAAGTCCTCAGCGGCTTTACGATCTACACCCTGGTTTATATCTTGGGACTGCTCATGAATGGCAGAGATAATACCACAAGAGTTGGCTTCAAACATGTATTCGGCTTTAGTGTAACCAATTTTTTTGATTACGTCTCTAGCTATTGTTTGTACATCTAAATATGTTTTAGTGTTAACCTCACCAGCCAAAACTACCAGACCGGTAGTTACTAAGGTTTCACAAGCTACTTTTGAGTTAGGATCAAAGGCTAAAAAATGGTCTATTAACGCATCAGATATTTGGTCAGCTACTTTATCTGGGTGTCCTTCAGAAACGGATTCTGAGGTAAATAAATACGCCATACTAATATGAAGAAAGTTTAAATTTTATGTACTTAATACTGACAAGCAAGAGTCTATACTCTTACTTCGAGACAAATTTGGAGAAAAATAATCAAAAATAAAACCTGCTTAGATATTTAACCTGATTTAATATACAGTAAATAGATATTTTATCTAAAATATTATCAGGTTATAGAGGTTTTTACTTTTTTGTAATTGTCTTAAAAAGGGAAACCAAAAAAGTTGGTATAAATAGGAGCCAGGGAGAGTTAAACATAATTTTCAATCTATCATTAAGTCCTTCTTTATTTTCTAAAAAAGCCAGAACCGAAGCGGCTGAATTTTTCCGAAACAAGGTAAATAAGTAGGAGGGGGCATTGAAACTTTTCTTTGTTAAGGCTCTCAGGAAGGAATGATTAATACTTGTAGCTATAATGGAAGATTTTTGTGGTTTATAGTTTTGGTCTTCAAGAAACCGGATTATTTCCAATACTTTTTTCTGCGTATTAATAAAAGTGTAACCTGTGTGGGCTTGAGTAAAGCCTCCTGCTGAGCCAATGTAAATGTGTCCTGATTTGTAATTTGATACAAAATTTTGGGTGCTCATGGGTATAATTCCCTTTTCTTTTCTAAGAATACTATAGGAGCTAATTTTTAATGAAAGAAAGTTGGAGAGTTTTGTCTCTATTAGATCCCAGGGATAAATATCAGGTGTGAAAAGGGTGAACTCAACTAAGGCTTGGGTCTCTGAAATAGGTAGAATGTATACAAACCTGCATTCTTTTGGGACCTGCTCTACATCAAAGTTCATGATTTCGGCAGTGGAGGTTTCAAAGAAGGATTCTGCTGTATTTATAGTAAAGCCTAAAAATTGCTGATAGTAGGTTAAGGCTTTTGTATCTATCAATGGTGGCAGGCTGTCGAAAATATAATTTGCTTTTACAGTTTCTCCACTTTGTAAAAAGACTTCGTGCTTACCGATGCTAACTATGGTATCAGATTTGAAATGTACGTTATCGCTTTTCCGTAGCTTACTTAGCGTGTATTCATTAAAGTCTGAGCCACTAATTACCTTGTAGGAGTATGGCGAAATATCCTTTGTGAGCAGTTCTCCAGTAGGTGATACAATCTGTATTTTATTCCATCTGGAAGAGACTATGTTTTCAAAGTAAGATTCATGTGTTTCCCAAAAGGCCCAAGTTTTGTTTTCGGGGGAGTTGAAATCCTTGTCTATGATAAGGATTTTCTTTTTTTGCAGTAGGGGGCTGTCTAGAATTCTGCAAGCCAAGCTTCTGGCTGCCATACCCCCACCACAAAAAACCAAATCATACATTTACATGTCTTTCTGAATGGTAAGATGAGCGTACCAATGGACCTGATTCTACATACTTTAACCCTCTTTTTAGACCTTCTACCCTATATTCTTCAAAAAGGTCGGGATGTATAAATTCTATTACCTCATGGTGCATTTTGGTAGGTTGTAGATATTGTCCTAAGGTAAGGATATCACAGCCTACTTCACCCAAGTGGCTCATAGCTTCAAAGACCTCATCTTTTGTTTCCCCGAAGCCCAGCATTATGCCAGTTTTGGTTCTTTTTCCGTATTCTTTTGTACGACGGATTTGTTCTAAACTACGTTCGTACTTAGCCTGAGGGCGTATTTTTCGGTAGAAACTTTTAACTGTTTCCATATTGTGAGAAACTACCTCTTGACCTGCGGAAATCATGCGGTACAAGGCATTCCAGTCGGCTTTAGTGTCTGGAATTAGTGTTTCTATGGTAGTACTAGGAGAAAGTTCTTTGGTTTTAACCACTGTTTGATACCAAATTTCTGCACCTTTATCTTTAAGCTCGTCACGGTTTACTGAGGTAATAACCGCATGTTTTACTCCCATGGTTTTGATAGCATCAGCCACCCGGTCTGGTTCTTGGGTGTCATATTCATTCGGGCGACCTGTAGCTACAGCACAAAAGTTACAGCTACGTGTACACACATTACCCAGAATCATAAAAGTAGCGGTTCCCTCGCCCCAACATTCCCCCATATTCGGGCAGTTTCCACTTTGACAAATGGTATGTAGCTTGTTATCGTCTACAATCTCCCTTACTTTTCTATAGTTTTCTCCTATCGGCAATTTTACCCTTAGCCAATCAGGACGTTTTTTTCTTTCACTTACTTCCATCTTTGGAATTTTTCTTGCTGGCTGCTTTTTTGCTGCCGAAATACAAAGTTAGGTAAACACTCACAAAAGTTTGAGGATTATCGGAGAAAGTAGTGCTCAGTATTTCGGGTTCTTTAAAGAAGGTTTCTACCGTGGAACCGATCTCTATGCCCGTTACACTATCTCCAAAAGTATTAAAATCAAGGTTTGCTGCCACTTTTGCATGCAGTCCAGGACTCACTTTCATCCCCTTAAATCCGTTCTTAAACATTCCACCAACACCTGTTAGGTTTTTCTTTATCTCGGGATCGTACTGTATGAAATTATTGGTGTCCTCATATTTCACGGTGTAGGGTTTTAAAAATCCAATGCTTGGCCCTGCCGCAATAATGAAGCTCATTCCCACATTGCTATCATCACTTTTTCTGAAAAGTTCATATTCTCGGCCATATTGCGGTCTTAGAGAGAAGAAGTAATTTCTTTTTCCATAGGTGTATTTTGGGCCAAATCCGGTGTATTGGCTGGTTTCCCTAGGGTTTTTTAGGTGTAGGATTTCTAACGCAATGTAACGGTAGACCGTTTTATGGTTTTTTGTTATAGATATCGGTGTAGAACTTCGTGCCACCAAACCACCAATGAGCCCAGTGAAGTTGCTGGTTGTAGCCCCGAAGGCAAGTGTTTTCGTACCTATTATATCCTCGTCTTCTTCTTTGTTTTGAGAAAAGGCGGCATAATTGGCTAATACAAAAATAAGCAACAGTATCTTTTTTGGCATTGGTCACAGTTTTTTGTCTGTCAAATATAACGAAGAAATTTCTGCTTTGTGATTATGTTAGAATGTTAAAAGCACAAAGAAGTCTAGTAGGCTCCGGCTGGTTTTACAATTTTGAGCTCTTTATTGCCCCTCAATCTCTGTTTATTAAAGAGTTGTTTTCTTTTAAAAAGGAGAGCACTGCCAAGACCAACAATGGGAGCTATTGTGAGTAGGTTATCGTTTTGATGGGGCGGGGTTTTATAAACGCCCCAATCTATTAGTGCCATGGGGATAAAACCTAGCATAGTATAAACTGCGGTTTTTACAAACCCGCCTCTTGGATGCTTGTAAATGATTTTTACATCAGAGAGTTTGAAATCATGCTGTTCCAGCATGTTGGACTCCTTGTTAAACAGCAGGATGTTGAAGGTAGAGTCATCTATAAAAGCTATCTCTTCCTCATAAAAGTGGTTATCTTTGGTTTTAAACCGTAGCAAATCTCCCCGGAAATAGTGTTGGCGTTTACCGTTGCGGTAGTTGGCCAATACAAGAAAGTTTGTTGTGCTGGTTTTTGCCTGATATGCTTTCGGGTTATTTTTTTGCATCAGCTCTTCAATTGTCAAAGCTTTGCTATTGTGCTCTTGACCAAAAACCAGTGCAAATGGAGTGAGAAGAAGGGTAAATAGTACGTATGCTTTCATTAATGTGTTATTGTTTTATCTCTCCTATAGAAATACCTCCGGAAATTGCCATTTTCATTAGTTCTGTGCTAGACACATTTAGTATTTCTATGTCCTTTTTTGATACAATAAAAGTTTGTCCGGAGATGGCGTAACCATGTGGGCAATAAACTGTAACCATGTCTGGAAGATTAAAAATGTCTAAACTATCCTGTGTGAGAAACCCTATTTTTTTTACTATCGGTTGGTAGTTGATCGTAACCAATACCCCGGTAGAGAACTTTTTCTTTTCTCCCAAAAAAGCCGAAATCATATCCTTCGAAGCCGAATAAAATATTTTTACCAGAGGGAGGTTAGTCATGCCACTCTCTAGTTTATTTTGGATGGTATTGGGTAGTACTTTTGTAAAAAGGAAACCAATTAAGGCCGTTCCGGCTAGGACGATGACAAAACCCAACCCGGGGATAAAAATGGTTGTATTTTGGTTGTACCAGGGACTGAACTCGATTCTACCTAAGCTGTCAATAAAATCGAAGGCTGTATAGAGTATAAAGATAGTGATACCCACTGGAGCTACAAACAGCAAGCCACTTAAGAAATAAGAGGTGATTTTTTTTAAAATCCTAGATATAGTCATATAAATCTTCTGGCAAATGAAGACGCAGTTTAGTCTTTTGCATTATAACGAAAGCTGGAGATAAAACATTTCCAAGAGCTGAAAAAATGATTTTTTGCCTCAAAGATCTTTACATAACTAGATTGGAATAAAGTGAAGACTTTATCACAAATGAACTGGTTTAAACAAAACTATAAAACGGCTTATGGTCTTGGTTAATTATATTAGCCTAAGGCTTAAGTTGTTTATTTTTAAAATGAATAAAAAGTAACTCGCTTTAGTCGTCAAACCGGTTTATTCAGTTTAGATTGGATAGGGTTCTTCCACAGAGAGAGGTAACATTAAGAGTAGTTTTTTTTTCTGATTTAAGGGAGAGAATGAACCGAAGTGAAGCTATATTGCGAGAATAAAAAAAGGGCTAGTTTTTTTGTTTGGTAGTCAACTGGTAACTTATGATTGTGTTGGAGAATACAGATTTTTTGGTTGTTGATAAACCAAGTGGGGTTTCATCGCAAGATGATGAAACGGATGGAAAATCACTACTGTCCCTTTATCCCAATACACATGTGATCACCCGACTAGATAAACGGGTGAGTGGGTTGGTTTTGCTAGCCAAAAATAAAGAAAGTGCTGCCCAGTTAACAGCGTTACTTGTTTCCGGAGGTTTAGAAAAAAGATATTCGTGCATGGTGGGACAAAAACCGACTGAAGAAAATGCAGTATTAAAAAATTGGCTAAAGAAAGTAGGCTTAAGATCCAAAGTGTACAGCAAACCTACTGAGGGGGCAAAAGAGGCTGCACTAGAATACCGCTTGGTTGGTAGTTCAGAAAGATACTACTTATTGGAAGTGAAAATTTTTACAGGCCGCTTCCATCAAATACGCAGCCAATTGGCGGCTCGTGGCATGCCTATTGTTGGGGATTTAAAGTACGGTTTTAAAAGGAACTCTAAAGATGGAAGTATTTTTCTGGCCTGTACCAAAATGGAATTTAAGTGGAAGGGAGATTTAGTTTCTGCAAAAGTTGGTTTACCTGAACTTTGGAAACAGTACGGGTTTTGAAATATCCTTGGTGAAATATTTAGACGATTGGAAAAAAAATTGTTGGTTTGTATCATTATTAAAATAAAGCACAAAAATGAGCAAGTTTAAGATATTTTTAGTGGTGTTCTTTTTACTTCTTTTAGGCGTACTTTGGTTTGTAAGTACAGGCTATTATTCTTCTGGAGAGAGGGCGGGTACCATATCAAAGTTTAGCGAAAGGGGCTATATTTTCAAGACATGGGAAGGCCAGTTAATGGAAGGTGGTTATTCGGGTGATACCGGGTCTTTATCTCCGCGTTTTTGGGATTTTTCGGCCAAAAATGGTGAAGTGGTTGAAAAAGTAAGGAAAGCTTTGAGTACAGGGGAAAGAGTTACATTACAGTTCGAAGAGAAATTTGTTAAGTTTCCGTGGAATGGCGATACTAAATATATACTAACAGATGTAGTGTTTTTAGAGAAGCCAGAAGTGAAAAGGGAAGAATTACTTCCTCCTCCGCCGCCGGTAGAAGAAATAGTGGCTGACACTTTGAAAGGAGAAATTTTGTAATCTAAGGGGCTTTCTAGCCCCTTTTTTGTTTGGACACCAATGAATAGGCAAGAAAATATTAATAGGCTGAAGACCGAAGAATTTGATGTGTGTGTAATTGGGGCAGGAGCCAGCGGCTCCGGAGTGGCTTTAGATGCTGTTTTACGAGGTTATAAAGTGGCTTTGGTGGATGGTGGCGATTTTGGTGGTGAGACTTCATCCAAATCTACCAAACTCATACACGGAGGGGTTCGATATCTTGAACAGGCGGTTAAGAACTTTGATTTTGGTCAGTTACGACAAGTAAAGCATGGTTTGCGTGAGAGAAAGTTCCTGTACTCCAATGCCAGTTACATAACCCGTAAGCTGGGTATTATTACCCCTGTTTTTTCTGCTTTCGAAGGTCTATACTATTTCATTGGTTTAAAGATATACGGATTTTTTGCGTTGAAAGACCACTTTCCTTCGGCACGATGGCTTAGGAAGAAAGAATTGCTTACAGAAAGTCCCAATATTACCACAAAAGCCCATTCCGGAGTATTGTATTATGACGGGCAACTGGATGATGCACGTTTTGTAGTTTCGTTAGTGAAAACGGCTGCCAAAGTTGGTGCTGCGGTGGCCAATTATTGTCGTATTACTTCTTTTAGTAAGGACAGTCAAGGGAAACTAAAGACAGCTTATGTTACCGACCAAATTACAGGAGAAAGTTTTGAAATAAAAAGTAAGGTGTTTGTGAACTGTACCGGGCCTTTTTCTGATGCGGTGAGGCAAATGGCTAACCCGCATGAGGAGCCTCGTATAGTGCCATCAAAGGGAGTGCATATAATATTACCAAAGAAGTATTTTGAAGGCGACAAAGCTCTTTTGATTCCCAAAACACCGGATGGACGTTTGATTTTTGTGATTCCCTTCCGTTGGAAAGTAATGATAGGGACTACTGATACGCCTTACAAAAATGGGAATGCTGAGCCTGTCTTGGAGAAGGATGAAGCCCAATATCTTTTAGAAACAGCAAAACCCTACCTTAATGATGTACCGGATATTTCAGAAATAAAAGCGGGTTTTGGAGGGGTTAGACCCTTACTTTTAGCCAAAAGAAGGGATTCTGGAAATACAAAATCATTACTCCGGGATCATGAGGTGGAACTTGACGAAGAAAGTGGTTTATTAAGTCTTTTGGGTGGAAAGTGGACTACGTATCGTTTAATGGCGGAAGACGCAGTGAATGTAGTTGATGAGGTTTTCGGACAGAAAAACGAATGTAAAACCCATGATTACAAGTTGGACGGGAATGACCATGAAATGGAGCAAAATTCCCAGATGGAAGACTTGTATTGGAATCGTCTTCTGAGTTATTACGGAACCCATACCAACGAAATATTGGCCATAGATGGAGGTGCGGAGGAGAAAATTCATGTAGCACAACCTTATCTAAAAGCCGAAGTACGGTATGCTTGCCGTCAGGAAATGGCCCAAACCATACGTGATTTCATGGCGAGGCGTATACGTTGGGAAATTCTAGATTGGGAAACTTGCAAAGTTTCTGCTCCGGTAGTTGCAACAATAATGGCTGAGGAGCTAGGTTGGAGCAGAGAAAGAACTCAAGACGAAATAAAAAACTACCAAGCTTTAGTAAGCCAATTCCAAACGATGTAGATTTGGGTATGTTTTTCCCATTTACCTCCGGAGCTTTTGACTCCAAAATTTTACTTACCGATAGTCGTTTCCTGTCAGATCCGGAGAGGAGCGTATTTTTTGCAATTAGAGGTGTCCGTCATGACGGGCACCAGTTTATTGACCCACTTTATTCATCCGGGATTCGGGAATTTGTGGTTGAAAAGGCCTCCTTAAACCCTAAGTTCAGTTCCTTTCTGGAAAAAGAGGATATCAAAGCATATTTGGTAGAAGATAGCATTGCTGCTTTGCAAGAATTGGCATGTGCCAAGAGACGACAGTTTAATTACCCCGTAGTAGGTATTACAGGAAGCAATGGTAAAACAATTGTAAAAGAATGGCTGAGCGATCTACTGGGCAATGATTTTGAGGTTATTAAAAGCCCAAGGAGCTATAATTCGCAGATTGGTGTGGCTCTTTCTGTTTGGGAAATGAGTTCCAAAAACGATTTGGCGATAATCGAAGCTGGGATTTCGCAGGTGGGAGAGATGCAGGCTTTGGAGAAGATAGTTAAGCCCACTTTGGGTATTTTTACAAACATTGGAACCTCTCATAGCGAAGGCTTTAAAAATACCCGGGAAAAAATCAGGGAAAAGCTGCAGCTATTTAAAGAAGCTCAAACACTGATATATTGTAGGGATTATGCGGATGTAGAGGAGGAAATACAATTTTTTGTAGAAGAAGTTAACCCATCGTTGAAATTGGTTTCGTGGAGTAAAGATGATGTAAAACCGCAAGGTAAAGATGGTGTTATGGTAAGAATAGCTTCTTTCAGCCAAGAATTATTTTTGCCTTTTACGGATCCTGCAAGTATAGAAAATGCTATGCATTGTGCGTACGCTGGTTTGGTTTTGCAACAGGGAAATAGCCAGTTTTTGGAGCGTTTCCGTTTTCTGAAACCTGTAGAAATGCGTCTGGAGCTTAAAGAAGGCAAAGAAGGAAACTACCTTATAGATGATACCTATAACAATGACTTAGGCGGACTGAAAATGGCTTTGAATTTTTTGAGTCAAACCCATACTAGCAGAGATAAAGTTTTGGTATTGAGTGATATGTTGCAGTCTGGACTTTCTGTTAATGAATGGGTTGCAGAAATGGCTACGTTAGTGAAACCTCAAAAAATAAAGGTGTTTGTAGGAATAGGAGAGGACGTTTTTGAAAACCAAAGAGTCTTGAACGATTTAGGAGAAAGAACACATTTTTTTAAGACTACAGAGGAGTTTTTGCAGAGCGGAGTTCTGGAGACTTTCCAAAAGAAATTGGTACTTGTAAAAGGAGCCAGAATATTTTCATTCGAACGTATCGTAGACCGCCTGGTAAAGAGGATACATGGTACCCAGCTGGAAATCAATTTGGATGCTATCACGCACAATCTCAATTTCTATCGTGAAAAAGTAGGCAAAGAGACTAAAATAATGGTCATGGTAAAAGCTTTTGCTTACGGAAGTGGAAGCAATGAGGTGGCAGCTTGGCTACAATATCATCGGGTAAATCATCTTGCTGTGGCATTTCCTGATGAAGGAATTAGTTTAAGACAAAACGGGATTTCACTTCCTATAATGGTCATGAATGCGGATCCTGATAGCTATTCTACTCTTTTTGAGCACAACCTGGAACCGGAGATTTTTAACAGACGTACCCTATTGGCCTATATTCAGGCTAAACAAAGGTGGGTTAAAGATAGGGAGACGCTTATTCATTTAAAGATTGATACAGGAATGCACCGTTTAGGCTTTTTGGAGAATGAGGTTGACGAGCTCTTAGAGGTTTTGAAACAAAATTCTAAAATAAAAGTCGCCAGTGTTTTCAGTCATCTAGTTGGAGCTGATGAAGCACAGCACAATAATTTCTCACTTAGCCAAATAGCAGTTTATGACAGGGTTTCTACTAAGATAAAAAAGGCCTTGGGTTACGATATCATCAGGCATATTGCCAACACAGCTGGTATTGTCCGTTTTCCACAAGCCCGTTATGATATGGTTCGTCTGGGAATAGGTTTGTATGGAATAGAAACTTCGCAACTAGAACCAGATGCACTGCAGACGGTGGCCACTTTGAAAACCACCATTTCTCAAATCAAAACCTTACCCGTAGGAGAAACTGTAGGCTATAGTAGAAAAGGAGTGCTAGACCATGACGCAAAAATTGCTACAGTAGCCATTGGCTATGCAGATGGCTATGATAGAAGGTACGGAAACGGCAAAGCTGTAATGAATGTAAATGGCGTACTTTGCCCTACGGTGGGTAACGTGTGTATGGATATGACCATGATAGATGTAACCCAAGCCCAATGTGAAGAGGGCGATGCGGTTATTGTTTTCGGTCATAATCCTACAATAAAACATCTCGCAACCGAAAGTGGTACCATTCCGTACGAAGTCCTTACCGGTGTTTCAGAAAGAGTTAAGCGGGTGTTTTATCATCAATAGTGCGAAGCTACGGATTGGCTTTATTGTCAGTCTAGTAACATTATCATTAAGATTGCTAAAGAATTTGAATGATTGATGGTTAATTAAAGAAGGATCGGTGTATGATAAGAAGATGTAACCAATTTTTATATAGTTCACTAAACCAATTTTTTGGAAGGGATGAATGAAAAGTAATCATGTGATGGCATTGAAATGTCTAGGCTTTCTTGTGTAGTCTATATAAATAAGGTTGATTTAGAGATAAATGTCTGAAAAGTATAGTAAAACTATAAAAATAGTTAATTTTCTGTGCTTGATATGTACTTATATTTGGGAGATTTTTCTTAATCTATGAAATTAGAAGATAAATGTAGGGTTTGCGGCTCGTTTGTGAGTGCTGGGGTATGTCTTAAGTGTGGATTATCCAGTAAGGGAAATTCGGGTAGTAGTCATGCGATAAGTTTGTCTGGTCATGTAAAAGACGTGATGCTAAATCCTGGCAAGGCTGCCCGTGACTTTATAGATAAGGAATGGGGAAATTTCTATATTCCTTTAACCCAGGTGATTGTACTTTCGGGGCTGTCTGCTTTTATTTCTTATCGGATTTTGGATCTTTCTGGAGTTTTAGAGTCATATTTTCGGGAACACTCGCCAGAGCAGGTGGAATTACAGCTGAAGATAAACAGATTTATATCAAGGTACTATAGCTTTATAATATTAAGCATGATTCCTTTTTTTGCACTGGTCACAAAGATTGCTTTGAGAAAAGAAAGGCAAACTTACAAGGAACATATGGTAATGAACGCTTATTTCTATTCCTTTTATTGTGTGGTTTCCATACTACTTATTTATCCATTTTTCTTTTTACTAAAAGGTAATCCCCAGCAAGTTATAAATCTTACCTATTGTTCTTATCCCCTCACTTTTTTGCTGCTTATTTGGTTTCTTAAAGGTTTTTACACGCATATGGGATGGGGTATGGTGATTCGGAAAGTATTTTTCATGTTTCTTTTGTTGTGTTTATTTTTTGTTGCCCTCACCATTGTATCCTTTTTGGTGGGTGTGGCATTAGCCCTATATTATAAGGAAACAGACTTAAGCCTTCTTTAATTAATTTATATTTTTAACCCTATAGCAATGACCGAGGTAGAAAATTGTAAGAACTGTAATACCATAATTACAGACAAGTTCTGTGGTTCGTGTGGACAAAAGAAATACTCTAGAATTGATAAGAACTATTTAAAAGACGAAATCCAATATACACTTCTCCACACTAATAAGGGGTTCTTTCATACCATAAAAATGCTTTTGAAAAATCCTGGAAAAATGGCGAGGAGTTTTGTGGAGGGTAGCCGGGTGAACCACTATAAGCCTATTTTGCTGGTTTTTGTGTTGGGCGGGTTATCAACGGCTATTAGTCTTAAGTTTCTTAATTTAACGGAAATGATGTCTACGCTTTATCAAGACATGAGCCCCGACGTAGCAAGAATACAAACTAAGGTTCATAAGACTATGACAAACTATATGAGCTTTGTGACCCTGGCTATGATTCCTTTTTTTGCTTTGCTTACAAAGATTGCTTTTAGAAAATGGGGACAAAACTACTGGGAGCATATAGTTATGAATGCTTATTTTTACTCATTTAATACCTTATGTACGATCTTTATTTTTTATCCCATCTTGTATTTCTGTTTGGGGAACCCTCAGCTGTATATGCAGGTAACAAGTGCTTCTTTCCTTTTTACCTTTGTTTTACTGGCGTGGTTTTACAAGGGCTTTTATAGTGAAAAAACACTGAAGGGTATTCTTTTAAGAATACTGGCTATTTTTGGCATGCTTATTTTAGGGTTTATTCTATTGATGGTTTTTTCTATGATAGTTGGGGTATTAATCGGAGTGGTTTTTGGTAAAGAAGCTTTGGCTCTTTAAATCCATATTAGCTCATTTACTAAGACTTAACATCTATATCTTTTCAGCCTACCTCGGTAGGCTTTTTTTTGTCTTTTTAGTTTCGATTTGCTACTAAAGCATAAAATATTTAGAGGTTTAGGTAAGAATTACCCTACTTAACCCTAAAAGAATCTAAGCTTTGCTGTACAAAAGCAATGTAGTGCTCAAACTTAGAGGTTTCTGCCGCAAAGGTGACTATGTAGACTTTACTATCTTTTATTATATAGTATTGCCTCCAAGTTTGGTTAAATTTGCTTTTCCGGCCCTTATACGTAACTCGGGAAGAGTAGGAGGTGAGTTGGTGTTTTTCTAGTAACTCAAACTGGCTAACCACGGAAGGTAAGTATTTAATAGAGAATTCAGTATATTTTTCTATTGGATATTTGGAACTAGGTAGGTCATTAACCGTAATATTTATGTTTTCTAAGTAGGAGTCGTTCCCATTTAGAGTGTCGATTGGAGCTAGAAAGGTACAATATTTTTCTGTGCAACCCTCTTGTGTAGTCCAACCTTTGGGGATCTCAATAGTGTAATTGAAGTTACTCAGGGAATCCTTTGCGAAGGAAAAAGCATTAACACTAATGAATAAGATAACAATAAGTTTCATAGTCAATTACTTCTGTATTGGATATTATCCAAATCCCATACCACTTTTGGCTTTAAGTGTATAGTTTAGACTCAACACAGGAAATGGTGTCACAAAAACCTTGTTTTTTTATCTAATTTCCACAATTTTGCCCAAATCTTCCCAATAGCTAGGGTAAGACTTGGCTACTACATCAGGCTCTTCTAACGCCAAAGGAGCAAAAGCCATAGCCATACGGTGATCATCGTAGGTGTCTATTGTTGGTACGCCTGAAAAACCTTTGAAGTTGGTAATGTGATACGTATGATTTTTTTCTATTTCCAGAAAGTCTGTCCCCAGTTTTCTTAATTCGTTTTGTAAAGCCAGAACTCTATCCGTTTCTTTAATTTTAAGGCTTTCTATTCCTGTGAGTTCGCCTTCTATTTTAAGGGCAGAAAGTACCACAGCTACAGTTTGTACCAGGTCTGGGCAGTTGGCAAAATCATATGCCAATCTGTTGCTTGTCGGGATTTTGGTTAATAATACGCCATTCTCGGTATAAGTACTTTTTACACCTAGTTGACTCATGATTTCCACAATTGCACTATCACCTTGCAAAGAGTTTTCTTTAAGGCCCAGTAGTTCGATTTCGGTATCTGGGTCATTTGCCAAGGCCACTACTGAATACCAATAAGAAGCTCCAGACCAATCAGATTCTATTTTGTACTTAACAGGTGTATAATCTTGTGGTTTTACACGTAACGTTTTGGCGACCCAGTCCGCATTTACTTCTACTCCAAATGCTTCCATCTGGCGGATTGTCATGGTTATATAGGGTATAGAGCCTATTTCGCCTTCAAGTTCTATCGTTAAACCATTTTCAAGTTTTGGGGCTATCATTAAAAGTGCAGAAATATACTGGCTGCTTACGTCGCCCCTTATTTTTATAATGTTTGTATTTTGTTTAGGCAATCCCTTTAGCTCTAGTGGAGGATAACCCTCTTTACCTAAATAATTAATATCTGCTCCTAAAGTACGCAGGGCATCAAACAAAATACCGATTGGCCGCTCGCACATGCGTGGAGTTCCTGTCATTATCCTTTTTTTGTTACTAACCGTGAAGTAGGCGGTAAGAAACCTCATGGTAGTGCCTGCATCCAATACATCGGCTTGGCTATCTGCAGATTCCAGAAGGCGTATCATAGTTTGGGTATCGCGGGCAGTAGAAAGATTCTGGAGTTCTCCTTTAAAATCTGTAAGGGCATTAATAATTAATGCACGGTTACTTTCGCTTTTAGAAGAGGCTAATGCTATCTTCTCTGAGATACTTCCAGACTGTTTTTTGAGGTAAAATGACTTCACTAATCCTTGTTTTTTGCAAATATAAGTAAAATGCAGTTCTGGGGATAGTTTGTTCTTACCGTTTGTCAGTAAACTTTGCCAATCTTAAGCTAAAGTAGGTAGCTTATCAGAAAAGTCTTGTAGAATCTTATTTATACTATATTTTTGTTAAGTAATCATTCAGTAACACTTAAACATAACCATAAATATGATAGCAACTGTAGCAATCGTTTTCTTAGTATTAGTAATCATTATGATGGGCGTAAAAGTAGTGCCACAGCAAAGTGCCTACGTGGCAGAACGCCTAGGGAAGTATAATGGAGTAATGGAACCTGGTATTAATTTTCTTGTTCCGTTTTTCGACCGTGTGGCGTATAAGCACAGCTTAAAAGAAAAAGCATACGATATCCAGGAACAGATATGTATCACTAAGGATAACGTGCAAGTAAGAGTAGATGGAGTTATATTTTTACAGGTTATAGACCCGAAACAAGCATCGTATGGTATAAATGACTACGTTTTTGCGGTAACCCAATTAGCTCAAACTACAATGAGGTCAGAGATTGGTAAGATAGAGTTAGATAAGACCTTTGTAGAGCGTATGGTAATAAACCAGGCTGTAGTAGCAGCTATTGATGAGGCTGCCATTGGTTGGGGTGTAAAAGTACTTAGATACGAAATCAAAAATATCACTCCTCCTACTAACGTACTACAAGCCATGGAGAAGCAGATGCAAGCTGAACGCGAAAGACGTTCTGTGATTTTGGAGTCGGAAGGTAAAAAACAGTTTGCTATAAACGTGGCAGAAGGAGAGAAAGCTCGTTTAGTACTCGAATCTGAAGCTCAGAAATTACAGCAAATAAACCAAGCGGAAGGTGAGGCTTCGGCCATCAGGTCAGTAGCGGAGGCAACGGCAGAGTCTATCAGATTGGTTGCTGAAGCCATTCAGGCTAAAGGAGGTCAAGAAGCAGTACAATTGAAAGTTGCGGGAGACTATATTGAGCAGTTTGGTAAACTCGCCAAGACTAATAATACGATGATTATACCGTCTAACCTCGCTGATATGTCTGGTGTAATAGCCACGGCAATGAATGTGATTAAAGAAACTAAAAAATAAAATTGAATATGGAACCAATAACATTGTGGATAGTGATAGGAGTATTACTCCTGGTGGCCGAAATACTCTCTGTATCTTTTTACTCTATATTTTTTGGAATAGGGGCACTGGTAACGGCTTTATTTATATACATGGGCTTAGCAGATGATCTTACGGCTCAACTATTAATTTTCGGTGTGGCGTCCATGGGAAGTTTGCTGATTTTCCGTAGGAAACTTTTGGAGGTATTCAACAAGAATACCAAAGAGTTTAAGGAAATAGTAGATGATTTTGCCAAGGTGTCGCATTCTATACCTGCACATGGGGAAGGGAAGGTTTTTTATCGTGGTGCAGACTGGATAGCATATACGGATGCGGACCATAGTATAGAGAAGGACGCCAGAGTAAGGATAAAAAAGATAGATGGAATTAAGCTGATTGTAGACCCAGCATAAGGTGTTTTAAATGGTAGTTTTATAGAACCAGAGAGTCCGGAGTTTCCGGACTCTCTGTCGTTTTAGGGGAAGTGAGTGCTATTTGAACACCTTAAGATAAGAATGTTTACTCTTAAGGTCAATTTCTGTATGGTTTAGTATCATAAATAATTTACCTCATTGGGGTTAAATTCAAACTTACTTAAGATATAGGTTGGCGATAAGTAAGGTTTAAACGAAATTATGCATTATCCGAATCAAGTATTATGGTATATAAACTATAATGTCTCGAAAACAATTATAGTATGTTCTGTATTTAGTTTATGTTTTGAGTCATTTTGTTTCGTGGAGAGCTTTAATGTCCCAATTGGGGTTAGGGTAAGGGATAGTTTTTATTGTTGAGAGATTGCTCAAAAAATAAAGAGGCTACCCTAGGACAGCCTCTTTATTTTGGTTACCGGGACTTTACTTAATCCTTTTGTATTTAGCAGTAATACATGTTCCCGTTTGGCATACAGTTAGTGTTACCTCGTCATAGTCATTCTCCTTGGTGCCATTCAGATTCCCCCCAGCCACTGGAGGATTAGGAAAGGTGTCATTTGTCGGGTCATCGTCTGGAGTAGAGTTTATGTCTACTCCGCCTTCGGCTTCGCTAATTTCAGCCGCCACCACTATTGCGTTAATAGCAGTTGAATCTACGGTTAGATTAATACTAACTGTGGTAGTATCGCCTCCTGCAATTGAAGGAATTTTGTTTATCAGGTATGCTTTTTGTCCTATTACATCCCAGTTCGGGTCTGCTACTGTAAGGTGCAGCGGAACGTATACAACTACTCCTACATCCGTAGCATTAATGTTTCCTTTGTTCATCACGAGCACATTTACCTGTACATTATCATTATGTTTTACTAATGCTGGTGTACCCGGTGCTCGCTGGAGTCTTAATGCAAGGTCAAAGATGTCTTCTTCTACAGTTATAGTTATAGAATCTACTGCCGCACAAGGGAGTGGTCCACAAGCTGCATAATAGGTGGTTGTAACATCTGGGCTTACTATAGTGTCTGTAAATATAGCATCCATCACTTCTGTATTAGACCATATTAAAGTACCAGAAGTACACGAGCCTGAGAGAGTAGAAGTCTCGTCTGACTTAATGGTTAATTGAGTTGCTTGTAATGTTGGGGCTGGATACGAAGGGTTAACCGTCAGTTCTATAAATTCATGCGTACTTTTACAAGTCCCGTTTTCGCATCTTGCATAATAGGTGTGTGTACCTGCAGGGGGGGATACCTCTGCATTAATTGGGGTTGTCATGGCTATATTATTATACCAAACCACGCTTCCAGATGCACAAGTAGCTGATAGTACACTTGATTGTCCGGCACAAATAGTTGGACTAGACAGGGTTAGGAAAGTTGGAGGTGTAGGGATTGGAGTAACCACTACATCTAGTCTAACAGGGTCACTAACACACGTACCGGTAATACACGCAGCGTAAAAAGGAGTGCTATTTGTTAATGTTAGTGGACCTGTTCCTACTGGAGTAGTTAGGTCTAGGTCAGTAAACCAGTTAATAGTAGAGCCTGCTGTACATGTCCCGCTCAGGGTAAATTCTATATTTGCACAAACTGTGGTTGGGTTAGTCTGCAGGTTAGTAGGCACGGCTGGTTTTGTTTGTTCAGTTAAGGTAGTGCTAAGTATATTTGTACTATCGCATTCCTGATGTGAAACCTTGATGTCTGTGTACACTCCTGCACTTAAATTACTTATTACTATGTGTCCCAGGCTGTCTGCTGGAAGATCTGGCATAGTCACCAATGTACTTCCATCCTTTCGGTAAGTTAAAGTATAGCCGGTTTGGTTAATCCTCAAGCCTTCTATAGTTATGGATCCATTGTTCAGGCCACAGCTAGTTGGGTGTACATTAGTGGCTGGATTGATAGAAATCACCGGGCAACATTCCGAAATACCTATTTCAATTCCCTCACTTACATTACTATAGCAGGGAAATACACTGTCATAGCAAACAGCATAGTATGTTCCAGATGTTGTTACAGTGTCGGGGTTAATTACACGTGTAGATGCATTGAAAAGTGTAGCACTAGTGTACCATTGCAATTCTGTTCCTACCGGACAGGTATTGGATATATTGGATGTAAGACTTGCAAAGTCGTCAGGACAGCTGTTCACATCTTCGAGTGAAACTAATGTAGGAGTATGTCCATCTGCTGCACAACAAGACAAGATATTAATATCGTTTGAGCCTCTTGTGTTTACAAACGTACCATAAACATGCACGATATTTAGTACAGAAGCCAAAGAGCCAACTTGTAACCTTACTTCGTCGTAGTCCATTGTGGTTTTAATGAAGACTCGGGCTTTAGTGGGGCCACCTAAAAGCCCTAATACATTAAGGTGTAGTAGACTGCTTGCCGAAGCTGTTTCTCTTACAGCACCATTTTTGTAGGTTGTAATAGTTAGAGCCCCTAAAAGATCCGCTTCTGCCAATGCTACGTCGTTTGTTATTATAAAACCGGCAGTACTTCCGGCAGGGTAAAGGCTGTTAATACTCTGGATGGATACAGAAGGTTCGCAGGCAACTGCCGCAAGTACAGATATGGTGGCATGCGTATTTTCGTCTCCATCAAGTAAATGACTTGTATTACTAACTGTGTTAGTTACACAGGCTGCTCCGCTTACGCCAGTCCGTTCGTGGTTTACAATAGCAGGGAAATCTTTAGAATTTAAAACGTACTCTACATTACAGTCTAATGTGGGTGGTGTACAGAATGTCTGTACGACAGCATTGTATACTTTTAAATTACTTGATAAATCTAACGCAAGCAGTCCTCCATTGTGTTCAATCACGATCTCATCAAAATCTCCAGTAGTAACAAAACCCACTGTCCTTCTTCCGGCTACGACACCTGTGCCCAGAAGGTCTAAAGATAGTAGCTGAGTAGAACCCGATTTTTCCTCTACAAAGGAACCATCTTTATAGGTTGATATTTTCAAAGAATTTAAGACAGCAAGGTTCAACAGAGTGGTATCATTTTCTATCTCAAAGCCGGCAAAACTTCCAGCTGGGTAGACTTCACTGTCAATCTGGTTCTTTACCGAAAGGGAAGCTTTGGCTGCAACACCAGCTGTTACGGTGATGTTAGCATGTTCGTGTGGGCTTTCATTAAGAACATTATGTACATCAGTAATAGAACAACCTACACATGCCCCATCTATCTGGGTGTTAGTGGTATTTACCATAACCGGGTGGCCAGGATTGGTCAGACGAGTAAGGTTGTTACAGCTATCCAACGTGCCGGGCTCATACTGTTGTAAAGAAAGGTTAAAGATTTGTAAATTGGTAAGTAAGCCAGCTAAATTTCTTACCTCTAGCTGAACTTCGTCAAACTCGGCCTTACTTTTTAATCCTATAAGTCGCTTCCCAGAGGAGCCAAGTAAGGAAGAGTTAACTTCCAGTAGTCCTCCGTTATTTACCGAGTCTACTTTTAGCCCATTACGATAGAAGCGAAGTTTTGTATTGTTTAGAAGTTCTATACCAAGTAAACTGGAACTTTTTACAGTGAAACCGGCAAATGTACCTGCAGGGTAAGATTTTTTAGCATCTTTCACAGATATTGTCATCCTGTTATTAACTCCAGCCACAATACTTACATCTACAGAGTCAGTAGTGGATGGAGACACTATAGCGTCAATACTTTTCATGCTAGAGCCAGCATTGATGGTTCCGTGCATTCCGGTACGTTCAGACACCACATAGGTAGAAGCAATGTTATTGTTCATGGGTGTTAATAAATTGGGCTTTAAAGCAGATCCCGCACAGTAATTTCCAATAACCGGGTAGTATATATCAAGACCATAAGCAACCTCCAAACTCCCCGCTATAACTTCAATGGCAAATTCATCAAAGCTCTGTGTAGTTACAAAGCCCAGAGTATGGCTGCTAGGGCTTCCTAAAAGATCTAAAGTTAAAAGATCTGCACCACTGGAAACTATTTTAGATTCTACTTCTGCGTCATTCTTTAAGGTTTTTATTACAATTGACCGTCCTCCTATGTTTAATAATTCAGAAGATTTAACAAGAAAACCGACGAAGGTCCCAGAGTGGAAAATATTTCCACTTCCTGGCCCTTTTACCTTAAACCCTGCGTGACAGGTTGGTGTAGGACCTATACCAACGGAAACGGCTGCTACATGACTTAATCGACCAAAAGTACTGGTGTTACTAATTAGTAAACTAGATGCATTTGAATGGTATGAAAGACATACTGCTCCCGTCCCCACTTGTTTAGTATAACCTTCGCTTTCCAAACCTGTAAAATAATTGCTTGTAAAAGGTATAGTCTGATTACAAGGTAGAGAAGTTACAGATAAGCCTGTGCAGTTGTTTATAGTTACTACCACCGGGTCGGAAGCCTGGCTCCACTGGTTGGTATCGGTATTACGGTGGTACGCACGATAGGTGCCGGCTGTTACAGACTCTGGCATTATGATAACAGTTGGGGATGGGGAGCCATCTCTACGCCATTGAATCTCCTGGTTTGTTCCTGGTTTAGAGCCTAGTACCTGGTTTAGGTTGGCAGTGATTGCCGGACAAACGTTTCTTATGGTATCAGAGATGGTAATCGGCCTGCTAACACTTTGGGCCATTAGACTCCAATTTAGGAAATACAGTAGTAGGAAGGGGAGCATCCAGCCCCCCCTTGTGGTATTTTTTTTTGTTTTCATGGCTACACAGTTTGTAGTTATACTGTGTCTTATAACAAGTACCGTACCAAAAATATTTAATTGTGTAAAATGTTATATAACTTTAATAAAACATATGCATTTATGCGTTTTAGTGTTTTTTTTGAAGTTTTTTTTAAGATTTCTTTTTTTGGGAATGGTTTAAAGAGTGGTAAGAGTAGCAATTGGGCGGAAATTATACTTTATGGACTTGTATTGCGGTTACTGCAAACTCTAGTAGATAGAGAGGAAACGTATCTTCCCTAAGGTATTTTTATTAAATATGGTGTGGTTGCAGCCAAACTTAGCCGACTAGTGAGATAAGGATTATAAAGGTATTGTGTAGTAGACTGGTAATCTAAACTTATCTTACTTATAGATTAAGTAAGAGTGTAGATACTACTAAACAAATTTAGTAAGCAAAAAATATAATACAAACAGGTTTGTATCATATTTTTTCTAAGAATAGTAAAGCTTGAATACTGAGAAAAGGTAAGAAAGTATTCATTTATTAAAATAAAGCGATCTGTTAGTTTGCAAAGTAGGATTATAGGTCTTTAACTTATCGTATTTCGTAAAGCGTACATTATCAGTGTTCTTTATTGCATGAAGTAGAGGGCGGTGATAAAAAATGGACAGCATTTAACTTTATGGTAAATCAAAGGTTAATAAAAACCATTGATGTAATAAATTGCAAAAAGTTAGATGAGGCTAATTTTATTTTTAGTCGAAACTAAAAATATTTTGATGTACTATTGTATATTTAATTTCTGATAAGGAAATTTGTGGAGCGTACACTAAAGTTATGCTACCCTAAAAACAAAGAGTTATGATAGAGTCAATCATAAAATATTTCGAATCTATTGATCCTACACTTGCAGCGTTTTATGCAACGCTCTTTACATGGGGAGTAACAGCCTTGGGGGCATCTTTTGTATTTTTTTTTAAAAGTGCGAACCGTACCTTTTTAGATGGAATGCTAGGTTTTACCGGGGGAGTAATGGTGGCTGCCAGTGTTTGGAGTTTGCTTATTCCCGCTATAGAGATGAGTCCTGGTGAGAGTTTTGAGCAAGTGATCCCTGCGGTAGTTGGTTTTTTAATTGGTGCAGGTTTTTTGTTTGGTTTAGATAAAGTTTTGCCGCATTTTCATGCCAATTTTAAACAGGTAGAGGGTGTTAAATCACCTTGGCAAAAGACTACTCTGCTGATACTGGCTATAACCCTGCATAATATTCCTGAAGGTTTGGCTGTGGGAGTTCTTTTTGGTGGTGTGGCTGCAGGTATACCGGAGGCCACTATAGCAGGGGCAGTTACTTTGGCTATAGGAATTGGTTTACAGAACTTCCCCGAAGGTATTGCCGTTTCCATGCCACTGAGGCGTATGGGGTTAAGCCGTAGAAAGAGTTTTTTTTATGGGCAAGCTTCTGCCATTGTAGAGCCTATTGCGGCAGTGGTGGGAGCTATTTCTGTAGCGTTTTTTACTCCTATACTACCATACGCTCTGGCTTTTGCTGCCGGTGCCATGATATTTGTAGTAATAGAGGAAGTAGTACCAGAAGCCCAAGCAAATAATAATACTGACATAGCTACTGTAGGTTTTTTGATTGGCTTTGTCTTAATGATGACATTAGACGTTGCTTTGGGATAACACCAATTATACTACATGGAGTCAGAGGCATTTAACCAAGTAAAAGCTTTGGTATCAAAAGAGAGCTACTCCTTTGATGAAATGGTGTCCTACATTAACCGTCTTGTTAATACTGATTTTAACCGTCTCATCTCCATTTTGCGTAGGATTGATGTTTCGGAAAAAAGGGTGAGAGAGTCTCTGGCAGAAAATCCAAACAATCATCTTGCAGGAGAGTTAATACTAAATCTCATTATAGAAAGACAATTACAAAAGATAGAATCCAGAAAGAAGTATTCTGGTTTCTAATAGTCCCGTTTTTGTTTCCGAAGGTATTCATAGAGGGATTTGATTTTTTTATTTGCAACAATGTTGCAATTGAAACCATTTTGTTTAGTTTTGTTTTCTTGTGCATTTATGTACAATTGAAAGAATTGTAAAATATGTTTGTTAGATTATTCTAACTTTTTTATTTTTGCAGTAGAATTATATTTATTATATGAGAGTAACATTATCTGTATTATTTGTTTTGTGTTTTGGAGGCCTTGTACTGGCCCAATCGGGAAGCGTGGAAGGACGGGTTTTTTCTGGTGGGAAACCCGTTGAATTTGCCAACGTCATGGTGAAGGGTAAAAACATAGGTGTACTTACCGGAGAAGATGGATTTTTTAAATTGGTCGCAGTGCCGGTAGGTAAGCAAACATTGGAGGTGTCACTGGTTGGCTATGTAAAACAAACTGTAGCTATCACAGTGAATGTAGGAGGAAATAACATTCCGGAAATTGTCTTACAGCAATCGAGTTCATCGCTTGACGAAGTAGTAATTACCGGTACTATGAAAGAAGTATCACGATTGGATAGTCCCGTACCTGTGGAAGTTTTTACAGCCAAATTCTTTAAGGCTAATCCTACGCCATCCGTGTTTGATGCTCTTGCGAACATAAACGGAGTGAAACCCCAGGTAAACTGTAATGTATGTGCTACCGGAGATATACATATAAATGGTCTGGAAGGTCCTTATACTATGGTTTTAATAGATGGGATGCCTATAGTGAGCGGTTTATCTACTGTATATGGCTTGAGCGGAATTCCACAATCTTTAATTGAGCGGGTGGAGGTAGTAAAAGGACCTGCTTCTACTCTTTATGGTAGTGAAGCAGTGGGTGGCTTGATTAACATCATTACCAAAACTCCTAGTAAGGCTCCTGTATTTTCTACTGATGTTTTTGGAACCACTTGGGGAGAGTTGAACGTAGACATGGCAGGGAAGTTTAAGGTAGGAGACAAAACCCAGTCTCTGTTGGGTGTAAACTATTTTAATTACCAAAATCCTATTGACAAAAATGGGGATAACTTCACGGATTTAACACTCCAACATCGTATTTCTGTTTTTAATAAATGGGATATACGTCAAAAAGGTGGAAAGGTGCTCTCCATAGCTGGAAGGTATATGTACGAAGACCGCTGGGGGGGAGAAATGAACTGGAATAAAAGCTACCGCGGAGGCGAAGATGTTTATGGCGAAAGTATCTATACCAAAAGATGGGAGCTTTTCGGGAATTATAAGCTTTCGTCTAAGCTAAACTTTATGTTTAGTGGCAACTGGCACGACCAAAACTCTGTGTACGGCAGTACGCCTTATTTAGCCAATCAAAACATTTATTTTAGTCAGCTTACCTACGGTACAAGAGCGGGAATACACGATCTTTTGGCAGGACTGGCGTACAGATACACTTTTTATGATGATAATACGCCTGCTACTTTCTTGGCAGGAAATAACCAGCCGGCACATACGCATTTGCCGGGAGTTTTCTTACAAGATGAAATAAAACTAAACAGCAACCACACCGTAATGCTTGGTGCCAGATATGATCATAACTCCATACATGGAAGTATTCTTTCTCCAAGGGTAAATTACAAGTGGAGCTCTAATGACAAGAACACTGTTTTTCGTTTGGGTGCAGGAAACGGTTTTCGGGTAGCCAATGTATTTACCGAAGATCATGCGGCTCTTACCGGAGCACGTGATGTAATCTTTTTGGAGGAATTAAAACCGGAAACTTCCTGGAATGTAAATGCCAATTTGGTGAAGAAATATCATTTAAGAAACGGTACTTTCTTGGGTTTTGATGCTACAGCATTCTACACCTATTTTACAAATAAAATTATACCCGATTACGATACGGATCCGAACAAAATTATCTACACCAATCTAGACGGATACGCTATCTCAAGGGGAGTATCGTTGAATATAGACGCAGTCTTTGCCAATGGATTAAAACTAAACGTGGGTGGTACAGCCATGGACGTCTTTAATACGGAAGATGGGCAAAAAGAAAGACAGATGTTTGCTGAAAGGTTTACGGCCACCTGGACTGTAGGATATACCTTCCACAAACCAAAGATAACCGTAGACTATACAGGAAACCTGTATAGCCCAATGCGACTACCGTTGTTAGGGGATACTGATCCAAGGCCGGAATATTCTCCTACCTGGAGTGTGCAAAACATACAGGTAACAAAGAATTTTAATGACAAATGGGAGATTTATGGAGGTGTAAAAAACCTGCTTAACTGGACTCCTGCAAAAGGGCTTCCCTTTTTAATTTCCAGAGCTCACGATCCCTTTGATAAACAAGTGCAGTTTGACGCTGGAGGTATGCCTTTGGTTACCGAAAGTAATCCATACGGATTAACATTTGACCCATCGTATGTTTATGCTTCCAATCAGGGAATCAGAGGCTTTTTGGGTGTGCGGTTTACGGTGAAATAGTTAGTAAAATGGAGATAGCTTAATTCAATACGCTATCTCCATTTTTACCTTCTGATTTTTCAACTTTTCATTAGACAGTTTTTTCAAAAGAGATTGGACTTTTTGGCGGCTAACGGCTACATAAGAAGTGGTGTCCTTTACTTCTATCAGACCTATATCTTCTTTTTCCAGCTCTCCTTTTTTAATCAGAAAACCTACTATATCTATCTTGTTTACCTTGTTTTTCTTTCCGGTACTGATGTAAATAGTTTCGAAGGTAGGCTTTTCAGGAATTGGAGCTTTTTCTGTCAATGAAGGGTCTTCCTCTATGTCATTTTTCAAGAATTCATATTGCTCATCGGCTGTAAGCATGAGGTAAGCAAAACCTGTAGCATTCATACGGGCAGTACGGCCGTTTCGGTGAATGAATGCATCTTCATTCAAAGGCAGTTGATAGTGAATAATAGATGCAACTTCAGGAATGTCCAAGCCACGGGAGGCCAGGTCAGTGGTGATTAAAATGCGTACTGAATCGTTTCTAAACTTTAACAGAGCTCTTTCACGTTCGTCTTGCTCCATGGCTCCATGAAAGGTCTCGTGGAATATGCCTTTCTTTTTCAATAACTCTGAAATTCGGATCACGGCTTCGCGGTGATTACAGAAGATAAGTGTTCGTTTGTCACCAATATTGCACAAAAGATTGAAGAGTGCGTTTAGTTTATCTTCGGATGTAGATATGATTTTACGAAACGTTATTTCTGGTTTTGCTTCCTCGTTTTTAAGGAAATTCTCGGTCCGTTTGTTTTTTATTCCAACAAAGTTAGGGATGGAGGACATGGCGGTTGCCGAAGTCAGCAGCCTTTGGTTAAGCTGGCTTAGCGACTGTATGATAAATGACATATCGTCTTTGAAACCAAATTCAAGAGCCTTGTCAAACTCATCAAGAACCAAGGTTTTGATACTTGTTGGGTCAAAATTATTGTTTCGCAAATGGTAAGCCACACGTCCGGGAGTGCCAATTAAAACAGAAGGAGCTTGGGTTAGGCTGTTTAGTTCCGTTTTCTTGTCATGTCCGCCATAGCAAACCGTAATTTTATGGTCGCTTCCCATAGATTTAAAAACCTGTTCTATTTGTAAAGCAAGTTCTCTTGCCGGAACCAAAATAAGTGTTTGAATGCCTTTGGAATCACTTTGTAATTTTTTCAAGACAGGAAACAGAAATGCCAGCGTTTTGCCGGAGCCCGTAGGCGAAAGGAGAATCATGTCGTAACCTGCTTCTACTGTTTTAAATGCTGCCTTCTGCATGGGATTCATGTCTTGGATCTGCAGTTTCTGGTAAATGTCTTGTAATTCCATAGTGCAAAGATACAACAAAGCTGAAGTGATATGCCGAAAATAATAACCTACCTTTGCGAGAGATTAAGCATCTTTTCTATGGCATTTGACAAATTGGGTTTATCCCAAAATATTTTGCATTCGATTCAGCTAGCCGGTTTCGATAATCCTTTTCCTGTTCAGGAAAAAGTGATTCCCGAGATTTTGGCAGGAAATGATGTTATAGCTTTAGCCCAAACCGGTTCTGGGAAAACGGCAAGTTTTGTGCTTCCTATTTTAGAGAATTTGCAAAACGGAAGACCGGAAAGAGATCGGAACGTGGAAGTCCTGATTTTAGTGCCTACACGCGAACTGGCTGTACAGATAGAAGACGAATTTAAGCTGTTTTCTGGTACATTGAAGCGGAAGATAAAGACTATGGCTGTTTATGGTGGCGTCTCTATAAACCCACAGATGATCGGCCTGGTAGGAGTGGAGATTCTTATAGCTACTCCGGGGCGTTTGCTAGATTTGATTGGACGAAATGCTTTAGGGATTTCCCGAATAAAGCAGTTGGTGATAGACGAGGCCGACAAGATGTTTCAGTTGGGTTTTGAGGAGGAAATGGACCAACTACTCTCCATGTTACCTAAGAAGAAGCAAACGGCTTTGTTTTCGGCAACTATCAATGACAAGGTATCGGAAATGAAGGACAAACTAGGTATAGATCCCGTATTTGTAGAGATCGATAGGGAAGAGGTGGACTTGGAAAAGATTCGTCAAAAAGCATATTTGGTCAAGCAAGAAGATAAAGGGCCGTTTTTGAGGTATTTAATCAAGCAATATCAAATGAGTCAGGTCTTGGTGTTTGTTTCATCTAAAAGGACAGCAGATAATGTGGTGGAGAAATTGAAGAAAAATGGAATTAAGGCTTTGGGTATTCATGGCGAAAAATCACAAGGAGCAAGAACCAAAAGCTTGGTAGATTTCAAGAAAGGAGATTTGACTGTTTTGGTAGCTACGGATTTAATAGGCAGGGGTATTCACATAGACTCCTTACCATTTGTGATTAATTACGAGCTGCCACGTTCGCCCCTAGATTTTGTTCACCGTATTGGTCGTACCGGCCGTGCCAATAATTCTGGAGATGCCCTCACTATTGTTACGGAAGAAGAACTTCAGCATTTTAGGGTAATCCAGAAAAAAATGGGTCAACGTGTAGAGCTGGAAAGAACTGAAGATGTGAATCTACATGGGTATTGATACTACACAAAATTGTATTTCCTATTGAGAAATACCGACTGGAGAAAGTTCATTTTTGAGGACTTTTTCCAAATGATTTATCTCATCCATAAACAGAGACTGTTTTCTCTTAGCAAAATAGATGGTGTTTTCCATAGGAAGATAGCCTTCCCAAATTTTGGTTATGGCTTGAGTATCCAAAATCTCTTTACAGAGAAAATCAGGGAGAATGGCTAATCCCGTACCCACTGATAAACATCGGATAATTGAAAACTTATTGGGTACAATATAATTGGGTAAAAAATCAGGATGCTCTCCAAAATTAATCTCCCAAAATCGGTTCAAAACTTTCATATCTGATGCGGTACTGTACCAAAATTGGCTACTTAACCACTTTAGCAATGCTTCTTTGTTGTTTGTATCCAAAGAGTTAAATTCGGTAAGATCAGTGTTGTTTCCGGAAACCACCACAAATCTTTCCACCACATATGGCAGATACACAATTCCCGTTTCGGTTCCTTTTACACTCGTAAGAATGAGGTCAACAGCACCGCCTTCCAATTTAGCGGTCAATTGCTCATTGTCGCCAAATTGCATGATTAAATTAAAACCCAGACTGGGAATATGTTTTTCTAAAACTTGCTGAAAAGTCTCTACACACATTCCCACACTCACTGTTGGGCGTTCTTCACCCGATTTTCGTTTAAACCGCATTTCTACCTCCTGCAGAGATTGAACAGAAGATAAAATCTGCTGGTATAATAATTTACCTTTTTCTGTAGGAATCATTTTCCGAGATGTTCTCTCAAATAGTGGAAATCCAGTGTATCCTTCCAGTGCATTTAAATGCAGACCTATCCCGGGTTGTGAAACGAATAGTAGCTTCGCCGCTCCACTCATTGTACCCGTTTCATATATCGCTTTAAAAGTCCTAAACCATTCCAGATTTACCTGCATAATATAATAATTATTATATATAACTATAATTTGTATTATTTTTATTTGGTAAATCTCTGAAATAATTTTGTGCAATCAAAAAATAAGATAGCGTAAAATGAAAAAAATATTCATCATAAACGGTGGACAAGTCTTTGGAGAGAGTAATGGAAAACTAAATCAAACGATCACAGATTGGACCACAAAGCATTTTGAAGAAAGTGGAGCAGAGGTGCGAATCACCCACGTTTTTAAAGGTTATGATTCTAAAGAAGAGGTGGAAAAATTCTTATGGGCTGATTTAATTATTTGGCATACACCGATTTGGTGGTTTCAGTTGCCATTTAAACTTAAAGAATATATAGACAAGGTCTTACATGACGAAGGTCATGGTGTATTATATAAAAACGATGGACGCACACGCTCAAATCCGGAAATAAATTATGGTACGGGTGGACTGTTACAAGGTCGGAAGTACATGGTTACTACAAGCTGGAATGCTCCGGAAGGGGCGTTTAATCTTGAAGGAGAATTAATGGATCTTACTTCTGTAGATAAAGGTGTTTTGTTTGGGTTTCATATTGCCATGAAATTTATAGGTTTGGGCAGAATAGATGGATTTCATTTCTTTGATGTAATGAAGGGGCTTACCTCAGAGCGATTTGAGGGGTATAAAGAACAATACAAACAACACTTAACAAATAGTATAAGCAAATAAGATTATGGAAATATACCTCACTGCTGTCATACATTCCAAGCCCGAATACTTAGAAGAAGTATCCGGGGTTCTTAAGAATATGGTAGTTCAAACGCGTAAAGAAACAGCTTGTATAAAATATGATTTGCACCAAAGTATTGATGATGAAAACACCTTTGTGTTTTATGAAATCTGGAAAAACCAGGAAGGACTAGATATGCATAATGACCAGCCCTATCTTCAGGAATTTCTCAAATTAGCAGAACAAAAGTTAGTTGTAAAACCTATGGTGTTTCTTACTAGGAAATTATAGTTTTTCAGATAATAAGCCAAACCTTTTTTTGCCCAACAGCCATTTACAATTATATAAATGGCTGTTGTATATCTGAAACATTATGGTTCAGAAACAATACCCCTTTAAGGTTGAACTCGCATTATGTATTACAGATGACACTAAATACCATAAAATATAAGTGGAATAAGTGCAACTTGTTATGGTTTTAAAGACTAAACGAAATCGCATTTTTTGTGAGCAGTTGGCCAAGGGGTATTTCTAATCATTGGCAAACATACGGCTGTTTTCCTACAATCTTATCCGTCCCCTTACCACAAACTGCCTTGGACGTAGCTGGAAGGTGGTTTGCTGGGTGAAATAATCGCTCACGGTGATGTTCTGGAAAGAGTCTTGGTTAAAGAGATTATTCACTATCAATTCCAAGTCCTGTTTAATCTTTGGCAAGGTGTAACGGAGAACTATATCACCAAAGGTGAAGTTATTGGTGGAGAGTTGGGTATTTATGTTATAATGCTCAAAACTAAACCTAAACATGGTGTTTTTTATGGCATGAAAACCTACCGAAGCCCGCTGGTTATACTGCACCACACCTTCTTGTAAACCAGAGTTTTTGCTATAGCTATAGTTGTAAGCGTAGTTGAGGTCAAGCCACTTTAGCCCATTAAAATTTATACGAGCTGTTGGCACAATATTACTGTGGGTAAAAGTTGAAAATACATCGTTTATAAAGCGTTGCGAGGTGCCTTGGTTATAGTTAATATCCAGTGAAGTAGAAGTTTTTAACGCAAAATGGTATTTACTTAAGCCCGCTCCAATACTGTGGTTTAAACCTGTATTCTCTTGTTCTCTATAAACAATTGTTTTGGAAGCATCCGGATTTATCCGTGTTTCGGCCAGCAGGTTTTGTATGTTTTTGCTGTAGTTATAGCGTATGTTAAAAGATAAGCCGCTTGTCACTTGGTTATGATTAAAGGTTACACCTGCATTATACATGTGATTATCCCTGAAGCTGGCATCTTTCTGTACCACGTTTAGGTAATCTGTCATGACATAACTGCTGTAGATATCTCCCAGACGTGCTAAGAAATTTTGGTAACCGGCAGAGGCAGTGAGGTTTGTACTTTCTTGGGGTTTATATTGTAAGGTAAGCCGTGGTTCGGCAACCCACTTAGTAAAGTTTCTTTTCTCTATGATTGCTTTGTCATTGTACACGATATGATTATGCGAAAGCGGCAAGTTGAGCGTAGCTTTTAATTTCTTGTATACGTAAGAAAAATTGGGCGATATATAGTGTTTAAAGCTGTTCCAAGCAAAGCGGTTTGCAGTTTGTTCCGTAATGGGGTGGTTTTCTAAAGCGGTGTGTACATCTGCCAAACCAATTTGGGAGCCCGCCCGGCCACCTATAGAAAGATTGCGAAAGGATTTTGTCAGTTCCAGATAATTGTGGGTGTTAAAATCTTTTATACCAAAGTTTTGTCTTGGACTAGCCAAGGTGTCTGCACCACTTAGGTCTATTTGTAAGTTTTGATTGGTTTTTGTGTAGGAAGTAACCGAATAGAGGTTATAGCGGAGACCCTTCCATGTAAAAATGCGATTGAAGTGATTATTTATTTTCAGGTAATCTGACTTACCTTTTTGCTCAAAAAGACGGTCGGTTCGGGCATTGTCACTGGCGTCTGATTGCCATTCTTTATCTATTTCAAGGCGATTGGTAAAATACTTTTTTGGCGTGTTTTTAATTAATTCCAAAGAGCCTGAAAACTCATTTTTACGGTTATAGTTACTCGTCCTTTCAGAGAAACCAATATTCTCTCCACCAATAAGATATTGGGTTGCCGAGCTCCCGTGACGCTCTTGGCGGTCAAGAATCAGGCTCGTGTTTATTTTCATTTCCAGGTCTTTCGGACTTTTTTTGAGTGCATTTATACTTCCGGCATAAGAGTGGTTATCTAGCCATCGGTGCGACGAAAACGGAGGTGCCGAAAGCCGTGGTACACTTAGCCAAGCCTGCTTGGTGGGGCTGCCACTTGATATGGAAAAATGACTACCCAATTGCGTGCTTACGCTACTTCCTGTATTATTTGCCTGAAATGAAGCCAAGAACTGAAGGTTGGGTACAAAGACCATAGGCGTTAAGTTAAGGTCAAAGAGCAAAGGCTTAGCTCCCAATCCATAATGTAGTGTACCAGATTTGGTTACTTTGCTTTTAAATTTGA
>CAZBAV010000012.1:31808-76437 GCA_964489955.1 uncultured Lacihabitans sp. | reverse complement strand
ATGTTTGGGCACAGGAGGATATTAATGATGATGACCTGGTGGGACATAGTCCTTCTTCTGCAACATTAGACTTTAATTTCCCTTTTACTCACGGTTTGGCTACAGCCGCAGGTAACCGCAATGCCGCCATTACCAACCTTTTCTATTGGAGTAATCTACTCCACAATATTCTGTATAGATATGGTTTTGACGAACCCAGTGGTAACTTCCAGAATCATAATATGGGTAAAGGCGGACTAGGTAATGACTATGTAATAGCCGATGCCCAAGATGGAGGAGATATAAATAATGCCAATTTTTTTACTCCTCCTGATGGCCAAATACCAAGGTTGCAGATGTACTTGTTCACAAATACTCCAGACTACCAGCCTGATTCTGATTTTGACAATGGCATTATTAGTCATGAGTATGGGCATGGCTGGTCTACCCGCCTCACCGGAGGACCCGCCACCAATACTTGTTTACAAAACAGCGAGCAAGCCGGCGAAGGATGGAGTGACTACCTTGCCCTTATGGTTACTACAGACTGGAGAACTCTTAGCCCAACCCTTGCTAGTGCAAATATCCCAAGAGGAATGGGAACATATGTAAAAGGACAATCTACCTCCGGTCCCGGTATACGTCCCTACCGGTATTCTTATGATATGGAAAACGTAAATCCACTTGTGACTTACGGTAAGGTAGCTGATACTGAAAATTTCTCCATACCGCATGGTATTGGAAGTATCTGGGCCACTATGCTTTGGGATATGACGTGGGAAATTATTCTCCAGGATGGGGTGATTGTAAAAGATATTTGGAAAACAGATTCTCTTCTGGGCAATGTGGCAGCTCTCAAACTCGTACATGAAGGACTTCGTCTCCAGCCATGTAGCCCCAGTTTCGTAGATGCTCGAAACGCCATTCTTCTAGCTGATATTATGTTCTTTGATGGTCGGTACCGCTGCTCCATTGACAGAGCTTTTGCCAGACGGGGTTTAGGAGGAAATGCCACAACCGGAAAGTCTAGTAACGACAGGGAGGTTTTTGAGGATTTTAGCCCCATTACAGGGCCCAAACTTACTTCTCCTGTAGTTCTTACGGCTTGTTCTGGTCAAGCTTTTAATTATACTGCCACATCTTCTACCTCTGGAGTATCCTTCACATGGAGCAGAGCCAACGTGGCGGGAATAAGCAATACTGCAGCCACAGGGTCTGGAAACTCAATAAATGAAACCCTTACAAACACCTCAGGCTCTACTATTACTGTAAAGTACATTATAAAACTAAGCCCTCCTGTCTGTGGCGGAGAACCTTTCGGATACACGGTCCAGGTGAGAGTGTTACCTGCTCCTTCTCTGACGGTGAGTGAATACCATATTTGTCAGGGCGGAGAAGTCCCCGAAGGAGCTGGATTAAAAACCGAACACGAAACCGAAGGTGAACCCTTAAATGCGAACCTAAATATCACGACTTCCTCGCCCATATTTACCCGCTATCTGGCGGGAGGTGTAAACTATTATTACCATTTACAAACTTATACTGCCGGTGTAGCAGGAGAATACACAATTGATTTAAGCTCTACCGCATTTGACCCTTACTTATATGTATATAGCTCCTTTAACCCAGCTAATCCGAGTGCAGGGCTATTAGGATATAATGATGATCAAGGTTTATCTCCCAACTCAAGGGTAACCCTTACCCTTGCCAAAGATCAAACCATTTACATTGTATCTACGTCTTATTACACCAGTACCATAGGTGCCTTTAACCTACAGGTGAATTCAAGCAGTATAGTTTTTACATATGATTACTGGTTTAAAGACCCTCTTAGTTCTACACCTTTAGCTACCGGGGCTGTGTTCAATCCTCTCAATGTGAGCGGGAGTGGAATTACCAACACCTCCACCCCTGGGACTTACGTTTTCTACTATTCGGGAGATACGGAGCGGCTATGTAGAACTCCCGTATACTTCGTTGTAGATGCTTTTAATACTAATCTAAACCTCAGTACCAATATTACTTCTGGAATTACCCAAGAACAAGCTTCGCAAACCATAATAGCCACAAATCTGGTTGTTCCACCTGCAAATGTTACCTATAAAGCAGGTAAAAGTATCGAACTACTACCGGGTTTTGAAGCCAAAAACGGGGCTGTGTTTAAGGCATTTATTGGAGGATGTGAGTAAGTTTCCGTGCTAACCGAAAACTAGTGTTCATAACTCTCAGACAGACTAAACCAGATCTTATGAACACATAAATTGTTATTTAATAATCGGGCTTTTTATAATTTTTGACTATAAAACTAATGCCTGTATCCACAATATCACCCATGGTTTTACAGTGGCGAAACTGGGAATTGTAGGTCAATTTTTGCAGAGCTGTCCGCAAATGCTCCACATTGGCATCGGGAGCCAAGACATCGTGTTTCATGATAGAAACAAGCCTCTCGTAACGAATTTTACTGTTAGACACCCTCTTAACCATAACAGAACGCACCTCTTTCCTGTATTGGTCTACTGATGTGGGTTTTAGTTTATCCATCACCAGTTTCACCATCCTGAAATTCTCCTTAAAATACTGTGGCATGTAAATTTTGAGGTTGCCTTCGTAACATTGTTGGTCAAAATCTATGGGCTTGATACGGTACACAACTTGGTCAAAATCATGGGTAGGAACTACCACGTAATTATATGAACGCATGTCACCAAGTAAGCCTGTGAGACATCGCTCATTAAACTTAACAAACTCTTTGGCCAATTGCGATTTCTCCAGCTCCGAACAGTTATCCAGGTGCTTTTCTATGAACACATCACCCGGAATTCCCAAAATGTGTTCCTCAATAAGTGTGTCTTTATACACCAGGTAATTCACCCGATTTGGCGAAAGCAGGTCTTCCATCTCTAAACCATATATGCGGGAAGCATCGGCTTTTTTAATGTAAAAATTGGTATGATTATCATTAAGGATATTTCTAACACGTATCCTGAAAGGCTTGGAGTTTCCGAAAGTACAATAATCTATGGTATCTACCGTAAGAAAAGGTAGCACTTCTTTATCGCCATCCGAGTGCAGTAAGGTGTAAATCCGATTAAGGCTATTCCTTATCTCGTCAAAATCCGAGGGGTTATAATACACGCTACGCCACAGCGTGTCTTTTCCGTCCTTGTCTTCTACCACACCCCAGTCTGCAAACCGAAGCAAATCCTCGTACTGTAAATCTATTTTGGTAACCCTATTGTACTTTTCTAAGTAAGCATACAAGCCTTCAGATATATCATAAAAGGGCTTACGGTATTGTATTTTTACATCTTTTTTTACCTCTTTCATAAATTTTCTGTCGTTGGATTACACAAGTTATACTTAAAAAAATAGAATACAAAAGCCTTTGGGATATAAAACTCCAAAAAATCTCTTACTTAACTTTCTCATTTATAATTATTCGAAGTTCCTACATAAAGAACTTAAATTAAGAAATTGCAATCGTCTAAAATATAAATATTAAAAGAACAAATATCCTTTTTCTACTCAATGAGACTACCATCACAGGCTTTTACTTTCACATTAAAACGAATCACATACTTTTGCACTTAATTTAGAATTGGTTTAATTAAGGTTAAAATTTCTAGTCTTCTTATGAAAAGAGTTCTTCTACTTTTGATGTTTGTAAACGTCCTCTCTGCTAATGCTCAACAACAGGCAAACAGCCTGATGAGTGCTGATTTTTGGAAGGGAAATCCAGATGTGGCAGCTGTTAAAGCCGAAATTGCAAAAGGCAACAGTCCTTGGCAGCCAAATGCAGCGTATCATGACCCCACCTCCATGGCTATAAATAACAATGCTCCTTTAGAAACTATCAAGTTTATGGTAGAGCAAGAGGGGAATGGAGTAAAAAAGAAAACTCACCACAGCCGTAGTTACTTACACTGGGCGTCATCAAGAGGAAATCTAGAACTAGTAGAGTATCTATTAGCTAAAGGCTCTGATGTAAATTATCCGGATAGTTACGGTTCTACAATCATACAATATGCTGCAGGTGGCAATAAAAACCTTGCCGTTTTCGATGCATTGATTAAGGCTGGGGCAAACATCAAGCAAAAGGACGAAGCGGGTGCTTCTCTTATTCTTTTGGCCGCTGCTTCTGACAAAGACCTAAAAGTTACAGACTATTTCATTTCTAAAGGCTTATCTATCCAGGATAAAGATGAGGCTGGTGCCTCTGCTACTGATTATGTGGCCAGAACCGGTAATAAAGAACAAATAGAAGCATTTATAAAAAGAGGTGTAAAACCTACAAACAATGCCCTTTGGTTTGCGTCCCAAGGTTCCAGAATGTCCACTAATGGCATAGAGACCTATAAGTATTTGGTAGAGACACTTGGTCTTAACCCGAAAGCCACATTTAAGGACGGTTCAAATATCCTTCATTCACTGGCACGCAGACCTACCAAAGAGATAGTAGATTACTTTATAGGAAAAGGTGTAGATTTGGCAAAAGCAGACAACGAAGGAAATACCATCTTAATGGTGGCGGCAAGTGGCAGAGATGCAGACCTTGTAAAAACACTTTCAGGAAAAGTAAAAAACATCAATGCTGTGAATCTTAAGGGAGAGTCGGCACTTACTAAAGCTATTGCAAGTGGCTCTAGTGAAATAGCTGCCTTTTTGGTAAATAGTGGTGCAGACACAAAAATACAGAACACTGATGGCGAAAACCTTGCCTACTACTGGTTTAACTCTTTTAGAGCTCCGATGGCTCCACAAGGTGGTGCTCCGCAAGGAGGTCCTAGACCAGCTCCGAATAATGATTTCGAGGAAAAACTAGCACTTCTAAAAACGGCGGGTATAGATGTGGCTGCTCCGCAAAAAAATGGTAGCACGTTACTACACTTGGCGGTTTCTAAAGAAAACCTAGCAATGATAAAAAAGGCTGCAGAACTTGGCGTAAATGTTAATGCACAAGATAGCGAAGGAATTACAGCTTTACACAAAGCCGCTTTAATAGCCAAAGACGATAAAGTTCTGAAAGCTTTGGTAGCGTTAGGAGCTAAAAAAGACCTGAAAACAGAATTTGACGAAACTCCGTTAGACATTGCCAAAGAAAACGGTTTCTTGAAAGAAGTGTCATTAGATTTCTTGAAATAAGAATAGTAGGCTGAGCGTAGTTTTTGATACTATAAGAATAGATCTCGACTACGCTCAACCTGACAGAGTAAATGAGTCTGTAACAAACGTACGTCGAACGTGCCTTGTCACCTCAAGCGTAGTCGAGACGCACACCAACAAAAAACTCCGCCTACATAAAATGGAGACAATTTAAAAGAAGATGAAAAACAGTTTAAAAATAATAATTCTTTCGCTTATAGCTGGATTGTTCACTTTCCAATCGTTTGCCCAAAGTACCAAGTACAAGTGCATGGTACAAATGAACAGTTATAAAGGTGAAGCCGCTTACGTAGTTATCTCTCTTATCAATCCGCAAGGGGGCTACGACAAGACTTTGGCAGTACTTGGACCAGACAAAAAGTGGTACAACACACTTAAAGAATGGCATAAGTTTCAAACAAAAACCAAAGCACAACTAAGCACCCTAACCGGAGCATCTGTAAACGGCGGAGACCGTGCTATGAGAACCATAGAAATAGAAAACTCTAAGTTAGATAAAGGCTATAAAGTGCGTTTCGAAACGGCTGTAGAAGAGCAAAAATATGTAATAAGTGATGTGGAAATACCAGCCACAGCCGCTGCTTTAGCCGAAAAAGCAGACGGTAACACCTATATCCGTTTTGTAAAACTAAGTAAAGTGCAATAAATGACCTTATCGGTTTGGCGGTATGCCCATTTAGCTTTGGCATTGGTTTCTTGTTTATTTCTTCTGATACTCTCTGTAACAGGAGTAATACTGGCCATTGGGGCTGTTAACGACAAAATTCCCGCCTACCGTATAGCAGATTTTGGTACGGTAAACCTTGCAGAAACCGTTACAGCCGTAAACAAGGTTTATCCGGAAATCACGGACCTAACCGTAGATCATAATGGTTTTGTAACCCTGAACGCCACAGATGACGAGGGAAACTCTGTAAATGCTTACATTAACCCAAAAACAGGTGAAGCTCTTGGTGAAGTAAAACCTCAAAGCGATTTTATTCAATGGAATATCGCCCTACACCGTTCACTTTTTTTGAAAGAAACAGGGCGGATTATTGTAGGCGTTGTTTCATTTTTACTTTTGCTTATAACCGTTTCTGGTGCGGTTCTAATAATTAAAAGGCAGCAGGGAGTCCGCCATTTTTTTGACAAAATAAAACGTGACTTTTTGTCTCAGTATTTCCATGTGGTGAGTGGTAGACTGCTCCTTGTTCCTGTGTTTATCATTGCTCTTACCGGCACCTATCTTTTTATGGTGCGTATAGGTTTAGTGGATGTACAAATCCCTGAACTTGATGATGAAATAGCGGAAGAGCAAGCATCCCAAATAGAAATTTCGGAGTTTAAAGTTTTTCAGGAAACAAAACTGTCTGAAGTAGAAAAAGTGGAGTTTCCTTTTATGGCTGGAGACCCCGAAGAGTTCTACATCTTAAAACTAAAGGACCGGGATTTAAGAATAAGCCAGATTTCCGGAAAAGTTCTTAAAGAAAATAAGCTGCCATACAGTGCGGTGCTAGAAAAGCTTAGTCTTGACCTGCACACAGGCCGCACGAATGCCATTTGGGCCATTATTTTAGGTTTGGCTTCACTTAATATCTTGTTTTTTATTTATAGCGGTTTTGAAATTACCCTGAGACGGAGTAAAACCAAAGTAAAAAACAAGTTCACGACCCAAAATGCTGAAACCATTATTCTGGTAGGTTCTGAAAACGGCAGTACTTTAGGCTTTGCCAACCATATACATAAGCAGCTGCTTAATCTGGGAAACAAGTCTTACCTCTGTGAGATGAACCGCCACAGCACCTTTCCTAAAGCAAAACAATTGATAGTTTTTACATCAACTTATGGTTTAGGAACAGCTCCAGAAACGGGTAAGCACTTTGACAATCTATTGACCAAGTTTCCTCAAAACCAAGAAATTGGGTTCTCAGTAGTAGGCTTTGGTTCAAAAGCTTATGCCGATTTTTGTGCATTTGCCGAATATGCTGACCAACTTTTAGAAAAACAATCTTGGGGGAAACGCCAACTCCCCCTTCATACCGTAAATGATCGCTCTGTAACGGAGCTACTGGCATGGGTACAAAATTGGAATAGTAAAGATCTACCACAATTGGCCACTACTACCGCTCTATATACCTCCAAAATAGAAGGACTGAAAAAACTGGAAGTGGTACGTAAAACCCAGATTACAGAAGAGAACCAAACTTTCCAGATTTATATCAAACCAAAGAATAAAACCAGGTTCCAATCAGGAGATTTGCTGGCTATTTATCCTAAAAACGACGGATTAGAACGTCTTTACTCTATTGGAAAAGAGGGTGAAAACATCCAGCTTACTGTAAAATTACATGAAAATGGCTTGGGTTCAGGATTCCTGTATGCATTGAACGAAAGTGACTTATTTTCCGCTCGCATTGTGCATAATCCGGGTTTTCATTTCCCTAAAAAAGCAAAAAGTGTAGCCTTAATAGCTAATGGAACAGGAATAGCTCCATTTTTAGGGATGATACAAGAGAATAAAAAGTGCATCCCTACCCGCTTGTACGCTGGCTTCAGATATGACAACTCTCTTACCCAAGGCTATGCCGATTTTGGCTTAAAACAAATAGAGAACGGACATCTTGAGAAGCTAGAATTGGCTTTTTCTAGGGAAGAAAACACTAGGTATGTAATGGATCTAATACGGATGGATGCCGATTATTTTGCTTCATTGTTGGCTAGCGGCGGTTATATTATGATTTGTGGTTCATTGGCTATGCAGCAAGATGTAGAAAAGGTCTTGAATGAAATCTGCCAGCAGAAACACAGCAAGTCTTTAGAAGAGTTCAGAATACAGATTTTGAGCGATTGCTATTAGTTTTCATTAGATGAAGTTTGTCACCTTCCCGTAGTGATTGTTCATATAAAAAACACGGGTTTACACAAAAAAGACCATCTTAGCTACTTTGCACAAAGTAAAAATTAGTAGTAAAATATATTCTATAAACCTCAGTTCGATTATTAATGTATTGATTTATAACAACAAACACATAGAAGCATAGAAAAAGAAGATACTTTTTTGAGTAAGTATAGACAGCTAAAGCTGTTCACATATACTGAAGCTAGCCTTCAGTACTATGTATACTTTATTATTGCTGATTTACAGATTTTTAAATCTATGAAACTATGTGGTTTTAATCGAGCTCAGGCTATAACTAACTACTTTTGAAGGCTCTTCCATTAATTATATGTTATTGAGACTTTTAGCTACTATCCTCCTATTGTTCTTTGGCTTCATGTCTGAGGCACAACAAGTATACAAAAGGCAAGCCACTTTGATGGGCTCTGTGTTTGAGATCATCCTAATAGAAAAAGATTCTTCTCAAGCTAGCTTCTACTTTAACCAAGTCATTAGTGAAATAGAACGCATTGAAAATCTTATTTCTGAATGGCGACCGCACACCCAAGTTTCGGAAGTGAACCATAATGCCGGAATACAACCTGTAAAAGTAGATACCGAACTTTTTGAACTAACAAAACGGGCAATAGCCTATTCTGAACAGAGCACCGGGGCTTTTGATATAAGCATAACAGCTTTAGACAAAATCTGGAAATTTGATGGAACAATGGATACCTTGCCTTCCGAATCTGCCATACAGAAGTCCATAGAAAATATAGGATATAAAAACATCCTTCTTGATAGTACCAACTCAACTATCTTTCTACAAAAAAAGGGAATGAAAATAGGTTTTGGTTCTATAGGGAAAGGCTATGCGGCAGATAAAGGACGTGAACTGCTCCAAAGTTTGGGAGTGGTAGGCGGAATAGTAAATGCATCAGGAGACTTATCTTCCTGGGGAACACAACCCAACGGAAAACCATGGGCTGTTGGCGTATCTAATCCATTTAAGTCCCACAAGATTATTAAGACCTTAAAACTCAGATACGGCTCGGTGGCTACATCCGGCAGTTATGAAAAATATGCCGAAATAAATGGCAATCGCTACTCCCATATTATTAATCCAAAGACAGGTTATCCAGCCACTGGTTTAACTAGCGTAACCATAACCGGCCCATCTGCAGAAATAGCCAATGCCCTGAGTACATCCGTAATGGTTTTGGGAGAAAAGGAAGGCCGAAATTTTCTGAAACGCTACCTTAACTATAGATACATTTTGGTTACAGATAAGGGGCGGGTGATAAAGAACTAATTGAACTTCAGAATTAGTAAAACAGGGAATTCACTATTCTTCCATTAGTCGGGATGTTTTATCCGAATACTCAGGTTAAAAAATGGTTACGGGACCAGTTTTCAAAAACTTCTCTTATTTTTGCACCTCAAAATAAACTTTCAAATGAAAAAAATCTTTTTATTGCTTCCTCTTTTTATTGCTTTGTCTATTTCTTGTGATAAAAAAGATGAAGTTTCTCCTTCAAACATCGAGGGAAGCTGGAATCTTGACAAATACAAAGTAGAGGCCAAAACCTTCTTTGGAGATCAAAATATGGATTACGAAGTAGGCGAAGACCTTTTTCTTAATCTAAAAGCAGATGGTACCTTCACGGGTAACATAGGTTTAGGAGAAGATTTTGATGAGATAGTTTCTGCAACAGACACTTATAACTCCACCTACACTTTAAGTGGAAAAACATTGGTATTAAACCTTAGAAATGAGTTTTCTAACAACACGATTCCGCTTACTTTTACGGTGGCTTCTAATTCAAGCAACCAATTGGTAATCACTTTAGATAAAGCGGCTATTCAAAAACTGGCCGAAGAAGTAGAGAAAGTAGCACCTGATGAGTTTTCAGTAGATATGCTAGATTTAATCACTTCTCTCAATATAGAATTAACTTTCTCAAAGTGAGTAAATTAATGCAGTACCAAAAGCCCTTTTTCTTTATGGAGAAGGGCTTTTGATTTTTTAACCCAAATTTGAAGAATCTGCTGGTAAAAAAAGTGAAGTCTTTACAGGTTCAACCAATACGTCATTTTTAGAGTAATGGCTCTGTCTTTTGGCATCCATGCATTTACTTGATAATTAGGAATACCCTCTGCAAAATAATTTTCGGTATACACCAAGAATATGTCGGAAACGGGCTTAAATCGCCACTGAAATCTGGCGTTAATATTCGTGTTATTGGTTTGGGAATTATACTGAAAAAACATGCTTGTAAATACACTCTTACTAAAAGCCATTTCTGCACGAGGCCCCAAAAGCCAGTATTTTACGTTATTGTAGGGCTTTGGAAGATCTATTTGAGCATAGTTTGCATCTATGGCAAGTATGCCGTAAGGTTGTAATCTGTACGTCATGCTAGCTTCTGCAAACTTCCCCTTCCCATTGAAATAGCTTCCCCACTTATACTCCGCAGTTCCGTAAATTTTATGCCGTTTACTACTCCCATAGCCTATACCTTGATAAGTATATCTATAATCTCCTGTGGGTAATTCAAGTACATTCCTGTACCGATCTGGGTTGGGGTTGTCAGAAGCATTTGTAGGATCAAATGGCTCAAATAGATGTGTAAAGCTCCAACCGTGATAAATAAATATCTCTGCTCCCGTTGCATTGTTTGCAAATGCAAAAAGCTCCGATTCACTATCCAGCATTTTACCTTTCAAATTCAAAACGTCATTTCCGTCTAATCCTATTCCGAAAGCATTGATATGTTTTGCTACTTTGGCAGACTTGGGGTTAAGAATAAATGTAAGAGGTCTATAAATTTCATAAATTCCTGTCCGAGGTACATAACCCACTTCTGTTCTGTAATTTTCTCCTACCCTCAGTACGCCCAAACCCATTTCAATATTGGGATGATTGTATCCCATATAATGAGCGAAACTACCTGAATCTTTGGGTTTATCAGGTGAAAATGATTGGTGGTAATATGTTTCCGACTCAAAACGACTGTCGTTGGAGTTGAGGTTTAGTTCTAATCCTGCCACTCTGTTGAATTTTTGATACGCACTGGTTTGATCCGGGCTTAGATTCGAAAAATCATACTGCTGGTTTACAAAAATACCTCCTATAGATGATCGCTTAAAAAGCTTCCGCTGCAAAACCCCAACCGAATAGTTAGCAGCAGGCAATACCTCGTCTTCTCCGAAATTTACTTTTCGGGTTTGCATATTCATAAGACCCACTCGCCAATCATCATTTAGTTTTCCACTCAGTCTGGCACCTGCCAATATCGGCACCCTGTGAGCCATTCCTGTTTTAGGATGACTGGTTATTCCTATGCGTCTTGAAAAAAACGGGCGAGTGTTTGGAAAGCCAAACATGCCAAAAAGGTCATCGTTTTCAAGGAAAAACTGCCTTCTTTCGGGGAAAAAGAGTTCAAAACGGCTTAGGTTTGTTTGTTGCTTATCTACTTCTACCTGCGAAAAGTCTGGATTAAAGGTAAGGTCGAGATTCAATGAAGGTGTAATCCCTATTTTTGCATCTAAACCGTAACCTATACTACTATTAGAGACTGTAGGAAGACTTTTTAAAGAGTTTTCATCTCTGGGAAAGTCTTTAGAATTACTTCCGCTCAAAAAGGGAATAAGACTCACATTAACTCCTGGTTTTGGTGGGTTTTCATCCCAAATCAGTTTACCAGCAAAAGCCAAGTTACTCTGAGAGAAGTTTCTGGGAACGGGTCCCCAGGTTGAAATTTGGTTCTGTTTAAGAACCATTCTTCCAAAATTTATCCGCCACGAGTTCTGCCCTTCGGCAACTTTATATCTGAGCGTTTTAAACGGAATAGCCATTTCTACTATCCAGTGATCATCATGTATTTTGGTCTGTGAATACCATTTATTGTCCCAATAATTGGTCACCTCACTGCCTCCCTGAATGAGCCCCTCGCTCTGCACCCCATGTGGATTTACCGCAAACTGGAAACCATTTAGATTATCTTTAAAGGTATCAAAGTTAACAGTGAATGCATCACTAAGCCCCTCCTCAAAATCCCGTTTTAAAGAAGAAATAATGATTTCACTGCGTGGCTGTCTGCATACAGCTCCTACATAAATGAATTCGTCGCTAAATAAGACTTTTACCACAGTTTGGTAGGCTGGCTTTGCGTAAGATGAGTCGAACGGAAAGTTGAGATAGAAGTCCTTTGCTTCTGCAGCTGAAGCCCACGCCAATTCATCTAAACTGCCGTCTAATTTTATAGATTCTGCGGTCCTTTTTATTTGAATCTGGTATTTCTCTTCGTTTGAAAGCTTAACTTCTTGAGCCATTGCTGAGTCTAGTAAGCAAAACAAAAGAAGCGTGGTTATACCTTTAAGCATTTATTTTAGGTTAAATAGAGGTGTAAATATACTATTTAAGGGAAATATTTTGTAAATTGTTGTAACTGTAAAAAACTTGTTCGGTAATCTTAAAAAAATGCGTTTGTGCCTTAAGTGTAAAAAAATTGGACACATTATTCCAAGTAGCTATAAAAGATGACAAAGAATGTTAACCTATTAAATAGTTATACTGAGAAAATTTGCCCTGATTTTTATCAGTGTAATCCTTGCATTTACAGAGTGGAGTGCCCTTTGGCACAAAACTAAAACAGAATTGACCGTAAACTAAAAAGTTCGAGCTTCATTCAGTATGTGTTGCTATATAATTTGTTTATTTTCATTAAATTAGCCCTGATAAAGGCTATCAGGGGACCTTTCAAACTGTAATACATGGGCGAAAGACCAAACCTGCTCGCAGTTTGTGGGCGAAACAAAAAACGCAGTAGAACTGCCGAATACATTTTTAAAAACGACGACCGATTTAATATTCGCTCTGCGTGACTCAGTCCTAAAAGCGAAAGAAAAATCTCGGAAAGCGACTTGAATTGGGCAGATTTGGTTTTTGTAGGTGGAAACGAATCAGCGAGCAAAAATTTGCCAACTTTATAAACATTTAGATTTGCCTCACGTCATTCCTGATGACTACGAATTCATGAATGATGAACTTGTAGAAATATTAAGTGACAAGATTAACGATGCTCTGGCTGAGGTTTAAAGAAAACAGAATTGAATGGGGCACGACATAGCACTTTAGCAAACAAAAAACTATGAAAAAAGTATTTGCAGTTTTCGTCTTATTATCGCTAGCCGTACAAGGGTTTGCAAAATGTGGTTTCGATGGGCTACAGTTTTTCCCAAAGAGGTCAAGCATCAGTGAAAATTCAGTTTTTGTTATCGAAGGATACGGGGCGAGTCAAAAAGCAATTCATGAGCTTGGAACAACCGGATATGCGTATTTGAAATCAGATATGCAAAAAATAAAACTTATAGTCCAGGAAATTCATGCAGGCCAATATGATTTGACCCAAGCTATTTTAAAACCCGAAATGCCACTTTCTATAGGCCATGAATATCAGCTAGTAATAGATAATGCAGAAATTCAGGGAAATCTACTATCGCGGTACAATACCGCAACAAACCAAGCAGAAAAAATCAAATGGAAAGTTGAAGGCAAGGGAGACTACACGCCACCTTCTTGGACATCTAAACCGGAGTTTCAAAGCAGCAGTTATAAACAATATGGCTGCGGTCCTGCAGTGTTCGCAACATTCGCTTTTGAGGCAAATGACCACTCTGAGTTTCTTGTAAAAACAGTATTGAAAAATCTTACCAATGGAAAAAAAACAACCTACTATTTGCCTGTTGAAAACAACGCTATTCAAGTAGGACACGGAATGTGTTCGGGTGCCTTTAAGTTTGGAGACGGAGATAAATTTGAAGTAGAGTTTAGCTTGTTCGACGCTTCCGGAAATCTGACCCAATGGCAGGGCGAAGGAATTGAATTTGAGAAACCCAAACGACCTGAAATATGAAAGATTAGGATTCTTCTAATTCTTGTTTTATCTAAGAAAAGTAGAGATGTTTTGGGCTGTAGTTTACTTCAGCGAGTAAAAATATTCACAGAACGTAAACCTATAATATCAGACCACATAGATTCTGTGTTAAAAATAAAGTAAAATCTATATTTTTTTCTATATTAGCAATTCAAAACGGCATTAAGCTAGTTTCCAAGAGAGCTTGTCATTTGTACAGCTCTCTTTTCTTTTTCGTATTCGATAGTATAGATTGTTTTATTTTTCCAAAGGATAAAAGCTAATTCTAGTAATTTTCTTTGTACAGCTACCAAAGCTTTCATTTTTATTCCATGTTTACTGACTAGTCTGGAATACAAGTCTTGGTGTACCTGATTGTATTTTACTGCGGATAATGAGGGTAAATGTAAGGCTTTTCGTATGTGACGATTTCCTTTTTTTGATAATTTGGGCTTCCCTTTTATTGATGTTCCTGATTGCTTCTCTTTTATGTCCATTCCTGTATAACTGGTCAGTTGTTTTTTACTACGGATAAACTCAAAACCATTGGTTTCTGCCAAGATTATCGTTGCGGTAAGTTCTCCCATACCAGGAATAGTAGAAATTCTCTTTACTTGTTGCTTTATTGTAGGATTTTTACTGAGTAATTCGGCTATTTCTTGTTTTATTTCTTGCTCTTGTTTGTTGAGGAATTTTATAAGTTCATTTATCCGTTTAAGACTTCCTTCGTTTGGAAACGCTTCGCTTTTTTCTGCATGTAAACGGTTCTTACAAACGGTTCTTTCGTCTACGATTTGGTCTCTTTCACGGGTTAATTGTTGTAAGCTGAGATAGGTTGTATCTGGCTTACTCCAATCTGGCAGCATTCTTTCCAAACCAAACCTGGCAATAGCTTCGCTACAGGTTTTATCCGTTACGGTTTTTATATCCAAAGTCCGCAGATAGTTGCTGATTTTGTTGGGGAGAACAATGCTGACAGTGCAGTCTTTGTCAATCATAAAGTGAGCAATTTTTTGATGATAAACACCTGTTGCCTCCATGACAATACGAACAGGAATTCTGCTGTCCGTGTTTTTTACAAGCCATTTGTACAAGGCTTCTAAACCAGTCTCTTTGTTGCTGAAAACCCGGTGAGAGTATAGTTCTATACTTAAATCTTCATTCAGCCTGCCTAAGCTTACTTCCAGTTCTTTTTGAGATACATCTACGCCCAATACTTGTTTTAAAATCCTCATGATGCTTTTTTTAGTGAAACTAAAATCATAAGATGAAAATTTCTCCTCGCTTTGTCTCCTGTTTGGGTATTCTGGATATAATCTCTAATATGTATTATTCCTTACATTCTGTTCAAGCTCTAAGAAATAAAAGAGAATGAGGCTAAATCTATGTGTGAATATACTTTTAAAGTTATTTAGGAACATTTCCGCTCTCATTCTCTCTCATCTTACAATTCATATTTAAACTTTGCAAACATAGGAGAAACAATACATTTAGATTACATAAGGAATAAAAGCATTCTTCACATAGCTATTGTGGCGAAAATTAATTTTCTCTATGTCCTCTTTTTTAGTTTTCACCTATGTGGTTAAAGAAAATACTCGCTTAAATAAACTAGAGCCATATTTTGCTATTTGCGGTATCATAAAAAAATACAACCTATCTTAAATAGTCATTGTAGAAGAAAACCAACCAGACGAGCCTTTTCTACTTCAGGAAAAGCGTTCTAGAATGAAAATTATGCTCTACGACCCCAACCAAGACCTACCGCTCGACACCATAAAAAGCGTACTTCAAAAAACATTGGATTTGTATAGGGATTGAAGGTATATAAATGTTAGAATAATTACTTCCCCTCAAACAGCTTAACAATTTTCTCTGGCAATTCCGGATATTTTAGTTCGCTCTTTTTGCCGTCGGTCACTCGCCATCTGTGTATCCAGGAGCCTCTATTGGCGGGTATGGAAACGGGACGCTTGTACACCGCATCTTTGAGAGCTTCCTCTACTGAAATAAAAGAGTAACCGTTCGCTTTCAATGTCACGAGAATTTTATCCATGAAATCAGCATTAAGCATATTAGCATGGCAGAGGAAAATGTGGTTGATAGGTCTTTCTACTACTTCTATAGCTAGTTTATCAAAATAGTCAAAGCACTTAACCGTATGCTGCAGATACTCTTCTCCTATCTCTTTAGCTAGTTTCTCATTTCCTGCTTTAAAGGCGTCCACATATACTTTATTAAAATACCAGTCGTAAGAATCAACTGTTACGGGAGCAACTTCGTAGTTGTGTTTCTTAAGGAATTCATCAAAACCAAACCGCTTAACGCTGTCTTGCCCTGTATGTAGATACGGATGTCTAAAGTAACGAACAGGTTGATTGTATTTTTCGCTTAGTTTCTTTGAAATGGCTTCGCCTTTTAAGAAATCCAATGTGTATTCTTCTAAAGAAACTTCATGAAAAGATGGATGCGAAAAAGTATGGTTCCCCAGCTCATGTCCACTTTTTAACCACTTTTCTAATATTGAAATATTTGCGTCTACCTCTCCAAAATTAAGTATAAAATGCTCATTCACAAATCCAACTGCATTTATATTGTGTTTCCCAAATGAGTTTAAAAGTCGATCTGTAGCTTTTTGAGAATGTTTATTGGATAGCTCCAACACAAAAGGCAAATCATCTACCGTAAAGGCAACTTGTTTTTGACCAAAAGCACTAAATGAAAAGAGGAAGAAAGAGAAAATATATTTAAGCATAGGTTGATATAGTCCAAAAACAAAAGTAGGAAGTTCGTCACGAACTTCCTACTTAACATATCCTTGAAATACTCTTAATCTATCACATCAAAACCACAATATGGTTATTCTTTTAATCCCTTGTAAAACTCCACTATTCTCACTTTTTTACATTAAAAAAGCATCGACATCTTTAACTCTCAGAAAAATTATAGTTTCCCGCTAACAAACTCATCTGTGGCACGTTTTATCTTTTCTTTAACTTGTTGCCATGTTACACCTTTTAAATCTATTGGATCTTCTTGATTTTCAGCATCATTAAAATAATACAAAGAGTGCACTACATAACCGTAATCATGATTTTTATATTTCTGTCCGAAAAACTCTAGCATTTCTGCAATGGAATAGTGATTTAGTAGCTCTGCTATATCCCAAAAATCCTTTTTGGCTCCACGTTGTGATAAGGCTCCAAGTTTCATAGCAACAATGTCTGGGATTGATAAAAGACGTATCCCTTCTACCTCCATTACTGGATTGATATAGTCGTAAGCGTGGAGAATAATATCAACTTTCACATTTTCGAGTAATCCACTAAAAGACCTCTCTGTTTTGTTGAGTAAATCAAATGACGCAAATGTCCGCCCTATGACTAGTAACAATTCGTCGCTTACAAAATCTACATTACTGAACAAATCTAAGTCAATCGAAATCCTATGCCCCAACTGTAACGATAAATTAGTACCTCCTACTAGAGCAAATTTACTGAGTTCTGGCAATGCCATTAAGTGCTTTAACAGGTCAAATGTCTTCTGGTCTACAGTGTTGAGATAAAGCATAAACTAGTAGTTCCAATAGTTAGGTTGTTGCTGTCTCCGCTGATAAGCGGTAAAAAGAGATTTATCTATATTCAAAAAGCCAGATACAAAGGCAAATACAGTTTTTTTGAAGTAAGGAATTTTAATGACCTCCTGCTTGACTCTTTCTAACCCATAAAACCTAAATATTTCTATTTGTTCTGAAAATGTGCCGTAGTTTAAAACCTTTTCTATCACAAATCTACTACTTTCTTCAAAGTCGATCTCCTCAAAGTTCACATCCCAGAAAGCTCTTGATGATATATCAGGTTTCATATTTTTCTCTAGTCCTTCCATTCAAAGCTTTTGAAGAAGTTAAACAACTTTCCTTATCTATTATTTAACTCCATTTTCTCAAAACATAAGCCAATATAACCACTTTTTTAATTTCTATAAAGATTTATTAGTGAGAACTATAGAAAATCATGGGCTTCATATAGTCTTAAAACAAAAGTAGGAAGTTCGTGACGAACTTCCTACTTAACATATCCTTGAAATACTCTTAATCTATCACATCAAAACCACAATACGGTCTCAGAACCTCCGGAATAAGAATTCCATCAGGAGTTTGGTTATTTTCTAAGATAGCGGCTAAAATTCTTGGTAAAGCTAAAGCCGAACCGTTTAAAGTATGTAATAAAGTAGATTTCCCATCTGTCTTGTATCTTAATTTTAGACGATTGGCTTGATAATTCTCGAAATTAGATACAGAACTCACTTCTAACCACCGCTGTTGGGCTGCAGAGAATACCTCGAAGTCAAAGGTTAAAGCAGATGTAAAGCTCATATCTCCGCCACAAAGCCTCAATATCCGGAAAGGAAGATTTAACTTTTGAAGTAAGCCCTTAACATGTAGTAACATATCATCTAAAGCCTCATAAGATCTTTCCGGCGTAGTAATTTGTACAATTTCCACCTTATCAAATTGATGCAAACGGTTCAAGCCACGTACATGTGCACCCCAGCTACCCGCTTCTCTACGAAAACATGGCGTGTAACCCACATTCTTAATTGGAAGCTCGTTTTCTGAAAGAATTACATCACGGTACATATTCGTAAGAGGCACCTCCGCTGTAGGAATAAGATACAGGTCATCTGCTGTAGCATGGTACATTTGCCCTTCTTTATCAGGTAACTGACCTGTTCCAAAACCAGAAGCAGCATTGATTACTATAGGCGGCTGGACCTCAAAATACCCTGCATTATCGGCCTCGTTTAAGAAGAAATTGATTAGGGCACGTTGGATTTTTGCACCCTTTCCTTTATAGAATGGGAATCCTGCACCAGATACCTTATTTCCAAGCTCAAAATCTATAATGTCATATTTCTTTATAAGCTCCCAATGTGGTTGGGCATCTGCATGAAGCTCCGGCACACTGCCCCAGCTTTCCACTTCTACATTCTCTTCGGGAGTTCTGCCCTCCGGAACAGACGCATGAGGCAAGTTGGGAATAGTTACCAAGACATCCTGTAATTCCTCCTCTACTTTCTTCAAAATAGCGTCATACTCCTTAGAAAACTCTTTTAGCTCAGTTGTTTGGGACTTAAGTTTTTCAGCTTCCTCTTTTTGTCCTGACTTCATCAAACCCCCAATTTCTTTCGCAAGATTATTGGCTTGGGCGAGTGCATTATCTAGCTTTTGCTGGATTTCCTTTCTTTGGTTATCCAAGTCTATAGCTTGGTTTACGACTACGCTGGCATTGGCAAAATGCTTTTTCTCCAACGCTTTTATAACCTCAGGTGTGTTTTCTTTTATATAATTTACGAGTAACATATCTTATTTTTCAAATGTAAACAATCCCTCATTAAGGGCTTCGAGTGCTTGGTTTTTATGTCTAGTATCTACCAAAATAGATAAATTATGCTCCGATGCCCCATAGGAAATCATACGTACCGGTATGTCCTTCAAAGCTTCTAAAACACGGATGGCAATACCCGATTTATCAGCCATGAACTTACCTACAATACAAATAATGCTTTGGTTACGATCGTGTTCTTCTAGATCGGCAAATTGCGATAGCTCGGCAGTTATTGACTCCAAATGCTCAGAATTATCAATGGTTACCGCCACAGAGACTTCTGAAGTAGTAATCATATCTACCGGCGTCTTATATTTCTCAAACACATCAAAAACCTTCTTCAAGAACCCAAAAGCATTGAGCATACGGGTAGAGTGTATATAAATGGCCGTGATACCGTCTTTGGCTGCTATAGCAGTAATCTCTGCCTCGTCTGTAGTACCCTCTGTAATAAGTGTTCCTGGTGCAGCAGGCTCCATCGTGTTTTTTAGCCTCACAGCTACACCACGCAACTTAGCTGGCGTTATCGTACTTGGATGTAGAATTTTTGCCCCGAAGTAAGCAAGTTCCGCAGCTTCTTCAAATGTAAGATAACGAACAGGGAAAGTACGTTTCACAATTCTTGGGTCGTTATTGTGCATACCGTCTATGTCTGTCCATATCTGAATTTCTTCAGCAGTTAATGCACCACCAATAAGTGAGGCCGTGTAATCAGATCCTCCCCTTTTTAAGTTATCCACGTGCCCTTCTGGATTACGACAAATAAATCCTTGTGTAACTATAATTTGATAGTTCTCTTTATCGGCCAATATTTGCTTCAGCTTTGTCTCAATTTCAGAAAAAACGGGCTCTTTGTCCTCGTCTATTTTCATAAAGTCAAGAGCATGGATAAGATTTACACTGTCTCCTTTTTCTGCCATATAGGCACTAAACAACTGGGTAGAAAGGATTTCTCCTTCAGCCACCATTTCCTTATCTTGCTTAGTAGTAAAAGGCTGGAAAGTAGCCAAAGAAGATATGACATTAAACTCTGTATCAATAATCTGCAAACCACGGTCTAAACCCGCTGGAGTTTCGAACAGCTCTTCTACAAACTGCAAATAATGGCTTCTTAAGGAAGCGATAAGTTCATTTGCCTTGGTAGTGTCTGTACTTTTAAGGGCCTCTCCAATTTCTAAAAGAGCGTTTGTAGTACCCGACAGAGCCGAAAGAACCACTAATTTCCTTCCCGAATCTGCAGTTACCAGATTCCTAATAGACTTCATACGCTCTGGCTTACCTACCGAGGTGCCTCCGAATTTCCAAATTTGCATAATATAAAGGGTTTAATGTAAAGCTAACATTTTAATGGCAGTTATAGCTGCTTCGTCTCCTTTGTTACCGTGTATTCCACCGGCACGGTCTAAGGCTTGCTGCTGTGTATTTGGTGTTAAAACACCGAAAATAATAGGTTTGTTATACTTCAGTGAAACGTTTGTAAGACCTTGTGCCACAGCATGGTTTATGTAATCATTATGTTTAGTTTCGCCCTGTATGACACAACCAATTGCAATAACTGCATCTACCTCCGGCTTTTGAGCATATACCTGTGCTCCGAAGCTCAACTCATAACTTCCCGGAACCGAAACACGCTGTATATTACTTGGTTTTGCTCCATACTTTAAGAGCGTGTCCCATGCTCCTTGTGCAAGAGATCCTGTTACTTCTTCGTTCCACTCAGCTACAACCAGTACAAACTTCTTTTCTGAAATATCTGGTAAGCCCTCTGTACTGAATATACTTAAATTTTTATCTGCTGATGACATGATGTTACAGTGAAAAGTGAAAAACTAAAAACTAACAGTGAAAAACTAAAAACTCAAACCCGACAGCCGGGAGCTGAAAACTGATAGCTCAAAGTTAAAAATTCATAGCTCAAAGCTTAAATAAAAAAGGGATAAACCATTAATGGCTTACCCCTCGATTAATCTAATTCTTTTCAATCTCAGTTTCCGCCAATCTCGGTTTCAAGCTTGGATTTATATTTTTTCGCCATCATAGACTCCGTAGAGTTTGGATATTTCTCTACCAAAGAAGCATAAACTTTTATGGCTTCGGCATTATTTTTACCTTCTTGGTACGCATTACCCAATTTCATCATGTAACCAGGAGTAGCATACTTATTTTGCTTGTAATCAGCCGCTTTCTTGTAATTCTTAATAGCGTCTTCTACTTTACCTTGCTCAAGGTAACAGTCTCCAATAAGTGAGTAAGCTCTAGGCTGTAACACATCATCGTTTCCAGAGAATTTCTCTAAACGTGCTACTGCATCAGCAAACTTACCTTCTTTCATCAAAGCTATACCTGCATAAAGATTTGCAAGTCCACCAGCCTTAGTAGAACCGTAGCCATCAGCCACAGAAAGTAAACCTTCATTACCTCCTTGTCCTTTTAAAGCTGCATTTAGAGAATCTGCCTCAAATGAGTAAACTGCGTCAAATAATGCTGCTTGTGCTTCTTTCTCTTTATTTTTTTGGAGATATGAATAACCCAAATATCCACCAACAGCTACCAAAAAGCCTATTCCGAAAGCAATAATTTTATTCTTCTCTTTCTCAAAAAAACCTTCTACTTTAAAAACTTCCTTCTTTAAAGCCTCTGGACTTTCGATAATTTCTTCTAGGCCTGATTTATCTTTTTTACTCATTACTAATTTCTCAAAAAATTTTAGGAGTGCAAATTTATTAAATAGATTTCAAAATTTGCACTCCCAAGCAAATAAAATATATGGAACACTCTCGTTTTCAGAAAATAGCCATCACTACTCTCTCAAAAACGGATAATCTGCTTGTACATAAATATCTTCAAAAGCTTCTTCCGGCTTAGGCCATGGAGACTCCTCAGCAAATTTCACTGCATCATCTACCTGTGTCTTTATTCTGGCATCAATAGCAGCCAATTCCTCTTCTGTAGCTATCTCATTCTCTAGAATTCTAGATTTAATAAGGTCTATTGGATCTCTTTCTTTCCACTCCGCTACTTCTTCTTTGGTACGGTATTTCTGTGGGTCAGACATAGAGTGTCCTCTAAATCTGTACGTTTTAAACTCCAGAAAAGTTGGACCATCACCTTTTCTAGCCCTTTCAGCAGCTCTTGAAACAGCTTCGTGAACTATTTCCACATCCATACCATCTACAGGCTCAGACGGAATGTCGTAGGCTTCACCTAAGGTATACAATTCTCTTACGTTTGAAGTACGCTCTACCGATGTACCCATGGCATAACCATTGTTCTCCACCACAAAAATCGTAGGAATCTTCCAAGTCATGGCCATGTTTAATGCCTCATGGAAAGCTCCCTGGCGGATGGCTCCATCACCAAAATAACAGATACACACGTTACCTGTATTAAGGTATTTCTCTGCAAAACCAATACCTGCACCCATAGGGATTTGAGCACCCACAATACCATGGCCACCCATAAATCCTACTTCTTTATCAAAAATGTGCATAGAACCACCTTTTCCTTTGGTAGTACCGGTTACTTTACCGTAAAGCTCGGCCATTATTTTGCCTGGATCTGTACCCAATGCCAATGGATGACCGTGGTCTCTATATGCTGTTATGTATTTATCGCCTTTCTGTAATGCAGAAACTGAACCTGACGAACACGCCTCCTGTCCAATATACAAATGGCAAAACCCTCTGATTTTTTGTTGTCCATAGAGTTGTCCTGCTTTCTCCTCAAACTTACGCTGAAGTAGCATAGAGTCATACCAGTACAAATATTGCTCTTTAGAGTATTTTACTTTTGCTGCTTCTTTCTTTTTTGCTGCCATAAGGTATTTCGAAAAATAAATTGAGAGGCAAAAATAAGGATTATACTAAAATAAAAAAACAGTTTTAAAAAACTAGCGTATTAAAATGGTGTTTGATGCCGACCAGGAATCGGTTTTACGATTTTGTTTTTCGGAAGTTTTTTGGGGATTAGTTTCTAATACGGATGTTACGGACTTATGTGAGCAAATAATGAATTGGCTGCCACAAATCTTGTTAAAAAAAATCTTTTTGTTTCTCAACTGAATATCCAGATTTTCAGTTTTTAAAGGCAACTCGTTCATTCATGAGCCCACTCAATACTTTTCATACCCAAAAACCCAATATCCTGTTGTAGTTTTTCCATCCGTTTGAACTCTGGAGGTAATTAATTTACCATCAAAAGTCATAGTTCTCAGGTCGTCTATTTGTCCGGTGTAATCGATGGATTTGTATTCAGTGTTATTGCCCTGTTCATCATACTTGTACAACTTTTGGGTAGAAAGCCCTCCAACCCATTCGTTTTTGATTAACCTGCCTGCTGCATTGTAGGTATACTCGGCATTGTCTATCTCATCTCCACGGTAGTCAATCCACTTAGACCGGATATGAAGTCCTTTACTGTCGTATGTTTTTTTCTCCTTCTCTCCGGAATCGGAGTCTTTAGATAGGATAAGTATTTCTATGTTATTGCCTTTTACGTCATATCTATGTTTGTATTCATAAAAGTATCTCCCCTCTTTAAAGCGAGTGCGGGAAGCCAACTTATTATCAGCCCTGTAAACATATTTCTCGAAGGGCTCGCATTTTCCACCAGCATAACAGGCGTCGAAACTTACCATGTTCTTTTTGGCATCATAACTATATTTAATATTCAGAAATTCTGCACCAGTTGTACCTACAGTTGTAAATACTTTTTCTGCAAGGTTATGGATGTTGTAAACATACCGATTGGTTTCTGCCAATACTCCGTTCTTATACGTTTGCTTAAGAGTAAGCAATCCGTTTTGATCATAGTGCCAAACCACTTCAGGTTTACAGTCTTCACCTTTAGAATCGCATACGTACTGGGTTTTAGTTTTTACTTTTTCTCCTAACATTAGGCTGTCTACACCTATGGGAACTTGTCCTAAAGCTGTAAAGGATATTAATAGGAAAACACAAATTTTACACATAACTATCTCACTTATCTGCAACAAAACTACCTACAAAATCTGCTGCTTCTTAATCTCAACATATTTTTTTACTACTTCCATTTTTAGGTTTTCGGGACGGGTGTATACGGTCTTTATACCCGCATTCTGCAATTCCAGAGCCATTAAACGGCCTTTTCTAAGACGATCATAACCCACTGTTTTTATGTATACCTCTTTTACCGAACCAGCCTCCTCTCCTACCTGCTCAGCCAACTCAGAGTTTTCAAAAAACACTACCAAGACCAAATGATGCCTCGCCAAATCCTTGATATAGGCAAAGTTCCGCTTTAGGGCATTTTCTGAATCAAAATTCGTAAAGAGAACGATTAAACTACGTCTCTTAGCATTTATTCGCATAAACTTATACAGGTACTCGAATCCGGATTCCAAGAATTCTGTATTTATGTCATACAAAAACTCATTAATTTTTCCGAAATGCCGCCAGTCTTTACGTGGAGCCAAATAATCTGCCCTGTTGTGCGAAAATCCAATAAGGCCAATACGATCACGCAGGGTAATAACTGTACGGGATAAGCCTAAGGAAGCATTTATAGCGTAGTCTAGCAGGGTTTGTCCATGAAAAGGCATAAGCATAGTCCTGCCCAAATCTATAGCACAGTAAATATCCTGAGAGCGTTCATCTTGGTACTGGTTTACCATGAGGTCTCCCCTTTTCGCACTTGCTTTCCAATTTATATGTCGGTAGTCATCACCCTGAGCATAATCTTTTATTTGCTCAAACTCTAAACTTTGCCCTAACTTTCTTACTTGCAACACATTACGCTCTTCATTGGCTACTTGAGCGGAGATATGCAATTCATTAAAATATAAGAAAGAAGGATAGCATACCACCTCCTGTTTCTGTCCGAAGTCTACGCGTCGTGCCACCGTGGCCCATTTACCAAGCCTGAGCATAAGTGTTGCCGATCCCCACACATATTTCCCCCTCACTTTTGGAATAAGTTCATAATACGTTTGCAGGGCATCCCGAGCCGGCAAGACATAATCTTTCTTAAAATCAAACAGCTGAAACTGGTAAGGAAGGTTCTCTACCAATTCTACCAGTAAAGAGCTTTTAAGTCCGTTTTCAAACACAATACCTATGGGGTTCACGTCACCATTGCTAAGTCTTTTGGGTAACCTTCTACTAAAAAGAACGGGATTTTTCTTCCTAAACAAAAGTAAGGTTTCCACCAAAATCGCTACCCCTAACACAAACAAAACCACAAAACCCGCAAAGAAAAATGCAGGCCATAGTAAGCCGAAGCTAAAAAAAGCCACAGCTGCTCCTAGAGCTAAGAAAGTATTGTTTGTAAAGTAAAAACTCTTAGGCATTAACGGGGTATTTCTATTCCTTCAAATAGGCTTTCTAATACTTCTACATCAGTGACACCCTCCATTTCGGCATCTGGGGTAAGAATAATCCTATGTCGTAAAACAGGGATGCACACTGCTTTTATGTCTTCCGGAATCACAAAATCTCTACCTGCAATGGCCGCCATAGCTTTAGAGGCATTCAGTAAAGACAAAGAAGCCCTTGGCGAACCGCCCAACTCTATAAGTTTATGGTTACGGGTGGCCTGTACCAGATCCGCAATAAACTTGAGCAGGTTATCTTCTACCAAAACTTGTCTTACGGTAACTTTCAGACTCTCTATTTTGTCCTTAGAAAGGGCACTTTCTACGGTTTCCATGAGTCCGCTGCTTGTGTCGGTATTAAACCTCCGCAAAATGTCTAGTTCTTCAGATAAAGAAGGGTAACCCAAAACAATTTTCATCAAAAAACGATCCAGTTGGGCTTCGGGTAACCTATACGTTCCTTCATGCTCCACAGGGTTTTGGGTAGCCACCACCAGAAAAGGCTTATGCATAAGATGGGTAGCTCCATCTATGGTAACCTGCTCCTCTTCCATAAGCTCAAACAGAGCGGCCTGGGTTTTGGCTGGCGACCGATTTATTTCATCTATAAGAATAATGTTACAAAAAATGGGACCGGGCTTATATTCGAACTCCAGTTTCTTTGGATTAAACACAGATGTGCCTAAAACATCTGAAGGCATAAGGTCTGGTGTAAACTGGATACGCTTAAATGTACCATCAATGCTTTTTGCCAAGAGCTTAGCAGTAAGGGTTTTTGCCACACCCGGCACTCCTTCTAGTAGAACATGGCCTCCACATAGCATACTGGCTATTAATAACTCTATAGTATTTTCTTGGCCTACAATGAGTTTGCCCAGCTCCTTTTTTATCCGCTGTACGGCATCATTGAGCTCTCCCAACTGTATCCTATTATTGAAAATTTCTTCTGCCATTTTTAGTGTATAAATTTATAAACAAGCTTATAATAATGTTGTAAATTTTGATCCGTAGGAGACTTTGTGACCTCCTCTATAGTATCTAGTAACTTCCTGATGTCTTCTTCCGGTTTCTGGGTTTTGGTGGCAATAAGCCCCAAATTACTCATTTTAAATTCCTTAAAAGCCAATTTATACTTAGAACCTAACACATCTTGTAACCACAAGGTGATTTTGTGGGCAATAACTGCGTGGTCTTTATGCTGCCAATACAACTCCGATATGGCTTCGGTAAACTCTAAGGTGGTGTTTTTGTTAGGTGGAAGTACCTGTAAAGGCTCCCGAAGTCTACTATAGTGGTTTAGTACGAATAAAAGCAAACCACCTAAAAAAGTAAAAACAGCCCACTTTAAGGGTGGATGCTTCATTATCATCTTCCACATATAGCTTTCGCCTTTATGTTCTCTGTCTGCATCTTGGGTATTTAATTCTTTTACGCTCCGGTAATATTCGTCCCAGATAAGCTCCCTTGTATCTAATTGTAAATAGGTGGCCAGTTGGCCTAAATAGCCATAGTTCTCTTTATGTAAGAGAAAATAGTTACTTAATGCCATAGGAGCTATTTGTATAAATAAGCTTCCATCGCCTATATCATATTGCAATACAGCTGGGCCATGACCTTTTGTACTACCCAAGATAACAGCAGAGTCCAAATCCGCGAAACACTCTAGCACATTGCTCTTAACTCCAGAACCGGGATATTGCCATACTTTACGGCTCATTTTTATAGTAAGGGAGTCGTCAAAAGCTTTTTTTGGCACTTTATTTTTAAACACTACTTCTTCCTTGCTTCCGGGAAGCCGCTGCAGAAATGCTGGATTAACAGAAAAACTACTTAAAAACACGATATTGCCTTGAGCTATGTAATCATAAATTGCAGAAATTTCCTTCTCAGAAGGTAGAAATTGCGGTGAGCAAATTACATATAAACTATATTCTCGGTCTAATATTTTGGCATCAGGAGCACTATAGTTGATATTACTAACACCTACATTCTCTTTTAGTTTTTCATAAAAAAAACGGGTATCATATGGCCTATAAGTGTACCTGCTATATGAAATGGTGCGGTCAAAAACCTTCTTCTTTTCAGGTCGTGGCACCAAATATATGCCTAAGCCTAGAAGGACCAGGAAAAGTATGACCGCATATTTCCCGTATTTCCTAAGCATTTTTTATCAACTCTTTATAATGTACCAGCAGTTTTAAATACCGCTCTTCGTTTATCGGGTGCTCACCAAACCAGACAAAGTTATAATATCGAACACAAGCCGCAAAAGCATCTTTTTTCTTGCCCTCCTCTAAGTCATACAGGTACTGTTGATTGGTTTTATTTTTCTCAAACCTAAGCTGGCCGGCATTTACCAGAGCCTTAAGTACCAACAAAAAATGGTAACGGATTGCCAAGCGATAATCCTGAGATACCTCAGCCTTCCTGATTTCTTTGTTTAGATCTAAATTTTGTAACTCTTCCTCTGTTTCTATATCATTCTCGGCATAGTCCACAGTTTCTTGAGTTTTAGCTTTTGGGGGTCTTTGGGTCTTCAGAAAGCCATAAACAGCGTATAATAATGCGGCTAAAACCGCTGCTAGCATTATATATCCAAAGATTTTTGAAACCTCTTCAAATTTCTCTCTAGACGGGGTTTGGCTTACTTTTTCTGTTTGAAACACTTCAGACAGGTCGGTTGGTTTCTTAAGGAAGCTGCTATCGGCATACCACAAGTCATCCTCTTCTTTTAAACGCTCCACTCCATTGCCCATACCTTGTCCTACCAAGGTATGAAAAGCAAAAAAATTAAAAGCCAATATGTAAAAAAAGTTTCTCAAAGGTTTATTCTATATTCTGTATCGCTTACGCTGCGTGCGACCCTACTACTGTATATAAAGAAATACCAAACCAAAATAGCCCAACTACCTAAGAAAATCAATATTAATAGAGCTGTTATTAATATATTTCCTGTAAGTACTCCACCACTTCCAAGCCGGGTTATGTAACTTTCTACCAAAGCAGCCACAAAAGTAAATGGGACTGTACCCATGAATATTTTTGCCGATGCTTGTAAACCTTGCCTAAAAGCCACCTTACGTGTATTAGTTCCAGGAAAAACATAGCTGAGCCCAAGCAAAAGGCCAGCCATACATTCTAATACCAAAGCCATAAGCTCTAAAGTGCCATGTAAACCCACCACAATAATAGCGGTAAAGCCTATTTTTGCTTTAAAAAAGATACTAAAAAACGTACCTACCATAACCCCGTTCTTAAAAGTATGGTAAAACGAACCGATACCTAGAAAAAAACCTGAAATGAAAACCAGCAGACCCACAAATAGGTTATTGGAAAAAATACGGAGGAACATCATAAGGGGATTAGAGTCCGCATACACACCAAACGGCTTACCCTTTGCTATGTTCTCATGGGTCATATCTATGTATCTGCTACCCAAAACAGATTCTACAAATCCGGGCTCCAGATATGAACACACCACCCCCATAGTACAAAATGTAAGAAAAAAAGCCGTAGCCAGCCAGAGGACCTTCTTGTTCTTCCCAATGATCAATGGGAAATCAGTTATCCAGAAATCTAAAAAAGGTTTTAGTTTCTTGTTTTTGTAAACAGTCTTGTAGGTGTTAAGTGCTAAAAAATTTAGATAGCTGGTAATCTTACTATGGGGATAATGTGTTTGTGCATATGACAAATCACTTATTACCTCCACAAAATCACTTGCGGCTTCATCAGGATTTAACTTTTGGAATTCCTCTATTTCCTCCCACTTAGTTTTATTACGTCCTATAAATGTAGATTCTCTCATTTTGGAGTTTTCCCATCCCGCAAAATAAGCTTTATACAGTATGGTTTATGATTACTGATAAAAAAAAGTTCCCCATCCTCCTTCAAATCTACACAAAAGAACAACACAATACACTTAATTACAAACAGTTAAACTAATGTTTGAAATTTATCAAATTCTTATAACCCTCCAACTTCTTTGGAGAACCTTTCCTTATTATTGCCCAAAATGTGTTAAACTACAGCATATTTATGGTTTCCTTTGTCTAAAATTATCGCTACTTTTAAGGTATGAAGACACTACCTATAGCTACTTTTCTTAATGTTGACATCCATGTGGGCTTGGCCAGCACCTGGCGTAGATATTTTGCATTTACTATAGACTGGGTGTTTAAGGGTACGTACATTTTCTTCATTTTATATCTGGCTCCGGATAGGCAACTCGCCGATAATTATCTGGTTTCCTTCTTCCTCTTCACTCCTGTTTATTTTTACACTTTGATTTCCGAATGGCTCTTAAAAGGCCAAACATTAGGAAAAAAAATAATGAAAATAAAGGTTGTCAACACCGAGGGGAATCCACCATCAGTGGGACAATGTGCTGTAAGATGGATGTTTCTTTTTGTAGATGCATACGCCACCTTCCTTTTAAATTTTGTAAGCAGTTGGTTAATGGCCCTAGCTCCATTTGGTCCTTTTGTGGCTATTATAAAAATAGAGCGTTCTCCATACAAACAGCGTTTTGGAGACACCGCAGCAGGCACCTATGTGGTGGATGCTGAAGAAGACCACTACGAAATAAACGACACCGTCTATGCCTATGCTGCCGCAAGCACTAACTACAAGGTCATGTACCCGGAAGTGCTACAGCTATCCGACAAAGACATGACTATTGTAAAAAATCTTCTGGAAAAATCGGAAGAACATATGGACGACGAGCTAGCTCAAAAACTGGCAGACCGTGTAAAAGAAATTATCAATATAGAAAGCAAACAACCAAACAGGCCATTCCTCCGTAAGCTCCTAAATGATTATAACCATTTATCGAGAATGTAAAGAAGTTCTTCCCTGAGGAAAGTATACGTCACTAAAAAGGAGATAATCCTCAGATGGATTATGGTAATGGTATTTTATAAAAACAGTATAATACCAAGTCGAATGCCTAATACAATGGAAGATTATTAAGTTCTTCATAATTAGCAAAATATGTATTAAAAATTAGGGACTAGATTATTGGGTGAAATACAATTTACATACTAAATAGTCGTTCTCTATGGAAAATTCCACTAGAATTATGCCATATAAACACGTATTATACTCTATTCTTTTGATTGCAATAATTACTTTACCCTCTTTTGCCCAGACAATTGTTAAAGGTACGGTAGTAGGATGGGATGATGAAGAGATTAATTTCGCAAGACGAAAAAGGGACCCGATTTCTAATAAGGAGCGAGAAGTAAATTTTTTTGCAACGGTAAACAGGGACGGAACATTTGAAATCAGTCTACCGGAGGACAAAATAGGCGAGTGGTTTATTATAAGCCCTAACTATTTTCAGGCAGTCCATTTAATTTCTGGAGAAAGATACTTTATTGAAAAAAAATCGGAGAAAGAAGAGTTTTTAGCCACGGGATCCAATGCAAATGAGTTTAATTATTTAAACTACTTCACTGCCAGATATGATACATCATATTATGCTAGCAAGGACTATTATAAAAGTCTCAGGACGGTAAGTGCAATGACCGCTCTTGAAAATAGAAAGAGAGCTTTTGATTATAGTAAATCTATTTTAGAAGAATACTTAAAAAGCCATTCCCTGAATGAAAACTATGTTTTATGGTTAAATAAAAATTACACCTACAGCCCATTTGAGAGGTGTCTAGTTGAAGATGGAATACTAGGGAATAACACGAACAAGGTTTTTTTTGACTCCCTGTCTAGATTAGATCTGAATGATGATTATGCAGCTCTCAACTCCAAGGAGTATAACGATTTGGTTTACTACTATTCTCAGTTTAAGTTCAATGGAATTAAGTTCCCCCTCGCACTTAAAGATTTATTTGATTTTGTAAAGGGTAGTTCGTTAAAAGGAGTTACCAAAGAAGTTTGTCTTACAAGAATAGCTACCTCAATGAGTAGATTAGACGATCATTTGTTTAATCCCGTATATACAAAATATCAAGCAATTGTAGAAAATAAAGAGCTTCGGGCTATTGTAGAAGATGCTAGGAATGAATATTTACTTGATCTTAAAAAAAGTAATGAATCACCAGAATCCGTATATTCAGGTAAATCTTCATTAGTAGATTTACTAAAGGAATATGAAGGGAAAGTGGTTTATATTGATTTTTGGGCAAGCTGGTGCGGTCCATGTATTTCTGAAATGAGTAACGCTAGGGATTTGAAAAAGAAATTGGAAGGAAAGGACGTAGTATTTTTATATTTAGGATATAATGATGATAAAGTCAACTGGCTTGCAGCTAGGGAGAAACATAAAATTGAAGGAGAGCACATACTTTTGAATGATTCTATGATTAAGGAAGCCAAAAAAATCTTTGATATATCAGGAATTCCTCATTATTCCGTAATAAACGGAAAAGGAGAAATTGTTTCAAAGAAGGCAAGCCGCCCTTCTGAAGTGTATGACCTTCTGGTTAAAACTATTGAGGAGTAACTTTGTATATATTTTTTTTAATTTCTAATGGCCTATTTTCTAATTTATTAACTCTAAATTTATAAAAAGAAAATATAGAAAATTTCGCTCTCGTTAAGCAATAAGAAAGTACCCGTTTCAAAACCTAAAAAGCGGAAATAAGGTAGGGTTTAAAACTTTGAAAGCGATGGGTTAGCATGCCAAGTCTTTTCTATCCCACTTTGTAGGATGCAGTAAACAAAAAAATGAGGATTTTGTTTACTACAACAAACAATTCATTATGTTTTCGTTTAACACAACGAACATTTTATACAAAAAAACCTAAAAACAAAGCAGACAGCAAATAGAACTACCTACACCTCCAACACCTTCAGCACGCTCTCCAAACCTACACTCCGTGAGCCTTTTACGAGGAAGTAAGTATTTTCGAACTTCATATCCATAAGCCAATTGTGCATAGAAAACTTATCGGTAAAATAGTAGGCTTTCGGTAGATGATGCAAAGCATGCTGCATGTTCTCTCCAAAAAGAACTACGTAGTCAAAGTTCTGCTTACTGACTAATTCTCCAAGAGCAGCATGTTCTTTTGCAGCGTATTCTCCTAGCTCAAACATATCACCTAGGACTACAACCTTTTGTTTCTCCGTTTTTAGGTTTCCAAAACTCTTTACCGATGCTTCCATAGAAGAGGGATTGGCATTGTAGGCATCCATTAAAAAGGAATTTGAACCTACTTCTACCATTTGTGAGCGGTTATTGTCCGGATTATAATCTGCTATGGCTTGACAGGCATCTCCTTCTGTGATATTGAAATACAGACCTATATTAAAAGCCGTTTGCATATTGTCGAAGTTGTATTTTCCGCCAATATGCGTTGTATACTTTTGCTTACTTTCTGGTGCAGAAAACTCTACAATCGGGCTTTCTGAAATCAATTCCAGGGCGTTTTCATCGTCTCCGTAATAAACCACAGGGAGTATTTGCCTTTCTTTTACCAGAGAAACAACTTTCTCGTCGGTATTGTTAACAAACACTATTCCGCCGGAATTTTTCAGGAAATCAAACAATTCACCTTTGCCTTTTCGGATACCTTCTTCTCCTCCAAATCCTTCGAGGTGAGCTTTTCCCAAGTTGGTAACAAAACCGTGAGTTGGCTCGGCAATGCCACAAAGAAGCTCAATCTCATTTTGGTGGTTTGCTCCCATTTCTACCACCGCTATTTGGGTGTCGTTAGCCATAGAAAGGAGAGTAAGTGGCACTCCGATATGGTTATTGAGATTTCCTTTGGTGGAGTGCACTTTATATTTCTTAGATAAAACACGAGTCAATAGCTCCTTATTGGTTGTTTTTCCGTTTGATCCTGTAAGCCCAATGATCGGAATATCAAACTGCCTACGATGGTAATTAGCCAACTGCTGTAACGTTTCCAATACGTTTTCTACCAAAACTATTCGGTCGTTTGTTGCAAATTCTTCTTCGTCTACAACAGAATACGTCGCCCCTTTTTCCAGAGCTTCGGCCGCAAAAGTATTGGCATTGAACTTGTCACCCTTTAAAGCAAAAAACAGGCTTCCTTCTATAATGTTTCTGGTATCTGTGGTTACACCTGCTGAGGTTGCAAAAAGACCGTATATTTCTTCTATTTTCATGTACTTTTAAATTCTTGCACTTAAAACACTTTATACAATACGCAGGTACGGAGCCTGTTGTCATTTACCAATAACGGATGTTCAAATTCATATTGTTTCTTCATCCCTATCTTGGTCATTATATGTTCGGATTTTTCATTGGCTTTAGGGGCTATCGAATAAATCTCATCTATTTTTAGGTCATCTTTAGCGTAAGCCAGACACCTTTTTGCTCCTTCCGTTGCGTACCCTTTATTCCACTCGCTACTTTTTATTCTCCAGCCAATATCTATACAAGGTGTAAAATCTCCTGGAAAAGATTGTTCTGAAAGCCCAATAAAGCCAATGAATTCATTATCTAACAGTGTCTCCACAGCAAAATAACAAAAACCAGTGTTATCGAATTGCCTTATCATCCTTTTTATGAAATCAAGCGTCTGGTCTCTGGACTGGACGGAAGGAAAGAACTCCATCACTTGCGGGTTAGAGTTGATTTCAAACATCTCTTCCACGTCCGCCAATTCCCAGTTTCTAAACCCGAGACGTTCCGATGTAAAGATGTAAGCCATTTTGTGATTAATTACGATGTCCAATCCAGCCCAAATTTCCGTAATTTTTCATAACTTAGTAACCGATTATGGAAGAAACTTTTGAAACCTATTTGTCGGCTTGCGGAAAAATCCTAAAGATTGTTTCCGACACTGAGTGTGTCAAGGAAATCAGTTTTGTTGCCAATGTGGGAGAAAAATCCTCTAGACAACCCGAAATACTGAATATTGCCTCTACCCAGCTTGAAGAATATCTTCTTGGAAAACGAGAAAACTTTGATCTCCCACTAGACCCTGACGGAACGGATTTCCAAAAGAAAGTGTGGACTTTACTCCAAACTATTCCTTACGGGAAAACCCAAACTTATGCTCAAATGGCTGATAAACTAGGCGATCCCAAGGTAATACGTGCAGCCGCATCAGCTAATGGTAGAAACCCAATCGCCATCGTTATTCCTTGTCATAGAGTAATTGGCACCAACGGAAGCCTAACAGGCTATGCAGGCGGACTAGAAAACAAACGCTTTTTACTGGATTTAGAGAAGGTGAATGGTGTGCTGACGCTTTTTTAACTAAAAACTAAAAGTGAAAAGCTAAAAACACGTTGATCTTTTAGTTTTTAGTTTTTAACTTTCTAAAAAAGCCACTGCATAGCTTTAGGAAATTCTTTTCCCCATCGTTTTTCATTGTGCTCACCCTCCGGGTCCAGCTCAGATTTAATTTGAATTTTTTCAGAAGAAAAACCCTGACTTTCTATCGCTTCTGTCAGTTTTTCTATGTTGCTAAACATCGTACTGCTTTCTTTTCCGCCACCATAAATATAGATTTTGGTATCTAGGGGATTAAAAAACTCCACCGCATCGAAATAAATTTTCGGACTGGTCCATAATGCCGGAGAAAAAACCATCAAGCGGCCTACCTGCTCCGGGTACATCATACCTGTATAAATACTTATGAGTCCTCCCATTGAACTTCCGCCTATTCCGGTAAACTGTCTTTCGGGTTTGGTACGGTACTTTGCGTCAATAAGTGGTTTAAGTGTACGTACTATAAATGTGGCATAACGCATCCCCTCTCCTTTTACATACGTTTTGGGTGTTTTATAAGGAGAATACTCTGAGTTTCGAGTGGTTTCTCCATGATCCAATGCCACTATGATTACGTCCTGCCCCCCTTGTTTTTTTAACAATGAAATCCTTTTATCAATCTCCCAGTTGCCATAAGCAGATCCCTGCCCAAAAAGGTTCTGGGCATCGTTCATATACAATACCGGATAACGGGTTTCAGTGTTTTTATGATAGTCGCTCGGAAGTAAAACGGTGATTTTTCTCGTACGCTTCAATTGAGGAATCTCAAAAGCCTCAGAAAACACCTCTACTAGTGGCATAGTATCTTTATAAAAAGGCGTATATCCGTTCTTCCTCCAAAGTGGTACAAAGTCGGTTTCCACTTCATCCTTTTTAAACAATCGGTTTTTAGGACTATTCCCAAAAACATCTAGTTCTACATGATCCCAGCCGCCTTTTGTATACTTATATTCACATTTCCCGCTTACGTCAGGAATTTTGTCTAAATCAAATCTAAACTTCCCGTCCTCTACCTTTTCCATAATAAATTCCGGGCTTGCGGGATTCCAATTACAGAAGTCCCCTGTAATAAATACGGGGCGTTCGTCTTTTACTTGTGTTTCTACCTCTAAATACATACTCTAAAAACAAGACTGCAAAGGTAATATATCTGTCCATACCTCTCCCTAAAAGTATGGAATTTTCTAGTTTTGCTAAGAGAGATTAATAGCATTAAATAATCCCTTTAAGTACAAAGATCAATTATAAATGTTTTTTTGGCCGAGTTGTATCAAACAAGAATCTCGCCCGAGGAAATCTTGGCAACTTCAGTTCCATTATTAACGTATTGGTTTAGAAACTACCCATGTAGATCATACATATAGACAGTTAAAGCTGTTCATATACGTTAAAGCGAGGCTTCAGGGCTATCTATAGTTATTTATTTACAGATTGTTAAGTCCCATACCTATAAGTGGTTATTAGTAGAACTCAGGCCCCTGAGTATTTAATAATAAAAACGTTTAATTCCTTCCACTATTGAGCTCTACATTTAATTGCCTTCCTTCTTTCAATGCCTTTTTATCCATACCAGCACCCAATACTAGACCTACAACCATGCCAATAGGTAGTCCAATTGCCAGCAATCCTATGTTACCAATGCTCAATCCAATGACAACTCCAATAGGAAGGCCTATAGCTGACATGCCCACAACCATCCATAAGTTTCTATAGTAGTTCTTAGGAACAAGTTTGTGTTCCTTTTCAAGGAATTTGACTATTTGTATTTGCTTTTTTAAAAGGAGTCTTTTGAAACCATTACCTACAGATAAAGAGGAGTTTATATCGTCAATATGCCTATTAATTATTTCAACACTCTTAAGAGATAAATTTTTATCATTTAACTCTTTCAAGAGTTCTCCAAGTTGAATTTGAACTTGGTTTACTCTGGGGTTACTCAGGAAATCCTCTCTATGTCTTAGTTGTTTTATTTCCATTTTATACACTTTGTTCTTTTTAGCTGACGCTATTATTTTATACGAATTATGCCAGCCTATCAGCAGTTGTCCTATTTCTTATAACTCCCGTACCGAAACTTTTCTAAAGTCGCTTAAACTCGAGTCTCCACTTACAGGCTTACGGTTTATTCCTTCCCAAGATACTTGTATTTGCATGGAATTTACGCCACTTTCCTCGAGGTATTTTGAAACGACAGCCGCTCTATATCTTGCCAATGTAACATTTACTTCTGGATTACCCACTCTATCTGTACGCCCATAGAGTGCTATTTTGGCACTAGGGTTAGCCTTAAGATACGTGCCTAATTCTTCTAGATTTTGCTTTGCTTCTAAAGTAAGATCAAAACTGCTTTGAGCAAAAAACACATCTTTAATTTGAAAAGGTGTAGAAGGATTTTTATTTGTACTTTCTATCACAACCTGATCCACTCCTTTTGCTCCGTCCGGCTTTATAGCCAAATTAACTAGTGTAATTCCTCGTTTATCTGTCTTATAATAAATCTTTGCTAACACCTCAGATTCTGAGGTCACTGAAATCACATGGGTTCTAGTACTATTATCATACCAGCCATTTATTGAATTTACCATAAGAGTAAAATCTTGTCCAATGTCTTCCCTATCTCCAAATATATGATGATCTATATACGTATACCGAATTGTAGAATCTTTAGGTAAGAGTAGCCCCCTGTAATAAAATGGTCTTACCTTTTTACCTTCCCTAAGTGTTTTTACTCCCAAAGTGGCTTTGTAGTCCCCTCGCATTTCATTTTGGTGATGAAGCGGTATAGTGACTGTAGTATAGTCAGGGCTCTCAAAACCAAGAGAATCGGCACCTAAATCTAGGGTAACATCAAACTTGTGATCAAAAACTTTGCCAGGATACGACTGCCCCAAATGCTTCTTCTTGCCCTTTGTATAACTGTAAACCTTGGTGGGGAGGTCTAAACCTGTGCTGTCATCGTAAAATGATCCCTGTATCTGCAACGTACCTTGTGCCGAAACCACTACAGAAAATCCCGAAAAGAGTAAAAGAAGGAGAAGTTTATTCATAATTAACCAAGTTTACCCGAGCAAATTACAATTAAACCCTTAGTTTTCAAAATCCTTCTCCTTCCTCCTCAACTTTCTTCTTCTTGCTTGGAGTAGCTTGCTTTTTCTGCTCTTGCTCCGTAATTCCTAAGTAATTCTGTAAGAAACGTTTCTTATATCTCTGGGCCTCAGCTACATCTATAAAATTGGACTTTTTCTCTTTGTCAGAACCCGTATTTAGGAGCTTATTAACTTCCTCATCTGAAGATACAGTACCGAGCATGCCGTTTCTATAAACAAAATAGTACCATTTGCTGGGTGAGAGGTCAAAGTAAATATGAATTTCGCTTCCCGTACTGTGCGAGTGTGCAATCTCCACATACCCGTTTACAGTAGCGTTTATGTCTACATCACCAATATTGGAAACTCCAATAGCTCCCACATTGATATAGGCGTTGGCTGTAGGATGCCACACCAAATCCAGGTCAGACAAAACCAAGCTTTTCAAAAATTTGGAACTCTGTTTAAACAAAGGCATATGGCCTTTCTGCGAGTCGTTTAAATACTTCTCCAGGTCTTTGCTTCCAATAATTTGACCTAGTTTATACTTTAACTGATCCGAAGATAAATCCACTCCTGCTTCCGTATTACCAGCATCCAAATTGGCTTTCACTACGTTTTCTCCCAGTTTCTGTACAGTAGGAATTGGCAGCGGGAAATCAAAAAGCATCATGGTATTAAACCTGTACTTCATAGAATCCAGCTGTATATCTGCCGTACCTACGGTTTCAAAAACTTTTGAGGGTGCCCCTAACAGGTTAAATGCCCCATTCAGTTTCAGAATGCCCTTCTCTTCATAAAACTCTGCCCCATTACCTACATCACCCAATGGTTTCACATAAAACCGCTGATTTTCCTCATCCCTGCCAAAACTACCTCGTGCTAAGAAAATGTTACTATCGTCTCCTGAACCTTTCATGGACAGAAACGACGGATAAATGGCATCGGTGTTAGCCCCATACTTCATGTGTAAACCTACATATAGGGGTTTACCACCGTCTTTCAGGGTTTCGTCAATATTAATACTCACATTCTCGGACTTGCTTCCTTGATAATCTATCCAAGAGCCTCCAATCATCGGATATCGTTTTAAATCAGGCAAAACCTGTCCTTTCATAAATAAATTTTTGAAAGGTGCCAGCATGGTAAGCTCTCCTTTATACAACATCTTTTTGGCCAAAAAAACCTGGTCGGCCTCCGTAACTTTGGCACGTGCTATAGTACTCAATTTCCCAGAAGCTTTGGAATCTAATATTTGCCCTGTCTCTGATACCTCTGCAAACTCAAAACCACCTAACTTGATATTAAACGTATCTAAACTCACGTTCACATACCTATAATCTGCCTTGGCTGTGTAAGACAAACGCGAGTTAACAGTTACGTCGGCATTGGTAAGCGTGTGATAGCGGTTTAACGTATCTGCCACAATGGTGGCTTGGGTAAAACCTGCAAGCTTCCCATCGTCTTGCACAAAAACATTGCCTCCCGGAGGCAGCACAGCGGCATCTGCAGTATGTATTTCCTCCACGCCAGTTATACTCAATTTCTTGGCATCAATGTCGTATTTTGCTCCTCTACCGTGGAACTTTAAGCCGTATTGGTTCTTGGCAGTAGACTTAAAAACCGAAGTCTCCAAATCTCCTTCCATGGTTATAGTTTTTTCTTTAATTTTCCAGAGGGCTTTATCTATGGTGGTGGCATAGGCTGAGTAAGGAAACTCTAGTTGCGAGACTTCATTGTCGGTAAAACTTCCTGTTTGCGGACTTATATTTACCAAAGAAGACACCACATTAAAGTCTAAGTTGAGATTTTTACCAGAAAATGCATCCCGCTCTTCGTTGCCCGCTTTCACTTTCAGATTGGCATGACCCGCCAAAAAACCCGTTTTGTTAAACTTGAAGTTCTGTGATTCTATGTGGGAGTCTGCCCGCTGCAAAGACCCCGTACCAAACAAACCGGGAGTCCGAACTGTTACACTTCCTGTAAGGATGCTGCTTTCGTTATAAAACTTAAAGCCCTTCTCTGAGGCTATAGCCAAACTATCGGCATCCGGTTTCCAGTGCATTTTAAATTCATCTATGGTCATGTTAGGAAAATACACCTCTCCGAAACTCTTCTCCAGTATTTTCCCGCTTGTCCCCACACCCACAGCGTGGTCTTCATATAGTTTTAAGGTTTCTATATTCAGTTCGGCAGCTAAATGAGCTACTTTTCCCCCTCCAAAAATACCCCTCTTATTCAGTAGGATTTCTTTGTTTGAAGTAAGCGTACTTTGCGTACCATATAGAGGATATGGAGCCTTTACTATGTGTTTCATACCCATGGTAGAATCGGGCATCATCCGTAAGTTGTCTTGCAAGGGCTTCATAATTCCCGCCAGAGTAAATTGTCCAGGTATTACCGGATCTACGGCATTTAGACTATCCAAAGATAATTTTTTGGCTTGAAACACTACACCATCTCCAAACTTCTGCACCCTCCCCTTTTCATTGAAATGCACGGTAACTCCATCATCTATTTCCAGCTTAGGATAGGCCAGCAGCTTTTTTCGCCCTGATTTATTATCAGGGCTATTGAGATATAGTTTCCCAGTTTTTCCAAACTGGAAGTTAGCCCCCAATTGTACATTCCCTCCCACTTTATAGACATCTTGGGGAATGAAAGTAATAGAGTCTATCCGCTTCAGGTTTACCAGAAACTTCTCGTATTCCAGAACAAAGTCACCATAGAAAGTATAGTTTTTTACAATGATTTTCCCACTGAAAGAGAAAACCTTATTTCCTATTACTTCCATATTATTGTCCTTGGGCTCTAGACGTATGCCCAAACTATCGCTAAGTTTAAAATCCTGTGCTCCGGTAATTTCCAAGGCTTTGGAATTAAAATCTATGGTAGCATTTTTTCCCGTATTTTTTTTATCCAGGGAAGAAAAAACAAGATCGTCATAATCTTTTTTACCTGTAGCCGCCAAATAGTAATGCATCCCTTTACGACTTATAGAGTAGTAATTTCCAAAAGGATGGTAATCAAAAAAGCCCATTTGGTTACCTATAAGTAGCCCGTTTTGTACCAAATAACGTTCCCGCTTTACAATGATCATGAGCTCTTCCACCGTTATCTTATTCTCTTTTTTCCTTCCCACCAAATTAGCTGCAGCCATTAAAGGATTAAAACCTGCCGCGGAAGAAAGGCTGCTTAATCGTGGCATACTAAAATGGTCAAAAGACTCAAATAAGGCAGGAACCTCTGATTTCCCGGCTACAATATAGAAACTCATTTGCCCCTGGTTTAGATTCCAAGACATGGCATCACACAAGATATCTACCTGGTGGAAAGTATCAGAAAACATGCTATTCCTGAAACCTCCTTTTCTTAATCTGTGGAGTTGTAACTGATCCTTCTGCATATCAAAAGTCATCCGTACTGCTTCGTGCGTAACGGAATCCGTACCGAAACGGGCTGCGAACCGCACCTTGTCTGCCGTAATGAGAGAGTCTCCCAAAGTAAGAGACACACCTATTACTTCAAATTTATCTTTTACATTGAGTTTGGTATATTTGTCTAAAACTGAAGTGGTACTTACCTTATCCCCAACCAAAGTATATCCTCCCGAAATCTCATATTTATCAATAGGTAGGATGTAGTTTGCATTGTTATGGTAAGATATAAACCGCGGGTACAAAGATTTAATGTTTGCAGGACGTTTCTCTAGTTTTAGTTCCAAAACACCTTCCAAAGAGTCTTTCAGAACCTTTTCGTGCTTAATAAAAACGTGCTCTGCAACCAAACGGCCACTAGAGGGCTTAAAGGAAAATTTGCCTAAAGTGGCCTCTACTGGTTTCCCTCCCGCTATCCATGATATCCGGCCACCTTCACCCACAAATAAACCTTCCACAAAATTATACGCCCCTGTAAGCCCTTGCAATACTATGGAATCAGAAGGACTCTTGAGAACTAGGTTTACATCGTTTAACCCCACAAAAAGACCTTGAACATCGGGAATTTTCAGATTAGATGTTGATGTACCGGGTTTTATTTCCTTCCATGGATCATAATCCTCAAAGTCAATATCGCCCCAGCCCAAATCTGCAACTTCTACAGGTGCCGCTTCTTTTTCTGCTATAGAAAAGTAGGGCTGTTTCTTATCAAAAAACTTTAAACCTACTACATTTTCGCTTGCTGTAACAGTACTAAAAGCCGAGTTAAACAATGTTTTATTGCTAAAAAAAGCATCCATTTGTACAACTACATCGTTTATAGTTCGCCCTGGATAGTTCGCAAAGGATTTCTGCAAATATTCTATAAATTCCTGCATTTTTGCAGAGTTTGCTTCTTGCGATGTTTGATAAGAACCCAATAGCCCTGTCACTCTCACCACATCAAAAGGCTTGAGACCCTTCCCTGACAGAAACGCCACAAAGCTTATTATAGCTTTTTTACCACCTTCGTCAAGCCCATCATACAAACCATTGAAGCCTGGGTTTGGTACAGCTCCTGCTTTTGTAACTTGCTTGGTATACTCTTCCATAAACCTCCCCGTATCTTGCGGAAGGTTCAATACTTGTGCTTGCACCTGCACAAAACCAAAACAGAAAAACAGAAAAGTGTACCTCATATTATCCAAATCCTATTTCTTAAAAACGACTGCAGCCCAATTGTTCTTACTTATCTGCTTTATTTTTTTAAATCCGCTGGCTTCTGCCACTGTCTCTATATCAGCAATATCATGCTCATAGAACCCACTAACCAGCAAATATTCCTTAGCAAAAGCCCCATATTTAGGAATCTCATCTATCAATATATTACGGTTAATATTGGCCAAAACAATGTCATAAACTCCTGGTGTTTGGGTGTCTATTGTACCTTCTTCTATGGTAATATCAGAGGTATTGTTTAAAGCATAATTCTCCCTGCCGTTCTCTACAGACCAACTGTCAATATCAAAGCTGTGTATACGGTCCGCACCCAGTTTGCGTGCCATAACAGCCAAAATTCCTGTACCAGTACCTACATCTAGTACGGATTTGCCAGTATGCTCTATCTCCATTTGCAAGGCTATCATCTGCGAAGTAGTTTCATGATGCCCTGTACCAAAAGACATTTTGGGCACAATAATAATCTCATGCAAATAAGAATCTGCTGCAGGTTCATGGAAAGTAGCTCTGATGAACACTTTGCCTTCAATGTCTATAGGTTGGAAATTCTCTTCCCACTCTTTGTTCCAGTTTTGTTTTTGTAAACGGGTCAAACCATAAGAAAGTGAAGTTTTCCCGGCATACTTTTCCATGAGGTTTTTCAATTCCCTCTCTGCAAAAAGGTCTTCTGTTACGTATGCAAGTATTCCATCCTCTTTATCAAGAAAAGAATCAAAGCCTATTTCGGCCAATTCGGCCATCAGAATTTCGGCAAACTCGGAGTCAATGCTAAGGTCTAGCTCTATGTATTCCATGTATTGTTAAATAAAAAAAGCCCGGAAGTGCGGGCTAATAAAAAAATCTTTATAGTATTTCTTACTCGTCTATTTCGTCTCCAATAGAGTCTACCTTACCAGATTTATGAGGAATCTGCAACCTTAATGTTATCCTCCAAGAATTGGCCAATGCACTCCCCGTGCGGGTTGGTATTAAATACGCAGCATCTAACTTCAAACGTTCTTTTAAAGTAATTCCAAAACCTGCAGTTAAGTATTGGCGTCCCATTTTGCTAGCCGCCTCATGGAAATATCCTGCCCTTAAAGCTACTAATTCCTGGTAAGAATACTCAAAACCAAGAGAGGTTGTAATTTCGGCCATTTCTTCACTAAAACCACCTGGTGCATCACTAAATGACTTAAAAATACCACCCAATGAGCTTACGTCTTTTGCACTTTGCCCATCAGCTTCAGTTGGCACCAATAATTTATTAAAATCTACCAGGAACGAGAAGTTGTTTAACAAATCCGGTCTATACGATATTTTTGTCCCTAGTTTAAGGTTGGCAGGAATAAAATACTCACCAAACCCATAATTCATTTTACCACCTATATTTTGCAAAACTGCACCATAGTCCACGTCCCAACGCTTGAAGTTTTCAGGATCATTATCTCCCGGACGGGTTTTGTTATAATAAAACCCTAAATCCATAGCGGCAGTTTGGCCAGGTCTCACTGTTGCACCATTAACCGTAGTATTACCTATAAGGTTAGAGTTTATATACTTAATATTTAAACCCAAAGAGTAGTCCGAACTTAGCTTTTGGGCAATACCAGCTGTGAACGAAAATTCATTACTATTGAAAGTACCCTGCTCAAAACCTTGCACATCGGTAAACTGTATCTCTCCCTGATTAAAGACATTCACACTAAGACCTACAGTTTGCTTATCAGAAATTTTGTAATATCCTGAGGCGTTAATTAAACCCATATCGTTTACAATACCCCTTAACCATGGTGTATATGAAAACGAACCTCCATAGCGAGAATCGGAAAATGCCATCTTACCAGGGTTCCAATAAATTGCATTTGCATCAAACGAAGAAGCTGCACCTGCATCCCCCATAGCAGCCGCCCTAGAGTCTGGCGAAATAGACATAAAAGGTACAGCTGTGGAAATAATCTTATAATCTTTTGGCATATTTTGACCTAAAAGAAGACCCGGTGCGGCCAAAAAAAGTACTGTTACGTACCAAACGTCTTTATTCATAAAGA
>CAZBAV010000012.1:0-31798 GCA_964489955.1 uncultured Lacihabitans sp. | reverse complement strand
TCCAAAGTAAGAGATTTTTATTTTTATTTCCTAGAAAACAAAATACCACCTTTCATGGCTGACTGCCCATCAGATTCGCTTTTTATATTTATTCTATAGAAAAACCTTTGTGAAAGGCTTACATATTCCAAAAAATCAAAATTCATTCCGAACTCTTCCGGACAAGTACTACACACACTTTCTTGTTTAAAAATTTCACGTCCTAGCACATCAAATACCAAAAACTTTACCTCTAAATTTTCTCCTGTCCTATTGTGACGAACCTGTAAGTTAGCATAATCTATCACTGGATTAGGATAAAGTGTGTGTGCCAAAATACCAATTTTAGGTCTCTTTATTTCAAAACTGTAGCTAGCCTCTTGTCGGTTCCCAAAAACATCGCTAACTGCCAATACACTTGTGTAACTTCCTTCGGACAACAGTCCAATGGGATATTTTAGCAACCCCTTTTTACTTCCCTCTACTGGTTCAAAATAACGCTCTGCATTCAATACCTCTACATCTCCCACGTGCAAGACCAAATCTTTAAGCACAATGCCTGTTTCATCACCTATTTCCCACACTAAATTTTGGCTATCATCTACTCTAGCATGCAGAGTTGGGGGGCTTTGCTCTTGCTCCAAAACCCCTCTTTGGGAAGTGAGATATACTGGATTTTTAAACGAAAAACCTTGGTACGTAGTATCCAAATCTCCAAAAGAATACACCACCCTTCCATACCCGTCTATTTCTATAGGAGGTAAAACTATTTCTCCTTCAAATTGGTGGTTTTTAATAATAAATACCCCAGAATATATAGACTCCGACCGTAACTTATAAGCAAAAGCCGGACCATCCGAAAAAGTACCAAGCGTATTTTTATTTTTAGGAACGTCCATTACCTTCACCCAAACTTTACCCTCAGCAATATCCGCAACTGATCCCGTTATCTGTATCTTATCTATGGACCGCAGAGTATCTGCCAGTGAAATTTGGTTTGAAGTTAAATTTGGCAAAAGGAGTGTTGGATCTCCTAACAGACTAAAATTACGGTTCACTTCGCCTTGTTGAGACTCATTTTTTGTAATCCTAAATAGCTCTCCCAGTGTGGTAGCATTTTTAATATTCTTAAAAAGAGCTCGGTTTATAGCCTGGTTGGTAGTAGAATAAACCGCCCTTGTGGTAGTTAACAAAGCTATAGCTCCCCCACCTTGGCGTAAAACCGATAGTTCGGCTCCGGAAATCACACCTGGGTTATCAAAACGGCCAAACTCACAGGTGGCAGTAAACCAGATTGGCAAGGTATTGGGATTTCTTAAATTAAGAATATCTGCAAGTGTCAGCAGTTTTTCCGAAGTAAGACCATCTGCTGCTCCATGCCCCACATAGGTAACCAAAAATGAGCCTTGGTTTACCCAGTCGTGCAACTGTTTATTTGCTTCGGGTGCCGTATTTGTCCGTTCATCAATTGGAAAATCATCCAGATATAATTTTTGAGTTTCCAAGCCTCCAAAGGTTTCTAATACGAGATCCTCCAGCTCTTCAGTGTCTCGCATGTGCAGATTATAGTCCCGATTATCTGCCACAAAGGTCCACTTATTCTGCCATTTTGCAGTTCCTATATACGATTTATAGTTTATGTATTTTTGTATGTAGTTGTTAAGCTCCGATGCCGAACGGGCCGGAATACGACCTACTGCAATATCCATAAAATGGTCATGGCTGCGGTTAGATACCCAAATATTATTTTGGCTGTAGCCCTCTGCCCACTCACCCTCACTTTCATCCAAAAAACCAAAATAATCATCGGATGCGTAGCTGTAAATAGGCTCAAAAGACTCTCGTGACTGATAAGTAGGTATCAGCAAAGATGGCTGCACGTAACTTGCACCATTGTTATTCTTATAGTCAAAAGTAGCATCGCCCAGCAAAAGTAAATGCTTCAGTTTTCCCGACCCAAGTAAATGAAGATTCCTACAAAAATCACGGATAGCTGTGGGGTCTACCTTGCCTGAACTATATTCATTATAAATCTCTTGGGCAGAAAAACCCAGTATTTCAAAATCCTCATTTTCTCTCTTATAAGCGATTAAACTCTCGGCCTCTCTCCGGAAAGCTTCCGGAAATACAACCAATACTTCTGGAACAGGTGTATTCTCAAGATTTTGTTTTTTTACTCTCTCTACAAAAGCAGGTATCGGTAAACTTTGGCTATCAAAAACCACTAAAGAGCCCGCCTCCCTGGGTATAGAAAAACTTCCGCCGCCATCCAATACCAAGTTTTTGACAGTAAAAGGATCTGCTACATGCCACACCCCTGTGCTACTTTGTTGTCCTTCTATCTTGAAACTCTCCTCTTGCACTGTTTCATTTGTCCTAAAGATAATTTGTCGACCACTATAGTATTTTAATTTTCTTTGGTAGGTAACAGACCAATAATCTACATACGCTCCTGCATTACCTATCCCGCCTGAGTTTATGTGTAATTGTAAGGCTGGATAGGGCGTTTCCAGCATTACAAAATTCCTATTCGTGATACGTTGGTAGCGTCTGTTGGCGTCATTGGCATTATACGGGGCACCTTTAAGTGTGGTTTTCACTACTTCTGCTCCAGCTGCCCGTACGGTAAGTTCCTGATCGGCAATTCCTAGCGGATAAATATCTACTCCAAGCTTGTAGTCTCCCACAAAATCTTCGACAGGTAATACTAATTCATATGTATTATTAAAAAAGTCACCGAGCCACTGTTGCCCCGAATTCAAGAGGTTCTTTTTCTCCTTTTCTTCGTAGGTATAAAAAGGCAAAGCTGTTCCGGTTTTCCCTCCTAAATAATTTTGGTTTTCTATAGGCAAAGCAACCCCACTGGTAATAAAATAGTAGTTTTCATCGGAATATGGATTAACTAAATGCTTGTATTGAGTTCCCTCAGTAAATATCTTATGAGCCCCAAAACCATAGAATGCAATATTTCCATCAGGTAATGCGAGTGTTGGCACCTCTCTTAAACCTGAAAAACGGACTTCGGAGTTGGATTGAGGTAACTGACTTGAATGCCCGCAAAAAATCCGGAGTCTATCCACATTAAGATTGGGTGCATTTTTAGCCAGGAAATCCTTTGTTATTTTATAAACTCCGTCCTCTTTTACGGCCACACGAATCCAGTCGCCAGTAGACAGTACAGACTGCCCTATGGATTTAAATCCGATTAAGCATAAAACAAGGATGAGTCTTTTCATAGAAGCTCTACTTTGGCTACTCCGGGAATGGTATACCTCTTCTTAGTATTAACGCACTCTACTAAAACCCGTGTCCTTCTTTCCTGTATTTTTTTAAATCCTCTTCCTTTAAACGAAAACACCTGTTCGTTGAGAACTTCAGAAAGAAATATCCCCGTTTCTTGCTGCTGGGGTGAGTATCCCGTCAAAACTTTTACCAAAGCAGGATCTTTTGTAGACGAGGCCGCAGGATTACGCATATGTGCCACCAAAACAGCCAGAATATCATGAGGAAAAACAAAATTGTTCAGAAGCGGAGCCATCAGAGTTTTGAAATGATACTTCCACTCATCACCATGCGGCATAGCTCTCCTTTTAAATGCCCTCTCTCCTATTTGAACCCGCTGGTGTGCAATTTCATGAATTAAGGTGATCAAAAAACTGTATTGATTAGAGTCTCCGTTTACCGAGATATAATGCCGATTGTTCTTGAAGATATAGTTACCCAAACAGGTTTGGCGTGAACCGGCAATGGTAAAACTAAACGGATGCTCTCTCCAAAGCTGCATCACATATTCTACTGCTTCGGTAGGAATATGCGTAGCAAAGCCCTTACGAAAAGCGTCTTCGTTTGCTTGTTTTACAGCTTGTGGCTTTTTGTTTAGAAACCCGAACATCTATCCTTCAGTACTTAATGATAAACAAAGATAAGATAGTTTTTCCATTTTGGCACTTGTACAAATTATTAAAAAACATTTGCGTAGTCAAATGACTACATTTATATTTGTAGCCAAATGGCTTCAATATGAATTTAAGAAGAGATGTTTTTCAAGCAATAGCCGACCCCACACGCAGAGCTATATTGGTTTTGCTGGCAAGCCAAGCCATGTCTGCCGGAAGTATTGCAACCCATTTTGACACCGCAAGACCTACGGTCTCAAAGCATTTGCAAATCCTTACCGAATGCAAACTGCTTCGTAAAGAGCAAGCTGGAAGGGAGATTCGGTATGAACTCAACATGGCAAAAATGCAAGAAATTGCTGAATTTATTGAGCCTTTCCGTAAAATGTGGGATGAAAGGTTTGACAAACTGGAAACCTTAATGAAAAACTATGAAAACACAGATAGAAGCTGAAGATGGGAAACAGGAAATATTCATCCGAAGAGCGTTTGACCTTCCTATAAACTTACTTTTCAAAGCCTACACCGTTCCTGAACTTATAGAACAGTGGATGGGGAACAAAGTGCTTATACACGAAAGTAAAAATCACGGAAGTTACCGTTTTGAAACACGCAGCCCAAACGGAAACTTGCTATTTAGTGCCAATGGTGTTATCCACAGTTTTGAACAAGGCAAAGCAATTGTCCGAACGTTTGAAATGGAAAATACGCCCTATTCTCCTCAGCTAGAATATCTCTCCTTCGAAGAGCTTGAAGAAGGTAAAAGTACTCTTGTAATACATGTGCTATACAGATCCGTAAAAGAGAGGGATGAAATCCTCAAGTTACCATTTACTTATGGTATAAATATGGCTCATGATCGCTTAGAAGAAACAATGAAACAACATATAAAATGAGCAAAAGAAACAAAATTATTTATTGGATAGCCACCATTTGGCTGGCTTTGGGTATGACTTCCACTGGTGTAGTGCAAATCATGAAAATGGAAGAGGAAACAAAAATGATGGAGCATTTAGGATATCCTTCTTATTTTCTCACAATTATTGGCGTGTGGAAACTATTCGGAGTGGTTGCTTTACTTTTACCTCGATATCCCTTGATCAAAGAATGGGCATATTCAGGATTCTTTTTTGTATCTTCGGGGGCTATTGTGTCACATTTATTTATGGGCGACCCTATTTCAGAATCCTTACCTGCAACTTTGCTGCTCGCCTTAACTATAATTTCTTGGTATTTCAGACCGCAAAAACTAAAATTATCTTAAGAAGCCCTAAGTTCTTCAGCTATTATTAATTACAAATCTGATGAAAAAATTACCCGAAGAAAGAAAAGACGAACTTTTTAAAATTCTCAAAACCCGCTTTGAGAAAAACATGAACAGACACGAGGGACTTGCTTGGTCTGAAGTTCAGAAAAAGTTAGAAGCCAACCCAGAAAAGCTCTGGACTATTAACGAAATGGAAGAAACAGAAGGCGAACCCGATGTGGTTGGTTTTGAACATGGAGAATATATTTTCTATGACTGCTCAAAGGAAACTCCCAAAGGTCGGAGAAGTTATTGTTATGACGAAGAAGCTTTGGAATCTCGCAAGGAGCATAAACCCAAAAACAGTGCTATAGGTCACGCTGCAGAAGTAGGTGTAGAGCTCCTCACGGAAGTTGAATACCTAAAACTCCAAACTCTAGGCACTTTTGACACTAAAACTTCTTCCTGGCTACAAACCCCATTAGATGTAAGAAAACTAGGTGGAGCCATATTTGGCGACTACCGTTTTGGCCGTGTGTTTATTTATCACAACGGTGCCGAATCCTATTATGGTGCAAGAGCCTACAGAGGAAAAGTGAGGGTGTAATTAACCCCTCACCCAATTCTCCACCATTTTCACTCCATGTTCTGTGAGGTAAGCTTCCGGGTGAAACTGTACCCCACGCACATCGTACTTACTGTGGGCTTCAGCCATTGAATTACCTTTTTCATCTATTGCCGTTATCTTTAAGTCAGCAGGGTAAGACTCTGGAACAACTGTCCAAGAATGATAACGACAAACATTAAAGTACTCAGGGATTCCTTGAAAAAGTAGTTCGTTGCTATCTTTCACTATACAAGGTGTGGTTACACCGTGGAGCACTTCCCCCATATTTTCAAGCTTTGCTCCAAAGGCTTCACCAATGGCTTGATGACCCAAACAAACTCCAAAAATGCTTTTGGTTTCTTTGTATTCTTTCAGCAAATCCATCATTATTCCTGCCTCCTCAGGTATTCCCGGACCTGGAGAGAGAAGTATTTTATCATATTTTTTTACGTCTTCTAGTGCAATTTTATCGTTACGGAAGACGTCTACCTGAGTACCTAATTGTTTCAGAATGTATACCAGATTGTATACAAAAGAGTCATAATTATCTAGAACTAGTATTTTCATTTTTAAGAGTGTTGAGCTGTCAGCTTTTATTTGTTTCAGCCAAAATATTTTAGTGATTATATCTCCTCCGCCATTTCTATGGCCTTTCTCAAAGCCCCCAATTTCAGGTGAATTTCGTTCATCTCGCTGTCCACATTAGACTTGGCCACCACTCCCATTCCAGCTTGATAATATAGAGTTTTATCCTTACTTAAGAACGTACGGATGGCTATGGCATGATTAAAATTGCCGTTAAAATCCATAAACCCAATAGCTCCGCCGTAAATGCCACGATTGTTCGGTTCCAGTTTATTGATGATGCTCATGGCATTGTGCTTTGGTGAACCCGATAGCGTTCCGGCCGGAAAAGTGTCGGCCACCAGTTGCAAAGGATTCACTCCTTCTTCCATCTGGGCAGTAACTTTAGAAACCAAATGGATTACATGACTATAAAACTGGACTTCTTTAAAAACCTCTACTTCTACATGGTTTGCATTTCTAGACAAATCATTTCTAGCTAAATCTACCAGCATAACATGTTCTGCTGATTCCTTCGGATCTGCATGTAAATCAAGTGCCAGTTGACGGTCGTGTTGGTCATTTCCCGTACGTCTGAATGTTCCAGCTATCGGATGAATCTCGGCCACACCATCCTTTATAAAAATCTGTTTCTCTGGGCTTGAACCAAAAATACGGTAATCACCACCGTCAAAATAAAACAAATAAGGAGATGGATTTACACTCCTTAATGCACGATACACATTAAAATCATCCCCGGAGAAAGTGCGTGAATACCTACGGGACGGCACTATCTGGAACACATCACCGCGTAAACAATGCTTTATACATTGATTTACAATCTCACGCATACGGTCATCCTGAATGTTAGTTTCTTCTTCACCCGTGACTTTAAAGTCTGAAGAGGCTCTTTTGGGATTTTTCACAAAGAACTCCAGCGTCTCCAATCCGTCTGCTATAGGTTCAGGCTCTTTGCCTTCTTCCGTATAGGTATGCTCAAAAAGGTAAAGTTCATTTTTGAAGTGGTTAATGGCTATCACATACCGGTAAATACAGTACTTGATATCCGGAATATAATTTTCTTCTTTCTTTTCCTGGAGCTCAATATCTTCAAAATACTGCACGGCATCATAAGTAATATGACCAAACATACCGTTTGATATAAAACCCAATCCCAAATCGTCATGTACAAATTTAGAGGCAAATGTCTGCAGCACTTTTACCGCATCTTTTTTCCTGTCCAGTGGATACGTTTTTCTTTCTCCGTTCGGAAAAACCTGACTGATGATACCTCTGTCTATTGAAATCGACGCCACCGGGTCACAGGCTATGTAGCTAAAGCTGTTGTGCATAGCATGATAATCTGCACTTTCCAGAATTACTGAAAGCGGAAACTGCTCTCTAATCCGCAAGAAAATGCTTACGGGAGTAAGTGTGTCAGCCAAAAGGCGTTTGCTGCGGGTAGTAATTTTAAATTTCATAATATTTTGGTGTTCACCTCTACTTCGCTCGATGTTACATTAGTTCTTCTAATTAATATTCTTTTCTCTGTTCCATTATAAGTGAGAGCAATAGCTCGAAACTTACCAGCAAAACTGTCAAAAACAAAAAAAGGCTTGCTGAGTTGAACAGCAAGCCTTACAGTATATCTTAAAACCACATAGCTATCTTGTTCAACTCATTTGAGATGAACGCCACCAGTTAGCTGCTATGTTGTTTGTAAATTTCATTGCACAAATGTAGAAAGGATTTTGAGAAATAAAAGAAAGACAAATGTTTTTTCTTTATGATTAGGTATTCTTGATATTACTTGATAAGGGAGTCTATCCAATTTTTCAATAAAAATTCATTTGTAATAAGATAAACAGAATCATCATAAGCTCTTATCGTGTTTCCTACCGCACTCTGTGAACAAAAACTATTGACGACAGAAATATCCGCAAAATCAGCAGTAAAAATAGAATAAACATTCTCTAAAATCTAGAGTACTCAACAGATGCAGAAAATTATTTGGAAGTTAAATACTCTCAATTATCAAAACCCTGCTGGACTCCCGTTTGTCTTAGGGAATATCCAATTTTCATAGATAATGACACTTTTTAGTATTTTACCATTTATACTATAGGTACTGTCGTTTACAAGAACGGCATTTCCCTCAATAAGAGAGTTAAGAATATGGAAATCAACTACATTAAATTTCTTTAAAACAAACTCCTCCAAATCTCTTTCTGTTATCTCTTCAAATTGATAAGACCAGCCACTGCCAAGATCAAGACAGACGGTTAATCTTTCGTCATCTTTATTATAATTTAAAATAAAACTAGCACCATTTCCAGGAAAGGAAACTACCTCATAATATGTTCTATTTTTATCACTCGTTCTATAATGATCAAACAACTCTTTTACTCCAATTTCTTTAAGTTTTTCTCTATCATTGGTTTTAGAAGTTTTCAAATATTTAGTACTGACATCAGAATTGTCAGTCGGTATCAATGCTATAATTGCAAACGCAGCAATAAGAATCAAAAATATTAGCAGTAATATGGTTTTTGTTTTCATTTCGTGTCAATGCAATTGTATAAAAATAGATAAATTAAGTAATTCAAGCCGAAAGTTTAGTTACACTCTTAGTTTCTAGCACTTTATTTCTATAAAAATATTTTGTGTACCGAATATTTTTCTTAACTTTGCAGCCCCAAATACCGCCAGATAATGCTGCCCGTGTTATCTTGGCCTATGTAAATTATATGAAAGATCTTTAATTCCGGAAGATCTTATGTGCTTATAATTAGCACCTTATAATTAGAGAAAATAAGTAAACTAAAGCCGTAGATGATTGGGTAATTCTCGGATTTTTAGCGTACTTAAAAACAGTAAATAAACGTAAAAAAAATTAACTCGTGGATCAATTAAGTTATAGGACGGTTTCTGTAAACCGTAAGAATGCTGAGAAAAACTGGGTGGTTATTGATGCCAGTAACCAAATCTTGGGTCGTTTTTCTAGCCAGATAGTGAACATTTTGAGAGGTAAGAACAAGCCTTCTTTCACTCCTAACTCAGACTGTGGTGACAACGTAATCGTAATCAACGCTGAGAAAATACGTTTGACGGGCAAAAAACTAACTGATAAAGTTTACACCCGCCATACAGGACACCCAGGTGGACAGCGTTTTGCTACAGCCAAAGAGGTTCTTGCAAAAGACGGTAGAAAGGTGGTAGAAATGGCTATTAAAGGTATGCTTCCTAAAAACAGACTTGGAAGTCAGCTTTATAGAAATTTATATGTGTATGCAGGAGCTGAGCATCCTCACCAAGCACAGAATCCATCAAAAGTGGAACTTTAATTATTTAGAACCTAAATTATTCGATATAAGATGCAGGTAATTAACACTGTAGGTAGAAGAAAAACAGCCGTAGCCCGTATTTATTTACAATCAGGCAAAGGCGATATCACCGTAAATGGTCGTGAAATGGCCAATTACTTCCCAACAGAAGTACTACAAATCGTTCTTAACCAACCGTTTGGTCTTACAAATGGCGAAGGAAAATACGATATTAAAGTAAATGTTAGAGGTGGTGGTATATCAGGACAGGCAGAAGCTATCCGTATGGCCATTTCTAGGGCTTTATGTGAGGTAGATTCAGAAAACCGTCCTCCATTGAAAAAAGAAGGATTCCTTACTCGTGACTCAAGAATGGTTGAGCGTAAGAAGTACGGTCGTAGGAAAGCACGTAAGAGATTCCAGTTCTCAAAACGTTAATATTACAAGTATTTTGTCCAGACGGGGCTTATCGTGCCCGATGTCCCGTGCTGCTTAATTTATATATTTATTACATTTTAAAACATTTCTAATGGCACAAGTACAGTACAAAGACCTATTGGACGCTGGTGTACACTTTGGACACCTTACCCGTAAATGGGATCCAAGAATGGCTCCGTATATCTTCATGGAGAAAAACGGAATACATATCATTGACCTTAACAAATCTCTTTCCGGATTAGATGCAGCACAAGCCTTCTTAAAAGGTGTGGTTCGTTCTGGACGTAAAGTGATGTTTGTAGCTACTAAAAAACAAGCACAAGAAATTGTTTCTGAAGAAGCAAGACGCTTGAAAATGCCTTTCGTAACAGAAAGATGGTTAGGTGGTATGCTTACCAACTTCGCTACAATCAAAAAATCTCTTAAAAAACTTCAGAACATCGAGAAGATGTTAGGTGATGAAGAAACTGCGAAAAACATCGCTAAGAGAGAAAAATTGATGTTAGGTCGTGAAAAAACTAAATTGGAAAAACTTCTAGGCGGTGTTACTGACCTGAACAGACTTCCAGCAGCCCTCTTTGTTGTTGACATCAAAAGAGAACACCTAGCTATAGCTGAAGCAAAAAGATTAGGCATTCCAGTAGTTGCAATGTGTGATACTAACTCTAACCCAGAGGTAGTAGACTTTGCAATCCCTGCTAATGATGATGCGTACAAATCAATCTCATTGATTACCCTTGCTATCGGTAAGTCTCTAGAAGAAGGTATCCTTGAAAGAAAGACAGATAAAGAAAATGCTGCTTTACAAGAAGAGGAAGATGCTAAAAGGGCTGTAGATACAGCAAAAGAAGTAGTAAATAGAGAAGATAGCGGAAAAAGAAAAAGAGTGAAAACAGAAGACGCTACTGCTGAGGTAGCTACTGAAGAAGCTCCTGCCGCTGAAGCAACACCTGTTTCTGAAGATGCTGCGGCTACAGACGGAACGGAGGCTTAATATTATGCTTCGATAATAAATCTTATGGATAGCCCGGAGCATTGCTTTGGGCTGTTCTATTTTTTTTACTTAATGCTAATTTTTTAACAAAAAAATAATAAACAATGAATATTACAGCTGCTGACGTAAACAAGCTACGTCAACTTACAGGGGCCGGAATGATGGATTGTAAAAAAGCCCTTACGGAAGCTGAAGGCGATTTTGACAAAGCCGTAGAAATATTGAGAAAAGCAGGACAAAAAGTTGCCGCTAAGCGTGCCGACAATGAGACTTCTGAAGGTCTAGTTTTAGTTTCTTCAGAAGGTGCTAGTACTAAGGTGCTTGCCCTGGCTTGTGAAACTGAACCAGTATCTAATGTAGAAGACTTCAAAAACCTTGCTGCAAGCATTCTTGCTGCCGCTGTTAAAGGTGATGTGAAAGATGCAGATGCTCTTCTTGCTACAGCTTTAGACAATGGACAGTCAGTACAAGAAAACATCACTGAACTTGTTGGAAAAATCGGTGAAAAAATCGTGGTTTCTTCTTTCTCAAGCATAGATGGGGAGCAAGTTGTAGCTTACGTTCACTCTAACAAAAAAGCTGCCGGTATCGTAGCTTTTGAAGGTACAGGTGGAGCCGATTTAGCTGACCTTGGAAAAGACGTAGGTATGCAAATCGTGGCTATGAAGCCAGTAGGTCTTGATAAAGACGATGTAGACCCTGCAATCGTAGAAAAGGAAATTGAAATAGGTAAAGACCAAGCAAGACAAGAAGGTAAGCCTGAAGCTATGCTTGAGAAGATCGCTATGGGTAAATTGAATAAATTCTACAAAGAGCAAACTCTTCTTAACCAAGAGTTTGTTAAAGATCCTTCAATTACCATCGCTCAGTTACTTGAGAAAAATGTAAAAGGTCTTAAAATTGCTTCTTTCAAAAGAGTAGCAATCGGATAATTTACTTTCTGATACAAAAGCAAAAAGCCGCTCAATCGAGCGGCTTTTTGCTTTTCTTATATAGTAAATGTTTATAAAAGAAGGAATCTTCTCGCAGGAGATATTGGTCTGCCACTTTTTTACTTTGGTAATCTTCCTCTATTAATGTGTACGTATTTTTCTCACTGGTAGGACTATAGTAGGGCTTAGCACTGAAGTTTATAACTCCGTATGACAAATATTTTAGAGGTAATATTGAAACCAAACCGAGTAAACACAACCTCACATAGAAGAGTTTGCCACGATCTAACAAACTTTTTACAAAATAAATGTACACTATCATTAGAACGGGCAAAGTGGCCCTCGAGAACAAATCATTTCCCACTCCCATTTTTATGAGTGGAAGTACAAGTAATATTCCCAAAGACACCAGAAGCTCTACTCTATTCTTATACCGCTGTCCGATAAGTAAGTAAAAAACTATGACTTCGAAGAAGACGAGCAATACATACATCCTTAGCCTCCCAAAGTCCGATAATAAAAATTCCACACTTCCCGATGTATTGTTACCAGCTAAATAAAGTAGTAAGAAAAAAGCCACAATAGAATTGCAACCCAAAAAGATGATAACATCTTTTTTTCTAAAAGATATTTCACTTCTTTGTTTAAAAATTACAGCTAAATAAATTAGCCCGATAATTAAAGCAGAAAACGGTGCCCAAAACAAACCAGAAACTACCAATGAGCTTATGTGTATGAGTTTCCCCTGTCTCAAGTTAAGAACTAAACCTACCAGTATTAATACATAAATAAATTGGTTAGGCACCCATTTATAAGACTGAAACATAGGCAATATATGCCATTGGGTTTCCGTAAAATAGAAAAAACTTGAAGACAGTATGCTTTCCCCATTCCAGAAAGGAACAAGGAGGCTTAGGAGGCCAGAAACTAAGAAAAGGAGAACTAATCCTAAAATCCTTTTATTGAAAGCCAGATACAACCAAGATAAACCTATACTAAGTCCTAGAATTTCCCAGAACAGGACCACCAAATTCACATTCTTTATCCAATAAAGAAGTATCCCTGGCACTATGTAAAAGCCAAAGTAATAAGACGCATAACCTTCTCCTGGATAATAAATAGGCATACCCAAATTTTGGATATCAAATACCTTTTGGAGTTGATGGCGGATATCAAAAGTAGATTCACCTCCTATCCCTGATACTCCGGAAAGTAATGTAAAAACACAAGCACAAGCTACAATTTTCAGTAAATCTACACTACCCAACTTTACCCCCACTTCCAAAATGTTCTTCAGCTGTACAATACTAAGTACAACGATAACCAGCGAACACAAATATTTCCAAGGGCTGGCCAGCCAATACCAAGAAAAGAATAAACTAGCACTGTTTATATAAAGGTAGGTAATGGTTTTTAGGTTCATAATAGACTGCCTTAGGAGAGATTGTCCCGAAAGTACTAAATACGCTTCGTTATTCCTTTTGTATAAATCAAACGTTTACCTTTCTCTTCTGCCTTTTTAAACTCTACTGTATTTTGGGTTTCTACCCTCTGCGGAAACAAGATACCAAGCAAATGATCTGTTTCATGCTGGAAAATTACCGATGTAAAGCCCTCAATGACTTCGGTATGATTTCCACCATCTAAGGTAGTATAGTTAAGCTGTATGGCATAATTACGTACAACATCATCACGTAGCTCAGGAATGGATAAGCAGCCCTCCCCTCCCATTTGTAGTAAATCTGATCGCCATACGATTCTCGGGTTAATATAGAACTCAAAAGGCTCTCCCACTTTGTCAAATCTCTGAACCCAAATAAGATTTCTGTTTATGCCTACCTGAGGAGCCGCAATCCCAACTCCGCCAGCTTCCGTGACAGACAAATACATCCTTTTTGCTAGTATAGGCAATAAAGGCTGGTCAAAAGATATATCAGAACATATCGCAGTTAAGATTGCATAATCTGCTTCATTCGTAACTTGAGTTACCCGCATCATTTTGGATGTATCACCCTCCAAAATCAACAACTTTTCCCTCTCAGAAAAAAGGGTTTCATTCTCGAGTTTTTTGTAGCTTTGTGCAAAGCTCGCACTTCCCGCAAAGAAAAATAATAATAAAATACAATAGCCTTTCATACTACTTACTTTTTTATAATATCAGACCCAATCCCACTTATCAGCATCCCGCAAAAACGGATATTTGCTTCTATAATCCTCCAATTGGATAGCGGAAAGCTCCAAATCAAATCTACCCTCCTCTTCTCCACAATCCAGCAAAACATCACCTTTAAAATCTATAACGCAGGAATCTCCTGAATAAGTCAAACCATACCCGTCCGTACCTAATCGGTTTACACCTATTACATAACATTGGTTTTCTATGGCACGAGCCTTTAATAAGGATTTCCAGATACTACTGCGGACTGCCGGCCAAGAGGCCACATAGACGAGCACATCATAATATGGGAATTTGTTTCTGCTCCAGACAGGAAACCGAAGATCATAACAGACCAGCGGCCTAAACACCCATCCTTCCAGACTTGTTTGTAGTAATTGGCTACCTGCAGTGTAAACAGTATGCTCTCCACCATATGAAAAAAGGTGCTTCTTATCATAATAATGATGGGTGCCGTCATTGCTTACCCAAAAGCCTCTATTGTAAGCTAGTTCTTCTTTAGCTACAGCTAAACTACCATACAAAGAGACTCCCTTTGCTGATGCTAAGGACTGCATCCATGAAAGTGAAAGCCAGGGTTCTTTTTCCGTAAAATCACGAGTAAAACCAGTTGAGAACATTTCAGGTAAAACAACCAGTCCGGGCTTTACATCCTCCAGCATACTCCCAATCTTTGCACAATTATCCTTTGGGTTTTCCCAAACCAAATCTGTTTGTACTAAGGATATGTGCAATGGTTCTTTCACACAAACTTCATCTTATAGTCTGCATCTACAATTCCTTTCTGGATTTGCGTAAGCCTCTTCTTTAGCATTTGTTTTTTTAACGGAGCAAGATGGTCTGTAAACAAAACTCCATCTATGTGGTCATACTCATGCTGTATAATACGTGCAGCCATCCCTTTAAAGGTCTCCGTATGTTCTACCCAGTCGGTATCAAAATAACGTATCGTAACCACAGGCTGGCGGAAAACATCGGCCCTAACACCCGGCAAACTTAAACAACCCTCTTCGTAAGCCCATTTTTCACCACTTTCTTCCAGAATGTGTGCGTTTATAAATGTCTTCTTAAACCCTACTAAATCCTGGTCAAGCTCTTCTTCGGACTCTACTCCCTGGTTTATGATTGTACCATCCACCACAAAAATCCTAAAAGGAATATTAACCTGGGGGCCGGCCAGACCAATCCCCGAAGCATTATACATAGTCTCAAACATATTGTCTGAAACCTCCTTTACGTCCATTTCACCTTTAATAATGTCAGGACATTTCTTTCTTAATACCGCCGAACCGTATCCGATAATTGGATAAATCATATCTAAACTAACTATTCTGTTCTTGCCAAACCAGCTTTATTGTAAAGTGGTAAATTACTAAAATACTGTAAATCTGCCTCTACCATTTCGTCTACCAACTTCTGTAAATCATATTTAGGTTTCCATCCCAATTGGGTTTGGGCTTTTGTAGGGTCTCCAATTAAAAGTTCTACTTCTGTTGGTCTGTAATACACTGGATCTACCGAAAGTACCTTTTTACCGATTGGTAAATTATAAGCCGGGTTCGTACATTCTTTCACAAAAGCTTCTTCGTTTTCTCCTTCGCCTTTAAACTCCAAGCTTACACCAATCTTTTCAAAGGCCAACTTTACAAAATCCCGCACTGTTGTAGTAATTCCTGTGGCTATTACATAATCTTCTGCCTTTTCTTGCTGCAATATTAGCCACATAGCCTCTATATAATCTTTTGCATGACCCCAGTCACGCTTAGCATCCAGATTACCTAGGTATAGACAATCTTCTTGTCCCAAAGCAATCTGAGCCACAGAACGAGTTATTTTCCGTGTTACAAATGTTTCTCCCCTAAGCGGAGATTCATGGTTAAACAAAATGCCATTGCAAGCATACATATTATAAGCTTCCCTATAATTCACAGTAATCCAATATCCGTACAGCTTCGCTACAGCATAAGGGGATCTTGGATAAAAAGGCGTGTTTTCAGACTGAGGCACTTCTTGCACTAACCCATAAAGCTCAGATGTAGAAGCTTGGTAAATTTTCGTCTTTTCTATGAGTCCTAATAGGCGTACCGCCTCTAGAATCCTTAAAGTACCAATTCCGTCTACATTGGCTGTGTATTCTGGCTCATCGAAACTTACCTTCACATGTGACATTGCCCCAAGGTTATAAATCTCGTCAGGTTGTACCTCTTGTATAATTCTAATAATATTGGTAGAATCACTCAGGTCTCCATAGTGAAGCTTGAAGTTGATATTTGCCTCGTGTAAATCCTTATACAAATGATCTATCCTATCAGTATTAAATAAGGAAGCCCTTCTTTTTATACCGTGTACTTTGTAACCTTTTTGTAATAGGAATTCAGCCAAATAGGCTCCATCCTGACCTGTAACACCTGTTATTAACGCTACTTTCATTTATTAGTTAATGCTTTCTTAATATTAATTTTATCACTAATTACCCGCGGATTTCCAAACCGCTGCTTAAGCAAGGCCGCTTGTTTTTCTGCATCTTGGTAACTCACAAAGTCGCCAACTTTAATACGGTAAGTTGGTTGACTATAAGACTCATAAATTTCTAGTTTCGAAAAGTTGCGTAACAAGAAACTCTTTGCGTTTTCGTAATCTGAGCGGTTATTACCCGAAAAAACTTGAATCCTAAAACCAGCTCCTTCTGCAATCTTCTTATTATTTTCTACAATTTTGGCCAGTTTCCCATCTACCAGTTGATTGTCATCTTCTATTTCTATCCACTGCACAGGATCCTGTTTTTCCTCAACTTCTCCAACACTTTCTACTTTCCCAGCATCATACTTTGGCAACAAATAAGCTAAGTCTTCCGAATAATTTCTTAACTCGGCAGAATGCTGGGTTCCGGGCGTTGCTTTTTTAGTGCACGCCGAAAAGACCAAAACCACAAGTCCAACCAATAAGATCCTTACCATGATTTTTGTTGTAATGTATTTAAAGATACAAAATTAGCAATTATGATAGCCCAAAAAAAATATTGCCGTAGGAATTTGGGACAAAGTCAAACACCAAACATTTCCTTTAGTGCTTCCCAAAGTTTCCGCTTTTCGCCATTAGGGTTAGTTTGAATCAGCCCTAAGGTGTCGGCAAACAAGACATTTTTATTGGCTTGATACTTGGTATTCAAGTCTATACCTGGCACAGAACACCCAAAAGCCAGTAACATTTTTGCAGAAGAGAAATCATACACTTCGGCTTGGCTTACTTCCACTATTTCTATTTCTGGCTCTAAAACCTTAACAGATAATAGAACTTTAAGAGCAAAGTCTACATTCTCCTTTGAGTACTTATCTACGACCAAAACTACACGTTTGCTAAACGTCTTCTTCTCTGGTGCAGAAACTGATACAACTGTTGAGACCACTTCTTCTATTTCCTTTATCTGAAAAAGAATTTCGCTAGAAAACAAGAACTTAGCGGCAGCTACATTCATATCAAAGGCTTCCGTGACAAGGTAGCACTCCTGTCTGGTCCGGTAGAAACGTAAGTAACAGGAACTCCCAATTCTTTTTCTAAAAACGCAGTATATGCTATTAGGTTTTCCGGCATTTTATCGAAGTCCAAAATTCCATCCAAAGACTGATTCCAGCCTTTTAGCGTAGTATAAATTGGTTTTATAGTGATATCGTTAATATCGAAAGGTACTTCCTGTGTAATTGTACCATCTGGTAATTCATAGTGTGTACACACTTTAATCTCATCAAAGATGCTAAGGATATCCACTTTCATCATAACAAGTTGTGTTACACCGTTGAGCATAATACTATACTTGAGCGTAGGTAAATCTATCCAACCACATCTTCTTGGCCTACCTGTTGTGGCTCCAAACTCACGTCCTTCCTGCCTCATTCTTTCGCCAACTTCGTCATCAAGCTCAGTCGGAAAAGGGCCAGAACCTACGCGGGTACAGTACGCTTTAAATATACCGTACACCTCATTTACTTTGGATGGAGATACCCCAAGTCCAGAACAAACCCCCGCAGCAGTAGTACTTGAGCTTGTAACAAATGGATAAGAACCAAAGTCTACATCAAGAAGTGAACCTTGGGCTCCTTCCGCCAAAACTTTTAGCCCATTTTCGGCTAATTTATTATTGATAAGATACTCACTTTCTACCAAGTTAAAGCCCTTTATGAATTCCAACGCCTCGAAGAAAGGAGCATCGTCTAGTTCATATTCAAAATCATAAAAGCTTAATATACTTTTGTGATGGGCTACCAGCTTATCATACTTATCCTTAAAGCCAGGTGATAGTACATCTCCTAACCGTAAACCCTGACGGGCAATCTTATCTGAATAAGTAGGCCCGATTCCTTTTAGGGTAGATCCAATCTTGGCATTTCCCTTTGCCTTTTCAGATGCTGCATCCAGCAAACGATGCGTAGGAATAATTAGGGCTGTCTTTTTAGAAATAAAAAGACTCTTACTAAAGTCTATATTATAAGAAGATAATGCTTCAATTTCTTTTCTGAAAATCACAGGGTCTAGTACAACCCCATTACCGATTACGTTAATGCAATCTGGGCGAAAAATACCTGAAGGTATTTGGTGCAAAACGTGTTTTTTCCCTTCGAATTCTAAAGTGTGTCCTGCATTTGGCCCCCCTTGGAAGCGTGCTACGATTTTGTAATTGGGTGCTAGAACATCTACTATTTTACCTTTCCCTTCGTCTCCCCACTGCAACCCTAAAAGAATATCAACCATTTCTCTTTAAAAAATTATTTCGGTTCTTTGTTTTCACATGTAGAATTATTGCAAGACCCATAAAAAATAAGGGAATGGTGTAAAACCTTGAAATTCAGGTGATCACCAACCATATTTTGAATACTCTGTACTCTTGGGTCGCAAAATTCCAAAACTTTGTTGCAATCTAGGCAAATTAGATGGTCATGTTGCTTAAATCCATAAGATTTTTCATACTGAGCCAAATTTTTACCAAATTGATGACGACTCACCAGGTCACACTCTACTAGCAAATCCAATGTATTGTACACAGTAGCTCGACTCACCTGATATTTCTTATTCTTCATAGATATATAAAGATCTTCCACATCGAAGTGATCATCTCTACTATATATTTCTTCGAGAATAGCGTACCTCTCAGGCGTTTTCCTCAGTTGCTTATTTTCTAGATATGCCGTAAAAATCTGCTTAACAGATGTAAGATTAGAGCTTTCTGTAACCATTTTCCTAAATTCCAATAGATTAGATTACAAATCTACAGCTTTTGAAGTTAGAACAAATCTAAATATCCCTTTGTATAATATAGCTGTAAACTAACCTCTTTATAAACGGGTGTAAAACCCCAGGTTGCCAGATGGTGTTAAACCTAGGCGGGATTGTCTTCCGTTCTTGTTTGAATTATACAGTTCTATAGACTTAACTTTGGCATCATTTCCATATTCCATCAAACACACGCCCGCTGCTAATAAACCGATACCACCTATCAATTGGAAGATAGGCCTCTCCGTGTACGTATATTCTGTATTCCCCACCAATTGAGTGTATTTTGTACCTTTTAAAGCATCAAATCCAAGATAAATTCCTCCGGCACTTACTACTACCCCTAAAGGAATCAAAGCCTTGCTGTTATGAAGTAGCCGTTCTGACTTAAACTCCCTTTTGCTCCTGTATTCTGCCATAAGCCGACTATTATTATATTTTACGCCGTTTTTATATACAGACGTACCAAATAGTTTCCGTTCAAAAGTCAGGCTGTCAATGCCATTTTGGGCAAAAAGCTTTATAGAACCTAAAAACAGAAATACAAGTAATGATATTTTTTTCATTTAGTCGGCTTGGTCTCTTGACACCGTACTTACTCCGTCCACTTCTTCTAGTCTATGCAAAAGTTCGTCGAGATGCTTGGTGTCAAATACGTAAACTTTTATTTTGCCCTCAAAGATACCATCAAAAGTCTCAACAGAAAACCCTCGCATGTTAATATGTAGCTCACTTGATATAACTTTGGATATATCTTGTATTAAACCCACCCTATCTATACCACTCAAGGCTATAGTTACCAGATATGATTTTTCTATCTGGCTTGCCCAACGGGCTTTTATAACTCTGTTACCGTAATTAGACAACAACTGGTGGGCATTTGGGCAGCGATTACGGTGCACTTTTATGCCCTCATTGATAGTCAAGAAACCAAACACATCATCGCCTGGGATAGGATTACAGCACTTGGCAAGAGTGAAGTCTATTTGCTGCATATCATCTCCAATAAGCAGGGTATCATTCCCTTGTACTTTCTTAACCTCCCGCTCAAAAGACTTGGCATCTTTATATGCTTTCTCGTCTATTACTACCTTTTTCGGCTTCGCCGCTTGGGCTTCTTTTTCTCTTTTAAACTTGCTTAATTCATCAGGTAAGTTATGCCCCTTCCCAAACGAGTAAAATAAATCGTTATAATCCTTTTTGTTAAAATACGCCCTTACTTGGTTTAGAGTTTCAAGGTTGTTTTCTAGACCTAGGTTCTTTAGTTTTTTAGCAATAATTTCCTTCCCTTCTCCTATATAACCTTTATTAGACTCTTTCAATAAGTCTTTTATCCGGGATTTTGCTTTGGATGTAACTACAAACCTCAACCAGTCTTCTGATGGCTTTTGGTTCTTTGTAGTAAGTATTTCTACTTGATCACCACTTTCTAGCACATGGCTAATGGGCATTAGTGTTCCATTCACCTTACCAGCTGTACACTTACGACCAATTTCAGTATGTATGTCAAACGCAAAGTCCAGCACCGTGGCCCCTTTTCTAAGTACCTTCAGATCTCCTTTTGGTGTGAAAATAAAAATCTCCTCGCTAAAAAGGTTTCCCTGAAAATCCTCCATGAATTCAATTGCCGAAGAATCTTTATTCTCTAGCGTATCCCTAACCTGATTTATCCATTGATCTAGAGGCTTATCAAGAGACGTGCTATTACCCTTGTATTTCCAGTGGGCAGCATAACCTTTCTCCGCAATCTCGTCCATCCGCTCGGTCCGTATTTGCACCTCTACCCAGACACCTGCATTGCTCATTACTGTAGTATGCAACGACTCGTAACCATTGGCCCTCGGAGTAGAAATCCAGTCTTTGAGTCTGTCTGGATTAGGCCGGTATTCGTCGGTAACAATAGAATATGCTTGCCAGCATGCCGCTTTTTCTTTCTCAGCTACGGTAATCCCCTTCAGAATAATTCGTATAGCAAATAGGTCATATATCCCTTCAAATGGCACATTGCCTTTAGATAGCTTTTTCCAGATGGAATAGATATGCTTTGGACGTCCTTTTATATAAAAATCCAAGCCCGCTTCTTCAAGTCGCTGTCCGATCGGCTTCATGAAGTTATCTACTAGCCTCTTCCGTGAAGCCTTGCTAGAATTTAGTTTTGAAGTTATCTCTTTGTATGCCTCCGGCTGGGTGTACTTAAGATAGAGGTCTTCTAACTCCGACTTTATTTGGTATAAACCTAATCTGTGAGCAAGTGGAGCGTATATATAAATGGTTTCGTTCGATATTTTTAGCTGAGAGTTCCTGGCCATACTGCCAAGCGTACGCATGTTATGTAATCTGTCTGCCAACTTTATTAAAATAACCCGTACATCTTGGGAAAGCGTAAGGAGCATTTTTCTAAAATTCTCTGCTTGTGCAGATTGGGTCTGCTCAAAGTTCTCTGCTATTTTGGTAAGACCGTCTATGATCTGAGCCACCTTCGGACCAAAATCCTTCTCAATGTCAGCCAAAGTAATGTCCGTATCCTCCACCACATCATGCAGCAAAGCACAAACTATAGAGGTAGGCCCCAAACCTATTTCTTCCACGCAAATTAGGGCAACCTCCAGTGGATGGTAGATGTAGGGTTCCCCGGATTTTCTACGCATTTCTTTGTGGGCGTCCATACTTACGTACAGAGCCTTACGAATTTGCTTGGCATCACCCTCCTTAATAAACTCTTTTGCCCCTTTTAGAATTTTTCTATACCTCTTAGAAATCTCCTTTTTCTCATGCTCCGAATAGTACTCTACTATTTCCGGGGTATTGCTTTCTGCTGTAACGCCCATACTTTCTGCCTTAATCCCGTAATATTTGGAATTTACATTCTAATATACAAAAAATCTTTGGTTTATTTTTCTGATAAGCCAAATTACTCAAGCCTTAACCCTACCCTTTACATTTCATAAACCAAAAAAATTGGCGTAAAATGACTACTTTTGCATTAAAAAGTAAGTAAACTAAAACAGATGAGAATTTACCTATTATTCCTTTTAATTATTGTATTAGCCTGCGGCAAGGACTCTGAGCCTACTCTAGGCGGAATAAATAGGATGGACGAAGCCATGATGTCTTGCAAAAGCAAAGAAGAGTTGGCAGCCGTTTTTGAGCAAAATCCAGAACTTGCAGAACTGGTTTATGGCTTTCCAGCTACAGACACGGCCAGCATAGCTCAAGTGTTTGAGGTTATACAGCATCCCGAAGCCCAAAAACTCTACCAACAAGTTGACGAAAATTTTGGAAACTTAGAAACAATACAGAAAGAGCTGGCAGTGGCTTTTGCGGAAATCACAAAGATGTATCCTAACTTTAAGCAACCTAGGATTGCTAGTGTTTTTACAGGACTGCAGCAGGATATAATAGCCAATGATACCCTTATAGTAATTTCTCTTGAATCATTTCTTGGCCCCAAAGCCTTGTATAGACCTCAGCACCCTGCTTACATGCTCAGACGCTACGCTCCAGAATACATTGTACCCAATATTATTCGGTTTGTATCTAATCGTTTCAACCGTGTAGATATAGAGTCTGATACATTTACAGATGACATGGTCTTTTATGGAAAATCCTTTCAGTTTTGCAGAGCTGTTTTACCCAATGTTCCAGACTCCCTGATTATTGGATATAGTAACCGTGACCTCCAAAATTCTTTTGAGAACCAAGACTATATCTGGAGGCATATTTTAACTCGTGAACTCCTTAACAACGCTGACCCCGCAGTAAAAGTTAAATATTTTGAAGAAAGACCCTACACCGGAGAAATAAGCCCCGATTGCCCAGGTAGAATTGGTCAATGGCTAGGCCTCAGGATAGTAGAACTTTACATGCGTAACAACCCTAAGGTAAGTGTACAGGAGCTAATGGCTAATAACAATGCAGTAGAGATACTCCGGGCGTCTAAATACAGAGGACAAGGCGACGAATAAACCATTTATACCAAAAAGTTTGTTGTATATTTTTATCTGGTTTTCTTTTGGGAAGAAAACCGTTATACAGGTTAAAAAATCATGGATACGGGAAACGACATATTAAAATCGGCCGGGCTAAGGGTTACAGATACACGCCAAGATGTGCTTGGCTGCTTTTTAAGGATTAATTCGGCCATTTCACAAGGCGATATTGAACAAGAACTGGACTCCACCACAGACCGTGTTACCGTATACCGCACGCTAAAAACGTTTTTAGACAAAGGCATTGTACATAAAATATTAGACGATACAGGCGGTGTAAAATACGCCATCTGTAAAGAACAGTGCCAACATGGAAACCACCAACATAACCACGTACATTTTAAATGTTCTCAATGTGGACAAACATTGTGTTTAGAAAAATACGTGGTACCAGAAGTTAATTTGCCGGAAGGCTATAAAAGCCAAGAAGTAAACATCTTAGTACAAGGTGTTTGCCCAAAATGTAGTTAAAAATATGTATCAAATAAAATCAGCCGTTTTTCACAAAAGTTCGACCAAAGTAGAACAATGCCCACCTGATCAAAGACCCGAAATAGCCTTTATTGGCAGGTCTAATGTGGGTAAGTCTTCCCTCATAAATATGCTTACAGGAGTAAAAAACCTGGCAAAGACATCCTCTACACCTGGTAAAACCCAGCTCATCAATCATTTTCTGGTAGATGACGCTTGGTATCTAGTAGACTTACCGGGTTATGGTTATGCCAAAGTACCGCTTTCTGAGAAAGCAAAATGGGAGAAAATGACTTGGGATTACATCCTACAGAGACCAAACTTACTCTATGTTTTTGTTTTGATAGATATCCGGGTAAGTCCCCAAAAAAACGACTTAGATTTTATCCGAAAACTGGGTAAAAATGGCATTCCTTTGAAAATTATTTTCACAAAAGAGGATAAAGTAAAGCCAATGGAAGGGCAAAAGAACATTAATGCATTTAACCAAGCACTTACGCAAGACTGGGGTATTTTGCCAGAATTTTTTACTACTTCATCTGAAAGAAAAAACGGGAAAGTTGAGCTTATGGGACTCATAGAAGAAATCATATTCAGCAATAATTAAGAAATTTTAATATATTTGTCCTTTTTAGAGAAATAATATATTGATGACAACAGAATACCTGGGAATAGACATAGGCGGAACAAATGTGAAAATGGGATTGGTGGACTCCGAAACTGGTCACATTAAGAACTTTTATAGTCACGAAACAGCCTCTTGGCGGTCTTCGGGGAAATTTGTTGAAAGACTTGGTGATGCTATAGCAGTACAGCTAAGTGAAAATCCGGGCGTACAAAAAATTGGTATTGGTGTACCGGGACTAATTTCCAGAGATAGAAATACACTAATAGAAATTACCGCAATACCAGAAACAAATGGTACCAATATTATTCCGGTACTAAAGAGCAGATTCCCTAATCATGACTTCTTCCTGGAGAATGACGCCAACGCAGCAGCTCTTGGAGAGTACTATTTTGGTGAAGAGAAACTACCAGAAGATTATATATTCGTAACCCTAGGCACAGGTGTGGGTGGTGCCGCAATTATAGATAAAACCGTGTTTAAAGGTGGTGGTGGAAACGCCATGGAACCTGGCCATATGCCTTCTGTAAACAACAAAGTATTAGAACGCAATATCGGGAAAAACGAACTCCTAGATATGGCTAACCAGATGCGTGCAGAATACACAGGACAGACCCAACTGCCTGCAGATGGAAACATATCTACTACTGGCCTTGTAGCTGCAGCAGCCGAAGGAGATGAATTAGCACTTCAGATTTTTGACCGTGTTGGTACACTCCTTGGTGATGGGTTAGTGAGTATGATACGGATTTTAGACATTACCACTATACTTATCGGAGGTGGGCTGTCTGCTTCTTACAATTATATAATTCCTGCCATAAAGAGACAATTAGAATACTGGCTTACACCATATTATATCAAGACCTTAGATATCCGTAGAGCTACTTTGGCAAATGATGCCGGCCTATTGGGTGCCGCAAGTCTTTGTTTCTAAAAAAAAGAAAACTTTTGACCAAGAACTCTTATCCTATTTTTTCGCATGAGTATTTCATGCAGAAAGCCCTTATGCTTGCAGCCCAAGCTTTGGAAGAAGGAGAAGTGCCGGTGGGAGCTCTAGTAGTGGCAGAAGACAAAAAGATTTTGGGCAAAGGGTATAACCAAACCGAAAAGCTTCAGGATGTAACCGCACATGCCGAAATACTGGCAGTTACGGCTGCATCAAACTACCTTGGAGCCAAATACTTAAAAAACTGTACGCTCTACGTTACTTTAGAACCTTGTGTTATGTGTGCCGGGGCTTTGGCTTGGTCACAAATAGACCGAATCGTTTTTGCAGCTTCCGATTCTAAACAAGGCTTTTCCAGATTAGATCAGAATATTTTACACCCAAAAACAGACATTGTCTCCGGAGTTTTAGCTGATGAAGCAGAAAAGCTAATTAAAGGCTTTTTTAAAGATTTAAGAAAGAAAACCCGCTAAGAAAGGAACACTTGCCCCAAGGCAAACGTTTAAATACTATATACATTAAAACCTAAATAATTTTCAAATATGGCTTTTACTCTTGCACCACTTCCTTATGCAAACGATGCATTGGAACCGCATTTTGATAAACTTACGATGGAAATCCATCATGACCGTCACCACAACGCTTACGTGACTAACCTAAATGCTGCTATAGCAGGTACAGATTTAGATTCTCAGTCTATAGAAGAAATTCTTGCTAATATTAGCAGTGCTTCTCCTGCTGTAAGAAACAACGGTGGCGGACATTACAACCATGACTTATTCTGGAACATCTTAACTCCGGCTGGACAAGGCGGTGAACTATCTGGTGACCTAAAAGCAGCTATTGAAAGTACTTTTGGTTCTGTAGAAGAGTTCAAAAGTCAATTTAAGGCAGCCGCTACTTCTAGATTTGGTTCTGGATGGGCTTGGTTAATCGTTAAGGCAGATGGCTCTGTAGCTGTAACTTCTAGCCCGAACCAAGACAATCCTCTTATGGATATTGCAGAAGTGAAAGGTACACCTATTTTGGGTCTTGATGTATGGGAACACGCATATTACTTGCATTTCCAAAACAAAAGACCTGACTATGTAGATGCATTCTGGAACGTTGTAAACTGGAACGCAGTAGCAGAAAGATACGCAGCAGCGAAATAAAAAGCACCCAATAGGGTAAGAATAGGATATTAGCAGAGGTTTCAATTTTGTTGGCCTCTGCTTTTTTTATGCAGTAAATCCCTATTTTTCTACTTCTATATAATTCACTTCGTAATCTTCAAGCAATTCTCTGGTCCTGTCTTGCCGGGCATCGGTAATAAATACTTGCCCATACTCTTCTCCCGAAATCAAGCCCAGAAGGCGGTTAATGCGGTGATTATCTAGCTTATCGAAAATATCATCTAGTAATAAAATCGGCTGGGTGTGTTTCTGTTCAGCAAGCCACTCATATTGGGCAAGTTTTATAGCCATTACAAAAGTCTTTTTTTGCCCCTGAGAACCAAATTTCTTTATCGGCACCCCATCCATCATAAACTCATAGTCGTCTTTATGTACACCGCGGGTAGTCCGCTGTGCGGCCAAATCACGGTTTAGACTTTCTTGAAAAATCTGATCAAAATTGGATGCTTTTAAATCCGACAAGTACTCTAAGCCTACTACTTCACTACTTTCTGATAACCATGCATAGTTTTTTAAGAAAAAAGGTAAAAAACTAGCAACAAATGCTTTCCTCGCCTCAAAAATAGAATTTCCCAAAACCAAGACTTGTCCCGTATAAATATCCAGCAGTTCGGCATCGAAGTAATTTTGCTCTGCAAATTGCTTTAGAAGACTATTACGCTGATCAAGGGCTTTATTGTACTGTAAGTAGTTTTGGAGGTATCCGGCAGAAACCTGGGAGAGGATACCATCAAACAGCTTCCGACGGGTTTCGGCACCATCACGTACTAAATCTGTATCATTAGGAGCTATTAACACCACAGGATACTTCCCAATATGGTCTGCAAGCTTCTCATAAGCTTTTTTATCTGCCATCACCACCTTTTTACCTACCCGCTGGATAGTACAAGTGATGGTTTCTGCTTTATCTTGTTTTTGGAAAACACCCTCTACTATACTAAAATCTTCTCCGAACATTATTGCCAATTGATCTTGACTATGGATAGAACTTTTGCATAGAGAAAGAAAATAAACAGCATCTAAAAGATTGGTTTTCCCACTCCCGTTTTTCCCAACTATGCAATTTATCCCATGGGAAAGTTGGAAGAATCTTTCCTCATAATTACGAAAATTGTAAAGCTGGAGTTTGTCTAAATACATATTTCGCTGCTATTTAAAGGCAGCACGAAGCTCTTCTCTATCATCGAAATGGCTCTTCACTCCCTGTACGTCCTGATAGGTTTCATGGCCTTTTCCCGCTACTAGAATTATATCTTCCGGCGAGGCCATTGCTACTGCTTTCTGAATAGCTTCCCTGCGGCTTAATATCCTTTCTACTTTCTTTTTCTGCGTTATCCCCACCCCTTCTTCCATCTCTTTTAAGATTGCTTCCGGATCTTCTGTACGCGGATTGTCCGACGTAAGAATTACTCTATCTGACAGTTCACACGCTATTCTAGCCATCAAAGGCCGCTTTGTACGGTCTCTGTCTCCTCCACAACCTACCACCGTAATAATCCTTTCATGCCCTTGGCGTAAATCGTTTATCGTCTCCAGTACATTTTGAAGTGCATCTGGTGTATGTGCATAATCTACAATGCCAATAACCCTATTGGCAGACACTACCTGCTCAAACCTACCGGGAGGCGGTGTAAGCTGAGATAGCTCTGTAAGAACATTCTCCGGATTTTCGTCTAATAAAATGGCGGCCCCGTATACTGCCAGAAGGTTGTATGCATTAAACTTCCCAATAAGCTTAAACCAAACTTCCTGTCCATTGATATCCATTTGCAAACCAAAAAGACCACAGTCCAGCACTTTCCCTTTGAAGTCTCCAATACTCTTTAGAGAATAGGAATATTTGCTTGCTTTTGTGTTTTGCAACATCACCTTACCATTCTTATCATCTCCATTGGTTAAAGCAAAAGCCGACTTCGGTAAGGCGTCAAAAAAGCCCTTCTTAGCCTTAATATACTCGTCAAATGTTTTATGGAAATCGAGATGATCTTGAGTTAGATTGGTAAAAATCCCTCCGGAAAAATGTAAGCCTGTAATTCGGTGCTGTACCACTGCGTGCGAACTCACCTCCATGAACACAAACACACATCCTTGGCGGTGCATTTCGGCAAGTAAGGCATTTATCCGTACAGAGTCAGGTGTAGTGTGGGTAGAAGGGATAATCTCATCTTCTATCTGGTTTTGCACGGTAGATAGAAGGCCGCATTTATAACCCAACTTTCTAAATAGACCAAAAAGTAGAGTAGCTATAGATGTTTTTCCATTTGTACCCGTAACTCCTACCAAACTAATCCTTTTTGAGGGATTACCATAGAAATTTGCTGCTGCTATACCCATAGCATACGCAGAGTTTTCTACCTGAAGATAGGTAATATTACTATCCAGGTCCTCTGGTAAAACCTCACAAACCACCGCCACTGCTCCCAGGCTAATTGCTTTATTTATATATTGGTGCCCATCTGTAGCTGTCCCTACTATAGCCACAAAGAGCGTATCGGAGCCAACCTCACGAGAGTCGAACTCAATTTTGGAAATATCGAGGTCTGTCTTACCCGACACCGACTTTAATGAAACATTATATAGAAGGTCGCTAAGGAGCATAATATAACAAATTAAGTAAATCTATATCCTCTTAGGAACTCTTCGGTCCCCATCCTTTTTTTCCCTTGTAACTGCAGCATTTTTATAGACAGAAGCCCATTTGCTGTTTGAGCAAGGAGTATTTTTTTGTGGTCAGTATACAGACGTAAATCTCCACTTTGTATTTCTACGAGATGATCCACATTGCCAGTCCAAACCTCTGTTCCAAATATTTTTAGTTGTTTGGCATCCAATTCTGTCCAAGCCGCCGGATAAGGACTTAGCCCTCTCACAAAGTTAAATATTTCTCCAGCAGAAAGTTGCCAGTTTATTTTACAGGTCTCTTTGAATATTTTTGGTGCGGCCTTTAGCTCTTGTCCAAAGTCTTGAGGAGTTACTGTAAAATCTCCGCTGGCAATCGCATTCACAGTTTTCACAACTAGGTCCGCTCCTATACACATCATTTTATCGTGCAGGTCACCGGCTGAATCCTTATCACCAATCGCTATTTTCTCGGTAAAGATAATATTACCTGTATCTATTTCCTTTTCTATAAAAAAGGTGGTCAGCCCTGTCTCCTTCTCCCCGTTTATCACGGCCCAGTTTATAGGTGCCGCACCCCTGTACTGTGGTAAAAGTGACCCATGTAAGTTTATGGTTCCTTTTGGTGGCATGTTCCATACCACTTCGGGTAACATTCTAAAGGCTACCACAACTTGCACATCTGCCTGTAAAGACTTTAGTTCCTCTAAAAAAAGCGGGCTTTTGAGCTTTTCGGGTTGTAAAACGGGTATATTATGTGCTAGGGCATATGTTTTCACAGGCGATTCGCTCATTTGTAATCCCCGCCCTGTAGGTTTATCTGGAGCCGTTACTACTCCCACCACATTCATATTATTTTCTACCAGCCTCTGCAGTGTAGCCACCGCAAAATCTGGCGTACCCATAAACACTATCCTCATACTATCTCATACGGTCGGCCGATTTCACCAACCTTTCATCTCTTTTAATAAACCAATTAGCGATCGTGTTAGAAAGCATGGCGATAATAATGGCAAAGAAGCCCACTTCGTAACTTCCTTCCCCACTTCCACCAAGATCCTGAGCACCTTTTACTATGTGGTAAACTACTGTGGCCAAAGTAGCTCCCATAAGCAATGCATTGAAAGCTACAAATAGTATCTGCCTTGTTCTGTTTTTGTATTGGAATAAGGCAATAATAGAAACCAAAACCGCAATTCCCGCCATTACAGCTACATAAAAAATAGGTTTCCCTGTGTTTAATCCACCTACAGAGTGTATTAAATTGTAGGCATTTACAGTTACTGTTTCTGTAGCAGAAATAGTTTTAATATAGGCATTTGTGCCTAAAAATACCACCAAAGCCATGGCAGTTATAAGTAAAAATACAGATTGGATTCGCTGAATCATGCTTAAAAATAAATTTGCACAAAAATAGTACATATATTTGAGTTAGGCTCCAAAAAAGAATACAAAACAAAGGAGGGTTGCCTTATCTATGCTTTTACTTCTACTCTGGAAAGTAGACGATTACTATAAACCTAAACTGCATATAGAAGCCGACAAATAGTAGTATCTTAACTTGGAGGCACTATTTCCATGACGTTAGAGACAGTAACAGATAATGCATTGACTAATAAGACTGTATTAAAAATATCCCCGATGTTGCTATTGGTTTCTCTGCACTGCCGTCAACATTTCACAATAAAAATAGCAAGTCTTAATAGTCAACACCTAAAAATCCTTACCTCGAAGCATTAAGAAGAAGAATACTTCTATTCTAGAGAAATAAGCTTGGCCTATAACTGCAATTTTATGTTCTTGCTAATATTTTTTCTTTACACTTTCTGACTTACAGATTTCCTATGGCGTTTAATACTAAATAATGTTCACTATTTTTGCTCTTCTTTTGCGATAAACTTATGACAAACAAAACTGTAATACTGCTATTAGTAGGAGTTCTATTAGCCAATATACTTGGTTTTTGGTTCTTTACAGGCTGGGACCTTACAGAAGACAAAAGGTATTCCCTATCTCCTGCTACCAAAAGCTTACTAAGAGAACTGGATGAACCTGTGGAGGTAACCGTATATCTTGACGGCAACCAACTTCCCGGCGGCTTTGAAAGACTGAAAAGAGCGGTAAATGAAACGCTAGGACAGTTTAGCCGATACGGGAGAATTAAAACCTCTTTTGTTAATCCGGATGCCGGTAGTGACGAAGCCAAGTCCCTACTTTTTCGTGAGCTTACCGAAAAAGGCATGACTCCCACACAGGTATTTGACCAACAAGGTGGTCGCAAGAGCCAAATGGTAATTTTCCCCTATGCCACAGTTTCGTATAATGGGAAAGAAGATGTAGTACTTTTGCTTAAATCTAACCAGTCGCAGGCCATTACAGCTGCTGAAAAACTCAATCAATCATCAGAAAATGTAGAATATGAGTTGGCTTCTTCTATTCAAAAATTGGCAGATAAAAACCGTAAGAATATAGGTTTACTTACGGAGTTCACTTCCCGCCCTCCATTGGAGTTTTCTTCTTTGGTTAAAGCCGTGAGCGACCGTAACAATTTAT
>CAZBAV010000011.1:0-78728 GCA_964489955.1 uncultured Lacihabitans sp. | reverse complement strand
AGGCAGAAGATTTAGCATCTGCCAGTTTGTTGGCTACTTCTAATCCCATATTAAGGGCAGGTGGAAGTGTCGAAATCAGAGAAATTATTTTAAGGTAAGAATAGAAACATTGAATAGATGAGGGTATAATCAGTGAAACATTAGAGGCTAAAGAATACTACTGGAAGTCGCTTGTTTACTCCCTACATCGGTTACAATGTCTATGTTTTATAAATATTTCTACTCGCTGAAGTAAACTAGAGCCTTTTGTTTCTCTAAATCATATGCAAAGGATAATAAAGGTCAGTGTTCAGATTGTTGATAGGTTCGCCCTTACTCGGGCTGCAAAAGCCGAAAGGGAAAATAGAGGTCAGATTACACTAGACATTCGGATCAGGTGATTAGAAATATTTAGTTAAGAATAAAGCAGAAATTTCGTTTTATCCCGTAATTTTATATGTCCATGTTTAATCAACTTTATTAGAATAAAATGAGAGAATTAAAAAGCAATTTAAGTTTTTCTGCATGCCTTCTTTTCTGTTTCCTTTGCCTTCAAGGATATTCGAGAGAATTATTTATTTCAAAAAACGGGAACGATAACAACCCCGGAACACAAAGCAAGCCCCTTGCAACTTTTGAAGCAGCCCAAATTAAAGTAAGAAGTATAAGGGAACCTGTAACAGTGTATATACGAGAAGGAACCTATTACCTTACTAAACCCATAATATTTACCGCTCTGGATTCACGCAACACTAATGAGAAGGTAGAATATAAATCATACAACTCCGAAAGAGTAGTTTTAAGTGGAGCTTTGTCTCTCAATCTCCAATGGACACAACATCAAGGAAATATTTTTAAGGCCAAAGTATCATCAAATACTCTATTTGATCAGCTCTTTATCAACGATAAAAAGCTGAGAATGGCAAGATATCCAAATTATAACCCCGGCAGCAGCCATTTTGGAGGATACAGCGAAGACGTTTTGTCTCCTTCAAAAATTAGGACATGGAAAAATCCGGAGGGAGCATTTATTCACGCTTTGCATAAACATGAGTGGGGAGGATATCATTATAAGGTAACCGGTAAGGAGGCAAACGGTCAGCTAAAGATGGAAGGCGGGTTTCAGAATAACCGCCAATTGGGTATGCATGATCAATACAGGTTTATAGAGAATATCTTCGAGGAACTAGACAGTCCGGATGAATGGTATTTTGATAAAAACACAGGACATATTTACCTCTATACTGAAAAACCTGCTGAACTAGTAGGGGCAAAATTATTTTCCCCTCAGCTAAAAAGCCTGGTAGAATTTAGAGGGAGCGAAAATGCTCCTATAAAGAATATCAGTTTAGAAGAAATAGAATTCAGGCATGTATTACGCACATTTATGGAAACCAAAGAGCCGTTACTCCGAAGTGACTGGACAATATACCGGGGTGGAGCTGTAATACTGGAAGGAACGGAACATTGCCAGATATTAAAATGCCATTTTATGGAAATAGGCGGCAACGCAGTTTTCTTCTCTAATTATAATAGAAAGAGTGAAGTGTCTGGTTGTCATATAGAAAATATAGGTGCAAGCGGCGTATCTTTCGTGGGGAATTCGGAGGCTGTACGCTCACCCAGCTTTGAGTATTACGAAGCCGTTGAATTTTCTTTACTGGACAAAGAAAAGGGGCCTAAATCAAATAATTATCCTTCTGAGTGCAAAGTCCACGATAATCTTATGCATGACCTTGGTCAGGTAGAAAAACAGGTGGCAGGTGTTCAGATTTCAATGGCAATGGATATTACCGTAAGCAATAATACTATCTATAACGTGCCACGTGCCGGTATCAACATCAGCGAAGGTACCTGGGGCGGGCACATTATAGAATTTAATGATGTCTTTAATACGGTACTTGAAACAGGAGATCATGGATCTTTTAATTCTTGGGGCCGAGATAGGTTTTGGCATGCTGACAGGGTAAAAATGGACTCGCTTGTAAGTCAGCATCCCGAGCTTATACTTTTAGATGCATCTAAAACGGTGACTATACGCAATAATAGGTTTAGATGTGACCATGGCTGGGATATTGATTTAGATGACGGAAGCAGTAATTATCATATTTATAATAATCTCTGTTTAAATGGGGGCATCAAGCTAAGGGAAGGGTTTAACCGTTTGGTAGAGAATAATATCATTGTAAACAACTCGTTCCATCCGCACGTTTGGTTTAAAAACAGTGGGGATGTTTTCAGAAGAAATATTGTGTTAAAGCCTTATTATCCTATTCAGATTAACGATTGGGGCAAAGAAGTAGACTATAACTTATTTGTGGAGGATGGGGACTTGCAGGCTGCAAGAGCAAATGGCACCGACCAAAACAGTCTTGCGGGAAATCCTATCTTTATTGATATGGCCAAGGGCAACTACACTGTAAAGAATGAAAGCCCCGCCATAAAGTTAGGATTTCGTAATTTTCCTATGGACAAGTTCGGAGTTGTTTCATCCTCTTTAAAGTTACAAGCTAAAGAGATACCACTTCCTGATGTAAGTACCACCTCTCTGGATTCTTCTTCAACGGAGATTTCGTGGTTAGGAGCTAAGCTGAGGAATGTAACGGGATTAGGGGATCGGTCTGCCTATGGTTTGCCAGATGAGTACGGAGTGATTATTGAGAGTATTGAAAAACATTCCATTCTTGATAAATCTCCGTTAAAGAAAGGTGATGTAATTCGTAAAATGAATTTGAAAGAGGTGAAAAATTACAAAGATCTCTTAAGTATTTTTCAAGAAGTCAACTGGACGGGACGTTCCTCTATAGAAATTATCAGAAACCAAAAAATCCTAATCCAGGAAGTATCGTTTAGATAATTTTTAACCTAATGTGATTGGTTTTGGGATTAGGAAAGGATGGTCTTGCTCTTCTACTTTTATGAAATGTACAATTGTAGACCGAACCGGTATTATGCCTAGTCCTGCGTCAGAAAATCTATCAGTATATTGGACTTTGGTACCTGATTTTAGAAAGGGAATGGCTGTAGTTTACTTCAGCCATTTTTTTATCACATAGATGAAAAGAATAATAGAGGGCATAAGGGAAACAAATTTCTGCGTAATAGCTATATGAAGTATGCTAGCATGTCTTATATCACCTTAATCTATTGTCCCTGTGCAGTTTAATATTATATATTATAATAGACTTTTACTCACTGAAGTAAAATACAGGAATGTATGATCTATCAACTTCTCTCTGGGCTGGAGAACGGAAGTTATGTTTCAGCTTATATTTATGAAAATCTATACTAGAGATGCTTTCTAAGTTTGTTACTATTATACGCCTCCCATAACGTACATATTTTCTAAAGTAGGCACTGGGCTTCCGCCTTCTTTTTCAAGTGTGATAGCATATGCCTGTGCATTAGCCACGGCCACCATTTCCTGAACTGACTTTCCCTCTTTGTGTTCAAAAACTCCTGCGTTTACGGGAGTTCCATCTACCAATGCCCATAATTGATACTGATATCCGGCAGGTGGCTTGGGAAGATTCTCAAGACTGAGATATGTTTTTTTATTTTCTGCATTCAGGTAAACCACGGCTTTAGCGTCAGGATGCTTCTCTACTCCCGCCAATGCAATGGTTTTTACATTAGAATTGGTACTTAAAAGCCACTTTTCATTTAAAGCAGTGTAGTTTTTCTCTGATTCATTTTGCTGAGTTTTGAGCGAGGCTAATTCTCCTTCTACTCGTTTTCTTTCGAGTAACAAGTAACCGGTCAAACCTAAAGAAAGTACTAATAAAATGGATGCTGCAGCCGCCCAGTACGAAGTTTTTGGTTCCAACTTTATTTCAGTCTTTTCAATTACCGGATTAAACGGAATCGGTTCCTTCCTAGGTGCTGTTTCTTCAACTTCCTCTGCCTGAATTTTCGCCCATATGGCCGACTTAAGATGTGCCGGAGGAGCTATAGCCTGAGCCTGATGTAAATGCCCTAAAGTTTCCTGTGCATTTAAAACGGCCGCTTTTACTAATGCATTATTTTTTTGGACACACTCCAGAATCTGAACCTCTTCTTCTGTAGCGAGCCCCATTACATACGCTTCTATAACGCCTGATGATATGTAATCTTCAATATTCAACTTACCTGTAATCTTTTAATTTGTCTCTCAATTCTATAAGTGCACTCCGCGTTCGGGTTTTAATTGTGCCTATGGGTATATCTAACCTTTCTGCTACCTCAGCTTGCGTGTAGCCTTGATAGTACAAAAGTTCTATTAATTCTCGCCATTCCGGTTTGAGTGAATACACTACCGCTTTCATTGCCACCTGGTCTGTCTGTATATTTTGCAGTTCATCCACAGATGCTGCATCAGAATCTACCTCATTTACGACATCTGAGAGCGAATGGTTTTTTTGCTCGTTCTGAAAACCTTTCGACTTAATAAAATCCAAAGCCGTATTTCGGGCAATGTTAATCATCCAGGTGTACAGACGCCCTTTTGCAGCATCGTATTGGCTGCAACTTTTCCAGATCTTAACAAAAACGTCTTGTATGATTTCGTCTGCGTGATCCTTTGTTGTCACCATATTCAATATCAAACCATACAAGGCTCCCGAATAATTATCATATAAATAATTAAACGCCTTTTCATCCTTGCCCTGAAGCAAGAAAATAAGTTCCGGTTCTGATATTTTATTGATTTCGTTCAAACCAACGTTCTTCTGTTCAGACAAATGTATATATAAAATCGGTTTATGCAATCCGGCTTTTCAAAAGATTCGTATTTGCAGATAATCAAAACAATAAAATAATGAAACTATCTTGGGTGATTTTATTACTGGGGATTGCTCTTTCAGCTACGGCACAAAAGAATAATCCTTACTATTCCAGAACAGACACCAGCAAACTCAGAATTAGCAATGCTCAATGGAAAAAAGTGCTTTCTAAAGAGCTGTACGCTGTGGCAAGGGAGGGAGCTACCGAAATGGCCTTCACCGGCAAGTATGATAATTTTGATGAAAAAGGAACCTACTACTGTGCTGCCTGTGGCAATGCTCTTTTTCTGTCTACGGCCAAGTTTAGTACCACCTGTGGCTGGCCATCTTTTTATCAACCGGTTCGTAAAGGGAGTGTAACCTACAGAAAAGACCTTTCACATCAGATGGTTAGGGAAGAGGTACTTTGTGGAAGATGCGAAGCTCATTTGGGTCATGTTTTTGACGATGGTCCTAAACCTACCGGAAACAGATTTTGTATGAATTCTGTCAGTCTGGAGTTTGTACCTTTTTCAAAAAAAACTTCATCAAAGTAAAACCGTTTGAACACAGCACTCGTAAATGAAGCCAAACAATTTAACAATTACAATCATGAAGTCACTAACAAAAAACATTCTGCTAGCGGGAACTTTAGTTTTCTCGGCATTTATCACTCCGGCTTTTGCTCAGGAAAAAACCGTAACTGTAGGCGGGGCTCCGATGTATCCAAGTAAAAATATTGTAGAAAACGCAGTAAACTCAAAAGATCACACCACACTTGTGGCAGCTGTAAAAGCAGCTGGATTGGTTGAAACACTTTCTTCTAAGGGACCTTTTACGGTATTTGCTCCTACCAATGCTGCATTTGCTAAACTTCCGGCAGGAACGGTAGAAAATCTGATTAAGCCGGAAAACAAAGCAACGTTAACCACGGTTCTTACCTACCATGTTTTACCGGGGAAATTTAGTGCTAAAGAAGTGTGGGCAGCCGTAAAAAAAGGAAAAGGAAAAGCCACGATGAAGACTGTTCAGGGTGGAGACCTTACTTTCTGGACCAAAGGCGATACACTTTATGTACGTGATGCCAAGGGCAACGACGCAAAAGTAACGATAGCCGATGTGAATCAGTCAAACGGCGTGATTCATGTCATAGATACCGTTTTAATGCCTTGAGGTAAGTTCTCATAACATTGCAGAAATCCCTTCTAAGCTTCGAAGGGATTTTTTGTTTTAGGGTATTTTAATACTTGATAATCAGAAGTTTATCAGTTTATTTAGTCTGTAGTTTACTTCAGCGAGTGGAAGTTTATAATAGAATATAAATACTTAAAATTAAACCACATTTCGGCTTTGCTCAGTACACCGCATAGGAACAATAGATTCAGTTGACATAAGACATGCAAGCATGCTTCAAAAAGCTATTGTGTTGGAAATTAATTTTCTCTATGTCTTCTATTCTTATTTATAACTATGTGGTTAAAACAGTAATCACTAAAGAAAGTCACAGCTTTTGTTTGATGTAACTAGTTTATTATTAGTTGTTTTAAGTGTTTGTAAGTAAAAACATTAAGTTTTTTAGTTTTTTTTTGGAAAGATGTAAAACCATAAATCAAGTGGCCTCGTATATGGATTCAATAAAACAAAAAACTATGAAAAAATTAATCAGCGTGTCCGGAAAAGATGCCACTCTGGATACTAACAGACGGAACTTTTTAAGAATAAGCGGCATGGGAATTGCCTTGGCAGGAATTGCACTTACCGGCTGTAAAGATGACATGGTAGATGATCCTGCTAGTGTTTTTGATTTAGGAGAAGGAGACATTGGTGTGTTGAATTACGCTTATGCTCTGGAGCAGCTGGAAGCCGATTTTTACTCAAAAGTGGTGAATAGTTTTTATACGGGAATCTCTGACACCGAGAAACAGCTTTTTACCGATCTTTATCACCACGAGGTCATCCACCGCGATTTTTTCAAGGCTGCCATCAGCGGAGCTACTTCAAAAGTCCTTCCTACTTTGGAGTTTAAATACGATGGTGTAGATTTTAAAAACAGAAACTCTGTATTGGCCACTGCAAAGGCATTAGAAGACACAGGAGTGGCTGCTTATAACGGTGCAGGAAAGCTGATTACAAACCTTGATTATTTAGTTATCGCCGGAAAAATAGTTTCAGTAGAAGCACGTCACGCTGCTGCCATTCGGGATATAATCAATCCTAAATCTGCTGATTTCTCTGGCAATGATGTCATTGATGCAAACGGTCTGGATCTGGCCAAAACCCCGGCACAAATAGCCGCTGTAGCTACCACTTTTATCAAGACTCCTTTTACCTGGAAACAACAGGGAATAGGTTAATTTAACTCTAAATAATTACAATCATGAATATCCTTAGTAACCTTTTTAAACTAACCGATGACAACCTTAACACTACCAAGGTATCAAGAGCCGGTTATATCGATAGTCTTTTTAATACAGCAAAAAAGGCAACTATGGCCGCTGTAGTTACCGGAGTGGCGGCTACATCTGCACGTGCAGAAAAAAAATCAGTGGCTGAAGCTCAGACAGCTCTTACTGATGCACTTCAGCTGGCACTTACGCTCGAGTATCTGGAAGATGAATATTATGCTATGGGTCTTTCTGCGGCGGGATTGATTCCTGCAGCAGACAGAGCGGTGATTCAGCAAATCTCTAAGCATGAGGCGGCTCATGTGAGTTTTCTGAAAGGTGCTCTGACTTCAATGAGTGTTACTCCCGTTGCTAAACCCACATTTGATTTTACGGTGAAAGGAAATTTTCAGCCTTTCACAGATTATAACCAGTTTATGGTTCTTGCTCAGGCTTTTGAAGACACAGGTGTACGTGCCTATAAGGGACAAGCCGGAAATGTAGCCTCTAATAAAGATGTACTTCAGGCAGCACTTCAGATTCACTCGGTAGAAGCCCGCCATGCAGCTCAGATTCGTAGAATGAGGGCAAACAAAGGTTGGATTGAACTGGGTAACGGAGGCAATATGCCCGCTGCTACCAATGCCGTTTATGCAGGCGAAGAAGTAACTATGCAGGCCGGTTTTAATACAGCCACGGCTTTTGGTGCTGCGGCCGGTTCGGCAGCATTTGATGAAACACTCTCAGGAGCTGATGCTGTGGTTATTGCATCCCTCTTTATTGTGAAATAAGAGAATGCATGAGTAAATAATATTCTCAAAAAAGGTAACTGTAATGTGATGACGCCCTCATAATTCTGGAGACTTGTGAGGGCGTCTGATTGTTAAGATTATCCTAGATGAGGAATTATGGTTATACGCCTTAATAACTTTGTCTATTTCTTAAAGTGATACATTCGCGTTTGACTGTTTTGAAAATTCAACACTAGTCTTGTACTTCCTGAGTACTGATGCAAAACTGTAAATCTTAGCTTGCTTGGGACAAAAATTATCTTAGTATAAATCAGGCTTCATTATTCCCTTGTCCTGATAATTCTTTTTATTCATCTCATAGTGCATCTGCGTCATCAGATTAAGGTAGTCTTTTAAGGGACCAAGCATGTACTCTTTTCTGATTTTATCTACGTTTACAGAATCTATCAGCCCGTTTTTAGGTTTCGCCCGTCCTGTAGTTTGTACGGCATAATCTACCTGCGTACCGAACATCTGTTTTTTACCTGCATTCACCTGCACGCGATCAAAAAGGTAGGCGTAATTTTGTGGATTTGCATTGCTCTTCTTTACTTCTACATCCATAGCTTTTAACACTTTCTTCTGAAAACGCGGGTACTTGTCGCTATGCTGTACCATCAGCCAGAAATGATCGGAACCGGACTCTTCAACCATACTGTAGCCCGGGTAGCCGTATTTTTTGTATATTTTTTCAATTCTCTTTTTGTTAGAAGTGAATACGCTGTCTTTAAAACTATTCCATTCTTCATTACTCAGGTCCTTGTATTGGCCTTGTGGAATGTTTGCTGCAATCTGGTCTATGGTTACCATTCTCAGTAGCTCATCTTTTAACTCACTCCTTTTTGTTTCTGAAATTTTCTTTGTACACCCTATCGAAATCAGAAGTACACACAGGTATTTTAGTTTAGTCATTTTTTTATTCTTTCTGCAAAGATGGGGGAAAAGACAATACAGGAATTGTAAAAATGGAACCTCAGCGTGTAATGTGCCAGAATGTATCTTCGCTGCCTAAAAGTTCTCCTTTTTTAAAAAACAGTGCCGGGGCATTTTCAGTGAAGTTCTTGTATGTTTTTATAAGGTGTGACTGATCATTGAAATTAAATGCGGAGGCTAGCTGTGTAAAGTTTTCTTTGTTTTTTAGAAGCAGCTTTTCATTGACGGTTTTACGGAACCGTACAATCTCATGAAATTTTTTAACAGAAACACCCATGTATTGGCGAAAGAGGCGGTTTACGTGTTGACGACTCATTTTTAATAAAGAGGAAAGCTCTTCTACAGAAAAATCTTCACTACGGCTGAAAATTTCTGTTATTGCATTTTCAAGTACTTCATGTTTGAAATCATTGACCCGGTTCTGAAGTAACGTATCTAGAAGGGTAGTGAGTGATGTACTATCATCATAGAGTTTAAAAACAGGATTAAGTTCATGAGGAGTAAAGAACTCAATGTTATACAGATAGTCTGCAAAACTCAGATTACTGAAAAAATGATAAATCCCTAGCGGCTTAAAGACTATAACTACCCGATGAATAAACCCAATCTGCTGAATAGTCAGGACATCGTCATGAATGGGGGTGAAAACCTGAAATATATCTCCGGGATTGTTGAAGATAATTTCTCCTTTTTCTGAACGACGGTGGGACGAATAAAGCGAAATGGTAGTGTTGAAATGGGGAAAGCATTCCATTTGAATATGTTTATTCACTGGTTTGATGTCTACGTAGTAATACTCTACGTATTTCGCCACCAGTTGATTCAGGGGTTTAAAGGTTTTGAAAATTTCTGTCATTGTTTTGTACACCTAAAGTTTTGTGCCTTACTTTAAAACAGAAAAAGCTTAGTGCTTATTTAGTTTCAATAGTTTTCTTTTTGACTAAAAGTATAGAGCTATTTTTATGTTTTTCTCAATAAGTCTTGCTCTAACTAGTTTTCCACATTTTACGAGGGTTCTATATAATTCATGACTATTGAAATTAGTTAGATTATTTGGGAAACGGATAAACAGTTAAGATTATTGGCCGTAAGATTTTCACCTCTACTTCTTAACGTATACAGTTTATTAGGAATAATTAGCACGGATTAGTGAGCCATTATTTAAAGAGCTAAGCTCATTGGTGTTTATGAGGTTTTATTCCAACCTATGCCCGGAAATTATAGTCTTATACCATATAAAATGCCTTTTAACTATGTCAAAGCTAATTTTGGTTTGTCTTTCAGTCACTATATTGTTAAGCTGTAAAGGGGAGGAAGTACTTGTTGCCTGTGATGACCCGGAATTTTGTAATTTTATTACAGCCGAAGCGTTTGATAAGGCGGCTCCGGTCATTAATCAGTATCTGGCCAGCCAGAAATCAAGTTTAAGCAGTGACCAGAAACTGGATGATTTAAAAAGCTGGCTGGAATGTAAGACCTGTGTAAGTTCGGCTGAACTCATTTGTAACTCCTGCATTTATACGCTTCCTGCCCAAAGTGAAATCAGTGTTCGTTTTTCAGTAAACGGCAAAGACACGGTACGGATCATGGATATTGAGATGAGCAATCCCTTAAAGTTTGTGATATTTCATTGAAGGAGTCTATGTATAGATAAATGTATTTTCTGTTTTAGCTTTCTTACTAAATTAACTAACTTGCTTTAACTCACCTTTAAATACAAGCAACATGTTAAAAAAGACAGTTATTTTATTGGGTATGACTTTTCTACTTCTGCAAAGTTGCCAATCCGTTCCAAAGGGTGTTCTACCCGTTGAAAACTTTGATGTTAATCAATACCTGGGTGTTTGGTATGAGATAGCCCGGTTTGATTTCAGATTTGAAAAAGATATGAACAATGTGTCTGCACAGTATAGGATAAAAGACAACGGAGATATTGAAGTTTTCAACAGCGGGTACCATACTAAAGATAAAAAATGGAAATCTTCTACGGGGAAGGCCAAATTCAGAGGAGATAAGACTGTAGGTGCTCTGAAGGTTTCTTTCTTCGGACCTTTTTCTTCGGGATATAATGTAATTGCTATTGATGAGGATTATCAATATGCCTTGGTGGCGGGACGGAGTCTGGACTATATGTGGATTCTGTCCAGAACGAAAACGATACCTGATGAGATACGTAAAAGTTATGTGGAAAAAGCAAAGGCTGCAGGTTACGACACCACAAAACTAATTTGGGTAGAGCACAATCAGGAAAATCCACTATTGAAGGATTGAACGGAGTTGTAGCTTGTTTCACCATCTTAAAAAATGTGTAAGCAGCATTTGCAAGTTTGTATAGCTGAGAGAATACAAGAATTGTTTCAGCAGGACTGCATTGTCTTGTTTTTTGAATAATTTCCTAGAAATTGATCTATGGCAAAGCAAGTTTATCCTCGGGGTCTGAATCCGATAAATTAAGACTTTGATCTAATATAATTGTAAGGCTTAAGCAGCCTCAATATGCTTTAAAATCTCATATGGAATAGGTGATAACTTAAGTGATTCTTAAAATAGTTGCATAATTACGAATATTTCGTACATTTACGAAAAAATAATAAATGAGAGTTTTAGTTAGTTTATTCATGTTTTTGACAATTTCAGTTTCCGCACAAGTTAAAAAGCCGGAGTACGTGATTATTGCCAATAATAAAATAATTTCAGAAAGCGAAGTGAACAGCTTGGGCGAAAAAGGGTATGTGAAGTCCATGTCAAAAGGAGTGACAGATCAGGAGAGAAACAAGTATGCTGAGTTATTGGGTGATAAAATAGGCGACAAAGAGTTTATAATAATAATAGATTTATTTACAGACGAAGAGGTAAAAGCGAACCAAGCTAAAACTAAAGTTCCGGTAGCTCATGTCGTTGAAAAAGCAAATGAGTTTAAACTCAATCCAAACGATAAAGCGGCTGATTTCAATGTTAACATGTTAGACGGAACGAGTATTCAGCTATCAGACTTAAAAGGGAAAGTGGTTTTACTTAATTTTTGGGCTACCTGGTGTGCTCCATGTTTAATGGAATTTTACGAGATGCCTTCTAAGATTTTGGACCCACTTAAGCATGAGAACTTCGTTTTTATTCCGGTATCTATAGGTGAAAAAGAAGCTCTGGTTCAAAAGAGAATGGACAAATTTAAGAAAGACGGCATTAGTTTTAATGTGGGTTTGGATAAAGAAAAAGTTATTTGGGATAAATATGCCACAGGCGGAATTCCAAAGAATATCATCATTGACAAAGAAGGAGTGATTAGATATGTGAGTTCTGGAAACGACAAAGACAGTTTAGATAAAATACTAAATGAAATCAAGGGACTTCTATAAATTATAGAAAATGTTCTGTCATAGAGGCTGCTCTTTATTGGGCTGCCTCTTTTTTATTAATGATTTAACCAATTAGATTTTGTACCAATAAGACTAGTTTTTCTTAAATTGCACATTAATACGCTTTTAACTGAATTCCCAACGATTTATGTACAATCTACAAAAACAAAAACTGTATTTTTTATCGCTGTTATTTTTCTCATTTTCTTTTGTTTCTAAAGCACAACAAACAGAAATAGACAGTCTGGAAGTACTCCGGTTGAAGGCATATTTTACTGACTTTCAGTTAGCCCAAGGTATAGTTGTACCCCCATCTATTCCTGACTATCGCGTAGAGCTTATCGGATCAGACAACAAAGCAGTAGTGGGTGTAGATAGATTTGTTTATAGACCATTGGTGTCAAAGTCGGTTAATTTACTATTTAAAGTTACTCGTAAAGAAGATAATTCTTTTATTGAAATACCTGCTACTAATATTGTTGTGGAAGGTAAATATAAGAATAATGGGGTTGGAAATAAGCCATTTGTGATTCCATCTTTAAGAGAATGGTATGGTACAGGTGGTGATTTTATATTAGCAAAAAGACCTAGGATTGCAATAAAATCAAATGATTTAAAGGAAGTAGCACAATTACTGAAGGAGGATTTAAAGAAACTTCTGAATATAGAGGCAACATTACATCTGGGAGTACCCAAGTCAGGCGACATTTATCTGATAAAAAGCAAAGATAATTCTCTTGGAGAGGAAGGGTACGCTTTAAAAATCGATAACGTATTTCAGATAGCCTCGCCTACTTACAAAGGTTCGGTTTTTGGTACGCGTACATTATTACAGCTGTTGGAACAAAGCCCCCAGAAACTAAATATTCCAAGAGGCGAAAGTAGGGATTATCCAACCTATGAAGTTCGTGGGTTTATGTTAGATGTAGGACGTAAATTTTTTACGATTGACTTCTTGAATAAGTACGTTGAGTTTATGTCCTACTATAAAATGTCTAATTTTCAAATTCACCTAAATGACAACGCTTTTCATAAGTATTTTGGTTTTGACTGGGACAAAACACCATCGGGCTTTAGGTTGGAAAACAGTACCTATCCGGGTTTAGCTTCGTCAGATGGACATTATACCAAGAAAGAGTTCATTACTCTCCAAGAAAAAGCAATACGCTATGGAATTACCATTATTCCTGAAATTGATGTTCCGGCTCACTCCCTGGCTATTGTAAAGGCTGTCCCTGAAATTGGAAGTGAGAAATACGGGAAAGACCATCTAGACTTATCTAACCCTAAAACGAGAGAGGTTGTAGAGAATATTTTCAAGGAATACATCAGTGGTCCCAATCCTGTTTTTATTGGGAAAGAAGTGCATATCGGTACGGATGAATACGACAAGTCTGAAGCTGAAGCATTCAGATCTTTTACAGATTTCGTTATTAAGTTGGTTCAAAAAGAAGGAAAGGATGTAAGAGCTTGGGGTGCTTTAACCCATGCACAAGGAAACACACTCGTAACCGTAGATAACGTAACGTTAAACATGTGGTATAACGGCTATGCTGAGCCGCTGGAAATGAAAAAACTGGGTTATAAGCAAATAAGCACACCTGACGATTGGTTATACATTGTGCCTGCTGCAGGTTATTATTACGACTATTTGAATACCGACAACCTTTATAATGACTGGGAGCCTAGAAGGGTAGGGAAGGTGACGTATGAAAAGGGCGACCCTATTATGCTAGGAGGTATGTTTGCTGTGTGGAATGATATTGCAGGCAACGGAATATCTGAAATAGATGCTCACAATAGAGTTTTCCCAGCTTTACAAATTCTTGCTGAAAAGATGTGGTCTGCATCAGACGAAAACATAGCTCTGTTTGATTTTAATAAAAAAAGCACACTGTTAAACGAAGCCCCTGGGATGAATATGCGTGGGGTATATTTAAGCGAAAACCCAATTCTTTTGGATTATGAGTTCGAAGATAATTTAGTAAATAAGGGAAGCCTGAATCAGGGTTTAGTGAAAAGTCAAGGTGTATCGTACAAAGAGGGTAAATCTGGTAAGGCACTGAGCTTTTCAACGCACGAGAGTAGCTTAAATCCAGCTATTCCGTTTGTTGGAGGGAATTATACGATTTCATTCTGGATTAAGCCCGAAATAGATTTACTGGGAGATTTGTTCACATCGAAAAACGCTACCGTTTTTGCTACCGAAAATGGAGTTGCATATAAGCGTGACGGGTACGTTTACGAGGTAGGAAATCTATTTCCGACAAATCAATGGTCTTTTATATCCATAACCGGAGATGAAAAAGGGGTGCAATTTTACAGAAATGGAAAACTGTTTAAAGAAATGAATCCAGAGAAAATTGTATTGCCTGAAAAAGAGAAAAACGGGAAAGAAATATCTTATACGAAAGTAAAGACCTTGCAGTTTCCGCTAGAGAAAATCACTTTACCATCTGCTTTGCTAGACAATCTTAAAGTGCATAATGTTAAAATGTCTTCGCAAGATGTGTTGAGTGAGTATATGACGAAATAATGGTTAATAAGGTTTTGATTATTATTAAGGATGTCCGAAAAGTGTTAGCTCTTCGTCTTTTAACGACCGTTACGTTTATTAGTTTAATGTAGGTTTTATGGACTATGTTTGAAACTAGATTCTAGGTATTTCTTATAAAAAATTTCTTACATCCGAAATTGAATTTAACTCAACCCAATCAACAATGGGGTATTTTTTAAATTCGTCTTTCCATTTAGACTCTTCTCCTTCGGGTACGGAGTATCGGATAACACCGAAGTTCAAATCGTCATTATGGATTTCTCTTAACTTTAGCTGTGCCGTTGCTACAATCCAGTCATTTTGGTGTTCTTTATTTTCAATTCCCAAAAGGTTTGGGAATATGACAATCTGCTGTGTTTTATAGTGGATATAACCCGAAACAAATCTATTTACACGGTTGTTGGTATATACTTTTGGATATTACTTTTGAACCCGATGGAGATGTCTCCTGGAGCAATTTTATCTGCTTCTTTTTCGGGAGTATCACTTGAACACGCCGTTTGCAAAGCATTAAACAATATGATCAGAATAATGTTTTTAACAAATTTTTTTTGACTCTATACGTGAGAAATAGTTAAGTCACGTTTCTTGATAAGAGTTTGAAACTACCAATATTGAGTGGAGCATCCAAATTTAAACGTTTTGCATATAGTTAAGACTTAGTTTGTGTTAGAATGGCTGGAATGTCTCTTGAGTCTACAACCAGCAGTAGAAGCTTTTTTTAATACAATTTCTACAGTTTGAGAATGTGACTGATAACATTTTTTTCCACTAACTCTGGATACATGAGCGTAGTTGGGTGTCAGATCTATCCGAAAGAGGTATAGCAAAGGGACAATCTGTGATTTATAAATCAGCTCTTAATCTTAAAATGGTATACTTAAAACAAAACCAGGGAACATGTCAGTAAGACCTTAATCTTTCTTGTTTTCCTTATAACGTTTATCTGGAGTACCGTCCTTCTTTAGTTTTTTGTTGGACTTATATCTTTTATCGGGTGTGCCGTCCTTCTTTAATACAGCCCCTTCTGTTTTCTTTTGCGTTTTGGCAGTCTCTTTTTTCGATTCGGGAGTTTCTTTTTGGGAAAAAACAGAAAACGAAACCGCAAGTACTGTAAATATTACTAAGAGTAGTTTTTTCATACTGAATTTAATTGTTTGTTACGAATTTAAAGAAAAAATAATAATTCTGCGGGTTTTTCCAGAAACTCTTCTGTTTTCGTAAGAGCCTGGAGGTAATTCAATATTTTTTAATCGTAAATAGTTTCTTATCTTTAGTTTAACGATTTGTATTAATTCAGAAAAGAAGCATGTATCTTGTTTAAGATATATTAAGAACATTTCGTTATAATTAAAAGTCGTCTTAAATGAAGCAGATATGTGTAATCGTAACTTGTTGTACTTAATTCTATTGCTTTGTGTTGGATTGTTTAATTGCAAGAATGACGCAACAGCAAAGGAGCCCGGTGGTCAGTCAGAAGAGCCAAAAGACATCTCAGTCTTTTATGTTGGGCATAGTTTATCGGATTACATTCCGGAAATGTTGAAAAGTCTATCTAATCAAGACAATACAACCAAAGTAAGTTTTGGTTATCAGTCGATTCCTGGGTCTCCTTTACGTTGGAACTACCAAGTAGTCAGCCGACAGGATTATGGAGGTGAGCCAAATTGCTTCCGTTTTCCATTTACAAGCAATACTGAAGGATTGGCTTCTGGAAAGTACAGTCATCTTGTCTTAACAGAAAGTGTGCCTCGTCATCTAGGTCAATACGGCATAGGGGAAACGTATGAGTATGTAGATAAGTTTTATGAGTACGCACGTTCATACAATCCAGACATTCGTTTGTATCTCTATGAAGTTTGGCACTGCATTAAGAGTGGAACTCCTACGGGCTGTGAATATGACAAAGACTCCGCCCCTTTTCGTCAGCGACTAGCAGATGATCTCCCTATGTGGCAAAGTGTAATTACTCAGTTTAATCAAAAGCATTCTCCGAAATACCCCATGAAACTCATACCGGGCGGGCAAGCTATTGCCAAATTATATGACGAAATTAAAGCGGGTAGGGTACCAGAAGTGAATAGAATTGAAGATGTTTTTGATGATAATATACATGGAAATAACGTGCTACGCTATTTGATCGCATGCGTTCATTATGCAGTTTTGTTAGATGAGAGTCCGGTGGGTTTATCACGCGATGTGAAGACCTGTTGGGGAGCTTCCTTTGAAGGCTTGCCTCTTTCTGCGTCCTTGGCGGTTAAACTGCAAAACATTGCTAAAGAAACCGTTTGCGAATTCGCACCAAGTTCTATGTGTAATACGAAAAATTGATAAAATATAAAAGCAAGTTGTAGCAAGATCTCTTTTAAAAGTGGATAGGATAAGTTGAGACTCTGATTGCGTATATTGTATGGATTCGTATGATTTTGGTCAAGAAACGAATAAAAGCTTCCACATATTAAGGGAGAATAAGCTGGTAAGAATAACAGGTATATGGAAATGTTAACGGTGGGATCTTCATAAATTTCTAGTTAGGGCCTGCTGAAAAACACTTAATTTCTTTATTTTAAATATATTAAGTTCCATTTTTTAAAATTAAATGTAAAGTATTTTAGGGAATCTGTTACTTTTTCAGCATCGTTCCGCTTATTTTTTGCAAAAAATTAAGCTAGCCAAAGGCACATCATCTGGTTCATCGTCTGCAACTTGCTGTACATCAGTACAACTGCGTTTTGACTCTTTCCAGCTAATGCACCTTATGACTTTTTCAGCAGACCCTAGTTGAATTTTGTTTCACTAAATATGAAATTTTTTATTTTGTTTCACTATATTTGAAACAGTTACTAATATTTCATTAAATATGAAACAGTTTATTTTAATGAGCGATATTATTGATAGTAGCTCGAAATCGCAAAATATCTTAATGGAGAATTTTAAGAAAGCGGTTTACTATGTCAATGAGAAATACATGAAAGAGCTCAATTCTCCGTTTACTATCACACTTGGTGATGAGTTTCAGGGTCTTGTGAAAGATTTAAGAACATCGCTAAATGCCATAGTTGATTTGGAGGAATATATCATTGAGAATAACTTTGGGTTTAAGCTTCGATATGTTTTAGTTTATGGAGAGGTAGAAACGAATATTAATACAAAAATTGCTTTCGAAATGCTGGGAAAGGGGTTGACTTACGCAAGAAATAGCCTGAACAGATTGAGTAGTGAACACGAACGGTTTTTTGTAGATATAGAGCATACATCCAAAAATGTCATTTTAAATCATACTTTTGCTATCTATCAGGGTATTGTAGATAAATGGAATCTAAAAAACGATTCAGCACTGATAAGCAGTTTCATTAGAAACATAGACTATAAAGAGGTTTCTAAAGACTTAAACAAGAATAGGTCTTTAATCTGGAAGAGGGGGAAGACCCTAAATATCTCTTCTTATTTTTCGACCAAGGAAATATTAAAAGCAACGGCAGAAATATGAAGGTAGGATTTATCATATTTGTACTGGAGATTTTGGTTACCGTGGTGTTTACTTTGATAGCTCCCGGCACCCTCCGAAAATTCAGATTAGACGTAAGGTCTATAGTAAAGGGCTTGATAGAAAGAGCGTTTTTGACTTACAGTTTACTAAGTGGCTTTCCACACGCTTTGACTCTTTTTGGAGCTTTGAAACTTGGCACACGACTAAAAAGAGCCGATAATGAGCGAACTGCGGAGGGTAGAAAAGAAGAGAGTTTGTACAACGACTATTATCTCATGGGAAACTTCATTTCTGTAATACTAAGTATGGTTTACTTCAGCTTGTTAAAGGGCAGCTGAAAGCTTATAAATCTTCAGATTTTTGCAAGAGTATTTAAGAGTGTATCCGTATTCAGGTTCTTCACTCCGGCTTTATTCTTACAATTTTGTTACCTTTAAGAATAATCAACTCAGTATTTTAACTCAATTAGTTTTTTGTAAACTGAGTAAATAATGGTCTGTCCAATGAATTCTATAACCATTTTTCATAGAGTTTTCTGGCAGTTGAATGCGGGTTTAGCTTACCACTTTCTGCGTCAGAAATTCCTTTTTCTATAGACTTTTGTTCTTCCGAAGAAATGGAATCCCACCAATCTTTACTTTCTTGTTGTTTGAATTTTACAAGTTTTTCAAGAATTTCTGGGTCTTCTATAGTAGATACCCATTGAATTAGCTCTATTTTCGTATCTAATGCAGTCATCGTTTGCACTTTTTCTAAATCAAATATAGTGTAATCCAAGAAAATAAACAAAAGTACTCCCTTTGCTTTTGTGACGTCTCTTTGGGGAAAGGGTTTTGATGCCTTTATCTCAAAATTAGAATCAACAAATTGAGGTTCTGATTGGGCTTAGGATATTGGTCAAGAGACCAGTAAACACTATAATTTGGTGGAAAGACCTAAGTAGACTGAGTAACCCGCTACTTGAAAATACTAAATGTTAATTTAAGAGTGAAGTCCAAATAATAAATAAATTAAATACTGATGTTATTTTTTGGTTTTAAGAAATATCTTTACTATCAGGTATATATTTAAAGACGGTTTATAAGTAGATAGTATGAATAGGACTCTAATAATAGTTACACTATAAAATGTATCTTATGAAAACAATTTGCGGGATTTTATTGCTTTTTTTACCATTATTTCTAAATGCTCAAACTCAACAAATAACTTTCGATAGTTCAGGGGGAGTCACTGCGAAATTTCTGTTGCCAAATCAAAAGGTGTTAATAACAGGTACGATACCAGATAATTTGAAGACTTATAGTTCTTTTGAAGCTTATGTTTTAGCTGATGGGCAAAAGGTGTCTGCCGAGGTCACAGTAAATGATAACCAATTCAAGATTCTTACTGGTCCATTTCTTCCTAAACAATTAGTAAGCGTCAAATTTGAAGTTGTGAGACGGTTTAATGCCACGGAAAGGACTGATTTAATAAAGCAAATTCAGGATGGTGTTTCCAAAGGTTTGAAGAAAGTAGACTCCTTAATACTTAAAGATAACTCAGGTATTCCTCCTGGCGTTGCCCATAGTTTAATGGTCAAGAAGATAAATAGTGAATTAAAATTATCTAATAGTTTGTACATCAAGGGAGATGGTTCGTTAAAAAAAAATCTAACAAGTTTTTTTGAAGAAATTCCTGCAGATATATTATTGGAACTTAATAATCATTATTCAGCCATCAAAGAGAATTCTATAAATGATAAGGACTCAGTCTTAAAAAAGAATTCGGAAAAGCAATATGATGATTATATCGAACAGGAGTTTCTCACCCCTCTCAAAAAGAAATTAGAAATAAAAGATATAATAGATTTGCAATTATACGAGGTGTCGGTGATGGTTAGTGAAGTGATGCATTATGCCTCTATTGATATCACTCCCTTAGTAAGTTTTTTTAAAAATGATTTTGGGGATTCTGTAAAGCGAAATTTTGGATTGTTCTTTACGATAAGCCCTTATTTATTTGCCAAAATTCCACATGATATGAGCATGAGAGATTATACTTCTCTCGGAGGTACTAAAACTAAGAGATTTTGGAGAGGTGTAGTTTATGTGTTTCAACCAACAGTAGGGATTGGATTCTCAGGTAACAAAAATTTTGACCCCAAACCTGTTTTTTATGCAGGTATAACAACTCGTTTTAATAAACTGTTTAAGTTTACGACAGGGATGGTCTTCAACACCAAGTCAACCTATTACTCCGCAGGTCTTTCTATAAATATAAATTATTTTGGAGAAGTGTTTAGAGCTTTCCAAAGTGCACAAACCAATGTAATACCATAACCAATAATACCAATGGACTTAAAAGTTTCGTTCTCAAGAACAACTTGTACCCTAATTGTGAGTGTTTGGGACGCAGTAAATAGTGGTAATGACTGCTCCGTCACTTTAATTACGGATTCTAATGATGCAACTTTGATAGAAAAAGTAGTGCCAGATTTGGGTATAGAAGTAAAAAATGTAGAATTCGAAGTAAATAGAGACGGTCTAGTTCACAGATTCGAGGTCAGGGCTTACAATGGGGTAGAAAGCAGGACAAGGTATAGGCACTATGTAGTTTGCTAAAGAAGACAAAAAAAGAATTAGCGAAAGTTATAATCGGTACATTTTTTTTAATGTAATTTTTATAGCTTCCTACATTTTGCTGTAGAAGTACACATTTGCACTTAAAGTCGTAATCACAATCTCAATCAAAGAGGAAATCTAATTTTCGATATACGTATAATCTCAGCAGAGTCCACTTTCGTGAGACTCTGCTTTATATTTTCACCCCACCACAGCTGCTTTCGCTGCTTCAATGGCATCATCAAGACCTTTAATGTCGCTACCGCCCGCTGTAGCAAAGTGCGGTTGACCGCCGCCGCCGCCTTTCATGAGCTTTGCAGCTTCACGGATGATGGCTCCGGCATTCAGATTTTTCTCTTTTACTACGTTCTCATCTATGAGTATGGCTAGGCTTGGTTTGTCGGCAACTACAGCACCCAAAATAACCACCACTTTACCCATGTTCTGCTTTAAGCCAAAGGCTATGTTCTTCAGAGCGTCAGCGTTTGGTACGTTAACACGCTCAGCTATTACATTCATACCTTTTATGTTTTCCACTTTGCTGAAGAGAGCCACTTTTGCGGCTTGTATCATAGCGTTTTCAAAGGTATCTATCTTCTTTTGTAGTGTGTCTTTGTCTGCTTTTAGTTGCTCTACAGCCTTAAGTACATCGGTGGCCTTCAGAAGTTCCTTTAGCTCATTTATAAGGTCAGACTGCTGTCTTAGAAGCTCCAGAGCCTTTATCCCCGTTACGGCTTCCACACGTCTTACACCAGCCGAAACTGAACCCTCAGATGTGAAACGGAACAAACCAATTTCGCCCGTAGCGTTAACGTGGGTGCCACCACAAAGCTCTACTGAGAAGCTCGGGTCGAAAGTAATAACACGTACAAAATCACCATATTTTTCGCCAAAAGTAGCGGTAGCTCCTAAAGCCACGGCATCGTCAAACGGCACGTTAAGCTTTTCGTCTAAAACTACGTTTTCTCTAATTTTAGCATTAACAATGTCCTCTACTTTGCGGAGCTCTTCATCTGTAACTTTAGAAAAATGAGAGAAGTCAAAACGAGTTAGTTCGTCGTTTTGGTAGGAACCACGCTGTACGATATGGTCACCAAGCACCTGTCTGAAAGCCGCTAACATCAGGTGCGTAGCCGAGTGGTTTTTCTCGATATTCGTTCTTCGTTCCGTATCTATTTTAGCCAAAACTTCTACAGGTTCAGAGATGGTCTGGATAAGCTCTATGGCTTTTTTATCCTTCACTATGTGGATAAACAAATCATTTTCTTTCTTAGTGTCGGCAACTTTTATTTTGTGTTGTTGTCCGTTTAGTGTAAAAGAAATTGTACCCGTATCGCCCACTTGTCCACCCATTTCGGCATAGAAAGGCGTTTGATCAAGAACCACATGTATTTCTTGTCCTTCCTTGGTTTTGGTTACTCTGTATTTGGTTAGCTGAGCTGTTGAACTGCTTAACTCATAACCAAGGAATTCCACGCCATCAGTATCCGCAAGTTCTACCCAGTCGGCCGACTCTTTTTCAGCATCTTTACGGCTACGGGCTTTTTGTTCACCCAAAGCTTTCTGATATCCGGCTTCGTCTATACCAAAGCCTTTTTCCTTGGCAATAAGAGCCGTTAAATCTACTGGGAACCCGAAAGTATCCGAAAGTTCAAAAACCACATCGCCTGAGAGTGTCTTAGAAGCATTATCTTCAGCAAAAATGACATCCAGACGTTTCATTCCTAGTTCAAGTGTTCTTTGGAAAGCTTTTTCTTCTTCTTCCACCACTTTGGTTACAAACTCCACCTGAGCCTGCAATTCAGGGAATACATCTGCAAATTGTTTGGCCAAAACAGGCACAAGTTTGCACATAAACGGCTCGCGAAATCCAAGATACGAATAACCGTAACGCACCGCACGCCTCAAAATTCTTCGGATTACATAACCTGCTTTGGCATTAGACGGTAGCTGACCATCAGCTATCGTAAAGCTTACTGCACGCAGGTGGTCAGCAATCACACGCATGGCTACATCTTCGTAATTGTCAGACGATAAAGTGCCGTTTACACCGTATTTTTTACCCGAAAGTTCTTCAATTACCTGAATGGTATTTTGGAACAAATCAGTGTCATAATTCGATTTTTTTCCTTGGATAGCCATGCAAAGACGCTCAAAGCCCATACCTGTATCCACGTGTCTTTCCGGAAGCGGCATCAGAGAACCGTCGGCTTTACGCTCATATTGCATAAATACGTTGTTCCAGATTTCCACCACTTGCGGATGGTCATTGTTTACCAGTTCCTTGCCGCCAAGTAAATCTATTTCTTCTTGGTCACGCAAATCCACATGGATTTCTGAACACGGGCCACACGGACCTACATCACCCATTTCCCAAAAATTGTCCTTTTTGTTCCCAAGGATAATTCGGCTGTCATCGCCCAAAATACTCTTCCATATATCAAATGCCTCTTGATCAAAAGGTACGTTTTCTGCCGGATTTCCTTCAAAAACCGATACGTAAATACGATCTTTCGGAAGTTTGTACACTTCTGTAAGCAGCTCCCATGACCAGGCTAAAGCCTCTTTCTTAAAATAATCACCAAAAGACCAGTTACCCAACATCTCGAACATGGTGTGGTGGTAAGTATCAAAGCCCACCTCTTCCAAGTCATTGTGCTTTCCACTCACACGTAAACACTTTTGTGTATCGGCTATTCTTTTGCTCGGAGGTGTCCCGTTGCCCAAAAAGTAGTCTTTAAACTGAGCCATTCCTGAGTTGTTAAACATAAGAGTGGGGTCGTTTTTGGCTACAAGCGGTGCTGACGGAACGATTAAGTGTCCTTTCGACTCAAAAAAATCTAAAAATGCCTTACGTATCTGATGCGATGTCATTGGTATGATGGTTTTTAAGAAAGTGCAAAAGTACGATTAATCAATGAATAATGAGCAATTGAGGTGGAATGCATTTGAAATTAGGATAGGAAGGAAGTTTGACAATCTGTAATTTTTAGAACTATATTTTTAGCTGACTATTTTTTCTATCGAATCTGTGAACTATAATTGTAGTTGAAAATGTGAAAAACTCATGAGAATATCTGTACTAATCTTATTTTTCATACCTTTTTTGGCAAATAGCCAGAAAGTCAATTTCTTAACGGGAAATGTCAGGGAATACTCCTCGAAATCCCGTTTAGCTTACCAAACGCCAACAAATGGCTATAATATAAATGGGCTACAGTCTAGTTATAGGATACAAAAGTATATAAGAGCCCATTTGTTTAAAAATAACATTTTTTCTGAAGATTTTGATGGTAGTAAAATTGCTGTTTTTGTACACATGGGTGTTAATAATAAGCTGGACAGTATAGGATATTACATCTATAAGGATATTGATAGAAAGGCAGTTCTTGTCCAACAAATTGATTCTGTTTTACAAGGTAGGTTGGAAGCATTACTTATAGAAAGCATAATAGAAGCAGCAGTGTATGAAGATAGACCAGATAGGTATGGCTTGTTACTAACAATGGTTCTTTTGTCTAAGCCAGCAGTTTCCAGAGATTATAAGGCATTTTTAGCAAAATTGGATAAAAATGAGAAACGAATTTCTCTAGTTGGTTATAACCTGGATGTTTTGCCAAAAGAGTTGAAGGACTTTAAGAAATTAGAATATTTAGAAATCAGCGATAACTACCTTAAAAAGATTAAAATAAGAAAACGGGATTTTCCCAGTTTAAAGGGAATTTCAGCTAAGAATAACCTTCTTTCTAAAGCTAAAATTAGAAGAAGTAAGAGTTTTGTTTCGGTGAATTTTGAAAATAATTACCTCAGTGAGATTCCTAAGGGTTTAAAGTACGTGAAAGAGGTAAATTTGGCAAACAATACAGTAAAGGTACTTTCTCCAAAATCATTTAGAAGGGTTAAAAGGGCAGAGTTGCTCAATCTTTATGAAAATAATGTAAAGGAAATTACAATAGGAAGGGCGAAAATGAGAAACCTGAAAGTCATAGACTTATACTATAACCGGCTAAGGACAATTCCCGAAGAAATAGTTAGGTTTAAAAAGCTAGAAACTTTAGCAATATCATATAACAGCATTTGGAGACTCCCGGAGTCATTGGGTACTTTAAAAAATCTGCAAACCTTATATGTACATCATAATAAATTACGAACATTGCCCATTTTACCGGTACAAATCCGCACTTTGCATCTAGGTTATAATCTTATTGAGTACTATCCTGCTAGTATTTCAAACCTGAAGCTAGTTGATGATTTAGACCTATCCGGCAATCAAATGAAAGATGGAGCTGCAGAGATTAAGAAACTTTTATCTTTAAAAACGCTGGACGTAAGTGCTAACGAGATGTTCGAGTCTAACAGCCAGAAAGAAGATTTCGGCACGTACTTTAAAGATAGGGGAGTAGTTGTAAGGTATTGATTAAAACGAATTTTGTATTGGATAGAAACGATATGTCACTTCATATAAGCTTTAATGCCTCCAAAGCCATAGGCCATCATGATCTCCCACGAATTTTGCTTCTATTTTGTACCATTTCGGTGTATTAGATAGGCTAATGCATAATTCGGGCTAATCTAGATAAAGTGGTGTATTAATCTTTAGGGATACTCTAAATGCTGATCGGAGAACTAAAACGAGTCTTAGGAAGAACTATTGGAAGTTCAAGAAAAACTTGGTTTTAGAAACTATAAATTTGAATACAAAAGGAACTTTGGGAGAATTCCAAGGTTTACTCGGTTTTACCCTTAAAAGTGGCAAAAATGGCCATGGCGTGTCCGTGCCCTAAGTCAAACTCCTCTTTAAGCCAGTTGGTTATCTGTGTAGCTTTAACATCTGGGGCTATTTGTCCGTCAACAATAAATCCCTTCTCTATGGCTAGTCTTTTAAAGTCTTCCGGGAGTTTTCCGGTTTTCTTTTGGATGTTGTCTATGTAAGCCTGAAATGACATAAGATGTTTCTTAAGTGAAGTCAAAGATAATGCTATATCTCAAAACTTATGCCCTCTTCCGCCAAAAACGTATCAGGAAAAACGGCTTTTGCTTCAGACTCAAAAGTCTCAAGCGTTTTATATCTTGACGAAAAATGACCTATAACTAACTTTTTCACTTGTGCTTGGGCAGCAATATTGGCTGCCTGAGCGGCAGTAGAGTGGAAAGTTTCTCTGGCTCTGTCCTCCAGTTCGTTTATGAAAGTGGCTTCATGATACAGCAAATCCGAATTTTTTATGTACTGGACTATACTTTGGTCGTAGATAGTGTCGGATGCATAAGCCAGTGTCTTTGCAGGTTCAGGTTCAATGGTATACTCGTGGTTAGGGTATATTTTCCCGGATAGTTCATCCGTAACATCCTCACCATTCTGTAGCAATTTGAAATAGGCAGGAGGAAAATTAGAAGGTAGCTTTTCTGCCAGAATCTTTCTCTTTGCAGTTTGCTCCGCAATTACAAAACCTGTGCATGGAATCCGATGCTGTAAAGGGAACGTATTTATCCTTATTTTGTGGTTTTGAAAAATCTCCTCAGCAGTTTCCGGATTGGTAATAATGTAGTCTATATAGAAATTGAGGCTTGTACCGGAATACTTCATTTGCAAAGCCATAATTTCGTCTAAGCCCTTTGGCCCAATTAGGGTTATGGGCTCCGTACGCCCCCACTGGTTAAGTGTGCTAATTAATCCAATAAGACCAAAATAATGATCTCCATGAAGGTGGGTGATAAGGATATATTTAAGTCTGGAGAATTTTAGTTTATATTCCAAAAAACGATACTGCACACCCTCTCCACAGTCTATCAGTAAATACTCATTACCAATATCTACCACCGCAGAGGAAGGATTTCTTCCTAGCAGAGGAGACGCAGAACCATTTCCTAATATAGTTAACTTCAAAACTTAATAATCATTTTCTTCACCAAACTCATCATCTTCATCCTCATACTCCGCTTCCTCTCCATGCAAATACACTAATTCAATAGCCTCTTCTACAGTAGGTAAAATGATAATTTCGGGTAGAAGCTCTTCCGCGAAATAGTCAAGAACGGGGTCATTGTTTGTAACCAAAACAAATATACCGGATTCTTTTTTAACTATCCTTTGAATTTTTGCAAACAAGGAAATTCCTTCAGGTCCTACTTTCTGGACTTTTTGCAAATCAATAATGAACTCTGTGCGTCCCTCTGAAGAATACAAACTAGCCACAGACTTTTCTGTTTCTTGCCGTATTGTATCGTTAAAAATTGGCAAATTTACTGTATATAAGACGTATCCCGTTTCTTTTGTTATTTCAAGCATTTCCTTTCTTTCCAAGTTTTGATAAACCCAAAGTGTTATCCAAGAGTTAATTACAGGCCAAAAATGAAAAATTATTTGTTAAAAAAAAATTATGTAAAAAGGGATTGTAAAATAAGGCTTTGAAAAGCTGAAAAAATTTTAAATTTTTGTAAAAAAATATAACTTTTCCTATGGCTAAGAAAAAATCTACAGAAGTTGCAAACCCTACTCCGGAGTTCCAGAATGTTGAGTCTTACTCCTTGTTTAGTGACTTTGATATATCTCTATTTAAGTCGGGGAAGCATTATAGGTTATATGAAAAGTTAGGTACCCATGTGTTGGAATACCAAGGTGTGTTGGGGACGTATTTTGCAGTTTGGGCTCCCAACGCCAGAACGGTACATGTGATTGGTGACTTTAATGGTTGGAATCATAGTACGCATCCACTCAATTCACGTTGGGATGGGTCTGGCATCTGGGAAGGATGGATACCAAATATTGGCAATGGGGAGATTTTTAAGTACCGCATGGTATCGGGTAACGGGGGTATTGTATCAGAAAAAGGAGATCCCTTTGCTTTACGCTGGGAGCAACCACCACGTACGTCCTCCATTGTTTGGGATACCTGGTATGAGTGGAAGGATAAAGACTGGATGAAAAACCGCAGGGAGAAAAATAGTTTAGAGTCTCCTTTTTCGGTTTACGAGGTGCATCTAGGTTCTTGGAAACGAGATCCGTCTGAGCCTGAGCGTAGACTTAGTTACCGTGAGATAGCGGATAGTCTTGTACCATATTTAGTAGAAACAGGCTTTACCCATGTAGAGTTTATGCCTGTTATGCAGCATCCTTATGAGCCTTCATGGGGCTACCAGATTACAGGTTATTTTGCGGCAAATAGCTTGCAAGGTACGCCACAGGATTTTATGTATTTGGTAGACCAATTACACCAGAATGGTATTGGGGTGATTTTAGACTGGGTACCTTCTCACTTCCCGAAAGATGCCCATGGCTTGTTTAGGTTTGACGGCACAGCTTTATATGAACATGAAGATCCAAGACAAGGCTATCACCCTGATTGGAAATCATATATATTCAATTATGGTAGGTTCGAAGTGCGGTCGTTCTTGATAAGTAACGCCCTCTTTTGGTTAGATCGCTTCCATGCAGATGGTCTCAGGGTGGATGCAGTAGCTTCTATGCTATACCGCGATTACTCCCGTAAAGAAGGGGAATGGATACCAAACATTTATGGTGGGAGAGAGAATCTAGAGGTGATATCGCTTTTCAGGGAATTGAATGCTGAAATCTATCGGTCTTTTCCAGATGTGCAGACCATTGCCGAAGAGTCCACTGCTTTTCCTGGAGTTTCCCGCCCTGTATATGATGGAGGTTTGGGTTTTGGTATGAAATGGATGATGGGATGGATGCATGATACCCTTCGCTATTTTGCAAAAGATCCCATGTACAGAAGATGGCACCAAAATGACCTGACTTTCAGTATGATTTATGCCTTTACAGAGAATTTCATGATGCCTCTTTCGCATGACGAAGTGGTGTATGGTAAAGGCTCATTAATCACAAAAATGCCTGGAGATGCCTGGCAAAAGTTTGCAAACTTAAGGTTGCTTTTTACTTATATGTTTACGCATCCTGGTGCAAAACTGATTTTTATGGGTGGGGAGTTTGGTCAAATAAAAGAGTGGAACTTCTTGCAAAGTTTAGATTGGCATTTGCTTGAAGAAGAAAGCCACCGAGGTATGAAAAAGTTAATAAGTGACCTTAACGCCTTGTATAAGACCCAAAGTCCACTACATAAAAACCAGTTTAAGGACGACACCTTTAGCTGGATGGATACGAGCGATACCAAAAATTGTGTTCTGTCTTATGTACGAAAATTTGAAGGAAAGCAGCTTGTTGTAATTCTAAACTTAACTCCTAGTCCGCAAGCAGGATACAGAATAGGTGTTCCCGAGAATAAAGAGTATAAAATACTGCTCAATTCTGACAATAATCAATATTGGGGTTCAGGTATAGGAAATGGTGAATTCAAAACTGATAGTGAACCCAGTCATGGCTATAACCAGTCGATAGTTCTTACATTGCCGCCTTTGGGAGCTTTAGTAATTGGATAAGTTTGACACTTTTTTGAGGTTTTTTGTGTTTTAATATAGATTCTACTGCTGTAATGGGTAATTACAGCAGTACATTAATTATCTGAAAAATGCTTACCTTAACACCAACATATTTTGAGAATCGGAAACTTGTTGACGTGGTCGAAAACCGTACAGTTCATACACTGGAAAGTGCGGAGCTGAACATTTACGAAACGCATAAAGTGGCGGAGCACGTTAGTCTCACTTTTTCAGATCCTATACTCGTAAGCATGATAAGGGGTAAGAAAGTTATGAATATATCCAGCATTCCTACTTTCGGTTTTTTGCCCGGAGAGTCAGTAGCTTTGCCCTCAAATGAAACTATGGATATTGGTTTCCCCGACGCTTCATTACATGCTCCTACCCAGTGTTTGGCTCTTGCCATTTCCAAAGATAAATTACAGAAAACTGTAGATTTCTTAAACCAAAAGTCTGCAAAAGAAGACGGAAGGGAATGGGATATGGTTAATATAAACTACAGGTTTACAAATGATATTGCTATAACCCAGATAATACAGCGGCTCATTTTCATATTTACGGAAAACCACCCCTCCAAGGATATTTTCTCTGAAATGCTTATTAGTGAGTTGTTTATTAGGATATTGCAGTCGGAGAATCGTTCAAACTACGATGTGCGGGCTACATCCGATACGAATGCAAACGGCTTTAATTATGTCGTTAAATACATAAAGAATAATCTAGGTGAAGAACTTTCTGTAGGATTACTCAGCCAGTTGGCATGTATGAGTGAGTCTAAGTTTTATAAGTCTTTTAAGAATGAGTTTGGTGTCACGCCCAATGAATTTATTATAGAAGAAAGGCTTAAGGTGGCGGAAAATCTCTTGATAAATCCAGGTGTTTCTGTTAAGGAGGCCTCGCTATCTAGTGGTTTTAACAGCTTTTCATACTTTTCGCGTTTGTTTAAGAATCGCAAAAACCTTTCACCCTCTGAGTTTAAAGAAAAATTTGGAATGGGATTGTAGCGTTTTGTATATTGCAATCCTATGTATATTTCAATAGTACGACCTGACACTCTTACTCCTTCCGAATTAGATAGGTATCTGTCTGAGGGTTGGTTTAGATTAGGGCAGAGTTTATTTACCACTACTTTTCTTACTTTCAATGACGAGGTATATAATGCTATTTGGATAAAAATAGACCTTGCAGAATGGAAGCCTACCAGTAAACAGGAGGGCTTGCTTAAGAAAACTGCTAATTTTACAGTAGGCGTAAAGCCTTTAGTCATAGATGATGAAAAGAAGGAGCTTTTCTTAAAATACAGAGAGTCTTTAGATTTTGAGCCGGCACAAAGTTTGGAAAATGTTCTAGCCCAAAGTGAGGGTTTAAATAAGTTTGATTCGTATGCCGTATGTATTTATGATGGTAGAAAACTCATAGCTTGTGGGATTTTGGATATGGGTTTAACTAATGCTGAGGGTATTGTAAGTTTCTATGATCCAGATTACAAGAAGTATAGCTTGGGTAAAGTGCTCGTATTACATAAGTTGTTTTTTGCAAAGGAACAGGGTAGATTAACTTTCTTTCCTGGTTATGTGGCTCCAGGGCATAAAAAGTTTGACTATAAACTAGACATTGCACCCAAGGAAACTTCGTTTTATGATATTGGTATGAAACAGTGGTTGCCTTATGAGGGCTTTGATGAAGCCTACCAACCTTTGGCCTATATGAAACAAATGCTTTTGGCTTTGGAGGCTGTACTACACGAATATGGTTTTCATGAATTTAAATACACAAATTACAGGTTTTATGACTTAGGATTAGACGTTAATTATGATTCTTACGGACTCCTGCAAGTGCCTGTGTTTATTCACTGTTTCTCATTATCTTCTTATGAGGATGTGGTAGTTTATTATGATTTTTTCCGGTTGAAATTCCGTTTAGTAGTTTGCCAGAAATTGTTCCAAACAGCAAATCCTCCTTCTGATGCATTTTATTCGCAATATATCCTGAAAGAGACCCGGCTTATATTGGAAGAAACCGTTTTGGCAAAATTTGCTTTAGCAGTAAGCCAATTGGTAGTGAGAAGGGATAATACGATACAGCAGCACGGTTAAGAAATATTATGTATTTTTGTAGTATGGTTTCAGAATTTGGCTATTTATTACTTTTCCTCATAGGAGCTATTTTTTTGGTTCTGCTGGTGCTTGGTATTGCCCGCTTGATGCGGCCAAACAAACCCAATTTAGAAAAAAATACGACCTATGAGTCTGGAGAAGAAGCCCAGGGTGTGGCACAGTTGGCCTTTAATAACCGCTTTTATATTGTTGCGATTATTTTTCTACTATTTGATTTAGAGTTAGTACTCTTGTTTCCATGGGTTACTATTTTTGGTGATGCGGACCTAATACAAAGCACAAATGGGCTCTGGGCTGTTTTCAGCGGTATAGAAATGCTCATCTTTGTTGGTATTTTAGCAGTTGGTTTGGCCTATGTCTGGAAAAAAGGATACCTAGATTGGGTAGTGCCTCAGAAAAAAGAACAGGATTTTAAATCTCCTGTTCCAAAAGAATTATACAGTAAAATCAACGAAAAGTATAGCTAATGTTTGATTCTCTAGAAGCCAACCACAGGGAGAAAAGTGGAGAAGCCGAAATTATACTTACTAACCTGGATGAGCTCACTAACTGGGCACGGGCCAATTCTTTATGGCCTATGGGTTTTGGTTTGGCGTGTTGTGCTATAGAGATGATGGCTACTTTTGCTTCTAGTTATGATTTGGAGAGGTTTGGTATTTTTCCTCGTAATTCTCCTCGGCAGTCAGACCTTATGATAGTGAGTGGTACGGTTACGTTTAAGATGGCGGATCGGGTAAAGCGTTTGTACGAACAGATGGCCGAACCACGCTATGTAATATCCATGGGCAGTTGTTCTAATTGCGGTGGGCCTTATTGGCAGCATGGCTATCACGTGCTAAAAGGTGTAGATAAGGTTATACCGGTGGATGTATACGTTCCGGGATGTCCTCCTAAGCCTGAGGCTCTTATTGGAGGATTGATAAAGTTACAGGAAAAAATAAAGACACAGACACTTAAGGAAATAAAGTCTTAAACGGCTTTAGAAAAAGTGTTTTCTATTGTTCCTTTTTTCTGCAAGTAGGTATCAAAAACAGCACAAACATTTCGTATAAATGGCCTTCCGATAGTGGTCACTACTAGCTTATTATGTGTAATGGTTATAATACCGTCCTGTTCCAGTTCTGTTAGCGTATTTTTTTGGATATAATCTAATGAATCTAAGTCTATCTCTGCTATAAACCTGCACATGATATCTTGTATTACATTTCTTGTTTCTAGATCACAATTGCTTTGTATATGGGCTTTGTTTATGGCTAGACCATTTTCTGAAACAGTTTTCATGTATAAATCAACATTCTTCTCATTTTGGGCCATAGCTCCCCAACAATCGCTGATTGCAGATGCTCCCAAACCTATAAGTATTTTGGACTGGGTAGTGGTATAACCCATAAAATTTCGGTTTAGCTTGCCCTCGTTATAGGCTGTAAACATGGAGTCATCTTCTTTAGCAAAATGGTCCATCCCTATTTCGAAATACCCGTTTCTTTCAAACATTGTGCGTGCAGCTTCATACAATGCCCGCTTGTCTTCTGGTTTTGGTAAATCGGTTTCACTATAGCCTCTTTGCCCAATCCCTTTTATCCACGGCACATGAGCATAGGAGTAAAGGGAAAGTCTATCAGGTGATAAACTGAGTGTTTTCTCCACCGTATCCATGAAGCCGTTCATGTTTTGGAAAGGAAGGCCAAAAACCAGATCATGGCTTATGGAAGTATATCCTATTTCTTTTGCCCATTGTGTTACTTGCTTTACATTTACAAAAGGTTGGATTCTATGAATAGCTGTTTGGACTTCTTGGTCGTAATCTTGAACACCTAGGCTGACACGCCTAAAACCGAGTCTGTATAGGGTTTCTAGGTGTGAATAGGTGGTATTATTTGGGTGACCTTCGAAACTAAATTCATGTTTAGCAGATACGCATGCTCTTTTCAAAATACCCCTTATCAGTCTCTCAAGGTTTTCAGCGGAGAAAAAAGTGGGCGTGCCGCCACCCAGGTGTATTTCTTCTATTTCTGGTGTTTCATCTAGAAGGTTAAGATAGGATTCCCATTCTTTAAGAACCGCATCTATGTAAGGGATTTCATACTGGTGGTTTTTTGTAATTCTTTTGTGACAAGCACAGAAAGTACAAAGGCTCTCACAGTAGGGGAGGTGTATATAAAGGCTAAGTCTCTTTTCTGTAGAAAACTTAGCCTTCAGTGCTTGGGTATAATCTGTTTGGTTTACACCATCGGTTTGCCAAAAAGGCATAGCAGGATAGCTTGTGTATCGCGGTACGGATACATTATATTTCTCTACTAGTCTGCTTGCTTTCATTTTCTACTGGTTTCTTTTATGCAAAGAAAGCCTATAGAAACGTGTCGTATTATGACTTATGTCATAGTTGTTAATGATGGCAATCAAGTCCTCATAGTTTCCTCTACAGCATCTGCTGTTTTAGGAATAAGGTCGCCTAATACTTCGTGTCCTGTCTGGCTTACCAATATGTTATCTTCTATTCTTACTCCACCGAAATCTAGATAGTCTTCTAGTTTTGAGTAATTTACATATTGTGAAAATGTGCCTTCGGACTTATATTTATGGATTAGTTCAGGTATAAAATAACAACCCGGTTCTACTGTAAGCACGTTTCCTGCTTCCAGTTCCTTAGCTAAACGAAGTGACTTTAGCCCCATAAGTGTGCTACGTTCCAGACCTTCTCTATAGCCTACATATTTTTCGCCCAGGTCTTCCATATCATGTACATCTAGGCCAATAGCATGGCCCAATCCGTGCGGCATAAATAGACCTGCTACTCCGGCTTCAACCATTTCTGCGGTGTCTCCATTCACAAGTCCTAGTGATTTAAGACCCTCAAGTAAAATATGACTGGATTGGATGTGAACATCCAGATACTTTACACCGGGCTTCAGCATAGTTATAGAGTCTTCTTCCATTTTTAAGACTATGTCATAAACCTCCCTTTGTTTGGTGGTGAATTTACCGTTTACAGGTAATGTGCGAGTAATATCTCCTGCATAAAACATAGGGCTTTCTGTTCCCGAGTCGTTTAATAGAAGTTTTCCATCCAGCAAAGTATTGTGGTGATGATGGTTATGTAAGGTTTGTCCGTTTAGGGTAACTATGGCCGGATAAGCTAAGTCTGCATTATGTTTCTTGGCTGTTTTCAGGATTTCGGCGACAATATCATATTCTTTGAGGCCGGGCCTCGTTATTTTCATGGCAGCTATGTGCATATCCCGAGTGGCGTTAATAGCTGCGGCCATCTCTATAATTTCTTCTTGGGTTTTAATAGACCTTTGTGCTACAACCGCCTTAATTAATTTCACAGAAGGTTCTGCATTCACAGTCAGAAGTTCTCTCAATAGAAGCGTCCTATCGCCACGATATGGTGGTAAAAAGTGAGGGTTTTTTAGATGTTTAGCTAAATCAGCTAAGGGCTTTATTGTTTTCACTCCCACTTTTTCCGCCAATAAAGAAAGAGGCTCTACAGGCCCTTCCCAAATGATATCATCTAAGGTGAGTTCGTGCCCAAAAATAATTTCTTCATCCTTGTCTACATCTATAAGTGCAGCAAGTCCCGGAAGGTTAATCCCAAAGTAGTATAAAAAATTGCTATCTTGTCTGAAGCGATAGGCATTGGCTGTGTAGTTCATGGGAGCCTCATTATTGCCCATAATGAGTGCTTGCCCTCCTCCGAGGCTTTCTTTTAATTTCTGGCGTCTGGAAATGTACGTTTCCTTGTTGAAAAGTTTCATAAATAACTGTTTGTAATACACTTATGTGCTTCAAAATACTTTACACAAAATGATATTATTAGATGCTTTTGTTTATTATAGAATATTTAAATAAAAATTGCGTTTATTTTGCACTAATTAAGATAACAAAACAATGAAATACTATATTTTTCTTTTATTTCTTTCTGTAGTTTTCCAAAGTCAGGCACAGTCTGAGGAGGAGTTAATTACAATAACTGTTAATGACTTTTTGGAAGGCGGTACAAATGGAGAAGTTGAAAGGTTTAAAAACTCCTTCATGAAAGATGCAGTGCAAAAAGCCACTGGAAACAAAGGAGTAACTACTATGACAGCAGAGGGTTTAGCATCAAAAATAACCCCTGGACAGGTTTTGGATAGGACAACCAAAATTTTGAGCGTTAGCTATGCTGGCACGGCTGCAACCGCCATAACAGAAACAGAATACGCTGGAAGTAAGATTATTGATATGCTTAATCTTTTGAAAGTTGGGGCGGATTGGAAAATAGTGAGTCGTGTGTACTCACGTATCGGAAAAGATGAAGATCTACAATCATCAGGTGGACTTGCAACAAAAAAAGGAGCAACTACTAAAGCTGCCCCCGCTGCAAAACCTGCACCCAAACCCAAAAAAGTGGTAGATCCGGATGGGTGGTGATTTAAAGTAAGTTCAAGAGATATTGGCCATAGCCCGACTTCACTAGAGGTTGGGCTATTTCTTTTAGTTGATTAGCGTCAATAAAGCCCATTCTGTAAGCTACTTCTTCAATACAACCAATCTTAAGTCCTTGTCTTTCCTCTATTACTTGCACAAACTGGCCAGCTTGCATAAGCGATACGAAAGTGCCCGTATCTAACCAAGCAGTGCCGCGGTTCATAACTCCCACTTTAAGGTTACCTTGTTCCAGGTAAACCCGGTTTATATCCGTTATTTCAAGTTCGCCTCTCGGAGACGGTTTTATATTTTTTGCTATTTCCACAACACTATTATCGTAAAAATAAAGTCCGGGAACGGCGTATTTACTTTTAGGCTTTTCTGGTTTCTCTTCAATACTTAGTGCATTGAAATCATTGTCAAATTCTACTACACCATATCTTTCTGGGTCGTGTACAGGATAGGCAAACACATACCCGCCTTCTGGATCGGCACATGACTGTAGTAATTTACTTAGACCACTACCGTAAAAAATATTATCTCCTAATACCAAAGCTACTTTGTCGTCCCCTATGAACTCTTCTCCGATAATAAATGCTTGGGCTAATCCATCAGGACTAGGTTGTTCGGCATATTCAAACCGGCAGCCAATTTGGCTACCGTCTCCCAAGAGTTTTTTAAAATGCGGCAGGTCGTGAGGAGTTGATATTATTAGGATTTCGCTAATACCCGATAGCATCAGAATTGAAAGCGGATAGTAGATCATTGGTTTGTCATACACCGGCATAAGTTGCTTACTTACTGCCAATGTCAGAGGGTGAAGGCGGGTGCCGCTTCCTCCTGCTAAAACTATTCCTTTCATTCTTTTATGCTTATTTATTATACATTTCTTCGTAATACTTCTGGTAATCACCGCTGGTGATGTTTTCTATCCATCCCCAGTTATCGAAATACCAGTCTACAGTGTAGGCAAGGCCTTCTTCAAAAGTCACAGAAGGGTTCCAGCCTAGTTCTTCCATAAGTTTGCTGGCATCTATAGCATAGCGTAGGTCATGGCCTGCACGGTCTGTGACAAAAGTGATAAGTTTTTTGCTTTCGCCTTCTGGATTTTCCAGCTTTTTGTCCATTAAGCTGATAAGGAGCTGCACTAGGTCTATGTTTGTCCATTCGTTATTTCCACCAATGTTATACGTATCACCATTTTTCCCGTTATGGTAAATAACATCAATAGCCCGTGCATGGTCTTTCACAAAAAGCCAGTCACGGACATTTTCTCCTTTTCCATACACAGGAAGTGGCTTTTTGTTTTTGATATTATTAATCATTAGAGGAATCAATTTTTCCGGAAAATGATTTGGTCCATAATTATTAGAACAGTTGGACACCACTATCGGTAAGCCGTATGTGTTGTGGTAGGCCCGTACAAAATGGTCAGAACTTGCTTTAGAAGCTGAATAAGGAGATCTTGGGTCATAAGAAGTAGATTCTATGAAGAATTCCTCTGGATTATGCAATTCTCCATAAACTTCATCTGTAGATACATGGTAAAATCTTTTGCCCTCATAGTTACCTTTCCAAGAGTTTTTAGCTGCATTCAGCAGGTTGCAGGTTCCAATTACATTGGTTTTAACAAACGCCATCGGATCGGTTATTGAGCGGTCTACATGAGACTCTGCTGCCAAATGTATAACTCCATCAAAGGCATATTTTTCAAATAAAGAGTTAATATAGTTCTCATCTACTATATCTCCATGCTCAAAGATATAATTTGGAGCGTTCTCAATATCCTGTAAGTTTAGGAGATTTCCAGCGTAAGTAAGCTTGTCTAAGTTTACTATGACATATTCTGGATACGTGTTAACAAAAAGTCTCACTACATGAGAACCGATAAAACCGGCACCACCAGTAATTAGAATGTGTTTTTTCATTTTTATCGTTTTGATTGCCAATTAGGGGCAGTTATTTACTAAGTTTTAATTGCCAGGCCCAAGCATCTTTCAAACTCTCTTGAAGCGTTTTTTCGGCTTTCCAATGGAGTATATTTTTTGCTTTTTCTACATCTCCATAGATTTTAACTACATCTCCAACCCTACGCGGTCCTATAGAGTAGTTAAGTTTTAAATCATTTACTTTTTCAAACTCATGGATAAGCTCCAGAACTGAGTTTCCTTGCCCTGTACCAATATTAAATATATCGTAATAAGGACTATTTTTTGTTTTTAATAAGTTCAAGCCGGATACGTGTGCTTTAGCCAGGTCTACTACATGTATAAAATCACGGACGTTAGAGCCGTCAGGCGTATCATAGTCATTGCCAAAAATAGTAAGTTTTTCGCGGATACCAGCAGCAGTTTGGGTAATATATGGCACAAGATTATTAGGAACGCCCAGCGGCAGCTCACCGATTTCGGAAGAAGGATGTGCTCCAACGGGATTAAAATATCTCAACGAAATAATTCCTAAATGCTTGCCTGCCTTTATAACATCTTCGAGAATATCTTCTGCAATAGCCTTTGTATTAGCATATGGGGATTCCGCTTTTTTTCTAGGAGTGCTTTCTGTCACAGGTATAACCTCTGCTTGACCATAAACGGTACAAGACGAGCTAAAAACCAGACTATAAACTTGATTGGCTTGCATTACAGCTAGAATGTTTAATAAGGAGCCAATATTGTTTTGGTAGTATTTTAATGGCTCGTTTACAGACTCACCAACTGCTTTATAAGCTGCAAAATGAATGATTCCTTGTATATCATGTTTCTTTATAATTTTATCGACTACATCAAAATCATTACAATCTTCTTGGTAAAAAGGAACATCAAAACCAAGAATGTTTTTAATGCCTTGTAGGGCAGAGACGTCAGAATTGCTTAGGTTATCTATAATTATCGGGTTATATCCGGCATTAACTAATTCTACCACAGTGTGGGAACCAATAAAGCCGGCACCGCCCGTTACTAAAATGTTCATGTGTTATTTTTTTTGTAAAATTAGCACTAGATTAAAACTTTTAAAAACTTATTGGCTTTTAAAACCTGTTTATTAATATTGATTTAAAAATGAGTTTGGATGAATAGCCAGGATTTTAGGGCGATGGTATCGCTTCTTGACGACAACGATGCAGAGGTTGTAGTGCATATTGAAGAACAAATACGGGGTTTGGGGCAAACAGCCATTCCTATGTTGGAGAAAGAACGTGGTGACCACAAGTTGAGCCCCGCAATCCAAACCAAAATTGGAGATATCTTGCAAAACTTGCATTACGAGAAGTTATATTTTGATTTCCAGGAATGGGTTGCTAATGGGGCATCAGATTTACTCAGAGGTTTGTGGCTGGTAGCTCGGTTTGGAGAGCCGGACTTGAAGGTCGAGACCTTGCGGGACGGAATAAACAAGATTTACCTGGATGTATGGCCTAAAACTAGTCAAGATATGCATCCCGTTGATATTTTGGCTGTAATAAATGACACATTGTTTAATGTGTATGGTTTTGAACCCAACATCAAGAATTTCCACTCTCCACGGAATTGTTTTTTTAATAAAGTTCTAGAGAAGAAGACTGGTAACCCAGTGGCCTTAAGCTGCATTTATATCTTGCTCGCCCAGAAGCTTGATTTACCCATTTATGGAGTGAGTCTTCCTAACTTGTTTGTGGTTTTGTATGATTATCCGGGAAACAGGTTTTATATAAATCCGTTTAATAAAGGGCAAATTTTCTATGAAAAAGACATAGATGATTATGTGAAGCACATGAACCTAGAAACCCATCCAAGGTACTATAATGCGTGTTCGCACCGCGAAATCATATTAAGAAAGCTTACAAATCTACTATACGCTTACCAAAAAATAGGAGACCCGGCCAAAGAAAGCCAGGTCTACCAAATAATGAAGGTTTTAAAATAAGCTTACGGTTTCCACTCGTTATTTGCAGCATTTGTATCTGGCAAAATACCACGAGGGTTAAGTTTTACGTATTCTAACTCAGCTGTAGATGGATAAGTGAAGTTCCATATCCCAGTTTGTTGCCATATTTCTACAGGTAGTTTTACTACTTCTGCATTTTTCCCTTTTTCTTTAATTTCTACCTCAACTGGCATAGGCATTTGGTCTAGGTTTTCAATTGTTATAATTGCCCCCTTGGCTGGATTACTATCATTGTACCTTACTTCTTTTACTGCTTGGTCTACTTTATAGCCTTCTATGAACCATGATTTCCAAAACCAACCTAGATCTTCGCCCAAGACGTTTTCCATCGTGTTGAAGAAATCAAAAGGAGTAGGGTGTTTGTATGCCCAGCGTTTGGTGTACTCTCTTAGGGCAAGTTTCATTCTGTCTTCGCCCACTATGGCATCAGAAAGCATCTGAAGACCAATAGATGGTTTGTAGTAGGCCAGCATTCCTAACTCCCTTGCAGGTATAGCATCTGGAGTATTGAGGATAGATTTAGACAATCTTGATAATGGCGTTCCCAATGTACTTATCTGCATTTTGCGGTGGAATTCTCCTTTGTTAAATTCTCTGCCAGCTAGACTGTTTATGTATGTGTTTAAACCTTCATCTAGCCAAGCGTAGCGGCGTTCGTCTGTACCCACAATCATTGGAAACCAGATATGCCCGAATTCATGGTCAGTAACCCCAAACAAGCTAGCTCCCTTTGATTTGGCACTACAAAAAACAATCCCTGGATATTCCATGCCACCAACAATACCGGCTACATTAGTAGCTAGAGGCCATGGATATTCCATAAGCCATGCTGAGTAAAATTCGATACTGAATTTTGTGTACTCTGTAGAACGGCCCCAAGCTTCTTTTCCGCCATTTTCTGCTGGATAGACTGATTGAGCTAAAGCTTTCTTGCCAGATGGGAGGTTGATTTTGGCTGCATCCCAAACGAAAGATTTAGAACTAGCCCAAGCTACATCACGTGTGTTTTTGCACTCAAATTTCCAAGTTAACATGCCGTTTCCTGCTGGTCTTGAAGCCGCTGAGCCAATTTCATCTGGATTAATAATAAACACCGTTTCATCTGATGTTTTTGCTTTAGCAAGGCGTTGAACTTGTTCTTTTGTAAGTACAGCAGCTGGGTTAACCAAGTCTCCGGAACCTACCACGATATGGTCTCTTGGTACAGTAATTTCGTATTGGTAATCTCCGTATTCTAAGTAGAACTCACCCGCTCCAAGATATGGAGAGGTGTTCCATCCCTTAATGTCATCATAAACACATACTCTAGGGAACCACTGTGCAAGTTGATAAATTACGCCTTTATTGGCCTTGTACATTCCCATCCTGTCAGCTCCATTGTCTGGTAGCAGGAAGTTAAAGTTCATAGAAATAACTATTTTCTCGCCTTTTTTTAGGGGAGAAGTTAAGAAAACCTGCATACGAGTGTCTGTAATGTAAGAGCTCTGTAAGAGATTTTTCTTGGTTTTGTTGGCTGGAGTTATCACAGATTCCGCTTTGATATCTGTAAGGTTATAGCCACCTTCAAATCCACGCACGCCATATCTGCCGTTTTCCAAAGGGGTAATGCTGTTACCTCTAGAATCTTTATGAAACTTGTTCTGGTCCAGCTGTAACCATATAAAGTCCAGTTGGTCTGGAGAGTTGTTGGTATATGTAATGGCTACATGACCAGAAGCCCCATTTTTGACAGTATCTAGTGTTACTGAAATTTTGTAGTCGGCACGGTTTTGCCAATATTCCGGACCTGGTTGCCCGGATGCACTACGGTATTTGCTACCAAGTTGAAAATTAAGTAGTGGATTGAAAACTTCAGAAGCCTTGTATTTAGACTCTGAGTTTTGTGCAAGAACAGAACCTGCCATAAACAAAGAAAGCAGGATTAGTTTTATACTTCTCATAGTAAATGTTAGTTATTAAAATTAGACGGCCAAAGGTACGGAAAATAGATGTTGTATACAACGGAGCCTTTATCAGGCTTTAGGATGCGATTTTGCAAAAACCTCTTTGAGTTTAGAGATAGAATTGTGTGTGTAAATTTGTGTAGCAGATAAACTCGAGTGCCCCAAAAGTTCTTTAATGGCGTTCAGGTCTGCTCCACGGTTTAAGAGGTGGGTGGCAAAAGTATGCCTAAGTACATGAGGTGATTTTTTTTGTAATGTACTAACCATTCCCAAATAGTGTTTCACTTTTCTCTGGATAAACATGGGGTAGGAAGGAGCATATTTGTCGGTTAAGATAAGAAAGTCGTTGGGTATTTTTTGCGGATGTAATCCTAAATAGATATCCATAAGTTTTACCAATACGTCATGTACTGGAATTATCCTGTATTTAGACCGTTTCCCTAGTACTTTAATCTTCTTTCCAGCTTTATCATAGTCTCCCGTTTTTATGCCTGTGAGTTCAGATAAGCGAATACCGGTGCCATAAAGTAGTTCTATAATGAGCTGGTCTCTAACACCAGCGAAGTCTATGCCAAAATCTATTATACTAAATAGATCATCTATAGGTTTCTCTTCCAGAAAAACAGGCAATCTTTTTGGCGTTTTTAGTGCTTTCACAAGAACGCTAGGGTCTGCACTTATTTTTTTTCTTTTAAGCAAGAAAACATAAAAAGCTTTTATAGAGGCTATTTTTCTATTGATAGTAGTATTGCTATTTTTCCCGTCAGAGAGTTTTACTACCCATTCCCGTATATGTTGGTGCTCAACAGATAAAAGAGGGGTATTAGGGAACTCAAACTCCAGAAAAGAAGAAAATTGCTTAATGTCAGTTTCGTACGCCTTTACGGTGTGAAGGCTAGTACGCTTTTCGTTCTGGAGATATGATAAAAAAAAACCGACCAATTCTGCTTAAATTAATTTAAACAAAATTAGTCGGAATTCTATTGTAAAACAAAGACAATTATTAATCGTCTATGTGTCCATAAGTCTTCTGCTTGTAAGCTGCTCTAAGGACTTCGAATCTACGAGAAACAGACCCTTTTTCAAATGCCTGACGACGTCTAAGCTCTTTCAAAACTTTAGTTTTCTCAAACTTCTTCTTAAAACGCTTAAGTGCTCTATCTATTGATTCGTTTTCTTTTACCTGTATATGTAGCATACTTTACACCTCCTTTATTTTTGGAACGCAAAAGTATAAAAAAAACTACAATTAGCAAATAAAAGCTGCATTTATTTCGAGTAATATCTTAAAAACTATTTACTCTCAGTTATCGGCTTTGATTTATCAGTATTAAGCTTTTAGTTTTTTTACTTTTAGTTGTTAGCTATCAACTATTAGTTGTTCACTGTTAGTTGTTAACTTTTAGTTATTCACTTACTAATAGCTCCCTCCGGCACCACCACCACCAAAGCTACCGCCACCAAAACCGCCAAAGCCTCCGCCGCGACTTCCGCCGCCTCCGAAACCTCCGCCAAAGCCACCTCCAGACCAGTTTCCACTTTGTCTGCCCCAACCAGTGTAGGTAGTATAAGGCCACTGACCGCCATCATTAAGAATAGAGCGGCCACCACCTGGGCCTCCACCTTTGTTTTTGGAGCCAAAGAGAATAATTAATAGGACAATTATGAAAATAAAAAACAGGACAGCACCAACAGGAAAGTCGTCTTCCTGAGGCTCTGCTTTGTATTCTCCTGAAGCATATTTTATGAGTGCTGTAACTCCTTGGTTTAAGCCCTCGTAATACTGACCGGCTTTAAATTGTGGCAGTATTACCTGTTGGACAACCCTGCTAGCATAAGTGTCCGGGATAGCTCCTTCTAAGCCATAGCCCACTTCTATCCAGACTTTTCTGTCTCCTGTGGCCCACAAAATGACAAGCCCATTGTTTTTGTCTTTTTGGCCAACGCCCCACTCCCTGCCTATTTTTAGTGCATACTCATGGGGAGTGTAAGGCTCCGTAGACTTAACAATTACTACGGTCATTTGGCTTGAAGTGGTATCATTGTAAGCCACAAGTTTTCTCTCTAGAGCTTCAATCTCACCTGGAGCTAAAGCTCCACCTGTAAAATCATTCACCAAGCGTGGTGGATTTGGACGGGGAGGAATATCCTGTGTTAAGGCTTGGAAAGAAGCCAAAACAAGGATTATTAATAATTTAATTTTCACGAATTTCATGTTTTTCTCTAAAAGACCAACGTTATCCAAAGCTAATGTCATTTGGCAACTCATTTTTATCGTCTTTTTGATATGGGAAGTGGCTTTGCAATTGTTTGGCAACTTCCTCTATAGCTTTTACAAAGCCATTTTCATAGTCACCTATTTTGAAGTTTTCCCGAAGTATTTCTTTTTCTCTTTCCCAAAATTGGTTTCCAGTCTTACTATTAATACCCTCATCTCCCCAAATAGCAAACTTTTTATCAGCGTATGCCAAGTAAATAAGTACCCCATTTCTCAAGGCGGTTTTGTGTAAAGACAAATAAGAGAAAACCTCTTTTGCTCTTTCTAAAGGGCTTTCTGTAGGGCAATGCTCTTCAATATGTACCTTTATCTCACCAGAAGTCAATTCCTCGGCTTCATGAATAGCATGTACTATGTTTTTTTGCTGTATTTCGGAAAGGATATGCATGAGAGCTAAAACCTGCCCCAAAAGGGGCAGGAAATATTATTATTTGAAATCAAAGTTAATATCTGGAGCATTTTCGGCACCTTTAGAGGCCTCGAAGAAAGCTTTTTTGCTGAAACCGAATAAGCCGGCCATCAGATTCATAGGGAAGGTCCTTACAGCTAAATTATATTCACTAACTCCTTGGTTAAAGTCATTTCTAGCTACAGCAATCCTGTTTTCTGTTCCTGCTAACTCAGCTTGTAACTCCAAAAAGTTCTGATTGGCTTTAAGATTTGGGTATTGCTCTACGGCCACCAATAGTCTGCTTAAAGAACCACTAAGCTGGTCTTGAGCTGCTTGAAATTTCGCCATGTTTTCAGGAGTAAGATCACTCGCCTCCAATTTTATTTGGGTAGCAGCTGCACGGGCATTAATAACGTCTGTAAGCGTGCTTTTTTCAAAGTCGGCAGCTCCCTGAACCGTTTTTACTAAGTTTTGTATTAAATCTGCCCTTCTTTGATATTGGGTTTGCACCTTAGACCAAAGGTTATCTACATTATTGTCTTTCTGTACTAGGCCATTGTAGGAATTGCATGAATACAATCCAAAAATGGCTAAAACAACAACTAGGATAATTGTACTCTTTTTCATTATGAGATTTTCGTTTTGGTTTAAATTCAATCCAAAGGTAAATAAAGATTTTTAATATGCATACTATCTTTATTTTGGGGATATCAAATGCAATTATGGACGGCTGTTTTCCTATTTGACATCAGAAATCCTCCTGTGCTTGGAACGTCACTTTTTCATGGGTTGCAGGATGGAGAAACTCCAGATAGGTTGCGTGTAGAAATAGTCGGGTGGCGGAAGTACCATATAAATCATCTCCAACAATAGGAGCATTAAGACCTAGAACATGAGCAGCGTGTACCCGCAGTTGGTGAGTTCTGCCTGTAAGAGGCCAGAAGTGAACTTTGGTGTATGTTCCAATATTCTCCACACTTTTCCACTTTGTTAAAGAAGGTTTTCCATGTTCATAACACACTAGTTGGCGGGGTCTATCATGTAAGTCTCCTCGTAATGGAAGATTTATTTCTCCTTCTGAATCGCTTAAAGTTTTTGATAACAGTGCAGTATACCGTTTTTTTATTGTCCGTTTTAGGAATTGCTTTTGGATACCCTTGTGAGCTTCTTTGTTTTTTGCTATTACCAAAAGACCAGATGTAGCCATGTCTAACCGATGGATTATTAGTGGTTCTATGTCACCAAGAACTGCTTTTAAGCGAGAATAAACGCTGTCGTTTATATTTATTCCAGGTACAGACAGTAAGCCAGAGGGTTTGTTTACAACTACAAAATGCTCATCCTCAAAAATGATGTCTAGCTTCTTTTCTGCTCCAGGATTTTCCAAGAAAGGATTATTATCTGTTTCTATTCCATCTAACATATGCTTTAGGATGGGTTCACATTTTCCCGTGCAAGCAGGGTAAAAGTGCTTGTGCTGTCTTACTTCAGACTTAGGTGAGGCACCCCACCAAAACTCTGCCATAGCTAACGGTTTGTAACCTTTTTGGAACGCGTATTGAAGTAACTTTGGAGTGGCACATTCTCCTGCTGCCGCTGGTGGCCTGCCAAATACAGTTTCACCAAAAATGTCTCCCAGACTTTTTTGTTTACCAGCGGTATTTAGGAAAAGGTATTGGTCGAAAAGTTCTTGTTGCAATGCCGCCGATTTTTCTTTCCGTTCTTTTTTGAGGATTTCTATTCGAGATGAAAAGGGCTCTAACAGCAATTTTAGCCCATCTATTTTCTCTTGTAGTGACTTACTTAGCTGAAGTAATTCTTTTTTGTCGGCTACACTTTCTTTAATAAGATCGGCCTCTATTTTGGCATAGTCTTCTTGCGTAAGTAGGCTACGCATGGTTTCCCTATAGTTTTTTCTTTCCTGCTTCCTATTTCGGTTTGCTTCCTTTTTTGCTAAAACTAGATTTGTGAATTCATCTTCCGCCTCTCTAGTGGTTTTTTGGAGTTGGATATAATCCTCATTGGTTTCTATTTCTTCTACGTCACGGTTTAGAGAATTAACAACTTGCACTTTTCGGAGGAAAAAGCTTTCTTCAGTTAACATGTCAAAAACAGGAGGTACAAATCTTTTGTGCGTATTGGAGCCAGCCAGTTTACCGGAAAATGCAGATAAATATCCTATTTTTTTCTCTCGGTCTTGAACTATCAGTACTCCAAACATTTTCCCGATAGCTAGCCCTTCCTGGGAAACATCCAAACCAAAATTATGCTCTAAGCCCGCTTCGTTTTCTAAGTATTTTTGGAGCTCGGTGGCTGCATAAACCGATAAAGGGTGAGGCTCGTAAAAAAAAGGAAAAGTGAATTTACCGGGCAGAGTTCTGGTGTCTAGTATCTCCTGGGGAAAATATGTAAGTAAGGCGTCCTGAAGCAAGGGAATTTATTTTTTTGCAATTTTAGTCGGAATATTACGGATGTGCAATCTAATCCAGCTTTTATTATTTTCCCCTACCTGTTTGAAATTTTAACGTCTGAACGCTAATCGACGGTTTCATTCCAGTAGTAGCTATCAGGGTATATTCGTGCTCCAAATATAGCTGTACCTACTCTCACTATTGTTGCTCCTTCTTCAATGGCAATTTCCAGATCTCCGCTCATTCCCATAGATAGTTCATGCATTTGTACATTAGGGATTTGGGCCAGGATGATTTCTTGCTGCACCTTTTTTAAGATTTTGAAGCATTGCCGCACTTTATGTTCTTCGGCACTAAAGAGACCTATGGTCATTAGACCCTTGATTTTAATTGTATCAAATTTCGCCACCTTTCGAGTTAGTTCCAAAGCCAATTCCGGGCTGGTACCAAATTTACTTTCTTCATCAGAAGTATTTACCTGAATGAAGACATCCATGCTTTTTCCTTCTGAAACTAATCTTTGATGGAGCCTTTCTGCTAAGTCTAATCTGTCAAGAGATTGTACACAAGTAACTCCGTATTTAAGGATGTCCTTTATTTTATTGGTTTGTAAATGACCTATAAAATGCTTTTCGTGAGGAGTAGAGAGCAAGTCTTCGTATTTTTCTTTCACTTCCTGTACTTTGTTTTCTCCAGTGAGTGAATAGCCGGCTTCAATTGCTACCTGTATGTTTTCGGCTGAGACTGTTTTCGTGGCTAGTAGAAGGCGTACTTCTGATGGGTTACGACCAGATTTTTCACATGCTAAATCTATTCTTTTTTGTATGGTTTGGAGATTGTTGAGTATAAAGGACATTAATTTAAAGGGTCTTTTGAGTAGAACAGCGGTTTAATACAAAAGGTTACAGCAAATTGGTTTTTGACTATATTTGTAGCTTATTTTCATTTATGGAGAAGTTTCAAACAATTATAGCCATTATAGCAGCTATAACTTTATTTGTCCACGGTTTACAGAACTTTAGTAAGGAAATAGAAGGTTTCGGAAAGGACAAGCTTGCCAAATGGATTGGGAGAATCACCCAAATACCGCTGGGAGGCTTTTTTCTTGGAGCCATAGTTACTGCCATTATCCAGTCTAGTTCTTTAGTGTCATCACTTACGGTTACGTTGGCTAGTTCGGGCGTAATATCGTTGCGAAATAGCTTACTCATAGTTTTAGGAACCAATATTGGTAACACATCTACAGCTTGGATAGCCAGTGTGAATTCTTCTTTTTTAGGGCCATTTTTTTTGGTCTTAGGTACAGTGATTAGCATGATTCCCGCGAAAATTGCCATTGCAGGAAAGTCTATTTTTTATTTCGGATTTATTTTCTTTTCCTTGTCCTATATTAGCCAAGCAATGGCACCTTTACGTACAGACCCGCTTCTGGTGGATGTACTTTCCAGAGCTCAACATCCCCTGATGGCTATTCTTTATGGGATTATCATTACTGTTATTATCCAGTCGAGTTCGGTTGTGGTAGGTTTGGTTATTGTCTTAATTAGCCAAGGGGTTTTGACTGTAGAAACAGCAATTCCTATAGTAGTAGGAGCTAATATAGGGACTACCTCTACAGCACTCTTGGTGAGCTTACGGTTACAGCCTATGTCTAAGCTGGTGGCTATGACGGCTTCAACTTTTAACCTTTTAGGCGTAATTATTACTTATCCTTTCTTTGATTTATTGGCAAGACTTGCTAGAGATTTTACAAGCGACCCTGCTCTGCAGGTGGCCGCAGCCTTTACTATTTCTAATGCCTATGTTTCGGTTTTCTTTTTGATTTTCCTTGGGCCAATCCTCAAGTTACTGAAAAGACACAGATGGTATAAGCAGGCTATGGCTCAGAGTGAGGTTTGACTATGGTTTAAAAAAAGGAAGATTTCAGCCGTTTTAATTTCTGAAATCTGCCCCTAGTCGGTTAATAAAATGGGTATTATTTACACAAATGCACTAAATCCTGTTATGCTTCTGCCCACAATGAGCGAGTTAATTTCTTTTGTGCCTTCATAAGAATAGATGGCTTCAGCATCTGCTAGAAAGCGGGCTACATTGTGTTCAAGAAGGATTCCGTTTCCTCCCATTACTTCCCTTGCCCGAGAAACAATATCGCGGGTTCGAAGCGTACAAAATACCTTGGCTAAAGAGGCGTGTTCGTCACGTAATTTATCGTCGTCCTGCAGTTCAGATAATCGAAAAACTAAAGTTTGCATAGCTGTAAGATTACTAAGCATTTCCACCAAATGGTTTTGTATTAACTGGAATGCAGCAATCGGTTTTCCAAATTGTTTTCTCTTAAGTGTGTAGTCCAAAGCGTTTTCGTAAGCTCCTCTGGCACAACCTACTGCCATCCATGCTACTCCTGCACGAGTCATTTGGAGAACCTTGGCTGTATCTTTAAAAGAGTTGGCCAGAGGTAAACGGTCAGACTCTGGGATAAGACAATCTGTAAGTGTAATCAATCCATTTTGTACAATCCTTAGAGCCATTTTCCCTTTAATTTTCTCAACTGAAAAACCGGGATTTTCTTTTCTTACAATAAAGCCCTTTACCTGGTTATCACTGAGGTCCTTTGCCCAAATTATGGTTATATCCGAAAAGGTAGAATTACCAATCCATTTCTTTTGGCCATTCAAAACCCAGCCATCTGCTGTTTTTTTGCAGGTGGTAGTAAGCCCACCTGCGGTGGCTGATCCAACTTCTGGTTCTGTAAGTCCAAAAGCACCAATTTTTTCTAATTTCTGCATTTTGGGTAGCCATTCTTGCTTTTGTTCCTCGGAACCACACATATATATAGAACCCATGGCTAGTCCACTTTGTACACCTAAAAATGTGGCAATGGACGGGTCAATACGACCCAGTTCGGCTGCTATTATGCCGTCCATGAGCGATGTTCCTCCAGCACATCCGTATCCTTGGTAGACATATCCGCATATATTTAAAGAAGCCAGCTTTGGGATTACCTCAAAAGGGAATTCATCATGCAACCAATAGTTGTTTACAAGCGGTTTTATCTCGCTTTCAAGAAAACTTCGGATTTTCATTTGGAACTCCCTGTTTTCTGGAGATAGTTTCTCTTCTATAGAGTAAAAGTCGGCATTAATAGGCGGGGCTTCCTTTTTTCTCGCATTTCCTGCGGTAAGCATTTTCATAGCCATTTGGAGTTGGCTATCGTCCATTTTGGATACGGCACCCAGTACTTGTGCTAAATCTACCTTTTGTGAAATCTTATTTAATTGTTCAAAATCTACAGCTTTAAGTAGATTTAAAATACTTTTCCATTTTTTTAACATAGTTCAGAGGTTTAATTCCTTGTTAAAGAAACGAAAAATATGTAGAATAAGGGATTAAAAAAGGATTATATCTTCATATACAGGTTTCATATTACAGGAATAGTGTTTGCATCTGCATCCACTGCTACAAGAGTAAAATAGCCTGTAACTGCAAGCTCCCTAAACTCCTGATCTATCTTTTCTCGGAAAACCTCAACCTTTATTTTAAGGCTTTTGTAGCCTACTGTTTCTACATTACCAATTAGTTCTATCATAGAAGAAAACGGAATTGGTTTATGGAAGTCTACTTTCTCGCATGAAACAACTACAAAGTTCTTACGAGAAAAGCGTGCGGCAGTCATAAAGGCCGTTTCGGTCATGAATAGGATAATCTTACCACCAAACATGGTGTTGTGGTGATTAGTAGTTTCAGGAAAAACCATTTTGGATACCCGAGTTTCAGCTTGTTTTATCCGCTGTTCCATATACAAAAGTAAAAAAATGAGAACCCATTTTGAGTTCTCATTTCAGTAGTTTAGATAACCAATAAATCCACAAATTTGTTTACATCCAGATCTGCTAACCTATCAAAATCAAGAGAGTTTTCTAATACTACTCTTTGTTGTTTTTCGGGATACATACGGGCTAAATTAACCTTATATTTCTTGATTAACTCCGGAATTCCCTCGTCTCTGCGGCGTTTATGGCCTATTGGGTACTCTACCACCACTTCCTCTAATACGGTACCGTCATTAAACTCCAGTGTAAGAGCGTTGGCAATAGAACGTTTCTCGGGATCATGATAATCGGTAGTGAATTGTACTTCTTCTACACACTCAATTTTATCACGAAGAATATCTATTCTTGGATCAGAAGCAACATTGTCTTCATAATCGGCAGCCGTTAACCTACCAAAAATCAGTGGAACTGCCACCATGTATTGGATGGCGTGGTCACGGTCAGCCGGGTTATTCAATGGACCTTTCTTGTCAATAATCCGGATAGCTGCCTCGTGCGTACGAATAGTAATTTTCTTAATGTCATCGGATGATCTTCCTAGCTCTTTTAACTTTGCATGAAGTGTCATAGCTGCTTCCACGGCCGTTTGCGAGTGGAACTCTGCAGGGAATGAGATTTTGAAAAGAACGTTTTCCATAACATAGGAGCTGTAATCACGCTGGAACTTAAATGCATTTCCTTTGAAAGAAACATCATAAAAACCCCAAGTTTTGGCTGTAAGAACCGATGGATAACCCATTTCTCCCGTTTGAGCTATCAACGCCAAACGAACGGCTCTGGATGTAGCATCTCCGGCAGCCCAAGATTTGCGACTTCCCGTGTTAGGAGCATGACGGTAGGTCCTTAGCGACTGTCCATCTACAAAAGCCAAAGAAACAGCATTGATTAACTCGTCTCTAGTTAAACCTAATAGTTTACCAACCAGTGCCGTAGAAGCTACTTTTACAAGGATTACGTGGTCAAGTCCAACCTTGTTGAAAGAGTTTTCTAATGCCAAAACACCTTGAATTTCATGAGCCATAATCATGGCTTCAAGCACCTGCTTCATCTTCAAAGGAGCTTTGCCTTCTGCAAGATTGGTTCTAGAAAGCCAGTCGGCAGTGGCAAGGATTCCACCTAGGTTATCCGATGGGTGACCCCATTCTGCAGCAAGCCAAGTGTCATTGAAATCTAGCCAACGGATGATAGCCCCGATATTAAAAGCTGCCTGGATAGGGTCAAGCTGAAACTGTGTTCCAGGTACTTTTGCACCGTTTGGAACTACCGTACCTTTTACTACTGGCCCCAGAAGCTTGGTACAAGCAGGGTAAGTCAAAGCTTCTAGTCCGCAACCCAAGGTATCTAGGAGACAATAGTGGGCTGTTTTCCAGGCTAAATCGTTTTTGATTTCGTAGTTTAATACATAATCCGCTATGTCGGTTAAAACCTTATCCGGTTGCGGTCTTTCATTGGAGATAAATGAGGACATATATTTAGTTTGAATTGGCAATTTTATATTAGGCAGGACAGTCTTTCACCACATCGGCGGCCACTTTAGCTTTTAACTGTTCACTTTTAACTGTTTCATCGTTTTTCTATTGGAACAAACTCTCTATTATCTGGCCCGATATAATTGGCACTTGGTCGGATGATTTTACCATCCTGACGCTGCTCAATTACGTGAGCACTCCAGCCACTAACACGAGACACCACAAACAAAGGTGTGAACATCAATGTAGGAACACCCATTAAGTGATAAGATACAGCCGAGAACCAATCTAGGTTCGGAAACATCTTTTTCTCGTTCCACATCAGGGTTTCTAGTCTTTCTGCAATGTTATATAGCTGCATGTCGCCCGCTTCTTCCGAAAGGTTTTGGGCTACTTTTTTAATCACTATATTTCTTGGGTCAGAAACCGTATATACCGGATGTCCGAAACCAATAATGACCTCTTTTCTGGTCAGTCTTTCACGAATATCTGCTTCCGCTTCATCCGGGTTGGCATAGCGGCTTTGGATATCAAAAGCCACTTCGTTAGCTCCGCCATGTTTTGGACCACGTAAAGCCCCGATGGCACCCGTAATAGCCGAGTAAATATCTGAACCTGTACCTGTAATAACCCTGCCTGTAAAAGTAGAGGCATTAAATTCATGCTCGGCATAAAGATTTAATGAGATCTGCATAGCTTTTTCCCAAGATGCGGAGGGTTTGCTTCCATGCAATAGATGTAAGAAATGACCGCCAATGCTGTCGTCATCGGTTTCTACTTCTATTCTTTTTCCATTATGCGAAAAATGATACCAGTAAAGAAGGGCAGAGCTAAAACTAGCCATAAGCTTGTCGGCAATATCCCTTGCTCCAGCTACATTGTGATCCTCTTTCTCAGGTTGGATACTTCCCATAGTAGAGGTAAATGTGCGTAACACATCCATAGGATGTGATGAAGCCGGAAGCTGTTCCAAAACTACTTTTATTGCTTGTGGTAAACCTCTTAGGGCTTTTAATTTTGCTTTGTAGTTTTTGAGCTGTGCTGTTGTAGGTAAAGCCCCGTGAATAAGGAGGTGGGAGACTTCTTCAAAAGTGGCTTTCTCTGCTAAGTCTAGGATGTCATATCCTCTGTAGTGGAGGTCGTTTCCGCTTTTGCCTACACTACAAAGAGCTGTGTTTCCTGCCGCTACGCCAGAAAGTGCTACACTTTTTTTGGGTTTGAAGGTTGGTTCTGCCATCGTTTATTTATTGAAAAGGTTGTCTAGTTTTTGCTCGTATGCATGGTATCCAATACTTTCATAAAGCTCATTGCGGGTTTGCATGGTATCTAATACGTTTTTCTGCGTACCGTCTATTCTTATGTGTTCAAAGACGTTTTGTGCAGCTTTGTTTGCAGCCCTGAATGCTGACAGCGGGTAAAGTATAAGACCCACACCTGCGTTTTTGAGCTCTTCTACTGTGTACATGGGTATCATCCCAAACTCTGTGATATTTGCCAAAACAGGGATTTTTGTAGCATCCACAAATTTTTGGTACAGTGAGATATCAGGTACCGCTTCAGCGAAAATAAAGTCGGCTCCTGCTTCTTTGTAGGCAATTGCCCTCTCCAGAGTTTTTTCAAGTCCTTCACTGGCAAAAGCATCTGTACGGGCTCCAATCACAAAATCCGCATCGGTTTTTGCGTCAACAGCCGCCTTTATTTTATCAGACATTTCCTCTAAACTTACCAATTCCTTGTTTGGGCGATGTCCGCAGCGTTTTGCTCCTACCTGGTCTTCCATGTGTACAGCCGCCGCACCCGCCTTTATGAGTGACTTAATAGTACGTGCCACATTAAATGCAGATGGGCCAAACCCGGTATCTATATCTACCATTAGAGGTAAGTCGCAAACGTTAGTGATTCTTTGCGTATCTATTAGAACATCTTCAAGTGTAGTTATTCCTAAATCCGGGATACCCAATGAACCTGCAGCTACTCCGCCACCCGAAAGATAAATGGCATTAAAACCAGCTTGTTTTGCCAAAAGGGCGTGGTTGGCATTAATGGTGCCGACAATTTGTAGAGGGCTTTCTTTTTTTAAGGCTTCTTTAAATCTCAAGCCAGGACTTGCTGTAGTTTGCATATCGGAATAAATCAAATTTATAACAAAAAGTAGTCATTGCGATACAATATACAATCCGTATTAAATACTTATTAGTAAGTGTAAATAAGCTATTTTACCTATTTGTATTTAATTTATGTGTCAAAGATGTATCTAGAAATAATGCAAAAGTGACTATCACAAAGTTAATATAAAATAGATAAATAATTCAATAAAAAATAAAAACTTTTCGTGGTGGACTTATTTCTTTCTGGTTTTGGGATTGTGTAGCAGGATTCTTATTTTTGTACAATATATAAGATGTATGAAAGTAGCAGATATAGGTGTTTTACCCCAGTTTTATGATCGGTATATTGGCTTGGTGGGAGAGGAGCTAGAGATTAATGAAGCATTTTCTCGGTTTTCTGTACAGGAGGTCTATGGAAAAGATTCCAATATACTCCTTGAATTAGGAGATAAGGTTTATACTTCGGGAAAATGGACGGTAAAGCAGATTTTGCAACATTGTATAGATACCGAGCGTATTATGGCATATAGAGCTTTGTGCTTTGCTCGTGGCGAAGCTAAAAGTTTGCCTAGTTTTGATGAAAACGATTATGCCGATGCTGCAGATGTAGAAAATAAGACTGTAGAAGGACTTTTAGAAGAGTTTTCTGTTCTTAGAAAATCCACAGTATTTTTTTTTTCTAGCCTTTCTGATGATGTTTTACTGAGAAGGGGAACGGCAAGCAATATAGAAATTTCTGTTTTGGCCTTGGCTTGCGTGATTTTGGGGCATGCGATTCACCACAAAAACGTTTTGGAAGAAAGGTATTACCCTATAGTTTGAAATATCTCGCAAACCAATTCCATATCCTCGGTTGGTGTTTCGTTATAGGCTTGCATTTCACGGCTGTAATAATCCCAGTGAACTCTTTTCCAATAGGCTAAGGTTTTGTCTCCTTCGCCCTCAATAGTGGCGTACTCTTCTGTAATATCAGCAAATTTTACAATTTCTACTTTCTCGTTTCTGATAAGGGCTTTTGGATTTCCGTGCCAATCGGTTACTATAGCTAAGTCACCAACCTGTGGCATATTTTCACCCATTTTGTTATACCACCAAACCGAGGCGGTGGTGGCTTGTTTAATGTTTTGAACTACGAGTTCAGCACATTCATTAGCGTCCACTTCATTGTCACAGAAGTAATAATTTATCGGCTGAGGATGAGCCACATATTCTGGGTTTGCTTCAATGAATTCTAGCCAAAAAATCTTTATTTTATCTTCCATTATTGGTCATTTTTTATTTAAAGTTTGTAGTGTTTGTTGTCAGTATATTGGAGGTCGATGGAGATAGAGTAAGAAATAACAGGATATTTTTCACGCTTAGGTTTTCTGTTTACAGAGCCAACTCATAGAGCCAATATCTTTTTCCCAGTCTTGGTTCTAGTTCTTTAACAATTCTAAAGTTTAACTTTTCGTAAATGTGCCTTGCTGCATCCATTATTTCTGAGGTATGGAGAGCTACGTATTTCTCACCGTTTTCTTTGGCTTTATTAATACACTTTTCCGTTATTTTTTGCCCTATTTTTTGGCCTTTGTACTCAGAGTTAGCTGTAATAAACCGAATGTAAGACTGTTTTTCGTTGTAAATATCGGTAGGATTGCCACTTGGTACAAGAAAACCAAAACCTATAATTTCATGCTTTTCATTATCGCAAACAAAACAATCTGATTGCTCCAATAAGTCTGTGAAAGTCTGGCTATCTGATAAATTAGCGTACAGTTTCTTCCAGTTTTCAGGAGTTAAAACGCTTTTATACCGTGACCATTCTTTTTGAGCAAGATGCTGTATTTGGTTTAAGTCTTGGATATTTCCTTCACGTATATTCATTTGCGGTTATGGTATTTTCAATAGTTAACTTTAAGTATTTGCCTTCCTTATCTCATTTAATTCGTCTTCGCTCAGACCTGCAGAAGCCAAAACAGAGATAATGAATTCTGTTTTCTTTACTTGGTACGCATCGCTCATAATCTGCAATTTCTCGGTTAAGGACTTCTTTAATTCTGTATAATGTACCCGTAAGTCAGGATTGCTTCTTAATATATCACGAAACAAAATGTGGTTTCTCAATGCCAAGGAGCCTCTTAAACACACATAAAGATGATGTGCCTGCCATTTTTTCTTTGGGTTTGTAAATGGAGAGAATTCACTAGATTGTTTAAAAGCGTATCTATCTGCGATTCCTTGCTCCCCTTTTGATAAATAACCCATTTCTTGTAATTCCTTAGAAACCTCGACTAATTGGCTTAGATCTTCTATAATTATATCTATGTCCAAAATGGGTTTTGCATACAAACCTTCAATAGAAGTGCTTCCTACGTGCTCAATTGTAAGATTGGGTAGTCTCGAATCAAATACATGTTTTAATGCCTCAAACTCCGTTTTCCAGTTGGGATTGTAGGGAGCAATGACCTTTTTCATGCTTCTATACTCTGGCCAAAAGTAAGTAAGTTATTATCTGGGTCCAGAAGAGAAAACTCTCTTTGTCCGTAAGGCTTATTTTGTAAAGGACCGTTTGGATGGATGGCTACCTTGCTATCCAATAAACATTGATAATAGTTATCTATAGAATTGGTTCTGATGTAAACTTGCCCATAGTTTTCTTTTGGGTCAAGGTCTTTGAACTCAAAGAAATGGATTTCAATATCGTCTTTTTTTACCAATAAATAATCGCCGTAATCGCCCGTTTCAGAAAAACCCAGTTGGCCAATATAATACGTTTTGGTGACGGATTTATCCCGCATGGGTAGTTTTGGACAAATAGAGGTAAGCATTCTTAGGTTCTTTTTGTTTCAAAAATAAGTAAAATATGATTTGACGCTGATTATGGAGGAGGGATTTTGATAAAAAACTCAGTTCGATTGTTAATGTGTTGATTCATAGTACAAAACACATAGAAGTATAGGGGAAATGTTTTTGAGTAAGCATAGACAGCTGAAGCTGTTCACATATACTGAAGCTAAGCTTCAGTACTATATTTACTTTATTATTACTGATTTATAGATAATTAAATCTCTGTATCTATTTGTTTTTAATTAAAAAGAAATGCTACAAAAAAGAAGTATGATACACATAGTAATATCTTCTAATTTGTAGCATTTTGTTGCCGCTATAGGCTTATTTCAGACTAAAACAACATCCTAAAGCGTATAGTCTCTTCAATACCTTTTATTTCTTGCACAAATTCCTTTGTATAAGACTTGGCCACGTCTACAATTACATATCCAACCTCTGAGTTGGTTTTTAAGTACTGACCATGAATATTGATATTGTATTTTGCAAAAATGTTGTTCAGTTTTGCCAAAATACCCGGTACATTTTTGTGAATGTGTAGTATTCTATGTGAGTCATGCAATAAGGGCAGACTTAACTCCGGGAAGTTTACAGAGCCTGTAGTGCTTCCATTGTTTACATATTCCAGCAACCTATCTGGCACATACGCTCCAATATTTTGCTGAGCCTCTTCTGTACTTCCACCAATGTGGGGAGTAAGAATTACGTTTGGTAGCCCCATTAATTCAGACACAAACGGGTCTGTATTGGTTTTGGGCTCTTCCGGGAATACATCTACACCAGCACCGGCCACCTTGCCTGATTTTACGGCTGCCACCAAGGCTGCAATATCTACTACATGACCACGGGCGAGATTAAGAAATACCACACCGTTTTTCATTTGCGAAAACTCCTTTTCTCCTATAAGATTGGTGTTGGATTCACGGCCGTCAATATGCAAACTTACCACATCTGCCACTTTAAAGACATCCTCCATGGTACGGCATTTTTTGGCATTTCCAATAGGCATTTTATCTGCCAAATCATAGAAATAGATTTCCATTCCCAAGGCCTCGCCAATTACTGAGAGCTGCGTGCCTATATGCCCATAGCCAATCATTCCCAGTTTTTTACCACGTACTTCAAAGCTATTTACGGCAGATTTATCCCAGATTCCTTGGTGCATCCCTTGGTTTTTCGGGAAAACCTTGCGAATAAGCAAAATCATTTCGCCAATGACCAGTTCCACAACCGAGCGGGTGTTACTATATGGAGCATTAAAAACTGAAATGCCCTTTTTCTCAGCCGCTTTTAGGTCGATTTGGTTAGTGCCTATACAAAATGCACCAATGCAAAGCAGTTTATCTGCATTTGCGAGTACTTTGGCAGTAACGTTGGTTTTAGAACGGATCCCAAGAATAGAAACTTCACGGATTTTTTCCGCAAGCTCTTCTTCGTCCATAGCCCCTTTATGGAATTCGACATCAAAACCTTGGTTCTGGAAAGAAGCTACAGCTGCAGGGTGCACATTTTCTAGTAAAAGAACTTTAATCATACTTTTCGGGTATGATTGACCTCGAGGCAGCTGGTTATAAAACAGAAATTCATCCAGACTTTTTATTGTAAAATCTGCTACTTCTACCACAGAAGGACGCTCAACGTTCTCTACAAAAGCATAGAAACGGTCTGCTAATCCATTTTTCTTAATTTCGTAATCTGTAAAGCCATCTCCAATCACCGATATGTGACCTTGCAGGTTAAGGTACTTTACTACTTCAATCTTTCCTCCGGTACGTGAAAGCGGATTATTGGAGTCTATTCCGATAATATCACCCTGTTGATCATAGATAAAAGTGTTTGCATACACATTTTCTGGCTTTAAGCCCAAATGCTCTGCTATGGGCACAATGAAATCCTTAAATCCACTAGAAATTATGAGAATTTGGTCTGCATATTCCTTTAGAAAGGAAATATTTCTTTGGAAAGAAGGTGTTATTTTCTCCTTTAAAAACTCAACCAAAATACTCACATGGCTCTTGTTGGCATTCAAGAGAGCAAGTCTTTGACTAAGTGACTCCGTAAAAGAAAGCTCTCCGGCCATCCCCCTGTCTGTAAGTTCTTTTATTTTGGCTACCTTTTCAGAGCCGTTAGGGTCTACCTTTAAGGCTATGGCAGCCAGTTCATCTAAACCCTCTACTTGGGTTATGGTGCTATCGAAGTCTATTAAAAAATACTTATCCACTTTGTATACTATTGTATCGTAAATCTATTAGATATAAATTGAAAATCGTAGAATATTATTTAATACTCTAGGATAACTACAATAAAATATTCGAAATTTCTATTCTTAGTCTACAGAATCTAAGATAAGATCGAAGTCTTCATACATATCTTTAAAACGCTCCATTACTTTTTTCATGAAAGTATCGCCGAGCATTTCTTCTATATCGTCTTGACCACTAACATCTAGTTCAGATACTTTGAATATTTGCTCTAAATTGCCTGCTTCAAATTTGATGATGTATTTGTTGTTAAAGGAGTAAAGTGTAGCTTTACAGTAATCATTCTCTATGTCCTTAATTAACCTCATAGTATTTAGTATTTTTTGCAATATTACTTCTTTCTTCTCTCATTTCCTTTTAATTAGATCTCTTAGGAGCTTGTATGGAGTCCTGGCTGACATTTATGGTGTTAAAAAAGCCAATTCCACCACCTTTAATGTTGTTATAAATAATGGTAGGCTGGACAAAAGGATTACCGTCATTCTGCGACGCTATTCTTCGGGTTCTTTTATATTTAAAACTTTCCTCTGTTATATGCTGGAGTTTGAAGTAGATTTTTTCTATCGGTTTTTCCAATCTTGGAATGTCTACATACATGATAATTTCTTTCTGTTTACCATTGAAACTCTGGTCTTGAAAGAAATAACCTGATCTGTAAATGCGAGTCAGCCCATCTCTATTTTCCATTCCCCAAAAACTATTATTTTCGGTAAAAAGTATATCGCTGGAATATACATAGAATGGTTCACTCGTGCGTGTTTCTCCCGAAAGGTCATCTTCTTCAGAATCAATTATAAGGTTGTAATAGTTGGTCTGATCTGACGGATCACTAAAGCTTAGACGTACCTCATATGCCTCACTGGGTTCTCCATCCCAGCGGTTTGTCATCTTTCGGGTATTTCCAGTGAGTTCGGCTGTAATAGATATCGGATTCGGAATTGTACCAGATCCACTTATTTCTGCAAAATCATTGTGTCTTACTTTTACTTCATAGTTTTTGCCAACCTGTGGAATAAAGGGGTTGGGTAATGTATAAAAAGAAAAGTTAGAACCTCGGTTTGTGTATTCCATTATTCCTAGGCTTTTATTATCCTCAAAGACCTCAACTGTAGCGTTATCTCCGGGTGTAAGGAACCTGTTAAAACCGTATTGTCCTCCTACTATATAAACTGAAACGGCAGGATTGTAATGATTATCGAAAGTGGCTTGCAGAACCAATTTTTCTTCTTCCTGTTCTATCTCTAATTCTACAATCTGTTCACATCCTATAAGGAAAAGCCCCAACACAAATAAGTATTTCTTCATAATCTTAAAAGAATTTGAAATTATAGGTCACGTACGGAAGTGGGAAACCAAATAGACTGATTTGTTTGTAAATGTTTTTTCCATCTTCAGATCCTTCTTGAAAGAGAAAGAAAGGATTTTTTCTTCCGTACACATTGAAGCAGCCAAAAGCCCATGAGCGTTCAAACTTCTTTTTCCTTTTAGTAATTTTTACGCCTAGGTCAAGTCTGTGGTAATCCATCAGTCTGTAATTGTTCCTTTCTTTAATGTAATCATTCATATAATTGAAAGGCGTTTCCCAAGGTTTGTTTCCTTCCATAGCCAAGTAATTAGGGTATGGAACGCCTGGATAGTTGGTGGTGGGTAATGTAGTCCACGCTCCCGTGTTGTAAAGCCAATTCCCGCTAAGTTCCACACGGTTTGATAACTTATAAATAGCTGCTACTTTAAAATCGTGTCTCCTGTCAAAACGGGTGTTGTACCAATTACCATTGTTGATGGTTGGGTATTTTCTTTGGCTCCAAGATAAGGTGTAGGATGCCATTCCCTGCAGGCGTCCTTCTTTCTTTTGTATCATCCATTCTCCACCATAAGCCCTTCCTATTCCCATTTCTACATTGTCTTCGTAACTACCTGTAGTATTTATGTAGCTGCTACCATCCTTATAATCAATTACATTATTCATGTTCTTATAGTAGGCTTCAAAACTTACTTCATAGGAGTCTGATGGAGACCCGCTAACGCCCACAGCCACCTGGTCGCTTTTTTGTGGCTTAATCCGGTCGGTTACTGGTACCCATAAGTCAGTGGGTAAACCTATGCCTTCAAAACTAAGTAAGTTTATGAATTGGTTCATACGTACATAACTTAGTTTTAAGCTATAGTTTTTATGAAATAAATATCTTGCAGAAAGCCTTGGTTGTATTCCAAAATACGTACTATTTTGAACCAGAAATGTACTTATTCTCAGTCCTGCAGTAGCTTTTATTTTCGGACTAATGGTCACTTCATCTTCTCCATAAAGCTCCAATGTTGTTGCTGCTGTCTGTTTATCTCCTATGCTTACGGAGGAGTTGTTTTCTGTATTGCTAGAGCTATTATGGAACGAGTTAGTAGTGGGAGTGAAACTTTGGTACATGGCATTTGCTCCCATCTTTATGCTGTGTTTGGGATTGGGTAAGTAATCTATGTCATACTTAATAGTGTAATCCCTTATGCCACTGAATAGTTTTAGGGAAGAACTCCTGTATTCCTCTCCATCCTGCGATGTACTAGCTACGTCTGTGTTGAAATTGTATTTACTATAACTCAAACTAAGATTTCCAAAAAGTTGCGGGGTGAAAATACGGTTCCAACGGAAAACGGCTGTTGTATTTCCCCAATGCAAGTCATTTGAAAACTCCGAAGTAGAAGAAGAGCCTTCATCTTTATAGTTTGTGTAGAATTTATCCTTACCAAAATATCCACTCAGGTAAATATGATCTTTGTTGCTCAGTTTGTAATTGAGTTTTGCGTTTAGATCATAGAAATAATAACCACCGTTTTCGTCAGCGTCGCTTTGTCTCTTAATTATGGGAGCCATAAGAACATCAAAGTAGGTTCTGCGACCACTTACTATAAAACTGCCTTTGCCTTTGTTTATCGAACCTTCTACTAATAGCTTTGAACTAAGAAGGCCAAGACCTCCCTGTACCCCGAATTTTTGTTTATTCCCTTCTTTCATGCGTATGTCAACTACACTACTCAGTCGTCCGCCAAATCGTGCAGGAAATCCACCCTTATATAAATCTACATTGCTTATGCCATCGGCATTAAAAGTGCTGAAAAATCCACCCAAATGATTTACATTATAAACGGGTACACCATCTAACAAGTATAGGTTTTGGTCAGGCCCTCCGCCGCGTACATACAGGCCCGCACTTCCTTCTGAGCCACCCTGTACACCTGGAAGCAACTGTAAAGCCTTTAGTACATCAACCTCCCCTAATAAGGCAGGCAGTGCTTTAATCTGGCTAATAGGTATTGACATTTTACCCATTTGTGGACTTAGTTCTATAGGGGTCTCTTTTGTGGCAGAAACGGTGACTTCATCAAGATAGTTTTTAGGTTCAAGGTCTATATCCAGATAGATAGTGCTATCAGCTCTTACTTCTGCCTCAAAGTTACTGTAGCCAACATATGAAAAAGTAAAAACAGCCGAAGTGCCCTTAGGTAGCGTGAAAGAATAAAAACCGTATACATTGCTTTGGACTCCAGTTTTAGCCGTTTTGTTAAAAACATTGGCATTGATAAGTTTTTCCTGGCTATACTTGTCCATAATATAACCGCTTATGGTAATTTGTTCTTGTCCTTTGGTTTTGAGTAGTGTAAGAAAAAAACCTAATACTAGTATAGCTTTTAACATATAGGGTAATGGAACTTGGATGCAAACTTAAAACAGAAGTAGCGAGTGAAATATTTTAAAAGCATTACACTTTTTGTTAGGTTTGTAGTACATAAACAGTATTTTGCAGTATTATTATAATGAAGGTCAATAGTGTAATGGTAAGGGTAGTAGTGGTTTTTGTTTCAGTGCTTTTTCTTTCATGTTCTAGTAAGTCCGAATCAGCTGAATTTTTTAAGCGGGGTGTGTATCATTTTAAGAAAAATGAATTTGAAAAGGCCGAAGGTTTTTTCTCGGAAGCGATTAAAAAAAATCCTGATTTTGCAGATGCATATAATAATAGGGGATTGGTGTATTTGCAAAAGGGAGATATTGTTAAAGCTCAGAAGGACTTTGAGAAAGCAACTAGTTTAGACAAATCTTTTACAGATGCACAGTATAATTTGGCCAAGTTGTATTCGGAAATGGGCGAATATAAGGCAGCACAAAATCTATTCTCAGGCCTGGAAAAGCAATTGGATACAGTAAGTAATTACCATAATTCTGTAGGGCAGAACTTTATTTTGATGAACAAGTTTTCTGAAGCAGAAAGCCATTTTAAAAGGGCGATAGACTTGGACAGCAAGAATTACCAAGCTCTTAATAACCTTGCATACGCCCATATTATATACCACCGCACCGAAGAAGCATCCATTTTTTTAAGTAAAGCCTTAGAAATAGCTCCCGAGTTTGACTTTGCACTAAATAATAAGGCAATCCTGGCTGGGAGGAAACGGGACTTTACAAATGCTATTGAACTTTTGACAAGAGCAGTGAAGCAAGACCCCAATAATCTTGTATTTGTAAATAATTTGGCTTTGTTTTACTTGGAAAGCGGAGATTTAACTAATGGTTTAGACAGGCTGGATAGAGCTAGTAAAATAAATGATGATAGCCCGTATACCCAGAGAAATAAAGCTGTGTACCTCCTAAAGACCGGGAAGCCCGCAGATGCTTTGAAGTTTTTTCAGGACATAGAAGCCAGGCACCCGGAGGTAGACCATTTATATTATTACTTAGGAGAAGCATATACGGCTTTAGGTAATAAAGAGGTGGCCTGCAAACAATTTGCAATTGGAAGTAGCCTTAAGGACGAATGGTGTTTAAATAAATGTAATTAAAACTCTAACCATATGAAAGAAAACTCTAGACGAAGTTTTATTAAAAACAGTGCTTTGGCGGCTGCAGGCTTTTATATTGTCCCGCGTAATGTGTTGGGTGGGAAAGGCTTTACTGCTCCAAGTGATCAATTGGTGTTAGCCGCCATCGGAGCTGGGGGTAAAGGCCGTAGCGATATTAAAAATGCATCTGTAAATGGGCGTGAGCGTGTGGTGGCTCTTTGTGATGTTGACTTCTCTGGAAGTGCCAAGGACAGCGTAAAGCAATTTCCTAATGCTAAATTATATGCCGACTACCGCAAGATGCTGGAAGAGCTAAAGGAAATAGATGCTGTTACTATTTCTACTCCAGACCACGTGCACGGACCGGCTGCGTCTTTTGCGATGCAGAGAGGTAAGCATGTTTACGTGCAAAAGCCTATGACGCATAACATTTCTGAAGCACGTTATCTTACTCAGCTTGCCCGAACCAAAAAGGTGGTAACTCAGATGGGTAATCAGGGGGCCTCTAATCCTCTTCTTAAAATGGTGCAAGCTTGGGTAGACTCAGATAAAATTGGTAAAGTTTCTAAGGTGCAAATCTGGACTAACCGCCCTGTATGGCCCCAAGGAAATGCTATGCAAAAGTCTGATGCAAGTCTAAAACCAAAGGATTTGGATTGGGATTTGTGGTTAGGACCGGCTCCTGAAACACCTTATATTCCGGATATGCACCCATTTAACTGGCGTGGATGGTGGGATTACGGTACAGGTGCCTTAGGTGATGTGGGTTGCCATTTAATAGATATTCCATTCCGGACATTAGGTTTAAAATATCCGACAGATGCTGAATGTAGCGTAGGTTCAGTATACACAAAGATGTGGAACGCAGATTACCATCCAGAGGGATGTCCTCCATCTTCATACATTACGCTTCATTTTGATGCTACCGCAAAGAGTAAATCAAGGATAGAAATGACTTGGATGGATGGAGGGCTTAGACCTTCACATCCCGATATTATTCCTGCAGATAGCGATATTGGAGGTGCCAACAGTGCAAATGGAGTTTTGATTATTGGTGAAAAAGGTATAATCTCTACAAATATCAACGATAGCTCTCCGCTTATGCCAAAGCTTTATCTTAATGATGGAACCACAGATTTTGGTCCCGAAACCCGTGATGATACGGAACCTGAATATGGGCATCAACGCAAATGGGTAGATGCGTGTAAAGCAGGTTTTAATAGTAAAGAGCACAAAGAACTTACGTCTTCTTTCGACTATGCAGGACCAATGACAGAAACCGTACTTATGGGTAATCTTGCCATAAGAAGCTATATGTTACGCAGGGAAAATTCCAAGGGAGCTATGGAGTTTTTCGCAAGAAAAAAATTACTTTGGGATGGCGAAAATATGCGTATTACAAATATGCAGGAAGCCAACCAATTTGTTTCCCGTCAATACAGACAAGGCTGGGAGATGTGAAAAAACTAACCCGCCGCATTCCGGCGGGTTTCTTATTGTTAGTATTTTAACCTTCTTAATCATAAACGATGTTCCAAGCCAATATTAAAACCTATCTCCAAGAGAACGCTGGCGTTTCGGAACAGGAAGCCAATCTGCTGGAAAAGTTTTTTGTGAGAAAAGAGGTGAAGAAAGGTACGTTTCTTCTACGTGAAGGAGAGGTTTGTAAACACTCTATTTTTGTGGAGAAAGGTTTATTAAGAATGTATTCTATAGACGGCAATGGAAAAGAACATATTATACAATTTGCTCCTGAAAATTGGTTTGTTACAGATAGGGGATCCGTTTTTTTTGGTGAGCCGTCTCGTTATTTTATAGATGCTATAGAGGATACTACCATTGTGTTTTTAGATCAAAACTTTATGTGTGAGGCTACCAGCCAAACTTCGGGTTTCGGTGCATACAACGAACGAATATTGCAAAAGCACATCATGCATTTACAACGCCGCGTTAACCTTCTTATAGGAGCAAGTGCCGAAGACCGCTATATGGACTTCATAAAACAATATCCCGACATATTACTACGTGTTCCTCAGTGGATGATTGCATCCTACTTAGGAATTACGCCCGAGAGCCTTAGTAGAGTACGAAAGGACTTAGCAAAAAGGAATGCATAATCCTTTGTTTAAATACAGATTGTATTTTCTCCTAGTTTACATAGAAAAGTTACTTTATTGCCCCAAAAACTGCATTAGTACAGCGAAATGAAATCAGTAAAATGATTCTGCCTAAGAGACGTAAAAGAACTTCTTACCATACATCAATGTACACAAAAATGCTGTGCTGTTATTTTGTATCATAAAAAAACAAGATTATGAATACAAGAAATATAGAAGTAGTAGTAGCTCCACGCGAACCGCATTTTGTAGGAGATGGTTTTAGGGTGCATAATTTTATACCAAGTGCCTACCGTTTAGATATGAAGCGTATGGATCCTTTCATTATGCTGGATTATAATTCCAAATTTCATTTTCCACCTAGCAAGGAACCTAAAGGTGTGGGTGTACATCCACATAGGGGCTTCGAAACCGTAACTATTGCTTACAAAGGGCGTGTGGCACACCATGACAGTAGTGGCGGTGGAGGTATTATTGGGGAAGGTGATGTACAGTGGATGACAGCTGCATCCGGAGTATTGCATAAAGAATACCACGAAGAGAGCTTTAGCAAAGAAGGTGGAGAGTTTCAAATGGTGCAGCTTTGGGTAAATCTACCTTCAAAAGATAAAATGTCTCCGCCCAAATACCAGGCTATTGCTAAAAACGCTATGAGCCGCTACGAGCTACCTGATGGAGAAGTAGAAATAATAGCGGGTGAATATAAAGGGGTTAAAGGGTCTGCAGACACATTCAGTCCCTTAGGCATGATGAATGCCAAATTAAAGGCGGGTGGTAGAGCTGACTTTTCTTTCCCTGTAAGCCAAAACACAGCATTATTGGTAATAGAAGGAAGCGTTAGTGTGAATGGAAAGGAAAAAGTGGCTACAGACCATTTTGTGCTTTTCGAAAACGATGGAACAGATTTTGAGATAGAAGCTATAGAAAATGCTGTGGTTTTGGTTCTAAGCGGTGAACCTCTTAATGAACCTATAGCTTCTCACGGGCCTTTTGTGATGAACACTCAAGCAGAAATCATGCAGGCATTCCAAGACTTTAATATGGGTAAGTTTGGTTATTTAGAGGATTGAAAATCGAAGTTTCTATTAGGGAGAACCAGTCTTCATTTAAGTGAAGTCTGGTTTTTTGCCTATAAAATTTACTTTTACATAGATATAATTGGATAATTGTAGCATACTGATTAAAAGCATATTAATAATTTTTTTTATTAAATTTTGTGGTAGTCAGGCTTTTAATAAATGCTTTAGATTTGCAACTTTCTAGTACAAAAATTAAACATATTATGTGTGGAATTGTAGCTTATTTAGGTAAAGAGGAGTCAGCTCCTATAGTATTAAAGGGTTTAAAAAGATTAGAATATAGAGGGTACGATAGCTCAGGGATAGCGGTTATTGATCCCAAAGACGGTTTAAAGGTTTTTAAGAAGAAAGGCAAAGTCGTAGATTTGGAAGCAGTGCTTAAAAACGAAAGTTACTATGCTAATGTAGCAATAGGTCACACGCGATGGGCCACACACGGCGAACCTAACGACGTAAACGCACATCCGCATGTATCTAACTCAGGACGGTTGGCTTTGGTACATAACGGAATTATAGAAAACTACAACTCACTTAAACAAGTATTACAAAACAAGGGGTATACATTCCACAGCCAAACAGATACAGAAGTTTTGGTTAACTTTATCGAAGAAGTTCAGATTTCGGGAGGTTTAACAACTGAAGAGGCGGTTCGTGTAGCTTTAAAAGATGTAATAGGGGCTTATGCCATTGTGGTTATTGACCGTGAAAACCCTAACCAGCTTATAGGGGCAAGGAAAGGGAGTCCGCTCGTTATTGGTATCGGTAACGATGAGTACTTTTTTGCTTCCGATGCTACACCAATAATAGAGTATACAAAAGACGTAGTTTATCTTGATGATTTGGAAATAGGAATTGTCACAGAGAATGGATTAGAGGTGAAAAATCTTCAAAACGAGGCTCAAACTCCGGAAATCCATACGGTAGATTTAGAACTTGAGGGAATAGAAAAAGGTGGGTATGACCATTTTATGCTAAAGGAGATTTTTGAGCAGCCAAAATCTATAGCAGATTGTCTTCGTGGTCGGGTAAATCCGGAGGAAGCATTAATACAGCTTGGCGGACTAAGAGATTATTTGGGTAAGTTGGCAAAAGCTAAACGGATAGTTTTTGTGGCTTGCGGGACATCCTGGCATGCAGGTTTAGTTGGCGAGTACCTTTTTGAGGAGCTAGCTCGAATAAATGTGGAGGTAGAGTATGCTTCGGAGTTTAGATATAGAAATCCTATAATTAAAGAAGGAGATATCGTAATAGCTATTTCCCAATCTGGTGAAACGGCAGATACTTTGGCAGCACTGGAGCTGGCCAAATCGAAAGGTGCAATAATTCTGGGTGTTTGTAATGTGGTGGGTTCATCTATATCTCGTGTTACAGATGCTGGTGTTTACACACACGCCGGGCCAGAAATTGGAGTGGCAAGTACCAAGGCATTTACAGCCCAAGTAACTGTACTTTCTATGATAGCAATAGCTACGGCCCACAAAAAAGGAACGATAACAGAAGAGACTTTCCGTAGGCTGTTAATTGAAATGGCCGATATTCCTAAAAAAGTAGAAGAGATTTTAAAGTTAGATAAAGAGATAATGGACATTTCCAAACTCTTTACTTTTGCCCAAAACTTTATTTTCTTAGGTCGTGGACTAAATTTCCCGGTTGCCTTGGAAGGAGCATTGAAACTAAAAGAGATTTCATATATACATGCGGAGGGTTATCCTGCAGCCGAAATGAAGCACGGTCCTATTGCTCTTATAGATGAAGACATGCCAGTGGTATTTATTGCTACCAAAGACAGTTCTTATGAGAAAGTAGTTTCTAATATTCAAGAAGTTAAAGCCCGTAAAGGACGTGTTATTGCTATAGTTTCTGAAGGGGATGAAGAAGTAAGTAAAATGGTAGATTTTACTATTGAAGTTCCCAATACGCATGAAGTACTCCAGCCTTTGCTTACTGTAGTTCCTTTGCAACTGCTATCATATTATATCGCGGTACTAAGAGGCCGAAACGTTGACCAACCCCGTAACTTAGCTAAGTCCGTTACAGTAGAATAAACCTTGAGGCATCCCAAACGGGATGCCTTTTTTAATGCTCGATTTTCAACAACTTAAATAGTTTAATCGTACTTATTCTGGCATGTTTGGCTTTCGTTTTTTCACTTCTGCTATAGGTAAACTTTATTCTCGAGGTCTCATTTTTTACTTATTTTTCTATCTCAAAATATGGTATCACAGGTTTAGCTGTACCTTTGTGGGCTAAAATCACTTTTATGCAGGATTATTTTAATACACTTACAGATTTACTTAAGTTAGAAAAAAAGGAAGACGAAATGCAGTTTGCTGCTGTATTCGAGCATAAAAGTATTAGTGAAAGGCGTGCAGATGGTGTTACATGGTTTCCTGTGGCTATTCGCAATCAGGAAATGCAAAGAGGAGATTATCTTTCTGTTGAGCTAGAACGTACTACTCACCAGCATATCCAGCACCAGTTTAGAAGTGGAATGCCTGTCTTCTTCTTCTCAAACCATGACCCTAGAAAAGATAGGATTGCGGCTACCGTGACATTTCAGTCTAAAACCAAGATTAGAATATTACTAAAGACAGACGAGTTGCCGGAGTGGAGTAGCGACGGAAAATTAGGAGTTGACCTTGCTTTTGATAACCAAAGTTACCAAGAGATGGATAAAGCTCTAAAGTCTGCTCCGAATTATGAGAAAAGTAACATTTACACAGGTTCTAAGAAGGCGAGTTTTGGTGTAATTGAGTATGTGAATGAAAGCCTCAATGCCTCACAGCAAGAGGCTGTAAGGAAAATTCTTTCTGCCAATGATTTAGCCATTGTACATGGACCTCCCGGGACAGGCAAAACCACTACGTTGGTGGAAGCTATAAAAGCACTAAGCAAAGAAAATGCGGGCAAGATTCTTGTTACAGCACCAAGTAATACCGCGGTGGATTTATTAGCAGAAAAGTTATCTTTAAGTGGTATAAATGTACTTAGAATAGGTAATCCTGCACGGGTTTCAGAACACCTGGATACCCTTATTTTAGAAAATAAAATAGCAAACCATCCTGCGGCCAAAGACATAAAAAAACTTAAAATCCAGGCAAATGAATACCGCAGCTTGGCTCATAAGTATAAGCGAAACTTTGGTAAAGCCGAAAGAGACCAACGTAAAGCTCTGTTCGACGAGGCGTATAAGGTTCTAAAAGAAGTGGAGGATATAGAAAACTATATCATATCGACCGTCTTAGAAAGTACACAAGTTGTGGCGGCCACCTTGGTTGGTTCGGCCAACTACCAATTGGCAGGTTTACAGTTTGATACAGTGGTGATAGACGAAGCGGGTCAAGCGTTAGAACCCGCCTGTTGGATCCCTATCCAGAAAGGGAAGAAGCTTGTTTTGGCTGGAGATCACCATCAATTGCCACCAACGATAAAGTCTCAGGAAGCTGCTAAGCAGGGTTTAGAAGAAACCTTGCTGGAGAAGCTAATAAAAACCCAGCCAGAAAGTGTGGTTATGTTAGATATGCAATACAGGATGAACGAGAAAATTGCAGAGTTCTCATCACAGTCTTTCTATAATAGTCAACTAAAGGCCCACGATAGCGTAAAAAACTGGACATTAGGTAAGGACATCGCTCCGTTACTATTCTTAGATACAGCCGGCTGTGGTTTCGATGAAAAGTTAGAAGGCACCAGCTTAACCAATGGAGACGAGGCGGCATTCTTGGTAAAAAGAATAGAGGAAATTTTTGCAGAATTACCCTTAGAAAGCGTGGGGGTGGTGAGTCCATATAAACAACATCTACGGTTTTTGGAAGGATACATAGATTCTTCGGAGTTTTTAAGTAGACACAGAAAGAATATCTCTATTAATACCATAGATAGTTACCAAGGACAGGAGCGAGACGCTATATTTATCTCTTTGGTTCGTTCTAATACCGATGGCGAAATAGGGTTTCTGTCGGATATACGGAGGATGAACGTGGCTATGACGCGTGCTCGTAAACTTTTAGTTGTAGTAGGAGACTCTGCCACTATCGGGAGCCATCCTTTCTACGAAAAATTTATTACGCACACCCAAAATACCGATGCATATAAAAGTGCCTGGGAGTATATCATTTAGCCTTTACTCCCTTAGCTATTAGTTTTGCGTATGTTTCTGCAAAGTACTTTTCATCCTCCTCAGTGGCGGCATAGCTATTGTTGTAGAAGAAAAGGTCTTCGAGGTTTTTTAAACCAAATAAGAACTCTAAACTACCTGATGCATTGTTATTGCTATAGTCTAGGCTCTTTAAGTTAATCAGAGGAGTAACAGATGTGCTAATATCAGAAATAGAATTGTATCCTACATCCAAAAGTTCCAGTGTATTTGGTAAGACCGGAAGTTGTTTTATTTTGTTATGATGAATATAAAATGCTGTAAGGTTGGTTAACTTATCAAGGTTTTCCGGTAAAACAGAAATGTTGTTATAAGAAGCTGCCAATTGGGTAAGTTTCGTTAGGGTAGATATTTCTGCTGGTAGGCTTATCAGTGAGTTTCTGTATACATCTAATTCCTGGAGGTTTTGCAAAAGACCGATGTTACCCTCTATAGTTGAAAGGGCATTGTCATACAGGTTCAAAGTTTGTACTCTTTTTATCCGTTTTAGACTCCGGTTATTTAGGGATGATACAAAATTGGAAGCCATCAGTAAGCTCTTCGTATTTCCATTCTTCTTGGGGATAGAGGTAATATAGTTACGGTTTAGGTTAAGAATAGCCAGATTATGCTTTTTGCTTATTTTTAGTTTCTTCTCCGTGAGGAAATTATTTTGAAGCGACAAAATCTGAAGGTTTTTAAATTTTGCTCTTTTAATCTTTACTGCTTCAAGATTGTTGTCATTTAAGTTGAGCTGTTTTAAATTTTTGAATCGATATAACTCTTTGGGTAAACTGACCAAACCATATTCAGCAAGGTTGATTTTGGAAGTAGTATCTGGTAGTGATGCTAGGTATTGATGATAATCTTTATTTTTTTTTGCAGGAGTACTATAGATGTACTGTTCTCCTCCAAGAATGTACTCTTCACTTCTGGTCTCAAAAGGTTTAAAATCCCTTATAGTTTTCTGAAAAATTGTTAATAATCGTTTCTGTAATTCTGCGTTTGGGCTAATTATTTTTTTCGGAGCATTAAAGTTTAACGTTATCGCTTCTCCTTCTTTCGGTATTTTAACTTCTGCAAGATATATGATGGCACTATCCACTTTGTGTGTCCGCGAGATGAAAAGTTTATACCCTACTTGTACTATTGAGAACTCATTGCGGAGTTCATGAAAATCTTTCTTTATGTACTTAGAGAGTTTCTCGTTGTTTACTTTCAGATGAACACTAGTATTTTCATCCTCTAGCATCCGTCTAGGGTTCTGTATACCTCTGTAGTGTTGTTGTTCTTGACTGGTAGTGAGCAATTTTATTTTTTGTCCGAGTACAAAACCGGGCAGGACCAAAGTTAATATGAGGGCTAGGAAGAAGTTTTTCATAGTTAGAGTAAGTTAAACTTAAATCAAAGATAATGAAAAACTAATAAAATAGTTATTTTTATACAGAAGAATCACTAATTAACGTTTGTGCTTTTAAGAGACTTTACTAAGTTTATGTCACACGGATTATTTTAGCTGGAATACACTTTCTTGAAATGATCTTTTGCAACGGATTAACGATAGGAAGAAAACGCTTTTCATGTAGAATAAGTTTATGGCTTATTAATCTACATAGAGTACTTACATGTGATTAAGTCTAATGTTTTTCTGGTAAATAACCTATAAGACAGTTTGTATTTTGCAGATGCTATGCATTTCTCCGACCTTGGATCAGAAAAAATAGCGGATATTATGTTTAAAGACAATGTATTTGCTAATGATACTTTGGAAATAAAATATTTGTTTGTTACTTTTGCACTCCGAAAAAAATAAATTTTAATAAATTATGTACGCAATTGTAGAAATCGCAGGCCAGCAATTTAAAGTTGAAGAGGGTCGTTACATCTATACCAATAGGTTACAAGGTGAGGCGAACGCTGAGCTTGTATTTGACAAGGTTCTTCTTGTTGAATCTGCTACAGGAGTATCTGTTGGAGCTCCCACTGTAGCTGGTGCGTCTGTTAAGGCCACCATTCTTGAACACCTGAAAGGTGAGAAAGTAATCGTTTTTAAGAAAAAAAGACGTAAAAGTTACCAAAAGCAAAACGGTCACCGTCAAGCTTTAACTAAGGTTCAGATTAACCAAATAGTTGGTGCTTAATTAACTTAATTTTAAGACATTTAAAACATTTAGAATACCATGGCACATAAGAAAGGGGTAGGTAGTTCCAAAAACGGTCGTGAGTCAGAAAGTAAGCGTCTTGGCGTAAAATTATTTGGTGGACAAGCTGCGATAGCTGGTAACATCATTGTGCGTCAGCGTGGAACAAGACACAATCCAGGACAAAATGTAGGTCTTGGACGTGACCATACTTTGTTTGCAACGGCAGACGGAGTTGTGACATTTAAGAAAGGCCGTGAGGGCAAATCTTTTGTACACGTACTTCCAGCAGCTGTAGAAGCATAAGAAGGATAGTAAAGATTTTAGATAAGGAGGGGAGATACTTTATCTCTCCTTTTTTTATTGCCCAAACTTTTCCTTTACTGTTCTTGTTTTATATAAAACCGATAAAATTAGATGTTAAAAAGAAACACCATGATATATACGGAGTTGAGTCCTAATCCCAACTCTATGAAATTTGTTCTAAATTACGAGATTGTGCCGGAAGGTTTGTCTTTTGATTATCCAAGTAAAGCGGATACTTTAGATGAGAAAAAAGCATCTCCTTTGGCGGCAGACTTGTTCTTGTTTGACTTTGTAGAGAGAGTTTTCATTTCTTCCAACTTTATAACGCTTAGTAAGCGGGAAGATGTAGAGTGGGACGAAGTTCTAATAGATGTAAGAACCTTCATTAAGAATTATTTTGATGACAGCCATCCTGTTTTTGCTCAAAAAACCATTGATTCCAATACGCTTATTGTTTCTGGGAATGACACTCCAGTTGTTGCCAAGATTAAAGCCACACTTGATCAATATGTGCGTCCGGCCGTAGAATCTGATGGGGGAGCCATTAACTATTCATCTTTTGATGAAGAAAGCGGTATCGTTAAAGTTCTTTTGCAGGGTTCGTGTAGTGGCTGTCCTTCTGCATCTATGACATTAAAGGCGGGTATAGAACGTTTATTGACTTCTATGATACCAGAAGTAAAGCTAGTTGAGGCCGAAGAACTATAATTCTTATTTTAGCTGCTCCATAGCCTTAGAAATTTCTTCAAAAATACGTTTCCTTTGGAGAAGGCTTGGAGCAGCTACACGCTCCTTACAGTCGAAAATAGAACACTTTTCGCAGGTTTGTCCCACATGGCGTGTTACTATATTTGGGTCAGCTAAAAACTGTATTTTTTGTTGAGTAGTGGGATTAATCTCTAAGCCCAGCGTCACACTTTCTTTTCCGGTGGTGGTAGGCCTTGCAATTGATATTTCAAAGTACCGATTCTTTTCAAATTCAGAAATCTGAAACTTTACAACTCTACTATCTTTGGTCTCTTCTAAAACGGATAATCCAGGCCAACGTCTACAATAATTTTGGTTTTTTGCTTCTTGCGGATCGTGTTGTTTTACCAAGTGTATTTCCTTCGTGAGTTTAATTTCTTTGGATTGTCCTGCCGACTCAAACTTTAAGAAATATAGTCCTTGTATATCAAAGAAAGCCGGTAATAAGCTAAACATCCTATAAAAGATGGTTTCGTGGGAAACCGGAAAATTGTCTAGTATTCTTAATAGTTTATTGCCAGTTACTTTCTTCGAAGAAAAAAAACTTTGCATCCCTTCGTTTAGCTTCTCTTTTGGGATTAAGATACAGGAAGCAAAATAGGAAGCTTTAAAGTTATTGAAGACCTCATCGAAAGAGTTTACATAAACCCATGTAGAGGTTAACGGTCTTTCTTTTATGTTCAGGAACCTGAAGCCTGTTTCCCGTGCCAAAGCGAACAAGCGTTGTTCTTTACTTAGAATATTATTCAGGAAAAGCTTTTTAGTTTTTGGTACTAGGACGGTTCGTAAATTGGCCAAAGCAGGGTGCTTTTTGGGGTCAAACACATCCACATAAAGTTTATGGTTATCCCTAAGGTACTTTTTTAGACCTGCTTCTGTTTTATCTTCTTGAAATGTTTCTGCCAGATGTTCTAACTCAGGGAAATAGTTTTTGTGTATTTCCAGATAGGAACGTAGTACCGCAAAATAGAAACTCTCAACTCCTACATTATAACTTTTCCCAATTTTCACCAAGGTGTTCAGAAATGCCGTAAACTCCAGAGGTGCATTAGCAATAATCCCAGCTAAATTTCCGGGTTCTATACCAAAGAATTCAAGCGGAATATCGGAGAAAAAACCCGACTTCAATATCTTAGAAGTAGAGTCAAGTTGGTCGTCAAAAGTGGTAGATACAAGAGTATCGTAGTCTATGCCCAAAGTCTCGGCAAGAAGAGATATTTTATCTGGTTTTGGATACTTTTTACCTTTCTCAATTTCATTAAGGTAAGAAGCAGATACTCCTGTTCTGTCTGAAAATTCAGCCAAGGACCAGCCTTTTTCGGTACGGTAATGCTTTAGCTTTAAACCAAAGATTAGTTTTGCTGCATTGATACCATTGGCTGGTTTTTGCCCCATACTTTATAGTCCTTTGTATTCTTTAAATACAAGATTAATCTCTGGACCTATCCCTGCCAAGCGGTTCTCGTTTTTAGCTTGTAAAGTCATAGTTCCTTTGGCAATATTGAGTAAGGCAAAGTCATCGTCAAGTCCTGTAATCTTAATTTCTATGGTCTTTTGGTCTTCTGACAATACCCATGAACCTCTATTAATTATAAAGTTGCTCACTTTATCACGGCCTGTAACTACTCCAGCGGTGCTAAACTCGAAGACTAGACCAAAAAGTAGTCTAGCCCCTGATTCTAAACCACCCTCATGTATTTGTTGTCCCTGTGTATTTGTGAATTTTTCCAGTTCCCAAGGGTGTTTGGAGAGTAAAATATCCGTTTCTGTCATACCTTCTGGTGTTTCAGGAAGTTTACAGCCCGATATAAATACACCAAATACTATTAATAATAACCAATTTTTCACCGTAATTTTGAGTTGTTTCTTATGTAAACGTTGTAATATGGATGTAAATTTAGTGAAGAAGCTCTTAGTTTTTATTTTAACCACATTTTTATATTCTTCCAGTGTGGTAGAAAGCCACGCACAGGACTGTCCGGATCCATTGCGGGGCGAAACGTTTGAGGGAAATTTTCAATGGTACCGTTTTCCTGAATTTAGCTTACCTTTTAAAGTAATTTATGGTAATAGGAATGAAGCACACTTTTGGCACGAACTTCATAAAAGAGGCTTTAGTCATCTGTCTTATCCTGCTTATACGGCTGATACACCAGCTGATCAGAGAGTTTTTATTTATTATAATGTGGCTTTACTACCTCAGCAGCCATGGTATGTTAGTAAGTCACCGTGGGGAAATGATATGCAAGTTTACCACCAAAAGTGGGATGAAGAAATAGCTCGATTTACTCGGGAAACAGGAGGCAACTTAGATGTACGTTTGTTTGCGTTGGATATAGAAATGATGCATAAATCTAGTGATTCCATCTTGGTGTTAAAAAATAAAGACTACGTTCCGCAAAATATAAGAAACCTAACAAACGAGAATTTTATAATCCAATACAAAAAGGATATGCAAGCTCTCTATGCGTATGCTGGCAAATATATACAGGCCAAAGCGGGGCAGCAGAACATACCTTTTAGTTCATACACAGACGCTCCGGTACTAAACACTTTTGTGAATATACAAGGTATGGATTGGCAAAGTTGGCAAGAAAATCCCGCGGCTATTAATTATATGGCTTATGATTTTGAGAAGAAACAAGTTGGGGGAGACTTTTACCAAATGCAAGACTTCCTGACCCCCTCTGCATACTTTTACTATGATTACCCCCACATTTTTGCTGGAGAGTATCTTTCCTACCTAATGTTTCAGGTAGAAGTAAATGAAGCTTGGTCAGATAAGGAACAAATTCTCTTTTTATGGAACCAGTACAGCTGGACTCCGGAATATAATGGAAAACCTATAAGACCATGGATGTCTGAAGCTATGGCAATTTTTCCTTTCTTTTCTGGGGCAAAAGGGATTTGGCTCTGGGATGATTTACAACCAAATTCTAGCTACAACAATTATAATTACTTCATGAAAGGTATGTATAGGTTATCTCACTTTAACCATTTTTTTGAAGGAGATTACCGTTTAGTGAAATCTATTTCGGCCCGTGATTATAATGAAAATAAGCTACCTGTATGGCGAGGAGTTTACAAAGATGGTAAAATACTGGTAGTAGCTCAAAATCCTTGGGCACGCTCTGAGACGGAAGAGGTAAAACTAAATATAAATTATGGCAGTCTTAAGAAGGAAATTACCCTCAAAGGATATGAAATACATCTGTGTGAATATCCTGTAGGATTGGTAACCGCTAACGAAATAGAGGTAACTAATTTGAAATTATACCCTAATCCGACTTCTCGCATTTTAAAATATACTTTCCGCTCTGCTGGAGAAGGACCCGTTAAGGTAAAAGTGTATGACGGTTTAGGTAGGGCTAGATTAGAAAAACAGCTGGATGTTTTACAAAACTATGAAACAGTAGGAGAGTTAGACGTTTCTGCTCTTTCCCAAGGGGAGTATTTTGTGCAGTTTTCTACCAAAGACAGCCACCAAACTAAAAAAATAATAATTCAACCATGAATCATTTAGCCCAAGAAAGCAGCCCTTATTTATTACAGCACAAGAATAATCCAGTAGATTGGTTTCCTTGGGGCCCTGAAGCCCTTAAAAAGGCTAAAGAGGAGGATAAAGTAATTGTTTTGAGTATTGGATATTCGGCTTGTCACTGGTGTCATGTAATGGAGCATGAGTGTTTTGAGGATACTGAGGTGGCTGCAGTTATGAATGAGCATTTTGTGAATATTAAAGTAGACAGAGAAGAGCGACCTGATATAGATAATATTTATATGGATGCTCTTCAAGCCATGGGACAGCGTGGCGGCTGGCCTTTAAACGTTTTTCTTTTACCGGGTGGAGAACCATTCTACGGAGGAACGTATTTTCCCAAAGCTCAATGGATGAATGTTCTTTATAGCATTGCTGATGTTTTCCAGAATCGTCGGGAAGAAGTGGAGACTTCGGGGAAGAGTTTCGTTGGTAGCTTAAATATCAAAGATTCGGAGAAGTATGCTTTGGGCAGTGCTGGAACAGCCTATACAGAGGATGAGTTAAGGATCCTTTCCCAAAAGATAAAAGAGAGTTTTGACCATGAGGATGGAGGGATGAACCGTGCCCCCAAATTCCCTATGCCCTGTGTCTGGGGGATGGTGAAAGATTTGTTCTTATTAACAGACGATAAGGAATTA
>CAZBAV010000010.1:79663-82587 GCA_964489955.1 uncultured Lacihabitans sp. | reverse complement strand
ATCATACCTTGGTTTATCAGTTTTTTTGCAAACTCCTCTTCTTTTACAAAACCAAGGTCTTTCAATATCTTGTTCCAAAAACGGCTATACAATAAGTGTCCGGTAGCGTGTTCTGTACCACCAAGATATAAGTCTATATCTTGCCAATAATCTAGGGCATCTTTATCTACGAAAGCGTTTTCGTTTTTAGGATCCATATACCTAAACCAATACCAGCTGCTACCTGCCCAACCCGGCATTGTACTCATTTCCAATGGAAAAGCTTCCGTTTCTCCATCTGGTGTGTAAGTCCAATCTGCAGCACGTCCTAAAGGCGGCTCACCAGATTCAGTTGGTTGGTACTTATCTATTTCTGGCAATACTAATGGCAAATCTTTTTCTGCAACTAAGTACGGAATTTGGCGACCGTTATTATTTGTTTTAAAATAAACAGGCACCGACTCTCCCCAATATCTTTGGCGAGCAAAAACGGCATCACGTAAACGGAAATTGACTTTACCTTTACCCTTCTTGTTTTCCTCTAACCAAGAAATAAGCTTGGCTGTAGCCTCTTTATAATCCAGGCCGTTTATCATTCCTGAATTAATGTATTTCCCTTCCTTAGTAGCGTCTGCTTGTAGGTCTGTGTCCACTTGGGCATCCAGGATAGGGATAACTGGTAAACCAAAATGTGTAGCAAAATTCCAATCACGCTGATCTCCAGAAGGCACAGCCATAACCGCTCCTGTTCCATAGCCAGCCAGAACATAGTCAGCAATCCAAATCGGCACTCTTTCTCCATTAAAAGGGTTAATACAATAAGAACCCGTGAATGCACCTGAAACAGTCTTCACATCCGACATACGGTCTAATTCAGACCGCTTTTGTGTATCTTCTATGTATTGTTGTATAGCTCCACTTTGTTCTGCTGTAGTAAGTTCTGTAACCCATTCATGTTCGGGAGCCAATACTAAGAAACTTACACCATAAATAGTGTCAACACGCGTGGTAAACACTTCTATATCTCTGTCTGAATTTTCTACAGAAAACTTTACAGAAGCTCCTACAGACTTACCAATCCAGTTGCGTTGTTGATCTTTTAGTGACTCTGACCAGTCTATTGTGTCCAGACCCGAGATAAGACGGTCTGCATAAGCAGTAATCCGCATCATCCACTGACTCATTTTCTTCTGAATAACGGGATGACCACCACGTTCCGAAACCCCGTCTTTTACTTCATCATTAGAAAGTACCATTCCCAAGGCCGGACAGAAGTTTACTACCGAGTCAGAAAGATAAGCTAATCTATAATCTAAAGAAACTTCATATTGTTTTTCAGAACTCCAGAAGTTCCACTCATCAGCCGTAAAAGTACTTAAATCTTCTGCTGTTGCGGCATTTGCTGCAGCCGAGCCGTCTTTTGAAAATAGGGAATAAAGAGAATCAATGCTTTCGGCTTTGTCCGTATCTTTATTGTACCAGCTATTAAAGATTTGTATAAAAATCCATTGTGTCCATTTGTAGTAATCTGGCTCAGATGTCCGGATTTCCCTTGACCAATCATAGCTAAATCCAATATTCTTTAGCTGTTGGATGTAGGTTGTAATGTTAGCCTCAGTAGTTATGGCAGGATGCTGTCCTGTTTGAATAGCATATTGTTCCGCAGGTAAACCGAAAGAATCAAAACCCATTGGATGTAATACATTATATCCTTTCAGAGATTTGAAACGGCTAAAAATATCCGATGCGATATACCCGAGTGGATGCCCTACATGTAAACCCGCCCCGGAAGGATAAGGAAACATGTCTAGTACATAAAACTTAGGTTTAGAAGTGTCTACATCAACTTTATAAGTTTGGTTTTCTTCCCAATACTTCTGCCACTTCTTTTCTATCTCGCGGTGCTTATACTCTGCCATTTTTACGTTAAATATTAAAAATCTCGCAAAAATACAGCTTAAAGCTAATTTTAACTAATAAATAAGTGCAGAAGACTTCCTTTAATGCAGTAAACTACCCTTTTAACTAGTCTTAAAGAATAGTTTTTGCTTTTCTTCCCAACTCTTCACCCACTATTTTATGTCCGGAAGCATTAATATGGTCGTCTAAGAAGAAATAATTCTTGTGGTCAAGCTTACCTCCCATATTTAAAAAATAAACATTCTTTATACCATTATCTGCCGCATATTTTTCAAACTCCTTAATCACATTTGGATCGGTATAAAAACTTCCTATGAAAGTAACCAACACAGGAACATTCTTTAATTCTTGTATTTTGGCAACAATCTCAAAGAACTCGGGGGTGAATTCAGGAAATTCTGCATAAATACCCGCCCATCCTTCGGTCACTGTTTCTGTTTTGGGAGCCACCTTCATATTCTTTACCTTGTTCAATAAGTATGTCTTCAGGTACTGAAAAGGAAAATAGCTACGATTTTTCTTATTATCAGCTACTTGGGAATCGAAATCTGCCTGTGTTCTACTTCCCAAACGACCGTTTTTTAAATAAAAATTATTCTCCTCTAAATCTGTATCATGGTACTGTATAATTATCAATTTTAGAGAATCAACCCCTACTCTATCCAACATACGATATTCTCTGGCAGTCCCATAAGAAGATATCCCCGTATTTAGTACTTTTAATCCGGTACTTTTAGCAAATACACGGGCATAAGACTCCTCATTTTCCACACCCCAACCCATTGTAAATGAGTCCCCTAAAAAAACTACTTCCGGGTCTTTGAAATTCTCTTCCGTATCTCTAACACCAAGGTTATTAACCTTTATTTCTGTATTGAACTCATACGACTTAAAACGGGACTCTCCAGGTTTTAAAGTGTAAAAAAGTTCCTTATCATACGTAGCCGTCTCTTCTTGAAACTGTATCATAGATCTTATTTCTCCTGCCACACCTTTAACGGGCTGAAACCACGGCTTGAGCTTCA
>CAZBAV010000010.1:58951-79653 GCA_964489955.1 uncultured Lacihabitans sp. | reverse complement strand
ACGGCTTAATCTTAACTTCATCTGGAAGAAATCTATAGCCGCAGTGTAAGATTATATAAAAACCTAGCTCAACTAAACATAAAAAGAGAACAAACACCCATCCTTTGAGACCAAAGCCTTTGGAAAGCATATAACCAAACAACAAGAACAAAGCTACTAAGCCATATGGTTGTACCACATTTTGCAGAAGACTAGTTACACCTGGTCTATTAGGGATAATGAACCAATCTCCACGAAATAAAAAAATAACAAGAGCAAAAAGGGTTAGAACTGCTCCAATGAGAAACTTCTGTGATTTAGTCATTTTACTTTTATTTCGAATATTTTAAAACTATTGGCAGGTAAATCTAAATCAAAGCCTATTTCAGACCCTTGTACAGCAAAATCAAATGATTGCTTTCCTTCAAATACTTGCTTAAATTTCATATTTATGTTCCCATCTTTAAAAACACCGCGTGGCAGCTTTAAGCTAAAGGAATGAGAACTGTTCATATCAAAATTATAAACGAAAAGAAGACATTGTTTTTTAGAAAAACGTAAGTATGAATAAAGAAAACGCTCATCATAACCTTTACTTTTCCAGTGAGCATTTAGATATTGTAAATCATGAAACTCACCTTCCGTTACAGCATCATTATTTTTGGCAAAGTTGAGGGTTTTAGAATAGAACTCCCAAATGCCCTTTTGTTTGGCATGGAGTTTACTTTCATCATATTTACCACCGCCAATCCAGGTTTGCATCTCAGGTAGTCCCCAAAAATCAAAAATAGTAGTACGGCCGTCATCTCCCTGGAACCCCTCTGCCTTATCTGGTTTTACACCTAACTCTTGCCCTGCGTATAACATGATGGGCCCCGTATGCAAAGTTGAAGATAACATCATGGCTGCGTAAGCAGACTCTGGTGTTTTACCAAATTCTTGCGAAGCGACACGTTGCTCATCGTGGTTTTCCAAAAATCTCAACATCTTTTCTGCAAACTCCCCAGACTCTCTTTGCCATACAGCGGTAATATCCATGGCATTACCCTTACCCTCAATAAGCCTACGCAAAGCATCATACAAACCTACCTTATCATATAAATAGTCAAAGTTCCCATACTCTGTATAGTTTAGGTACTCATTAGGATTATATATCTCGGCCACAAATATTACATCTTCAAATTTAGCTTTAACAGCAGGAATAACCCAGTGCCAAAATTCCACAGGAACCATTTCGGCCATATCACACCTGAAACCATCTACTCCTTTACCTGCCCAAAACAACAAGATGTCACGCATCTGCAACCATGTTTTAGGAATAGGATCAAATATTTTCTTACGTCCCCCAACATAATCTACTCCATAGTTAAGCTTTACGGTTTCAAACCAATCGTTTATATTTGGAGCCTCACTAAAGACATCATTTCCTGTAGCCTTCGCAGGAAATTCTTGAAAAACAGCATCAAACGCTACAGGCGGATTTACACCATCTGGCACTGCAAACTTCTCATTAGGAATGTAATAGAAATTATTTTGTTGATTGAAAGCAAGTGTATTATCATCTGTTTGACCAAAATCCTCTACGCCCACGGGTTTTACATCACTGTGATATTGGCGTGCCACATGGTTAGGGACAAAGTCTATAAGAACTTTAAGCTTTTCTTTATGCGTACGGGATACCAAAGCTTCGAACTCTGCCATACGCTTATTTACATCCTCCGCCAAATATGGGTTTACGTCATAATAATCTTTTATGGCATATGGAGAACCCGCAATTCCCTTTACCACCTGTGGGTGATCCTTGGGAATTCCAAAGGCAGTAAAGTCTTCCATTGTTGCATGTTCTACCACGCCTGTATACCAAACATGCGTAATACCAAGCCGTTTTAGCGACTTTAAAGATGCAGTATTAATATCCTTAAATTTCCCTGTACCGTTCTGGCCCAGGGTCCCATTAAATGAGTTAGTAGTGTTGGTGTTACCAAAAGTACGTAAGAAAATCTGGTAAATAGTTAGTTTATGCTTGCCCATCTGCTAGAAATGTAAGTAAGATAATTGCAAAATTAAGGTTAAAAGTGAGTACTTTGCAGCATAAACAAAAACATTATGAAAAAAGAGGCATTCCTCTTTGATTTAGACGGTGTACTTGTGGATACAGCCGTTTTTCATTTTGCAGCATGGCGGAAACTTACGCAAGAGCTTGGTTTTGATATTGATGAAGAGTTTAATGAAACCCTGAAAGGGATAAGCCGCATGGATTCTTTAAACCGTATTTTAGAGCATGGTAATGTACAATTAAGCGACCAAGAGAAAGTAAATCTAGCCACAAAGAAGAATGTATGGTACCTGGATTTAGTGGAGCAAATGACCGAAAAAGATATACTTCCCGGAGTAGAAAATTTCCTTATTAAGTCTAAGAATGCAGGAATAAAAATAGCTCTTGGTTCCGCTAGTAAGAATGCCAGTATTATCCTTAAAAAGACGAAATTGCAAAAATATTTCGATGCTACCATAGATGGCAATGCGGTATCTAAAAGCAAACCAGACCCCGAAGTTTTCATAAAAGGAGCAGAAGCACTCGGCTTACCAAACGAAGTCTGTGTAGTATTTGAAGACGCTTATGCCGGAATACAAGCTGCAAAAGCAGCGGGAATGTATGCCGTGGGAATTGGCTTAATCTCTTCCTTACCTAATGCCGATAAAGTCATTAGCACTTTTGAAAATTTAGAACTTACAGACATTTAAAAGAATTTTCGTTTAACCCAAAATCTATATATATGCGAATTGTTTTATCACTTCTCATGCTGGCGGCAAGTTTTATGGCCTCCGCACAGCAACAAGCAAACTATGACTTAGCAGCTAAATTTTCTCCCAATAAGCTGCGGACTTTAATTTTCTCTACCGATGTTCGGCCAAACTGGATAAACCATACAGACCGTTTTTGGTATACCTACCAAACACCTTCTGGTAAAAAGTGGATTTTGATAGACCCGGCCACAAAATCAAAGCAAGACCTCTTTGACAATGCCGATATGGCCCGAAAGGTTACGCGTATTGTTAAAAACCCTTTTGATGCCCAACATCTGGAGATTGACAACTTAGAGTTTACTGATGACGAAAAACGTATTCGTTTTGAAGTAAAAAGCACAAAAGACACCGTTAAGAGTAAAGACGAGATTAAGAAACTCAAGGTAAAAACAGACACGCTTAAAAAGAAGACGTTTTACTTGGAGTACGATTTAGTTTCGAAGCAACTGAAAGAACTTTCAGATACGCTAAAAGAGAAAGAAAGACCAAGCTGGGCTTCATACTCTCCAGATACTATGAAAGTATTTTATGCCAAAGAGTATAACCTATATTGGATGGATAGAGCTAACTTCGAAAAAGCCATAAAAGATGACAAAGACACTACTATTGTAGAACATAAATTTACAACAGATGGTGTACAATATTATGCCTGGGGTGGTGATCAATATAGTATAACTACTGGTGACAGCAAAGAAGATGAGAAACTTAAGGAACGTAAAGGTGTGTGGTTGAGCTGGTCACCTGACGGAAAGCACTTTGCCATGACTCGTAAAGATAACCGCCACTTAAATCCTTTGTGGGTTATTAATAACGTGGGTGGTGCCAGACCAACCTTAGAGACTTACAAGTACCAAATACCAGGCGAAAAAGACTCTACCGAAGTAGAACTTTATGTTTTTGATGCAGAAACATTAAAGCCTAAGCAAGTACATGTTGCTGCATTTAAAAACCAAACCGTTGGGATTTATGGAAAGGACAGAGACAAATCTAGTTACTTAAGGAAAAGGTACAGGAATTTCTGGCTTGGAGACAACAATACGTTTTATATCAGTCGCTCTAGCCGTGACTTGAAAAGAATTGATATTGTGGCTGTAAATGTAGACGGTACTAGCAAAACCATAGTAGAAGAGCGTTCAAACGTATATTTGGATATAAACAAACCTTATTTTGTAAACAATGGAACACAGTTTATACACTGGTCTCAGCGTGACGGATGGGGACATTATTACTTATACAACACAAACGGAACATTGGTACGCCAGCTTACATCTGGTGAGTACAACTGTGAAAGTATAACCGGATATGATGCAAAAGCAAATACATTTACATTTACAGCCAACGGAAAAGAAGCCGGAGAAGACCCGTATTACCTGCATCACTACTCTACTTCTTTATTGGGCGGTGAACCAAAATTGCTAAACAAAGGAGACTATGACCACCAGGTAAGCACTAGTGAAAGCGGACGCTTCTTCGTAAACAACTACTCTAGAGTAAACACAGCACCTGCCACTGATTTGTACGATAATAAAGGAGCATTAATAATGAAGCTTGAGCAAGCAGATTTAAGCCAGCTCTTTGCTGCCGGTTATAAATTCCCAGAGCCATTTAAAGTAAAAGCTGGTGACGGAATTACAGATCTTTATGGTGTAATGTATAAGCCGTTTGATTTTGACTCTACTCGTACCTATCCAATTGTAGAGTATGTGTACCCAGGACCACAAACCGAGGCCGTAAACAAGTCTTTTGGCCGTAGTATGGACAGAATAGACCGTTTGGCACAATTAGGCTTTATCGTAGTTACGGTAGGTAACCGTGGTGGCCACCCTGCCCGTTCAAAATGGTATCACACATATGGTTATAGTAACCTACGTGACTATGGTTTAGAAGATAAAAAAGTTACGGCAGAACAATTGGCAAACCGCCATTCGTTTATAGATGTAAATCGTGTGGGTATCACTGGTCACTCTGGTGGTGGATTCATGTCTACAGCTGCTATGTTGGTATATCCAGACTTCTTTAAAGTAGCGGTTTCGGGTGCTGGTAACCACGAAAACCAAATTTATAACCGTTGGTGGAGTGAGCGTCACCACGGTGTGCAAGAGAAAGTAAGTGCCAAAGGCGACACTACATTCTCTTATCAAATAGAGAAAAATAGTGAATTAGCTAAAAACCTAAAAGGTAAATTGCTTTTAGCTACTGGTGATATTGATAATAACGTACACCCAGCCGGCACTATTCGTATGGCGGAAGCTTTAATTAAAGCCAACAAACGCTTTGATTTTGTTTTACTTCCTGGCCAGCGTCATGGTTTTGGAAACATGACAGAGTATTTCTTCTGGAAAATGGCTGATTATTTTTCTGAGCACCTATTGGGTAACTCTAATAGCTACGAGACAGACATGATAGAAATTAATCGTGAGTCACCTTTGAAAAGATAAGTTGTTTGAACTATAGTAGAAGAGGTTGCCACACAGGCAGCCTCTTCTATTTTATAGCTATAGTCTTATTGTACTATACAAAACCGAAACAAGCGTAATTCGGATGAAAAGTAACATTAATTAATTACTCCCTCAATCGTAACTCACTCCCCCATTTTATGGCGTGGCAAACCAATTTCGTGTTCTTGCGGATAGGGCTGACGGTGAGTCATGCTTATGTCTTCTTTTATCTGCTTGTGTACATAATATGCTTTTTTACTATCGTGGGAGTACCTAGGATCGGATATAAAAGGCATTTTAGCCATTTTTAAAATAGTAATAGTGGGAAAATTAAAATCTACCTCTACCCGACCAAACAAAAGGTAGCAGCCTCCACCCTGGAAGGGATAAACGTCTAAACTATCCGGAAAGTGGGCTGTATCAAAATATCCACCTTCTACATCTATCCAGGTACCAAAAAACATAGTTCCCCGTTTGGTGGGTACATGCTTTCGTGAAATAAGGTAAGCCAGCATCTTTACTTCCTTTTTGTGAAAACTCATGAGTTCTTTACTCATTACTGTACCTCTATATTTGGTTTGTAGCAAATCAAAGGGACTACAAGAAATAGGAAACCCTAAAAGTTCTATTTCGTCAAAAGCGTCTTCAAACTCAGACCGTTCCAGTTTTGGCAATTGATATTCTTTTGCTGGTTCTTTTATAAGCTGTAGCCCTCTATTTTCTGGTTTAAAATTTATGAGCATCAGTCGTGCCGCTACCAAAAGCTCATTTTTACTTTTTCCTGTAAAATTAAAAGCCCCAACAAAAATGAGTGTTTGCACAGATTCCATACCCACGGGTATCCTCTGAATGAAATCTTCTAAAGAGAAATAATTTCCATTCTCTTTTCTTTCTTTTGGAATAAGATGGCTTAGTTTACTTTCCAGACTTTGTATATTCATAAGACCCAGAAAAATATCTTCCCCATAAAGTGTGGTTTCGTACTCACTTCGGTTTACACAGGGAGTATGAATCTTTCCACCAGCCATACGAGCTTCGTGTACATAGACTTCTGTACGGTAAAAACCACCTTGGTTATTTATTACAGCCACCATAAACTCTATAGGGAAATAGACTTTCAGGTAAAGACTTTGATAACTTTCTACCGCATACGATGCCGAGTGAGCCTTACAAAAAGAATAGCCCGCAAAGGACTCTATTTGCCGGTAAACTTCTTTACTTAAATCGGCAGGATGGCCCTTGATAGCACAAGATTCAAAGAAGTTGTCCCGCACTTTTTGTAATGCGGCTAAGGAGCGGCCTTTGCCACTCATGGCTCTACGGAGAATATCTCCATCTTCAGCCGACAAACCGCCAAAGTGCAGGGCAATTTTTATCACATCTTCTTGATATACCATAATTCCATAAGTATCTCCCAACTCTTGCTGGAAAATCTCATGAAAATACTCAAACTTATCAGGGTTATTATGGCGAAAAATATATTCTTTCATCATACCACTCTGAGCTACTCCAGGACGGATAATAGATGATGCCGCCACCAGTGTCTTATAATTATCGCACTTAAGCCTTCGTAAAAGTCCACGCATAGCAGGTGACTCTATATAAAAACAACCTATGGTTTTACCCACTGCTAGAAACTCGTTGGCATATTTTTCTTCTTTTGACAGAGTCGTATCCCGTATATCTACCGTAATACCGCGGTTCTGCTTAATAAGTTTTACCGAGTCGTTTATATGCCCAATTCCCCTCTGGCTCAAAATATCGAACTTCTCTAAACCGATATCTTCTGCTATGTGCATATCGAACTGCACGATAGGAAAACCCTTTGGCGGCATTTCTAAAGCAGTGTAGTTGGTTATCGGTTCTTCTGAAATCAATATCCCACAGGCATGCATACTACGTTGGTTTGGGTATTTTTCCATGAGCTTGCCATACTTGTGTACCAACTGCACCACAGAATTGGGATCATGACTTTCCTTGGAAGAATGGGCAAGTGAATCCAGTTCTTCCTTAGGTAAGCCAAAAACTTTGCCTACTTCACGGATTATTGATCGGTATTTAAACTCTACATTGGTACCACAAAATGCCACATGGTCTTTGCCATACCTATTAAAGATGTACCGCAAAATAGTATCACGTTCTTGCCAACTCCAATCTATGTCAAAATCTGGCGGAGCTTTTCGGTTTAGGTTCAGGAAACGTTCAAAATACAGGTCTAATTCTATAGGACAAATATCTGTAATACCCAAACAATAACTCACTATGCTATTTGCCCCGCTACCCCGGCCAATGTGCATAAAACCCATTCTATTACTATAGCATATAATATCCCAAGTGATAAGAAAATATCCGCCAAAACCTAACTGATCTATTATCTTCAATTCACTCTCTACTCTTTGTCGGGCTGCTTGATGCTGATTACCGTAACGTTTTTTTAGACCATCAAAGGCCAGGTTGGTAAGCAGGCTAAGGTCACCTTCTTTACTCTGTGTATAATGTTTTTTATTTCTGGGTGTTTTAAATTTAAACTTGAACCAACATTTAGAGATAAGTTCTTCCGTATTCTTGATTATCTGTGGGTAGTTTTGATATTCGTGATAGAGTTCGTCCAAGGGCCTCATGAACTCCGTTTTAGAGCAAATGTCGTTTTCTGAGAGTTTAGAAAGAAGTACGTTTGAATCAATAGCACGAAGAATTCTATGTAAATTGTATTCGGTCTTATTTTGAAAAGTAATGGGCTGTAGAACTACCATTTTGGACAAATAGGGTCTCCATTCGGCTCTTATCAGGATATTTAGTTGCTCTGGTTTTATACCAATATACTCAAACTCCAGAAGCTCTCTGGGTGTGTTTTCCAGAGGATAAATAACAAAAACGGAATTAAACTCAGGAGCTCTCTCCAAAAGTTCTTGTTTGTCACAGTTGTAACTCGTCATTAAACGACATACTTCCGCAATTCCCGATGCGTCTTTTGCCAACGTGATGTACAATAAGCGATTGTCTCTTCTTATTTCCATACCCACCAAAGGCTTAATGTTTGCTTCTAAACAAGCTTTAGTAAAATCATAAATACCCGTAATAGTATTAATGTCTGTAAGAGCCAAAGCTTTTACACCACAGGCCAAAGCTTGCTCCACTAGTTTTTCTAGTGGAATAGTGCCGTAACGTAAACTATGATATGAGTGGCAATTGAGATACATTGTCTATGAATAACTTTCCTATCAGTAAATGAGGGCTATGCTGTCGCCATGAGACACATTTATTAATAAACTATTTCAGGTTAAGGGCACATTGAACTACTCATTCTAAAAAAAGCCGTCCGCCTTAACCACAGAAGCAGGACCAAAACGATTTTTTATACAATCCATGGCTTGGTACAGGGACAAAATCTCTTCCGTATCTTCAAAAATGTTTATCTGCAAATTTCCCCGAACCAAACCTGTAAAACGTACTCCAATGAGTCGTAGCCGCATACGTCTATTGTATAGTTTATCAAAAAGTTCCATAGCTGTTTGTGTAAGGATATGGTCTGCCGATGTATACTGCCCCCTACATTGCCGGGTTTCAGTATCAAAATTGGCATAGCGAATTTTCACCACCACCGTAGAAGTAAGCCAACTTTCTTTTCTAAGTTGGTATGCCAGTTTCTCCACCATGCTGCTTATTACAGAACGTAACATTTTTATATCAATGGTATCTGTGCCAAACGTATTTTCTAAGGAAAGTGACTTCCTATCTGTATAAGGCTCCACAGCCGAAGTATCTATTCCGTTCGCTTTTTTCCAGAGATCTATGCCGTTCTTACCAATCATTTGCCGCAATACATCTACCGGCATTTCTGCCAAAGTGTGTATATAACGTATCCCAATGCGAGAGAGTAACTGAAAGGTAACATCACCCAGCATAGGTATTTTTTTTATAGAAAGCGGGTCTAAAAAAGGCTTAATCCCACTCTGAGGGATTTCTATTTTCCCTTTTGGCTTGGCTTCACCTGTACCTATTTTTGCCACTGTTTTATTTACAGACAAGGCATAACTTACGGGCAATCCTGTGTTCTTAGTCACGGCATTCATAAGTTCTTGTGTAAACTTATACGCTCCAAAGAAACGGTCTATACCACTTATGTCTAGATAGTGTTCATCTATACTTGCTTTTTCTACTACAGGTGCTCTCTCCTCCAATATCTCAGTCACAGTACGTGAAAGCTTGGAGTACTTTTCCATATCTCCTTTTATCACCTTGGCATCGGGGCACAAACGCAACGCCATCTTTATAGGCATGGCGGAGCGTACACCAAAGTACCGGGCTTCATAGGAACAGGAAGCCACCATGCCCCTATCTCCACCTCCAATGATTACAGGTATGCCATCCAACTTGCTGTTTTCTAGCCGCTCGCAGGACACAAAAAAAGTATCCAAATCCATATGTATTATTGCTCTGTCCATTTTTGGGCTGTGAGTATTGAGTTATGAGTTGTTAGATATTAGATACCAGCATTTAGTTATCCCGAAACTCATAACTAGCAACTCACCATTGGGTACTTATATTTTCTCAGCAATAATACCCTATTTCATAGCAAAATATATTATATTTGTTGATATAAATTATACCAATGTCGTTACTATCTGATAATCTGAGATATCTGAGGACACAATTGAGGATGTCACAGCAAGCTATAGCGGATGAGCTAATGATAACCCGTGGCCGTTACGCTAAATACGAAGACAACATGTCTGAACCGCCTATAGAGTTATTACTAAAACTCTCTCGGTATTTCCATGTGAGTATAGACTTACTGGTGTCTGTAGATATACGGAGAGTTCCTATCCGAGAACTGCAACAGCTGCCCGATAACCGTATTCTGCTCCCTATAATGGTAGACACACATGGTAATAATCGTATAGAAATTATACCGCATCGGGCACAAATGGGCTATTTAGCTGGTTATAGCGACCCCGAATATATAGAAAGCTTACAGCATATTGCATTGCCCTTTCTTAGTCATGCTAAATACAGAGCCTTCCCTGCACAAGGTGACTCTATGCCACCTCATAAAGACGGCTCTTTTATCATCGGTAAGTACGTAGAAAATCTTGACTGGCTCAAAGAGGGAAAAACGTATGTATTTATCGCCCGAGAAGGTATAAGCTATAAGAGACTAAACAAAAAAAATAAGGAATCTTTGCTGGTGAGTTCCGATAACCCTTTTTATCCTCCATATGAAATAGATAGAGCAGACTTGCTGGAGGTATGGGAATTTGCCTGTAGCATAGCTACCGAAGAGTTTGAGCCCGATGACCTGGGACCCGAAACCATCAAAGGGATGTTCTCGGATATTAAGCGGGAGTTGATGGGCTTGAAATATGGAAGCTAGCCACAAGTACCGAGCTCAAAACTGATAACTGACGGCTGACATCTGATAGCTCATAGATGACGGCTCATAACTAAAAACTAACAACCAAATTTCCTATGCAAAACCTAGAAGTCTGGCTCCGAGGCCCATTAGAAGGCTATCCAAAAGAAGTACAAGCCATAGCACATGCCTTGTTACAAGCAAGAGAGGAGCTAAATATCTACCTAGATGGCTTCCCTACAGAGAAATTATGGGAAAAGCCATATGGAGTGGCGTCTGTAGGTTTTCATTTAAAACACCTTACTGGTGTGCTTGACAGGCTCTTTACTTATGCTAATGGAGACCAACTATCCGAGATACAAATGGTCTATCTTAAATCTGAAGGTGAAGGAAAAGAGACCGTGAATGAACTCATTAACCACTTTAATATACAAGTAGATAGGTCTTTGGATTATTTAAAGAATATAAAAACTGCCCAATTTTATGACATACGCTTAGTAGGGCGAAAAGAAATCCCCTCAACCTTTAGCGGTTTACTCTTCCATGCAGCCGAACACACACAAAGACACGTAGGGCAGCTATTGGTAACGTCTAAAATCCTACACTGTTCTTAGTTCTCTAAGAACAGAATAAAAAGAATAAAAAATTTAACTTTTCTAAGTTTACGTGGTTCTAAAGAAAGGAATTTCTCTTTTTATTGCTCTGCAATTGAGCCTTTCACATTAAGATAAGATTAAATTCTTATTATTGTCTTACCCTACTTCACACCGCAATCACTGCATACACACATCTTTTATTGTTTTAATTTTTAACCAATAAACTTTTAGTTCATTTATGAAAAAAACTTTCCTCATTTTATGGTTAAGTTTGATTAGCTTATATTCTTGGGCACAAACTATAACAGGCAAAGTTACCGACACCAAAGGCGAAGCCCTCCCTGGAGTAAGCGTAACCAAAGAAGGAGCTACCAGCGGTAGCATCACCGATGTTAATGGTAATTATCACATAGATGCCAAAAATGGCGATGTGCTTAATTTCTCTTTTATGGGTATGCTATCAAAGAAAATCACAGTGGGCACACAATCCATTTTGAATATAGAGATGGAAGAAAACACCAGCCAACTAGACGAGGTAATAGTAACCGCCTTTGGCGTAACTAACCAAAAAAGGACTTTGGGTTACTCTGCCCAATCTATAAACTCCAAAGAAATACTAGAAGGTAACCAAAGTAACGTTATCAATACTTTACAGGGTAAAGTAGCTGGGGTTTCTGTGAACAATTCAGGCGGTGTTCCAGGAGCTTCATCTGTAATTATGATTCGTGGTGGTACTTCACTTACCGGAAACAACCAGCCGCTCATTATAGTAGACGGTATTCCTATTGATAACTCCACAGATGCTAGCTTAGAAGTGGCAAGCATAAACCGTGCTTCGGATATTAACCCGCAAGACATAGAGACTATAACTGTACTAAAAGGACCTGCTGCTGCTGCTCTTTATGGTATCCAAGCGGCATCTGGTGCAGTAGTTATTACCACTAAAAAAGGTAAGGCAGGTAAAATCTCGGTAAACTACGATGGCAGTATCTCTATGAACAAAGTACTTGGAGTACCAGATATACAAACTAAGTACGGGCAAGGACAGCAGATTTTACAAGCAGACGGTTCTGTTATCTACAACCCGCAAAGTAATTTGTCATGGGGCGAAGAAATTAAAAGTGGGCAGGTATACAACCATTTACAGGATTTCTATCAAACGGGCGTTTCTTTTAATAACAATGTGAGCATATCTGGAGGAACAGAAAAAAGCCGTAACTTTTTCTCTTTTGGTAATGTAAGTAACAAGGGCGTTATACCTAGTACAAAATACAATAAAACAAGTCTGAGGCTTACCAATAACACCAAGATAAACAATCGTCTGTCTGTAGGAGCCACAGTAAACTACATAAAAACAGACATTGCCAGCACCCGTCAAGGGAACGCTACCGGAGGCAGTTATGCCAGCCTGTTGTCGTATCCTGCCAATGTTAACATCCATGACTACGAAAACGAAGACGGTTCGCAAAAACGGTTTTATCCAGACCAGCTTTTCGATAATCCTTACTGGAGTAATGCCTATAACCCGGTAAAAAATGAGTTAAACCGCTTTATGGGCGTATTAAGTGCTGACCTAAATGTATTTAAAGGATTCAACATTGCTTATAAATTTGGAGCGGATGTTTTTGATCAGCACAATAATTCATTGACCAGAGAAGGCTCATTGGTAGAAGCACGTAAAGGCGGAGCTATTTCACAATACGAGAGACTTAGTAAAAGATATACATCTAATCTTATAGCTACGTATGATGTAGACCTTAGCAATGATTGGAACCTAAGTCTAATGGCGGGCAACACCGTAGAGTCCCAAAATACAAGAACAGTGTACCTGAGTGGGGTAAACTTTGTGGCACCCGGCATAAGAAACATTACTAACATAGCCCGTGCAAACCAGCAGATTACAGAAAACATCATGAGAAGGAGAAATGTTGCTGCTTTTGGAGAAGCCAAAATAGGATATAAAAACGCAATTTTCCTTAATGTTACAGGACGGAACGACTGGTCCTCTACTCTACCTGCTGCAAAGAGGTCATTCTTCTATCCATCTGTAGGTGTATCAGCTGTATTGTCTGAGTTCCTAAACCTTAACAACACCGGAACCCTTTCATACCTTAAAGTAAGAAGTACATTTGCCCAGGTGGGTAAAGATGCTCCTGCAGGCCAGCTTGAGAGTTATTTGGCCACAAACATAAACGGTTTGGCAAGTAACGGCTATACCTGGAACGGCGTAGACGTGGGTAATCCAAGCCTAGAACCTGAATTTACCAATAGCTTTGAAATAGGTGCAGAAGCCCGTTTGTTTAATAACCGTGTGAGCTTAGACTTTACCTATTACAAAACCGTATCGGATAACCAAATCCTAATAGATATACGTGTACCACCCAGCACAGGTACATTCTACGCTACACTTAATGGAGGTGCTATAGAAAATAAGGGTTTCGAAGCAATGGTTAATGTGGATGTTCTACCAACTACCTCTAAACTGAGATGGAATACCATTTTTAACTTTGCAAGAAATGAGTCCAGAGTTACTGACCTTCCTGGAGAAATAAAAGAGGTATACCTTTCAGACTCTTGGACCTTCATGAATTCTGCTGCCGGTGCAGGTATATTAAATGGTTCTTTATTCGGTCTTAGAGGAAAACGTGCCGTACTACACTCAAACGGACAGGTATTAGTGGGTGCTAATGGACTTCCTTCACTCACAGACCAAACCTATACCAACTTAGACAGACAACCAGACTTTACCCTGGGGATAACCAATTCTATGCGGTATAAAAACTACGGTTTGTCATTCTTGTTTGATATGTCTATTGGCAATAAAATTTATAATGCCACAGCATCGGCACTTTCCTATTATGGTGTAGGAGCCAATACCCTAAACAGAGGCCACAAAACCATAATTGCCGGTGTACTTGCAGATGGCACTCCAAACACAAAAGAGGTAGTAATGAACCAAAACTATTACCAAAACTACTATGCTTTACTTTCGGATAACTTCATAGAAAACGGCTCATATGGCCGCATGAGGTATATAAACTTGTCTTACAACTTCGACAAGAAATTCCTGAAGAATGTAATTAATGGATTAGAAGTATATCTAACAGCTCGCAACTTGTTTACTATCACAAAATACAAAAGTGTAGATCCTGAGATTAATGCCTTTGGTGCGGGTGTTTTGGGAGCAGGTTCTGTGGGTATAGACAACCTAACCACGCCAAACGTTAAAGGGTTTGATTTAGGTCTAAAAGTTAATTTCTAAAAAAGAGAGAACATGAGATTATTAATAAAAACAATATGTGTTGGAGCTGCATTCACGCTTACTTCTTGCAGCGATAGCTTTTTTGATGTAAACAGCTCGCTTACATCTCCTACTACAGCTTCCCTTGCACCACAATATCGGATACAAGGAGCTATTGACAATACCTTTGCGGGCACACTATACAGAGGAAGTCGCGAAGTACTAGGTGTGACTCAGCACGGCTCTAGAAACGTGGCCAACTACTATTCAGAAGTCTGGAGCAACGAGTTTACCACAGGTAATTACTTCCTTTGGCAAAACTCTTATGTGTACTCCTTACCTAATACAGCAGACTTAATCGTGTTAGGCAAAAAGCACAACAGTCCAAACTTTACAGCTGTAGGGAAAATCCTTAGAGCCTATATTTTTGGAGCTACTACGGATCAATATGGTGACATTGTCTTAGATGAGTCATACGATGGCGAGTCGGCTATGAACATCACACCCAAATTTGCTACGCAAAAAGATGTTTATAAAAGGATTATTGGTTTATTGGACGAGGCTATTGCCGAAATTAACCAAACAAGTACCATAACACTTAATGCCGCAAATGGTGATGTATTTTACCAAGGAGATAGAGAAAAGTGGATTAAACTTGCTTACGCCATAAAGGCACGTTACCTAAACCATTTATCTAAAAAGTCTACGGGAGATATGGCTTACAATGCCGATGCTATCATAGATGCTTGTTCTAAAGCCCTACAATCTAATGCAGACAATGCAAAGAGAAATTTTGGAGGCGGTGCGGCAGAAAATGATAACCAGCCTTACAGTGCTAAAGGGTTTGGTAGTTCAAGAGTTCACTACTGGTCTGAGTTTTATGTAGAGACATTAAAAAACTCTCTGCATTCTGGCACACCATTGGTAGACCCACGTTTGGCCACCATCGTACCTAAAGCAGTAGCTACCGGAGAATACAAAGGTGTACGCAGCGGTGCGGGACTTGTATTAACAGCAGCCAACTATAGTGTAGGAAATGGCGGTCATTATACCAGTGCTACTTCTCCTACTTACCTAATGACTTTTACAGAAGTTAAACTAATAGAAGCCGAAGCCCGCCTAAGCAAAGGTGACAAAGCCGGAGCATATACAGCATTTAAAGCCGCTGTAACTGCAGATATGGAAAAAGCAGGAGTCACATCAGCAAATGCAGCACCTTACCTTGCGAAAATGGATGCAGAAGTAGGCCAAACAAATATTAGCCTTAAGCATATTATGACCCAAAAACACATATCAATGGTGTTTGATCCTGAAGTCTGGGTAGATATGAGAAGAATGGATTATAGTACATCAGTGTATCCTTTGTTACAAAGACCCGCCAATGTAAATCTAGCTATCTTCCCTAATGCCAATGACTGGATACAAGCGATGGTGTATGAGTATAACGAAAGAGATAGAAATTACGATAATATGCCGGACAATACCGCTCTGGTAAGATTAAAAACACCAGTTTGGTGGAATGTGAAAGAGTAAGCTTTCGCATATATTTCAAAAAAAAATGGAGGCCAGATTTAGCCTCCATTTTTTGTTTTTATAAAAATCACTTAGCTCTTAGGAAGTAAGCCTCTCTTCTTTAACAAGGGTCTTATGCTTGGCTCCGCACCTCTAAAACGCTTGTACAATTCCATAGAATCTTCCGTATTTCCTTTCTCCAGAATGTTCTTGCGGAAAGAGTTTGCTTTTTCCTGATTAAACAATGTAGTACTCTTAAATGCATCAAAAGCATCTGTGTCTAAGACCCCAGACCAAATGTAACTATAATAGCCTGCCGAATATCCACCAGCAAAAACGTGCTGAAAATACGTACTCCTATATCTAGGAATAATAGAAGATATTAAACCAATTTTATCCATAGAAACTTTTTCAAAACTATTAACATCTTGGGTAATATCCTTGGCCTGGCTATGATAATCCAAATCTAAAAACGATGCCGCCAGATATTCTGTCGTGGCAAATCCTTGGTCAAAAGTTCCGCTATTTGCCAATTTAGTTAGTAACTCATCAGGAATCACCTCACCTGTTTTATAATGCTTGGCATACAATTTTAATACTTCCGGGTCTGCTGCCCAGTTTTCCATAATTTGTGACGGCAACTCTACAAAATCGCGGGAAACACTGGTTCCAGCCATACTTTTATAATTTACATTAGACAGCAAACCGTGTAAAGCATGCCCAAACTCATGGAAAAATGTAGTAGTTTCGTCAAACGTTAATAAAGCTGGTCCATTTGCAGATGGCGGTGTAAAATTACAAACAATAGAAATCACCGGAGCTTTACGCTTTCCGTTCTCCATTTGTTGAGGACGATAAGACGTCATCCAAGCACCACCACGTTTAGATGCCCTTGGATGCATGTCCATATACAATAAACCTACTTCTTTGCCATCGGCCTCAGTACACTTCCACACGGTTACATCACTATGGTATTTCGGCACATTATGTAGTTCCTCAAACTTAAGACCGTATAGTTTTTCTGTAACCATAAAAATGCCATCACGCACTTGATCTATGGCAAAATACTGGCTTAGTTCCTGCTCGTCCAATTCAAAACGTTCTTTTCTTATTTTTTCAGTATAATATCTCCAGTCGTGGGGTTTAACAGTACCCGTTACCCCTTCCTTACCCATCAATGTTTGTATATCTGCCGCCTCCATCTTGGCATTACCTAAAGCCGGTTTCCACAACTGGTCTAGTAACTCATACACTTTTTCTGGTGTCTTGGCCATGGACTCTTCCAAAACATATGCCGCATGATTTTTATAACCCAATAAGCGGGCACGCTCATTTCTTAGGTTAGCCTCCTTTATTAATATAGCCTTATTGTCGTGCTCATTGTTATTGTTTCCTCTAAGTTGGTAGGCATCCCAGATTTTAAACCTCAAATCTCTGTTATCGGCATATTGCAGAAAAGGCATAACACTAGAATTTTGGAGAGTAAAAACCCACTTTCCATCCTTACCTTTAGATGTAGCCACTTTGGCAGCTGTTTCTACCAAGCTTTCTGGTAATCCTTTTAAATCTTCCTTTTTATCAATGACAAGCTCAAAAGCATTGGTTTCTGCCAGAAGGTTGTTTCCATATTTTACAGAAAGCAAAGAAACCTCACCATTAATAGCTCTCAACTTAGCTTTACCAGCCTCATTCAGGTTTGCCCCACTTCTCACAAAGCGTTTATATGCCAACTCTAACAACCGAGCTTGCTCCTTATTTAGACCCAGAATTTTTTGGGAATCCCATAGAGTTTTAACTCTTTTAAAAAGCTTTTCGTTAAGGTAAATATCATCGCTATGCTGTGACAATATAGGTGCCAACTCTTGCGACAAAGCCTGCATTTCCTTATTAGTATTGGCTGAACTCAAATTTGAAAATACTGTAGAAACTTTACCCAGAAGCTGCCCTGAATTTTCCATCCCCAAAAGTGTATTATCAAAAGTCGGCTTAGCTTGGCTATTCGCTATAGCCTCAATCTCCGCTTTTTGGACTTTAATACCTTCTAAAAAAGCTGGCTTAAAATGTTCGTTTTTAATAAGGTCAAAAGGCGGAACCTCATAAGGTGTATTGTATTTCTGTAAAAATGGGTTTTCAGACTGTGCGATAGAATTCATAAAAATTCCCGTTAATAAAATGACTTTTGCTGTTTTAAACATATATCCAAAGTTTTTGGGTACCAAATTATATAAAAGTAAACCAATACCCTAATCTTTAAAGACATGAGTGCACAAAGCCTTTAATAGTTCAATCTTAACAAACACCACATATTGCTCATTACAGATAGCGTCTGAATTGTAAACAACCTGTATTTTTGCAAACGAAATGTACCGCAAGATTATACATATAGACATGGACGCTTTCTACGCTTCAGTAGAACAACGCGACTTTCCTGAATTACGAGGAAAGCCCTTGGCTGTAGGTGGTCTTTCAGACCGAGGTGTAATAGCCACTGCAAGTTATGAAGCCCGTAAATTTGGGGTAAAATCTGCCATGTCTACGGTAGTTGCCATGAGAAAATGTCCATCTCTTATAATTGTGAAACCCCGTTTTGACGAATACCGAAAAGTTTCTGAGTCAATCCGTGATATATTCTATGAATACACAGACCTGGTAGAACCCTTATCATTGGATGAAGCCTATCTGGATGTGACACAAAATTTCAAAGGAATGCAAATTGCTACTGAAATAGCAGAGGAAATAAGATTAAAGATATTCAACAAAACGAAACTTACTGCTTCGGCCGGAGTATCCTACAATAAGTTTTTGGCAAAAATAGCCTCGGATATGAATAAGCCAAATGGCATTTTTGTGATAAGCCCGAAAATGGCAAACCGTATAATTAATGAGCTACCCATTGGGCGGTTCCACGGCATTGGAAAGGTCACAGCAGAAAAAATGCAAAAATATGGCGTATTTACGGGTGCTGACCTGAGAACCAAGTCACAGGAATGGTTAAAATACTATTTTGGTAAAGCAGGAGCCTTTTATTATAAAGTAGCACAAGGAGAAGATAACCGACCTGTGGAATCATCCCAAATCAGGAAATCAATTGGTACAGAAAGCACTTTTGAACAAGATCTTGTGTCTTTAAAAGACATGGAAGAACAAGTCTTACGTCTAACAGAGAAAGTTTGGCAATGGACCACAAAAAGAGAAATATTAGGCCGCACACTTACCCTAAAATTGAAGTTTAATGATTTCACACAAATTACACGTAGTAAATCGGGTTTAGGATATATAGACACTTTAGAATTAGCCAATAATACTGTAATAGAGTTACTTAATCAAGGTTATAATCACACCAAACCCGTACGCTTATTAGGTGTATCTTTATCTAACCTAAATAACAGCCATAAAGACTTTGGGACACAGCTAGAACTAAAATTTACATACACAGGTAAATTTTAATTCAGGAAATTATGAATAAAATAGCGTTTAAACACTATTTTGCGGCTTCATTTTGAACCTATTATACATGAAAAAAATCTTTTTAAAAGCATCTACAGCCTTTTTTGTAGCATTGCTTTTCTCTTCCTGTTCGAAAAACAAGCCTCAAGAAATCATTACAATTCTAGCAGACGCTAACGATAAAGAATATGCTGCCCAAATAGAAGCCGAAACACCAATTAAGTTGGCAGACGGCCTAAAAATAAGCCTTTGGGCCACAGACTCCCTTGCTCCTGACCCAGTAACAATGTCTATTGATGACTACAACAATGTGTTTTTAACCCGCACACACCGCCAAAAGAGTTCGGAATTTGACATTAGAGGGCACCGCGACTGGATGACGGAGTCCATCTCATGGCAAAGTGTAGAAGACAGGCGAGCTTTCCTGAAAAAATTCTTTGACCCAAAAGACTCAGAAAAGAATAATTGGCTGAAAGATATGAATGGTGACGGCTCTCACGACTGGCGTGATTTGGCCGTAGAGAAAGAAGAAATCTGGAAGTTACAAGACACTAATGGAGATGGAAGAGCAGATAAAGCCAGTATTGTATTAAAAGATTTCAATACGGAAATAACAGATGTAGCTAATGGCTTACTGATTAGGAGAAAAGACGCTTTTATAGCCGTGGGTCCGGATCTTTGGCGACTGGAAGACATAAATGGCGATGGTTACTATGATAAAAAGACATCTATATCACATGGGTGGAACGTACACGTGGGTTTCAGCGGACATGGTATGTCCGGAATAATTGAAGGTCCGGATGGTAAAATTTATTGGGGCATTGGAGACCCGGGCATGAATGTAATTGACAAATCTGGTAAACATCATTTCTTTCCGAATGAAGGCGTAATAGTACGTTGTAATCCAGACGGAAGCGACTTTGAGGTTTTCTCACATGGTCATAGGAATACGCACGAGTTCGTTTTTGATCAATACGGAAACATCATAAGTTCCGATAACGACGGAGATCATCCCGGAGAAATGGAACGTCTGGTACATTTAGTAGAAGGTTCAGACTCTGGCTGGCGTATAAATTGGCAGTTTGGGAAGTATACAGACCCAAAGAACAATGGCTATAAAGTATGGATGGATGAAGGCATGTACTTGCCAAGACATGACAAACAAGCTGCATATTTCCTACCTCCCATCAGAACTTACCATAATGGCCCTACAGGGATGCAGTTTAACCCAGGCTCAGCTTTAGGGAAAAAATGGTTGAATAAATTTTTCTTAGTAGAGTTCCCTGGTAATCCCAGTAAAGCACACATTTGGGCTTTCGATCTGAAAC
>CAZBAV010000010.1:41614-58941 GCA_964489955.1 uncultured Lacihabitans sp. | reverse complement strand
ATTTCAACTCAGAAAGAGACATGGTAAATGGCATTTTGGCCACTGGTATACGTTTTGGAACAGACGGAGCTCTTTATGCTGCCGACTGGATAAACGGGTGGGGAACAAAAAATTATGGTCGTGTATGGAAAATAGATGTAACCGAGAATGATTTAGCGGACTTGCGTGCTAAAACCAAGAAACTGATGGCTGCAGATTATGATAAAATGTCGGGCAAAGATTTGTACAACTTGTTGTTTTTTGAAGATCAAAGAATCAGACAAAAGGCTCAGTTTGAATTGGTAGAAAGAAATGAGGGAAAAAGCCTTTTCATAAAAGCTGCAAACCAAAAAACAAACCAGCTAGCAAGAATCCATGCCATTTGGGGCATAGGTCAGCTCATTTCTAAAAACAAAGCCGACGGTAAAGATTTAACTTCATTACTGAACGATTCTGACTCCGAAATTGTAGCTCAAGCAGCAAAAGTCCTTGGTGATGTAAAATATAAAAACGCAGGTACTCCATTGGTAAAATTACTTTCAAGTATGCAGCCTAGAGTACAGTTTTTTGCCGCTCAAGCACTGGGCCGGATTGGCCATAAAGCCGCTGTTCCTGGCTTGGTAACTGTACTAAAGGTAAACCAAGACAATGATCTATTCATCAGACATGCCGCTGTCTTAGCCTTATCAAGGATAGAAGACAAACCAGCCGTATATTCTCTTATAAACAGTCCGGAAAAATCCCTACGCTTAGCTGCAGTTTTAGTAATGCGTAAATGGCAAGATCCCAACTTAGCAAAATCTTTGGCGGATAAAGATGAGTACATAGTGGCAGAAGCTGCAAGAGCCATTAATGATGACCTATCAGCAGAAAAAGCCCTTCCTGCGTTGGCAGCTTTGCTAAACAAACCTGAGATTCATTCAGAAGTGATTATGCGTAGAGCTATAAATGCAGCCTTACGTGTAGGAGGGAACAAACAGTTATCGGATTTGCTAAGCTATTCCAAAAACACAAGTGTTCCGGGTACATTACGAGCAGAAGCTTTGGCCACTATAGCTGTATGGGCAAACCCATCTGTCTTAGACCGTGTAGACGGACGCTTCCGTGGTGAAGTTAAACGTGATGCTGCAAAATTAAAGGCAGCGGTAAGCAAAGAAATAGAGCCGTTTCTAGAAACTAAAGACGTATCTATCCTTAATTCTGCCCTAAATGTCCTTAAAGAACTAAACATTCAGGAGTATAATGAAAAACTAGCAAGTATTTATCATAGAGAGAAAAACACAGCTATTCGCTCTTCTATTTTGGTTGGTTTAGGTGACCTAAACTACAACAAAGTTGGAGACATGATAAACGAGGCCCTAAAACAAAATGACATGCGATCTACCGCATTAGGGATGTTGGGCAAGTTAGATATCAGTCCAGATTTATTAGGTAAAATGGCAGAAAACGTGCTTTCTACCGGTAACCAAAGCGAGAAACAAAGAATGTTTAAGAGTTTGGGAGAAATGCCTCTAACAAAAACCACAGTTGTTTTTACAAATCTTATAACAAAACTAAAAAACAAACAACTTCCGCAGGAGTTAAGACTTGATCTGTCAGATGCGATAACGGCATCAGGCTCAGAAAAGTTAATAGCGGAACTAGCGAAGGCCATCCCTAAAGGTAATGTTTTTGAAGAATATGCAGATGTCTTGTATGGAGGCGACCAGAAAAGTGGTGAGAGATATTTTACTCGTAACGAAACCGGACAGTGTATACGTTGTCATACTTTAGACGGAGGCAAAGGAGCTGTGGGTCCAGATTTAAGTAACATTGGCAATATTTTAGACCGCCAGCAGTTACTACAGGCACTAATAAACCCTAGTGACCGACTATCTCCAGGATATGGAACTGTAAAACTTACGCTTAAGGATGGACAAGAGATTATTGGTATCTTAGAAAAAGAAGGTGACAAAGAGCTGGTGCTACGAACTTCAGAAGCAGAACCACTCAGAGTAGCAGTTGCCCGAATCTCAAAAAGAGAAAACCTTCCATCCAGTATGCCTGCCATGGGCGAAACAATGAGCCGCCATGAACTCCGAAATGTCATTGAGTTCTTGAGTACTCTAAAGAAATAAAAACAGGAGAGACGTTTAGAAAATAAAAATCCTAAACGTCTCTTTTCTTATACACAAAAGCTGGCTTTTTGCTTGCTAATAGCTACATTTGCACACTTTCTTCTTTCTTGTGGCTAATCCTTTACGTTATTACATCGGCTCCTTCCAAGGACTTTCTAAAGAAGTCTGGATGCTAGCATTGGTAATGCTCATAAATAGGACATCGGCTATGGTGGTGCCTTTTCTAGGGGTATATATGACCCAGGCATTAGGATTTAGTCTTAAAGAAACCGGCTTGGTGTTAAGCTGCTTTGGTATAGGTGCCGTTGTAGGTTCATATTTGGGCGGATGGCTCACAGACAGAATAGGTTTTTACCAAACCCAAGCATACAGTTTCTTCTTGACCATCCCGGTCTTTATGATTCTTCCTGAGCTTACTACCGTCCCTTTGCTTTGCTTAGGTGTGTTTTTTTTAAGTGCTATAGCAGATATATTCAGGCCTGCAAACTCGGTAGCTTTATCGCATTACGCCTCTAAAGAAAACATCACAAAAGCTTTCTCTCTTAATAGGATGGCCATAAATCTGGGATTCTCTATTGGACCTGCCATGGGTGGATTTTTGGCAGGAGTATCATACGATTGGCTCTTTTACGGTAATGCTTTGGGAACTTTAGTAGCAAGTGTACTATTTGTCTACTATTTTAAAAAACAGCCTACAAGTAAGAAACCTATCAAAAGTTTAATCAAAGAAAAGATAGAGTCTCCGTACAAAAATCTCAAAATCGTTGGATTTGCAGTTCTATGTGCCCTTTATGCAATTTGCTTCTTCCAATTACTTGGTACATTACCACTCTATTATAAAGAAGACCAAAATCTCTCTGAATTCCAAATAGGTATTATTCTCGGCTATAGCGGATTGTTTATTGTACTTTTTGAGATGGTTATAGTTCAAATTGCCGGTAGCTGGCTTTCTATCAAAAAAATCATTGTTTTAGGAACCTTACTCTGTGGTTTCTCATTTGCGGTACTTAACCTTAGCCACACGATGTGGATGCTCTACCTAGGGATAACTATATTATGCATTTCGGAAATTCTGGCTATGCCTTACATGTCTACTGTTTTTGTAAATAGTTCTACTGAAAAAAACCGAGGAGCGTATATGGGTTTATATTCTTTAGCCTTTTCAGTATCGCATATTTTCTCTCCCTATCTGGGAACCTACACGATAGAAAACTGGGGGTTTGACACGCTCTGGTGGGCTACAGGAGTAATTGCATTGATTGCTGCAGCTGGCTTTTGGTTCTTAATGCGGAGAATGAGGTCTGGACATAAATCCTAAGCGAAAAAAGGCTCATTTAACCCTATTCTAGACATATCCATATAAGTTACTTCCTGATACCCTGACTTATCATAAAAGATTACATTGATCTAAAAAAAACACAAAATGCAACAAAGAATAGCTATTATATACTTTTGAAGGTATTAAAGCTTATATGAGGTCGCACTTGACTTCAGTAAATAGGCTAATGCATTTTAGGTTTACTTAATACTTTTATAAAAAAATTAAAAGCTTTCTACCTACTTTAAATTTACGGTTTGCTCTTATCATTTAATGCATAAAAAAAAGCAGTAGCAACTTTGGTGTTGCTACTGCTTTAACTACAGAAACATTTTATTCTGTAGCACAGGTCTTTACTGTAGTATTACAATGGATTCTGTTCTACGACTTTCAAACTTCTATCTATTTCGGATAGAGGGATTAAAAACTCCCAACGCTTATCTCCTGCCGGCACAAACAAAACATTTGCCAAAGTAGCATTATGATTAGCTCCTTCTCTATTCAAGTCTGAGTTCAACCTCTTTAAATCATAGAATCTAAATCCTTCACCCCACAATTCTACTCTTCTCTGAATTAAAATCTCATCAATTAAACTCTGTCCGGTTTTCACAGATTTAACGTAATTTTCGTCACGAGCCTTAGCCAATTCAAATAATACGTCTGCTGCTTCTGAGTTTTTCCCGGTCCTAGCAAGTGCTTCAGCCTCAATCAGGTACATCTCTGCTCCTCTCATGAAAGCCAAATCTCCATTACTACTTCCCGGATTAGCTAATTGAAACTTTCTGTTCATATAAGGAGCCCTTACACCTCCTACAGGTATAGGAAAACTAGCCAATCTTCCGGTAGAATCAAATAGTTGCTTTCTAATATCTGTATTTGATATTTTAGAATAAAGAATTGAGTTTATCAATTTTGGATTCCCTCTAGTGTTGGTAGAAGCAAAGTTACCATTATAAGCAAAATACGAAAAGAAGTACGTAGGTTGGTCATCTCTGTGCTGAATACCCCACATCCATTCAGAATTTGTGTAATCAGAAAAACCTGCCATAACTAACTGTTGACTCATAGGCTTTATCGTGCCTCTTGCAGACTTTGCAAAGCTAGCCGCTGCTTCATAATTCTGCTGTGTCAACGCTACTCTTGCTTTTACACCTCTTGCTACAGAAATATCCAAATGAGAACGGTTTGCTCTTGGTGCTGAAGTTGCAAATAAAGCTATAGCATCATCCAAATCTTTATTAATCTGTGCATACGTTTGTTCTACCGTACTTCTTGGTACAGATTCTGTAGACGGCTCCAATACGATAGACATCCCCAATGAAGAATTATCTGTACCAGCTACATACCTTTTTCCAAACAGCTGAACCATCTGAAAATAACTCCAACCTCTATAAGTAAGAGCCTGAGCCTTAAGATTATCCTTTACTGCCTGAGGGCCTTCTGCATTGTCTACATACGCCAAAATTTGGTTAGCGTTGGAAATCATTGCATAATAAAATCCGTAGTTATCCCTAAGAATATTTCCTGACACATTCCTATGTTCTAACCACTTATATGGATTAATGAAAAATCCGTTAGCATTTGCATGCATCACGAAGTCTTCTCCTAAAGCCTCCATGTACAACATGTTTGACCCTTGTCCTCCGTTTACCTGAGAGTACCATTGCGAGTACATATATCTATGCATACCATTAATAACGGCGGTAGCATTCTTGGTAGTTGAGAAAATAGTTTCAGGAGAAACATTCCCAAGTGGAAGCTTCTCTAGATAAGATTCTTTACAACTGGTAGCTATTACTATAGAAAATATTAGTAATGCTAAAGTTTTTGTTCCTAATAATTTAATATTTTTCATCTTAAGTATTATAAATTAAAGTCAATTCCTAAAGTAAGTATTCTTGCGTGGCTATAGGTATTAGTTCCTGCAACCCCACCTGTATTACTCATCAATGTGTTCATCCCTTTTCTTTCAGTAATAAAGAACAAATTGTCACCGTTTACAAAAACTCTTGCATTAGAAAGATGAGCTTTTTTAACAAGTGCTTTAGGTAAATTGTATGACAAACTCACATTACTAAGACTCACGTAATCAGATCTTCTCAAGAATCTTGTAGAGGCCGCACCGAATTGGGCAGTTTGACCTAAGTCCATTCTAGGGATATCTGTAATATCACCCGGGTTTCTCCAACCATTTAACAAATCACGGTGTAATGTAGTACCATTCACTGGTCCTGAGCTTAGGAATGAACCATCCATTGCCCATCCACCAAATTGATATAGGACAGCAAAGCTAAAGTTAAAATTCTTGTAAGAAAAATTATTGATAATACTACCCGTTCCCTTTGGTAAAGAGCTTTTTCCGATATAGTCTCTTTTTGCCAAATTATGGTCATAGGTTACAGTATCTCTCGCACCTGAAGCATGTTCAATGATTTTGATATCTTCATTAGAAGCATTATAAGCTTCCACACCTTTATAAAGAACTCTACCATTATCAGGATCTACACCATAAAAAGTTCTGGTCCAATAATCGTATAGCGACCTACCAACTTCTCTCCTGAAGTTACCGGATGTAATAATCGGCGTCTCCGCAGGCATAGCCGTTACTTGGTTTTTGATGCTGGTAAAGTTCACAGTCATGTTCCATGAGAAATCTTTTTTCTTTACAATAGCACCTGTAACAGTAACTTCTAGTCCTTTATTAGTGATGTTACCTACATTTTTTCTAACACCAAAAGAGTCTCCACTTGTAGAAGCAGTACCACCATGATGCCAAGGAAGCTGTACATTAAATAACAAACCGTCACTTTTTCTCATAAACCAGTCCACTGTACCAGTTATACGTCCTTTGTAAAGCGAGAAATCAACTCCTAAATCTAGTGGTCTCTGTCCTTCCCACTTTAAGCTCGGGCTACCTAACGAACCTAAAACAACTCCCGGTTCCGAAGCGTTGTTTCTACCAATAGTATAACCTGCCTGATATGGATAGTTACTACCTACATTACTGTTTCCTAATTTACCATACGAAGCCCTCAATTTTAACAAATCTACATTAGCTACATTGAAAAAAGCTTCCTGATCTAATCTCCATGCCACACCTAAAGACCAGAAGTTTGCTCTTCTATTTATTAAAGGCATTCTGGAGTCTCCATCTCTACGAAAAGCACCTGTAAACAAATATTTCTTATTTAGGTCATAATTAACTTTCATAAAGTAACTTTCCATAGATCTCTCGGCTAAACCGGAAGTCAATGAGTTAATATCTGTGAAGTTACTAAACGTGTAATAATTCTCTATCCCTTCTCCAGAACGACGCCCTGCAATCGACTCTGATTTATATCCAAAGTTTTCATGACCAAGAGTTAACAAGAAATTATGTACTCCAAACTTCCTTTCTGCTGTAAGGGTTTGATAAAATGTATAATCATAAGACTTACTCCAATCTTGTCCATATCTACCAGCAGGAGCTCCATCTCCTACTAATGTATTCTCATAGTTTTCCTGTCTGATATTGGTAATGTTTGTACTCAAAGTGGTATTAAAAGTCAACCACGGAGCTATATCAACTTCAAAATAACTCCTAGCTCCTACAAAGTCTCTTGTAGTAGTGTTTTGGTTAAACATAGTTTCCGCTAATGCGTGCCTTCCCGAGTTAAAAGGACGGCTAAATCCATATTCTGCTACTAAGTTACCATAATCGTAAATCCTATTTCCTGAAGCATCTAATACATATTGACCATTAGCCGGATCTATCACATGCACTGGATAAATAGGGGCAATTGATCTCGCAAAATAAAATGGGTTGTTTATACCATCTCCGTCAGCAGGGTTTAGGAAGTTATTCCTGTTTCCTGATATATTAAATCCAGCTCTTAACCACTTTTTAATATCAGTGTTCACATTTACCCTGGCTTGGAACCTTTCCAGTTTTGATCTTAGTCCCCAACCCTCTTCATTAAGGTAGTTTAAAGAGATATAACTATCTGTTTTATCATTGCCAGAATTATAGTTGATATTATACTCGTTTCTTTTCCCTCTCCTTGTAGACTCGTCTAACCAGTTTAAAGCCTGAGGATAAAGCAACTGTGCATTAGGATTCACTTTTCCATTTGCCGTAAAAAGCTCAGCAGCAGGTACATTAAAAGCATTATAATTACCTAACATTTTCACTACGTCCTGATAGGTCCTACCATTATATATCTGATCTCCACTGGCATTTCTTGGCAATTTACCTAAGGCAATCTGAGAAGCAGCATCTGCAGGAACAGCTGTAGCCCCATAAATTAAATTGTTTTTATAGGCTTCCGCAATCAATTCATAGTACTCAGCAGCATTTACTACATTGTAGTTAGGAGTACCATTTTCATTAAATCCAAACTGCATACGAACATTTAATCCTGAACGAGACCTTGATCCTTTTTTAGTTGTAATCATTACCACACCATTAGCTCCTCTAGAACCATACAATGCTATGGTAGAAGCATCCTTAAGAATCGTCATACTCTCTACATCATCGGGATTTAAGTTACTAAAACCTCCTGTAAATTCCACTCCATCAACGACATAAAGAGGAGAATTACTAGAACTGTAACTTGCTAGACCTCTGATAAGAACTCCCGGAGAAGAACCAGGTCCTCCAGCTGGAGCTGTAGTTTGTATACCAGGACCGGCTCCTTGCAAAGCTGTAAGCACGTTTGCCGTAGGTCTTTTTGCGATATCATTCGCACCAACTGTGGTAGCAACTCCTGTGAAGTCAGACTTCCTAGTGGATCCATACGGTGTGGCTATAACTACCTCATCCAAGAGATTCTCAGATAGTTCTAGCGTTACATTTACCACCGCACTACTCCCAAGTGTAACTTCTTTCTTATCATAACCTATTGCAGTAATAATAAGAATTGTACCTTCCGTAACCGTAATCGAATATCGTCCTTCAGCATTGGTCTGGGTTGCATTACTAGTTCCTTTCACAAGAACTGTCGCCCCCGCAATACCTTCTGGCTCATCACTCGACACTATTCTGCCACTCACAACACGCGACTGTCCAAAACTTAATTGTATCAACAACATCGCAAAAGATAATGTTAATAGTAACTTTCTCTTCATAAAGACTATCATTTTAAATTATACATTTGTTTATAAGAGGGTAAAGCTACATATTTTTTCACGACGGGTCAAGTAGTAAAACCCATCCTGCTTAACCTACTAATGTAATTAAGGGTTGGAATAAGATTCTCGTACCAGATCGAAAACGAGCAAAAATGGATAGAACTATTATTACTTCTGAAACTAGGACTAACGCTACATACTGTTTTTTAGCACTTTAAAAGCAGTTTATCGATTAATGAAATTGAATAAACTCCCTCAAATACTTTTTAAAGGAGATCTTTAAAACTAAACAAATTAAATTGCTACAGGAACTATTGACGATGGTACAAAAATTATTGTATACGCAATTCTTCTATCTCTATCCTCAAACAATTTAGATATTGAAAAATAATTAACTACATATTTGACATATTGCTGTAGGTCACTATTAAAATACTAATACTCAAAAATGTTGTTTCTTGTAAAACCTTAATGACTCAACTGAGAATCTGCACATAGAATTACTTGATACGCTAATCCTGCACTTAAAACTTTTATTTCCTTTCCCGAGAATATTAAGTTCGGCAATACTTATATCTATATCTTTTTGACGATTATTACTGAGCTTTGCTACTACTTATTAATCTTAGTACTGTACATGCACTAAAAAATGCTTTAAGGGAGAGAAATAAATAGAGCTAAACCAGCTCTCTAGAGATGATATCTTTATCACTCAACTATTTAATTATTAACATTTTATTAGTATAAAAAGCTTTTTATTTTCTACTTATCTCCTCTCTCTATTAAAGTCCAGTAAAAAATCTCTTTGATTAATTCATTTATCCAAAAGCTGTTTTATCATTTTAGGAACTTCCTTCTCAGGATTTGGGAAATTGTGCATTTCTTTGTTTTTATGAATATTGAACACCGAACGAGCAAGTTCTGTTTTATCAGTTGCAGATATGATTACTATTTCTAATTTATCAAGAATCTTTTTGAAGTCCCACCGCCAAGTGTCTCTATAAAGAAATATAAAATCAATATCTACAGGAGGGATATCATCTCTTTTACCAATTCTCGCATTGATTCCATACTTTTCTAATTCTTGTTTAATGACCAAGTCTGTATTTCCAATAACCTCATGTTGTTCTGGCGGTCTATCTGGAAGTTGGATGTAGGCAAAAGGAGTAATTACACCAAATCTAAATTTGATGTAATTGGAATTCTCAACAGATACAATGTAAGCTCTTTTTGCATTCTGAAAATCTAAATTCGCTTCCTTTTTCGAAGTACGAATAGTCCCCGCACATCCAATACAAAGTAGGAAAGCTAATACTAATATAAAATATATCCTTATTCGGTTAATCATGTCGGAGATATTTCTACACTTCCCTCACTTCATAACCGTCATGGTTAATGAAGATTTCTTTAACTCCATCTTTTGTGTTCATACGGAAAGTTAGAGATTTCCAGTTCTCTGGTAAATGTGGGTTTACTTCAAGTTCTGTATTTTTGATTCTCACTCCGCCAAATCCTTTTACTACAGCCAGCCATGTTCCAGCCATGGAAGTAATGTGTAACCCGTCTTCGGTATCATTATTGTAATCATCCAAATCTAACCTAGAAGTACGCAAGTACATTTCATACGCCTTTTCTGTTTTACCTAATTTACATCCCAAAATCGTATGTATGCAAGGAGAAAGCGAAGATTCATGCACCGTCATAGGTTCATAGAAGTCAAAGTTTCTGCGGTGTGTGTCTTCATCAAAATCGTCTTCAAAGAAATACAAACCTTGTAATACATCGGCTTGCTTAATAAAACACGAACGCAGTATTCTATCCCATGACCATTTTTGGTTAATTGGACGGTGCTCCTTAATATCATCAACAGACAGAAGTTCCTTGTCTAAGAAACCATCTTGCTGTAAATAAACCTGACGGTGTGTGTCAAAAGGGAAATACATTTTATCAATGATATCCCTCCATTGGCTGGTTTCTTTTGCTTCGTCAAAATTCACTTTAAAAAATATAGCAGCTTTGTCAGATACCTTAGAAATAGCTCCCAGCGTATATTTCAAAGTCCAAACGGCTATGTAATTGGTATACCAGTTATTGTTTATATTATTTTCGTACTCGTTTGGTCCTGTCACCCCTAGCATTACATATTGCTTTTTGTCTTCCGACCAATTTACTCGCTGAGACCAAAAACGAGAAATACCAATCAAAACCTCTAAACCATACTCTGCCAGGTAACTCTCATCGCCTGTATAGTTAATATAATCATAAATAGCGTACGCGATAGCACCGTTTCGGTGGATTTCTTCGAAAGTGATTTCCCATTCGTTGTGACATTCTTCGCCATTCATGGTAACCATGGGGTATAGAGCCGCCCCGTTTGAGAAACCTAATTTCTTTGCATTTTCAATTGCTTTCGGCAAATGGTTATGACGGTATACCAAAAGGTTTCTGGCCACAGAAAAATCAGAAGAAGCTAAATAAAATGGTATACAATACGCTTCTGTATCCCAATATGTAACTCCACCATATTTTTCTCCCGTAAATCCTTTAGGTCCGATGTTCAAACGAGAATCAGAACCATTATAAGTTTGTAAAAGATGGAAGATATTAAATCGTATACCAATCTGTGCCGAAACATCGCCCTCTATTTGTATATCACAATTTTCCCAGGCTTGTTCCCATGCTTGCCTATGTTCATGCAAAAGCTCATGCTTACCCGCATTTTCAACTACCGATTTTAGAGCTACTTGTGGCAATTTATTAGCCTCGTAATCATTAGAATTATGTACCGACACCGTTTTTACAAGTCCTAAACCTTCGTTTTCTTGGACTTGCGTACTGTACTTCAAGCCCAAATACTTATCTTTAAAAACCGTTTCGGCCTGTATATTGGCGGGGTGAGATTCCTTACCTTCATTTTTGAGTAAACTAATTTGGTTAGACATAGCCACAGCGACATCAAATTGGGGCACACCAAAAGGATTTGGCTTCGTTTTTACTTGCAAAACTGCCGTATTCCCTTCTGTTGACTTATATATTTCATCCCAGAAGCGTTCATCATGGTTACTATCCCGATTTTTCACATCGCCATCCAGATAAGATGCCAAAGTAAGATTACCAGAGAAGTTAAGAGCTGTTACATCAAACTGCACTTGGGCAATACTTGCATTATGTATACTACAGAAACGGTTAGAATGTATCCGAATTTGCTTTCCGCCCTCTAACTGTAAAGTACAAAACCGCAATAAAGTCCCATGCTGTAAATCAATCTCGCGGTGAAACTCTAAAATTTCCGATTTGGCTAAATCTACCAAAACATCATCTATATAAATATCTACTCCAATCCAGTTTATTGAGTTAATTACCTTAGCAAAATAGTCTGGATAGCCATTCTTCCACCACCCTACTCGGGTTTTATCAGGAAACCACACACCAGCCACGTAAGAACCTTGTAAACTGTGTCCAGAAAATCGCTCCTCAAAGTTCCCCCGAACACCAAACTGGCCATTTCCGAGACTCATTATGCTTTCTGTAACTTCATTGTGTTCTGCATGGAAAGTATCTTCCCAAATCTTCCAATTGTCGTATTTTAGATAGTTTTTCATTTATTCCGAATTTAGACCAAACTTACATCAAAGTTATCATTGTACTTATATAGAAGAGCCATTATTTACGCAACATCCTATATTAAAAAACGATTTTCGGAGAACTATTAGGAAGAAAAGCAAGTATCTCATTACAGTTATGATAGAAGACTAGTCAGCTTTAAAAATCAAATTTCAGGACCTTAAAAAGATCCACTGTTAATATTAAATGACTATTTGATAAAATAAACAAATTTTGGCGAACGTATCCTTCCTAGTTTTGTAAAAGAGAATAGATGTACATTACTACAGCTTCATATATTAAAAAAACTATACAAAAAACCATACAAAACTGAGAATAGTACCGTATTAATGAAAATGATTAAACAATGAGAATTTACAAAGTTTTTTTTGCTACCTCCCTCCTATTTAGCATCTTATTCGCTACTGCATATAATGCAAACGCTCAGGGCGGCGACCAAATATTGGACGGGATTGGAGAAACGGGTATGATAGCACGTTATGTATTTGATGGTGACACCAAGGATTGGTCAAGAAACAACCTCCATGCCGAATCCCAGGCAAAATTCGTAAACGACAACCGCTTCGGAAAAGTACTTTCCCTTACGGGTTCTGAGTTTGTTACATTACCTACAAACACTTTAACAGACTTAGAGTCAATCAGTATTTCGGGCTGGATAAATTTACGTTCCAACCAAGCCGGACAATATTTCTTTGACTTTGGAAAGGACTCTCAAAAGCATTTCTTTGCCACACCTGTTGGTACAAAAAACCAAAGCGGGTTTGAAGCAGGTATTACAGCAGGAAAAACCGACAAACCAGGAGCATTGGCATCGGGCATTGAGTTACAAAAATGGGTTCATCTTGTTATAGTTGTTGATTTATCAAATAAGAGTCTGATAACTTATGTAGATGGAAGACCAGTTGGAGAATCCAAAGAAATCCCCTCTGATTTAGCTTCTGTTTTCGGTGGTGAAAAGAACACCCTGTACATTGGTAAGTCACTTACAGCTGGAGAACCAAATTTAAATGCCTTACTACACGATTTTAGAATTTATAGAGTTGCACTTACCCGCAAGCAAGTCGCAGGTATTTTTTACAATGCAAAAGGCAACCAAGGTGGAGCCGTTAATGTGGGCAAACCTGAAGAGAATCTACAGCAATTCACTAAAGAAGAGTCGCTGCTTTACAATGCATATTTAACCAAAGTATCTGACGTTACTGTCCAAACTGAACTAGGTGAATTACCACGTTTACCAACTCATGTTATAGGAACATACAAGGAAGGTATAAATGGGCCAAAAGTACGTGTGATTTGGCCAGCACCAAAGGATAATTCTGAAGCTCTACAAGCAGGGACTTACATTATCACAGGCCATGTCCCGGGAACAGATTTTAAGCCCAAAGCTACCATTACAGTTAAAGACGGTGCAAAATCAAAGACGCCGAGTGCTACACTGGAAGCGTTCCATTTGGACCAAGTAACACTAGAAGCCGACGATCATAAACACGATACCAAGTTTATACAAAACCGTAATAAGTTTGTAAATACTTTGGCCAAAACCGACCCCAATTCCTTCTTATACATGTTTCGTCATGCATTCGGACAGAAGCAACCGGAAGGTACCAAGCCACTAGGTGTTTGGGATAGCCAAGATACCAAATTACGTGGGCATGCTACCGGTCATTACTTAACCGCTATAGCCCAAGCTTATGCAGGATCTGGTCATGACAAAGATCTGCAGGCCAACTTCGCTACTAAAATGGATGTTTTGGTAAACACACTTTACGACTTGTCAAAGCTCTCTGGCAAGCCAGCAGAAGCGGGAGAAAAATCAGTGAGCGACCCAACCGTAGTACCGATGGGGCCTGGTAAAACTGAGTACAATTCAGACTTAAGTACAGAGGGTATACGTACCGACTATTGGAACTGGGGTGTGGGTTATATAAGTGCGTATCCCCCAGACCAATTTATTATGCTGGAAAAAGGAGCGAAATATGGTGGACAAAAGAACCAAGTTTGGGCTCCGTATTATACTTTACATAAAATCTTGGCCGGCCTAATGGATGTTTATGATGTTACTGGGAACAAAAAAGCCCTTGACGTAGCCACAGGTATGAGTGACTGGGTACATGCTCGTTTGGCTCAGGTACCACAAGACACACTTATTAAAATCTGGAACACGTACATTGCAGGCGAGTTTGGAGGAATGAATGAATCTATGGCCAGACTTTATGATATTACTAAAGACGCTAAGTACCTAAAGACAGCACAGCTTTTTGATAACATAAAAATGTTTTTTGGCGACCCAAGCCATTCGCACGGTCTAGCTAAAAATGTAGATTCTTTCCGTGGTTTACATGCAAACCAACATATACCACAAGTGGTAGGAAGTATAGAGATGTACCGTGTAGCCAATGATCCCGAGTACTACAAAGTGGCAGATAATTTCTGGTATAAAGCTGTAAACGATTATATGTATAGCATAGGAGGTGTGGCAGGAGCAAGAAATCCGGCCAATGCGGAGTGCTTTACAAGTGAGCCCGCCACCATCTACCAAAATGGCCTATCTGCGGGCGGCCAAAACGAAACTTGTGCTACATACAATATGCTAAAACTAACTAGCAACCTGTTTTTGTTTGACCAACGTGCAGAACTTATGGACTACTATGAACGTGGTCTTTACAACCACATTTTGGCCTCTGTGGCAGAGCATACTCCAGCAAACACCTACCACGTTCCATTGAGACCAGGTTCCGTAAAACAATTTGGTAATCCTAATATGACCGGTTTCACATGCTGTAACGGTACTGCCATTGAAAGTAGTACCAAATTACAAAACTCTATATACTTTAAGAGTACGGATAATAAAACACTTTATGTGAACTTGTATATTCCATCTACGCTTAATTGGTCAGAACGCAAGGTAAAAGTAGTACAAAACACCAATTTCCCTCACGAAGACCACACCCGTTTAACTGTACAAGGAAGCGGAAAATTCGATATTCAAGTACGTATACCGAGTTGGGCTAAAAACGGTTTTGTAGTGAAAATAAATGGTAAAGAACATAAGCACCAAGGAAAAGCAGGCAGCTATCTTAACCTGAGCCGTACCTGGAAAAATGGAGATACAATAGAACTTAAAATGCCTTTTGGATTCCATTTAGACCCCGTGATGGATCAACAAAACATAGCCAGCCTTTTCTACGGTCCGGTTCTCTTAGCTGCTCAAGAGACAGAAGCAAGTAAAGAATGGCGTAAAGTTACCCTTGATGCAAAAGATTTAGGCAAAACTATTTCTGGCGACCCTAAGAAACTTGAGTTTACTATAGATGGTATTCTTTATAAACCATTCTACGAAAGCTACGGTCGTCACTCTGTATATTTGGATGTAAAACTGAAATAAGCAATATTATCTGCAGAAAAATCCCCAAATGATAAATACATTTGGGGATTTTTCTTAAAATAAGGTATTAAATACCAATTATTTACTAACCTATTCCTACATTCTATTAAACTATTGACATCCCCCAACCTCGGATCTGAAAACAGTTCCTCTATCTGCAATAAAACCGGGCTTAAGTTCAATAGTTTTACCCTCATAAGATACTTTTGCACCACCCGTAATTGTATTGGAAGCTGTAAGCACGCCATTTGAAGAAGACACTTGTCTTGTCACAGTCCCTGACGCATAATTATCTGAAGGACTTTCTAATACTAAAATAGATGGACATGGATTACCTATACGTACGTCATAGTCTTCTACTTCCCCATAAGTGAAATTAACACATGGATTACTTGGTGCTGAAGACGATGCAATAATCCTCATCCTTACCACATTCTGGGTTGGGGAATTAGCAGGAATAGTAAAAGAGCTTGAAACGACAGAGGAGGTAACACCAGATGTAGAGGCAAACAAACGCTCTGAGGCTTCAAAAGTACTACTATTATCTAAATCTATCCAAATGGAGACATAACGAGACCATGATGGGTTAGTAAAACTTAAAGTAAAATTAATGGCCTGTCCTTTTTGAAGTTCTTTTACCGGTGAAGGGAAATATGAATATCCGCCATTACATCCACTTCCTGTACTTAAGACTGTTCCATCAATATTAACGGAGTTTATAGCATCCCCTGAACAGCTATTCCCTCGTGCAACACAGTAAACATTAATAAGTGTTGAAAAAGTAGGACCATAAAGGTATCCAGAACAACCTATCCTTACCCGCCATTCGTAGGCGTGATTTTCCAATAAGTTGTTTAATACTATCTGATTTAAAGTAGTTGAAAAACTTGTCCATCTTTCCAGAACACCTACACGCTTATACTCAACAGTTGCGAGACTTGGCGAACTACTATTTACCCAAGAAAGAGTCGCAGAAGTGTACGCAACCTGGCTTACAGCGGGGTTAGAAGGGACAGCAGGACAAGAGTTATTATTCGTAATTTTTACAAGATAGTCTTCGGTTTCTCCATGCATATATGACCCTCCACAAGGGTTTGCAGGTGTATGCTTATATGAGCTCACTATACGCATACGAGTAGAATTAATAGCTGCTACATTACCAGGGATGAAGATATTCCCTGAAGTTTCGTCAGATTCACTATATGTAGAAAATACTTTTTCAGACTCATCAAAAATCTTGTCTCCATTAAAGTCAATCCATATCGCAATTTGACGGAAATATGTATTTGGAAAACTAACAGAGAAGTAATACTGACTACCAGCAGCCAGCTCTTTTATCACTGCAGGATAATATGAGTATGCAGAGGGGCTTCCGCAGCCTGTAGAAGAACTTAATGTGGTACCGCCAAGTGAAACACTGTTAATTGCTACATACTGGCAACCTAAACTATAAGCTACTTCACAATATTCGGCTGTACTATTTGTAGTAAATGTACCATTAGCGTAGCTAGAACATGAACCCTTAACCCTCCACTGGTAAGCTGTATTGGCAGCCAATCCATATATATATATATTCCTTTTCTTAACTGTTGTAGCCTCCCATGCGGAAGCACCCGTTTTGCGGTATTCTAAGCTAAAATTATTTTCTGCAGATACGTTATCCCACGACAACTTTACAGAATGGGCGGTAATTTGTGTCACAGTAAGGTTAGTGGGAGTAGATGCTATACCTATACAAGTTTGCACCCTAGCCCTAATTGCATTTCCCGGCAAAGTTCCAAAACCATTAGCGAAT
>CAZBAV010000010.1:34167-41604 GCA_964489955.1 uncultured Lacihabitans sp. | reverse complement strand
GCGAATTTGAGCCCTACTCCATTTACCATATGACAGTAACTCATAACGGTACCACCCTGACTACCCGGATTGGGCCCCGTGCCGCAGACAACCCCTGCCACTGGTTCATAAACATAACCTTGTGAAGGCCCGCAGTTATCAATTGGTCCTCCCGGCCAACCACACCAGTGTGTGTGACGAGAACCAAAACTATGACCAAGCTCATGGGCCACAACATATACTGTCCACGAGTACGTAGGAAAGTTAGGAAAACTGGCAGCCAAAGCTCCACTCATTCCCAAACCAAAAGGCCCGCATAAACCATTAACATCTGAAGCAATTCCACCATTATGTCTAAAAGAAAGTGCATGAGCCAAATCTCCATTAAAATAGGGTCCTAAATTTTGCTTAAACCTATCTAAATAATCTCCAGTACTTACGGCTGTGCTATAGGGGTCTTGTCTATTCCATACTTTTATACCTGAGATTACTATATCTATATTTTCATTCTCATAAATGGTTGCCACCTGAGCAAAAATAGCATTGACATAACTTACTGTACTGGCAATGCTAGAGGACATACCTAGATAAACTGTATAATCTGCTTCAAAATAAATTTCGACAGCTCTACACCCCACAGCACTATTACTGGCTTCGACTCCAAGCGAAAACCCAGGAGGCAAACTGGTTTTTAAGCTATCGTCTACCACCCCACACTCAAAACCCGGAACATTTATTCCGCCAATATCATAAAAAGCATAGTCTTTTGTGCCATCTAATTTACCAAGCTCAAATGTTCCCTCCAAAGTAGATATAAAACCACTGATACCAGACTCTGTGATACTCATAGACACTAACGAATTTTTCTTTCCTCTAACAACCCCTTTGTAAAACTTACTCTGATTAGTGTAGGCCACTATTTTGTCGTCCGCATCCCTTACAAAAAAATTAGGGGAATGGATATTCTTTGGGATAAGGTCTACTACCAAATCTTGGCTAAATGCTTGGGGAATTGCAAAACTAAGATACTCCGGACCATTTTTTAAAATTGCACCTAATGCGGCTTCATTTAATGATAACCTCACAATAGAATCAACGGGGGCACCAAGAATACTTCGAGCACCTGTGGAAAGTGAAAACAAATCAATAGAAACAGGGTTACCTTGCAAACTGTTAAATTGTTGGTTTATGAAATTTTGACCAAACGAAATACATGGCACCAGGAAGAAAAATAATAAAAGTTTTTTCATAACTAAAACGTATTAGTGGAAAATAAAATATGGTAAATAGTTTATTAAAGAAGGATATATAAAATGGTCAAAGAGCAATGATAAAACCCTGTAAAACAAAGCAAAACTATAAATTACACCAGCTAAAAACTATCTATGAAAACCTATATTCTATTAAGGAAAGTATACATACTGAACACTTTACTAAAGTAAAGAGGACGAGCATGTAAAGAAGAAACAAAGAAGTAAACCAGGATAAGCTACCGCTTACTAAAATTTATTATAGTTTGCTAAAAACAAAGCCGTTGTTTTCTTATTTTTGGTATCGAAAGGTAATTATATGATAGCTAAGAATATACTAATTGTTGACGACCACAAAATCCTACTGGAAAGTCTTGCACTTTTGGTCAATTCTATAGAAGGCATGCAAGTGGTAGATACTATAAGTGATAGCCGGAACGTACTCAAAAGCATGAAAGAGATTAGAGTAGATGCTGTTATTTGTGATATGAATATGCCCTACATAAACGGTATAGAACTAACTTTTAAGATATTAGAAGAGTACCCCAACACAAAAGTCCTTATGCTTACTGTAAGTGATACCGCAGATGCTATAAAAGAAGCTTTTAGGTCGGGAATTGACGGTTATATAACAAAAAAAGCTAGCAAAACAGAATTGGAAAAAGCCTTGCGGACTATCTTTGATGGCGGCCGCTTTTTTAGTGAAGATGTAATGAAAGAGCTTCTGGCTCCAAGTCTGCCTCTGTCACCGGAAATTTATCTAGAAGACCTCAAAGCCTTATCTTCTCGAGAACTGGAAGTAGTGAAACTTATTGCACAAGAACTCTCTTCTCCTGAAATAGCAGAAAAGCTATTTATAACTACAGGAACTGTAGAAAACCACCGTCATAAGATATTGCAGAAATTGGGAGTTAAGAATTCCATAGGCATAATAAAGTATGCTATGAAATACAACCTGATCTGAATTCACGAAGAGTATGGAAGATTAACTAAGACTGTGGTACCATTGGGCTGCCTGTCAAGAAATGATACCTCTCCATTTAGTTCTGCCACCCTAGACCGTACATTTTTTAGTCCTACACCTGTTGAAGCAGAGTAGTCCCCCAAACCTAAACCATTATCAGATACCAAAATGTTTAGTGTCTTTCCAGTATTATTCAGCTTAATCCAGGCTTCATTGGCATTAGAATGTTTAAGTATATTATTGATTAGCTCTAATACAACATTGTAAATTTGGTATTCTAAATCTACTGCAAGATTATGTGGAAAACCTTCTGTTTCTAAATGAAACTTAACTGAATGACCCACAAGATCACCTACCAGCTTATTGAGAGAATTTACAAGTCCCCGATATCCAAGATCTAATGGACTTAGGTTATGGGAAATTAGACGCACATCTCTATAAATTTCATCTAAAATCTTAACAAGAACCTGTATTTCATTTTCTTCGGGTGCTTTACTGAGGTCTATAGATTCAACCCGCCACCTTAACGCGGCAATTTTTGTATTCAAATTATCATGTAACTCCGAAGCTACCCGCTTACGCTCAATCGTTTGACCTTTTACCTCGGCCCTTGAGATCTCACGATTTTTACCATTAAGCTCCTCGTTTTTCTCTCTCAATTTTTTGTTATTACCCACAATATACACCGAAGCCAAGGCCCCAAAAATGACTACAATAATCAGCAGGTTACGCACAAGAAGACTTTGTTGACGGGCTCTAAGCAGATTCTCGTTCTCAAGAGACGCAATTTTGTTTTTTTGTTTCTCTGAATCATACTTCAGCTGCCACTCTGCAAAACTCTGGTTTAGCTTAGACCATTCTGCTTCATGCTCATATTTACGTACCTTTTCTAAATAATTCAGTGCTTTTACTGGCTGAGCCTTGTGTTTGTAAATTTGGTAAAGAATCTTATTTAGATAATTCTGAAAATAGGGAAACTCCAGAAAGTTTGTACCCTCTTCAGCCAAAGAAGCGTACTTTAGAGCTTTATCATATTTTTTTTCGTTTAAATAAAACTTCCCTGCAAAAGCAGCAAGCTGCCCCCTCACATAATCTGCCTTTCCAAATCCCCTCAGCTCCTTGCAAGCCAGGTCAACTTCTTCTAAAAGAGATTCGCCCTTCTGTGTTTCTCCCAACTCTAACAAGGCTAAACCTTTACCCATGAGCGTAACATAATAATAATCAAACCAGTCTTTACGATTCTTATCCTTTATTAAAGACATTATTTCGTCTATCATTCTAAGTGCACCCTTAAAGTCCTTGAGAACAAATAATGAATACGAGGCCTGTGTGATTTTAAGATTTGCTATAACTTCTTCTCTACCGCCATCTTCAGCAACCAAAACTGCATCTTTAATATAGTTTGCGTACTTCTGAACTGCCTCACCAGAAACATCATTTTCTATAACATACCAATTCAGCAAGGGAATAAACTTATCATTTACATTTCCGTAATTATACAAGTCTCCCAATTCCTTAAAAGCCAACATAGACTTTTCCAAATAGCTAAAAGCACTATAGAGTTTGTTCCGCTTTAAGTGTTCGCTACCTTGCAAATACAGGTAGTTAGCATTGGCAAAACGCCATTTACTAGTAGCCGCCACACCGGATAAGAAATCCAGAGTAGAAGCTTTAAAATCTGTTTCTCCAACAGGTCCTACTCCCGACATAAAAACTCTAAACTTGAGTAAAAGAAGCGAGTCCCGCTCAATTGACTGGGCTTCTTCCATAAGCTCCAATATCTTCTTCTTTTGCTCAAGAATACCATCTCCTGAGCAAAACCCCTTTAGGCTAAAAACTATTAAAATAACGAATACAAAACAACTGTTTTTCATGATGTTAGAAAAATATGCAATTCAATTTAAGTCTCCAAATCTGTACCAAAAAATGTAGGTTTCCCTAGATAGCATATGTAGAATAGTATATATCAAAATGTGTATGAATACAGATTTTGCAACCTCTATTTAAAGACGAAATTTGTAAAAAAATATAATCATGAAGAGACTGCTTACTAAATTAGCTAGTGTATTATTTCTACTTTTCATTTTGGCTTGCTCTAGTAAAGAGGACGAAACACCAGAGCCAACAAACCCAGTTGGAGCACAAAAAGATATTGTGGAAATAGACCAGCTTGTATCTTCCTTTATGACCAAACACAATGTACCGGGTTTACAAATTGCCCTCACACGACAAGGAAAGTTAGTCTATGCAAAATCATACGGTAAAGCAGATAATAGCGAAGAGCTAAAAAACAACCATTTGCTCCGTATAGCTAGTGTGTCTAAGCCCATCACCGGAGTAGCAATTATGAAACTTATACAGGCTGGTAAACTCAGTCTCGATAGTAAAGCTTTTGGAGCTGGTAGCATACTGGGCACAACATACGGCAATGTTAACGCCACTGTATCCTCTATTACGGTAAGACATTTGCTCCAGCATACTTCCGGTGGTTGGGGAAACTCTGTAAACGACCCTATGTTTTTACAACCTAATCTTACAGCAGACCAACTCATTACCTGGACTTTAACTAATAGACCCCTTACCAGCACACCAGGCACAAAATACGATTACTCTAATTTTGGATATTGTGTTCTTGGCAGAATAATAGAAAAAATAACAGGGCAAACTTATGAGCAATATGTACAAGCTGAAGTACTTAAGCCAGCTGGAATACAAAATATGCGTATTGGCGGCAACAAACTTGAAGACCGCAAACCAAATGAGGTGATGTACTACGGTAGTGGTAATGAAAATCCTTATTTGTATAACATCAGTAGAATGGACGCCCATGGGGGCTGGATTGCAAGTGCTACAGACCTCCTAAGACTTCAGGTAGCAGTAGACGGCTACAACACCAAACCAGATATACTTACAGCATTAACAATTACACAAATGACAACTCCATCTAGTGCTAATTCAAATTATGCAAATGGATGGCAAGTTAACACAGCAGGTAATTGGTGGCACTTAGGTAGCTTACCGGGAACTGCTTCTATTTTAGTTCGTAGTTCAAATGGATTCTGCTGGGCAATACTAGCTAACACACGCACCTCTGCTTCTAACTATTTCTCTGATTTAGATGAGCTACCATGGAAAATAGTAAACAGCCAGAGTATCAAATGGCCGGATACCGATTTATTTTGAAAGTCCTACAAGAAGCCATTTTAAAAGAACGATTGGGTGTAGTTTGCTTCAGCAGTAAAAGTGTATTGAGAATATAAATTTCTAACATTAAACCACATAGAGTCAATAGATTAAGGTGACATAAGACATGCAAGCTTGCTTCACATAGCTTCTGTGTTAAAAATGAATTTTTCTATGTCCTCTTTTTTAATTTTCATCTATGTGGTTAAAAAAACAATCCCTTAAGTAAACTACAGCCGCACGATTACACTAATAAGCGTAAAAAAGAACCTTATGCACTTGGTGACAGGGCAATCTTTGCCTTAGAACTGTAACAAAAAATAATAAAAACACCCCTTAATATAGTTTTACACAAATCTCAAAGCGATTTTTGTAAATGATGCAATAAGCACAATAAATGACCATTAAATTATACGTCCTTGAAAACCCAAAGCGTTTACTCCTCGTAGATGCTGTAGGAGCTGTATTAACAAACATCCTATTAAACTCCTTTGTAAGAAACTTTAGTCAGCTTTTTGGCTTATCAAAATCAGAATTGAGTTTATTGTCTGTTAGTGCCGTCATAGTCCTATTCTGTTCACTATCAATCTATTTTTTAGTACGATCCTCTTGGAGACCTATCTTCTTTATACTGGGTTTGTTAAATTTAAGCTACATTTCTATCACACTCTACGTCATATATAGTTCTGCGTCAATAACTCCATTCGGGAAAATATACTTATTCGCCGAAATAGTATTAATTGCAATCTTAGTTTACTTTGAGTTCCTAATTTCTAATAGAACTCAAAAAGTCCATAACGCTTAAAATTCAAAAAGCTCTCTTCTAAGACCGCTGGAAATAATAAACTACAAATGAAATTATAGTTTCCTAGCATTAGAAAAAGTAAAAAGCTCCAAAAAGCAAACTCAGCAGATTAGCAGTATTGTCCTCCATTACAGTCCGATAACGTTACCGTTAATTTATTCAGCCTTAGGTTTGTAAACAGGAAAAACAGATTCCTATATTTGTTATGTAACTATTCTTATATAAAATAGGAAAAACAAAAGCCCTATAAACCCTATTTTTAAGAATAAGAATATTGCTACTATCTATTATTACCTTAAATATTAAATGGAAAATGACTCTGCATATTCCTTAGCCTTATGGCAAAAATTGATTAATGGAGACCAAGCATCATTAGAATCTCTGTTTGATATATTTGGCAAGAAACTCATCAGCTATGCATATACCATATCTCTAGATAAGAATTTGGCAAAGGATGCAGTGCAAGATGTATTTGTTGATTTATGGCATTACCGCTCCAATTTGGCTCAAGATGTACAAGTAAAGTTTTATCTCTACAGCTCGGTTAAGCGAGCTGTGATAAAAAATATAAATGGCGGACAAACGAATTATAGTTTTGCTATAGAATATGGTGATACTGATTCTAAAGAAGCTGAATGGTGTTTACAGGAAGCCCAAGAACACCAGGAGTCTGTCCTGCAGAAATCTATGGAGAATTTAAGTGGGAGAGAACGCGAAATAATATCTCTGAAGTACTATAGTAATCTAAAAATAAAGGAAATAGCAAAAATCCTTAATCTTAAGGAGCAGACCGTTGCCAACACCCTTCAGAATGCCTTAATTAAGCTTCGGAAGCTTATAAAGAAATTACCAGTAATTATACTTTTCCTTTTCTTGGGATAAAACTCAGCATATAAATAATTAACCTTCTGGCATTAGCTTCCTTATCGTTAGTTACAATAAATATACAAAAGCAACCTGCATTCCGATTTTCATTAATCAGGATAAAATACTAACACGTACATACTATACTTATTTACTAACCTCCTGCTTATAAAGATATTGATTAGTACAAGAACTGATCATTTTTAAGCACTGAATAAGTATTTCAATAAAAATTCTAAAAAAAAAGCAATTTCTTATAGTAGTAAAATTAGAAGTCTGACTCTATACTATAAATGGTGCAAAAATTTCATCCATTTATACAAAAAGAATGAAAGACTACATAAACTACTCACCAGAGGAACTAGCACAAGACCCCTACTTTGTAAAATGGG